>NZ_JBGUAZ010000001.1:0-600000 GCF_041821085.1 Natrinema sp. HArc-T2 | reverse complement strand
TCGGCGATTTCGGCAAGCGATTTTGCCCCGACATCCGGAAGCACCGGCGCAATCAGTCCCTGTTCGATGTCGACGGCGATACCGAGGTTGTGTTCCTCCCAGAGTTCGTGGACGTCGTCTTCGAATGTCGCGTTGAACGCGGGATGGTCCGCGAGCGTCGCCGAGATGACCTGAAGGAGCACGTCCTGAACCGAGACGTCGGTTGCGAGAGTGGCGTCTGCGGCGTCGGCAGCCGAAAGCAGCGCCTCGGCGTCGGCCTCGCGATGGACGGTCACGTGGACGGCCTCGCGGTCGCTCTCGCTCAGTCGCGAGGCGATCGTCTTGCGCATCCCACCGAACGGTCGCTGTTCGGCAAGGGTCCGGCTCGTTCCGCCGGTCTCCGCTGTGGCAGCTGCCTCGACGTCGTCTTCGGTGATCGCCCCCTGATAGCCGGTCCCCTCGACGCTCGCGAGGTCGACACCCAGTTCGTCAGCGCGAGCGCGCGCTCGCGGCGAGGCGTCCGGCTCACCGCCGCCCGCGCCCGTTCCCTCACTTGCCGCCCGTTCGACGTCGTCCTCGGTGATCGCGCCCTGATAGCCGGTTCCCTCGACGGTCGCCAGTTCGACACCCAGTTCCGCTGCCCGGTCTCGAGCACGGGGTGAGGCCCTGCTCTCATCCGCTGTCTCGCCGCCGGCGCCTGCTTCGGGCTCGCTCGCGGCTGTTTCAGCCGCGGGCTCGTCCGGTTCGGGCTCGGGTTCAGCCTCCTCGACCTCGACGTTGGCCTCTAAGTCGCTCGTCGCTTCGGCCTCGAGGTCGCTGATGTCGGCCTCGCTCGGCGCGACGATCCCGATCGGGGTCCCCGGCGGAACCGTCTCGTCGACCTCGAGGTAGGTCCGTCGCACGACTCCGTCTTCGCGGGCTTCGATCTCTCCGATACTCTTTTCGGACTCGACTTCGGCGATCAGGTCCCCCTCAGAAACCGACTCATCCTCGCTGACGGCCCACTCGAGAAGTGTTCCGCGTTCCATCTCGAGACCGAGTTTCGGCATCCGGACGATGTATCCCATGGGAACATACAACATGGGGGCCGTATAAAAGCTACCGACGAAACCGCAGGCATCCGTGGTGTCTGTTTCATGCGGTCCCCTGTCACGATGTCGCGGTTGCACCGGGATAGGAGACCATATGACACCCACTGAGTGGTGTCCGTCTCTGTGTGTTGATTGTAATGACGGTGGTGGGACCGTTTGGTTCGGTGGGGAGTCTCGACTCGGTAAGTGAATATGGTGGTGGACTACTCGTTTCGCCCCGATAGTAATGATCGATCACACATATTCTTCAACGGATGTTCATCCTTCACGAAAGATACTTGTCAATCCATAGCAAAGGCTTTAGGCACGGTAGTGCGAAAATTCGGATACGGTTGGCCCATCGGCCACTGATCCACTATGAGTAGCGACGAACTTATCTGGCGAATCGCAGGCGGTTCCGGTGACGGGATCGACTCGACGAGCCAGAACTTCGCCAAGGCGCTGATGCGCTCGGGGCTCGACGTATTCACTCACCGACACTATCCGTCGCGGATTCGCGGCGGCCACACGTACGTCGAGATTCGTGCCGCAGACCACGAGGTACAGTCACGTGGAGACGGCTACAACTTCCTGCTCGCACTGGGTGACTCCTTCGCCCGCAACCCGCAGGAAGACGCCTTCTACGGCAACGAGGAGATCAAGCCTCTCTCGGAGAACCTCGATGAACTCCGCGAGGGCGGGATCATCATCTACGACGAGGGACTCATCAGCGAGGAGGACGTCGAAGCGCTCGATCTCGAGGCTCGTGCCGAGGAGAACGACTGGCACGTCTTCCCGATGGACCTCCGCGGACTCGCCCGGGAACACGGTCGTGAGGTCATGCGTAACACCGCCGGCGTCGGCGCGACGGCTGCGCTGCTCGAGATGGATCTCGAACACATCGAGGACCTGATGTCCGACGCGATGGGCGGGGACATTCTCGAGGCGAACCTCGAGATCCTCCACGAGGCCTACGACACCGTCACCGAGGAATACGACTTCGAGCACGACCTGCGAGCCCCCGAGGGCTCCCACGAGACCGAGCAGGCGCTGCTGTCGGGTTCGAACGCGATCGCCTACGGCGCGATCGACGCCGGCTGTCGGTTCATCGCTGGCTACCCGATGACGCCGTGGACGGACGTCTTTACCATCCTCAGTCAGAACTTCCCCGACATGGGTGGCGTCTCCGAGCAGGTCGAAGACGAGATCGCTGCTGCGGCGCTGGCCGTCGGTGCGAGCCACGCCGGCGTCAAAGCCATGTCCGGCTCCTCCGGCGGTGGCTTCGCTCTGATGAGCGAGCCGCTGGGCTTAGCAGAGATGACCGAGACGCCGCTGGTCCTCATCGAGGCCATGCGTGCCGGTCCTTCGACCGGGATGCCGACGAAACCCGAGCAGTCCGACTTAGAGCATATCCTCTATACGAGTCAGGGAGACTCCCAGCGCGTCGTCTTCGCGCCCGGGAACATCGAGGAAGCCTACGAGCAGACTCGACTGGCGTTCGAGATCGCCTGGGACTATCAGATTCCGTCGATCATCATCTACGACCAGAAGCTCTCCGGTGAGAACACCAACGTCGATGTCGAGTTCTTCGACCGCGAACCGCAGCCGGATCTGGGCGCGACGCTGACCGAGGAGGAACTCCGGGAAGCCGCCCACGACAACTCCGGGAAGTTCAAGCGCTTCAACTACGAGGACGCCGAAAACGGCGTTTCACAGCGCTCGATTCCCGGCCAGAAGGGCGGGCGCTTCCTCGCGACCGGGAACGAACACAGCCCCGTCGGCCACATCAATGAGGACCCCGACAACCGTGTCGCCCAGATGGACCGACGCCTCGAGAAACTCGAGTCGATCCGCGAGGACCTCGACAGCCGAGAGTCGTCGACTCAGACCTACTTC
This sequence comes from Natrinema sp. HArc-T2, assembly GCF_041821085.1. Classification (NCBI taxonomy): domain Archaea; kingdom Methanobacteriati; phylum Methanobacteriota; class Halobacteria; order Halobacteriales; family Natrialbaceae; genus Natrinema; species Natrinema sp. HArc-T2. The sequence goes on along the minus strand of NZ_JBGUAZ010000001.1, from coordinate 597,055 downwards.
GGCGACGAGACGGCCGACTACGGCGTCATCACGTGGGGCTCGAGTCAGGGTGCCGTCGAGGAGGCCGTCAAGCGACTCAACGACGACGGCCACTCGGTGAAAGGCATCAGCGTCTCCGACATGATGCCGTTCGCGGAGGCCGAGGTGACCGAGTTCTTGGAGAGTGTCGACGAGGCGATGGTCGTCGAGATGAACGCGACCGCGCAGTTCCGCGGCCTGCTCCAGAAGGAACTGGGCCGGTTCGGCGAGAAGCTGACCAGCCTGCTGAAGTACAACGGCAACCCCTTCGAGCCCGCCGAGATCGTCGAGGGCTACGAAGTCAACTTCGTCGAGGAAGACCGCGAACCGACCGCACAGGTACGAATCGAACCAGCTGCAGGTGACTGACCAATGAGTGCATTCAACGCGATCGGAGAGGAACGGGAAATCGACCGGGACGAGTACACGCCCGGTGTCGAACCACAGCCGACCTGGTGTCCGGGCTGTGGTGACTTCGGCGTCCTGAAGGCGCTGAAACAGGCGCTGCCGGAGGTCGGCAAGACGCCCGAAGAAGTGCTGACTGTCACCGGTATCGGCTGTTCCGGCAAGCTGAACAGCTACTTGGACACGTATGGCTTCCACACGATCCACGGTCGCTCGCTGCCCGTGGCTCGAGCCGCCAAGCTCGCAAACCCCGAACTCGAGGTCATCGCCGCGGGCGGTGACGGCGACGGCTACGGGATCGGTGGCAACCACTTCATTCACTCGGCCCGGGAGAACCACGACATCACGTATATCGTCTTCAACAACGAGATCTTCGGCCTGACGAAGGGCCAGACCTCGCCGACGAGTCCCAAGGGCCACAAGTCCAAGACCCAGCCATCGGGCAGCGCGAAGACGCCGCTGCGGCCGCTGTCGATGTCGCTGAACGCCGGTGCGAGCTACGTCGCCCGCACCGCAGCCGTCAACCCCAACCAGGCCAAAGAGATCATCAAGGAGGCCATCGAACACGACGGCTTCGCCCACATCGACTTCCTGACCCAGTGTCCGACCTGGAACAAGGACGCGCGCCAGTACGTCCCCTACGTCGACGTCCAGGAGTCCGACGACTACGACTTCGACGTCTCCGACCGGGAAGAAGCTGCCCGGATGATGCGTGAGACCGAGGACGTCCTCAACGAGGGAACCGTCCTGACCGGCCGCTACTACGTCGAGGACGATCGACCCTCCTACCAGCAGGAGAAACACGCCGTCGGCGAACTGCCCGACGAGCCACTGGCAGAGCGGTACTTCGACGACGACGCCGAGTGGGAACGCAGCTACGACCTGCTCGAGCGACACACGTAGGCCGACTGTCGACGCTGTCCCATAGCTGACAGTCGGGTGCCGTCTCGAGTCCACCTGTCCGCAGCGGTTTCGTTTTTCACGTCGGTTTCGCGTCGAGTCCGCCTCGAGAGTCGGTCGCTCGCGAAGCCGACTGCGAATCCGCGGTCGAAATCGCCTGCAAGCACCGTGCTCGCCAGCCAAAACGTCGGGTCCTTCTGATTGGATATCCGTCGTTTTCGTATACAAAAGATATTTTCCCGTCGAAGCAAAACGTACTGCTATGAGTGCGCAGGCGACGGAAGATAGAATTCTCGAGGTGCTCGAGGAGGACGCACAGGCGTCCTACGCCGAGATCGCCGACCGGGCGAACGTCTCGAAACCGACGGTGCGAAAGTACATCAACCAGCTCGAAGAGGAGGGCGTCATCGTCGGCTACTCCGCCGACGTGGACCCGAAGAAGCTCTCGAGCCAAACGATCGCGCTGGTCGGACTCGACGTCGCGAGCGAACGCTACGTCGAAGCCACACAGGCAATCAAGAACCTCGACGAGGTCGAGGCCCTCTACAGTTCCAGCGGCGACCATATGCTGATGGCCGAGGTGCGTGCCGAAGACGGCGACGCACTCGGCGAGATCATCTCCGACGAACTGCTCGAAATCGACGGTGTCACCGCAGCTCACCCGTCGTTCCTGCAGGAGCGACTGAAATAAGACAGCGGAACAGACACCGCTTGGCGTGCTCCGTCGCCGCTGATTTCGGGACCGATGTTTTCAGGATGGCAACCGTAGACGTGCCCATGCCAACGTACGAACGCGAGACGACGGTCCGGTCGTCGTTCGACGACGTCTGGGGGTTTCACGCTCGGATCTCCGGGCTCGAGGCAGTGACCCCTGACTGGATGCATCTGCAGGTCGAACGCGTGATCGGGCCGGACGGCCAGCCGGACCCGGACGTGCTCGAGCCCGGCTCGGAAGTCGCGTTGTCGATCCAGCCGTTCGGCGTGGGGCCGCGCCAGCACTGGACGTCGGTGATTACGGCCCGCGAGCGCGAGGACGGCGCGGCGTACTTCCGCGACGAGATGGTCCACGGACCGTTCGATCGGTGGGAACACACGCACAGCTTTTTCGCTGACGGCGATCGGACCGTCATCCGAGATCGCGTCGACTACGAGCTGCCGTTCGGTCCGCTCGGCGACATTGCCGACCCGTTCTCGAAGCCCGGCTTCGCGGCCATGTTTCGCGCCCGTCACCGACTGGCGAAAGCGCGACTCGAGTGAACACGCCACGGCAAGATTCGATGGGTGAACCATGTCGGTTTTGATTACCGGGTGGCTACAGACGAGTATGTGCGAACACGACAGTCTCGGGCGACGTCGGCTGCTGGGCGCGCTGGGAGCCGGCGCGACAGTGGGCATTGCCGGCTGTCTCGGCGTGAACGGCTCCGAGGACGGTGACGACGAACAGGCACAGGTGTACGAACCCTCGATCGAGGGTGTCGAAGAGGGGCCAGTCGAATTCACCAGATCACAACGCTGTGATGTCTGTGGCATGCCGGTAATGAAGTACTTCGGCAACAGCCAACTCGTCCACGAAAACGGGCAGGCGGCCGTCTTCGATCTCCCAGGGTGTCTGTTCGCATACAAAGTGTCGTCAACGCCCGACTCGCCGATCCAGGGCGCGTGGACGACCGACTACGAGACCCACGATCTCATCGACGCGACGACGGCCAACTTCGTTCTCATCACCGACAAGGAGGCCGCCGACGACCCGATGGGTATCGACCCACGCCCCTACGCCCACCGTAGCGACGCTGTCATGTTCCTCGAGAGCTGGGAGGCCGAGGATCTGTCCCCCGAAGCGGACATCATCGTCGGGCTCGATGAGGTCGACATGGAAACCGCGAAAATCTACCGCAAGAGCCGCCTTCCTGACGAGTAACGCGCCGTCCTGTCGACAGCAACGCGTTCAAACCGGGGCGAGTTCTCGAGTGCGAGTGACGTGGTCGGCGACCGCGTTGGCGAGTGAGCGACGTATCGACACTCGTCCGGACTGTGTCTGAATCGGATCGCCCAACCGTAAAGCCGTCCAGAGCGGGGACACATCGCTCGAGGTCGACTCGCGACAGTTCTGTGTGCGATACTGTCAGTGACAGCGACCCGATCACTTAGTAGCGCTTCTATCGTGACATCTGGTATCGCATGGCTCGCAACGACACGACTCCCGTAACGATCGTCAGCGGCTATCTCGGTGCGGGGAAGACGACGCTCATCAACCACGTCCTGTCGAATCCGGGCGACCGGCGGATCGCGGTGATCGTCAACGATATGGGTGAAATAAACGTCGACGCGGAACTACTCGCTCGAGAGTCCGACGACGAGGGGATCGTCGACCTTTCGAACGGCTGTATCTGCTGTCGGCTGCAGGGAGATCTCCTCGAGGAAGCAACGCGACTGGCACGGCGTCGCGACTTCGATTACCTGCTGGTCGAGGCGTCGGGGATCAGCGAACCGATTCCGATCGCGCAGGTGTTCACCGACGGGACGGACGAAAGCGACGTCGATCCGACGAATCTGTTCCGGGTGGATACCATGGTGACCGTCCTCGATACGTACGGGTTCTGGAAGGAGTTCGACGCTGGGGAGCAACTCCCGGAGACCGCCCAGCCTGACGAAGACCGACCGTTGAGTGAGGTTCTCGTGGAGGGAATCGAGTTCTGTGACGTGTTGCTGCTCAACAAGTCCGATATGGTCCCCGAGGAGGCACTCGCAGAGATCGAGGCCGTCGTCGACACTCTCCAACCGCGGGCGAAACGGCTCCGGACGACCTACTGTGAGGTGAACCCGGACATCGTCCTCGATACTGGAGCGTTCGACTTCGAGACGGCGAAGCGCTCGCCGGGATGGAAACGCCACCTGCGTGGTGAGGGACACGATCACGGCGAGGAGGGACATCGAGGTGGAGACGACCACGCCCACGACAGCGAACAGAGCGTGGCCGACCGACACGGCGTCTCGTCGTTCGTCTTCCAGTCTGATCGACCGTTCCACCCGGCACGACTTGCGGCCTGGCTCGAGGACTGGGACGGGCCGATCGTCCGGGCCAAAGGCGTCTGTCATGTCGCCACCCACGACGACGTAATCGGCGTCAGTCAGGCCGGTCCGTCGGTTCAAGCTGGCCCGATCGGCGAGTGGCGGCCCGAAGACGACCGTTGCACGCGACTGGTGATCATCGGTCGCTCGATGAACGAACGGCGGATTCGCGAGGAACTCGAGGCGTGTGTGATCGATGGCGACGAATCAGAGTTGGCCGAGTCCGTCACCGATCCGTTCCCGCTCTCGCATGCCACCTGAACCGCGCTCTGCGCCGGTCGCTGGGCCGTCGTGTGATCGGACGGATGGGGTGCAGTGGCAAGCTCGCCACTCGCTGTCCTACAACTCGAGTTCGTCGCTGAGTTCCTCCCAGGACTCGTGAAAGCCGTGTGTCGACTGGTCGGTCACTCGGTCGGGGAGGGCATCTTGATAGATGTCGTCGTACTCGAGCAGTTGCGTCCAGCCGTCGTGAAAGGAGTAACTGCAGTACTGGCACATACAGCAGGCTATGTCAGTCTGGACCATACCTGTTTCTCCGGCCGAGACAGAAAGGTTATATCGTCACAGCAGAGCGCGATGAGCATGCACCAACGCGGCGGATACGTACAGAGCGCGACTGACACGGTCGAACGAGAATGCGACCACTGCGACTGGTATGCGGTTGCGGGATCGTACCCCGCGCTGATCAAGCGGTACCAGGATCACCTTCGCGACGACCACCCGAAAGCCTGGCTGCGAAGCTGAGACTGGCGGACGACAGTCCGAGACCTCGAGGAAAAATGGCGGTCGACGACGGAGCGCTATGGCTCGAGCAAGACTTTGGTGACGCCTTCCTCGCGTTCGTCGAACTTCTCGTACATCTCGGGTGCCTGCTCTAAGTCGACGCGGTGGGAGACGACCCAGCTGGGGTCAGCCCGTCCCTCGATGATCATATCTCGTAGCTCCCGGTTGTATTCTTTGACGTTACACTGGCCAGTTCCGAGCTTCAGCCCCTTTTCGAAGAGCTTGCCGAAGTCGATGCCGAGCCGTCCCTGTGCCGCCATCTCGTCGGGTGCGCCGGGATCGGACGGCACGTACAGCCCCGGAATGCCGAGTTGGCCGGTCGGTCGAACGGTCTCGATGAGCTGGTTGAGGACGACCGCAGGGTTCTCCCGGGCCGGATCGTAGGCGTCGTCGCCCGGATCCGTCTCGGGGTCGATCGCTTGATACCCGACGGCGTCGACGCCCTTGTCGACTTCATCGCCGTGGGCATCGACGATCTGCTCGACCGGGTCGCCCTCCTCGAAGTTGATAGCGTGGGCGTCACAGTGGTCTTCGGCCATCTCGAGGCGACTGTCGACGCGGTCGACGACGTAGATCTCGGACGCGCCCTGAATCTTGGCGCTGTAGGCGGCCATGAGGCCGACGGGACCGGCCCCGTAGATCGCGATCGACTCGCCGGGTTGGAGATTCGCGAGTCGGGTGCCGTGCCACCCCGTCGGGAAGATGTCCGCCAGCAGCGCGAAGGAGTCCTCGTGTGTGTCGCCTTCCGGCAGTTTCAACGCGTTGAAATCCGCAAACGGCACGCGGAGTTTCTCGGCCTGGCCGCCCTTGTACGGCCCCATCGCGACGTACCCATACGCACCGCCGGCGAAGCCGGGGTTGACGTTGGTACAGAAGCCGGTATAGCCGTTCTCACAGTTCCGACAGAAGCCACAGGCCACGTTGAACGGCAGCACGATGCGATCACCCTCCTCGAGAGTCGTCACGGCGTCGCCGACTTCGGTGACGGTTCCCATGTTCTCGTGACCGAAGACGATTCCCGGATCGGCTGCGGTTCGTCCCTCGTACATATGGAGGTCCGAACCACAGATACACGTCGTCGTGATATCGATTATCACGTCGTTCTCGTGCTCGATCTCTGGTTCGTCAACCTCTTCGATGGCTACGTCGTGCGGTCCCTGGTATACGACTGCGTCCATTGACATTAGGTATCGAACCTCATGCAACGCACCACGAACCTCGTTGTAAAACTTACCGCTATCCCGATTCACCATGAAACTCAGGCTGTCTGATCGATCCGCACCTCGAGACAGTGTTGGCGCGGACGTGGCTGTCGCTGTCAGACTGCCGTTCGGTGCCGGCCTCGGTGTCTAACTCGATGCGTCCGCACGACGGGGCGGGAGTGTGCTGGCACCGATTGATACCGCCGATCTCAGTCGTCGCCAGCCGCTCGATCCGCGGGCTCGATGTCGACGTCGATCTCCGCGGCGGCGGCCTTGTACTCGGGGATCTTCGCCCGCTCGTCGAGCACGTGGTTCGTCAGCTTGTTCGCCGAGGCGGCGGCGAAGTGTGGCGTCGTCCACACCACGCCCTCCTTCGTGTCCTCGGTGACGTGGGCCTCGAGCGTGATCTCGCCGCGTCGCGAGCGCAGCTTCACGTACTCGCCGTCCTCGATGCCGTAGCGTTCGGCGTCTTCGGGGTGGACGTCGACGAAGTTCTCCGGGGTCTGCCGGTTGAGCGTCGGCGAGCGCGTGCTCATCGTCCCGGTGTTGTAGTGTTCCTCGAGTCGCGCGGTCGTGAGGATCAGCGGATACTCGTCGTCGGGCGTCTCCGCCGGTGGGGTGTGTTCGACGCCCTCGATGTGGCCGAGGCCACTGTCGGTGTCGAACTCGTCCTCGTAGAGGAACGGATCGCCCTCGTCGCCGAGTTCGTAGCAGGGCCAGTGCAGACCCTCCTCGCCAAGCAGGTCGTAGGTCATCCCGTGGTAGCTCGGACAGACCTGCCGGAGTTCTTCGAAGACGACCTCGGGGTCGTCGAAGTCGAACACCTCCTCCTCGAACAACCGCTTCCCGACCTCGCTGACGATCTCGAGGTCGTGTTTCGTGTTCTCGTGGACCTTCCCGACGCCGCGCATGCGCTGGACGCGCCGATCGGTGTTCGTGACGGTGCCGCCGCGTTCGGCCCAGGTCGTCGCCGGGAGGATTACGTCCGCGAACTCCGCGGTCTCGGTCATGAAGATGTCCTGGACGACCATGAACTCGAGATCCTGTAGCCGGTCTGCGACGCTGTTGGCGTCTGGTTCGCTCATCACGGGGTTTTCGCCCATCACGTACAGCCCCTTGACCGAGTCGCCGGCTTCGTAGGAGATCTCGACGTTCGTCAGCCCTGGCTCGTCGGGGATTTCGAAGCCCCAGACATCTTCGACCGATTCGCGGGCCTCGTCGTCGTCGACGAGCTGGTAGCCTGGTAGGACGTTCGGCATCGCGCCGACGTCACAGGTACCCTGGACGTTGTTCTGCCCGCGCAGTGGGTTGACCCCCGTTCCCGGACGACCGAGGTTACCCGTGATCAGCGCCAGGTTGATCTCGTTTTGAACGTTGTCGACCCCGCATGCGTGCTGGCTCATCCCCATGCCGGTGAAGATGGCCGCGTTATCCGCCTTCGCGTACTTCTCCGCCGCGCGTTCGATCTCTTCGAGGTCGAGGCCACACTCCTCGGCTGCGGCCTCCTTGTCGAAGTCCGCGAGTGTTTCTTTGAGGTTCTCGAACCCCTCGGTGCGTTCCTCGATAAATTCCTCGTCGATCCAGCCGTCGTCGGGGTTTTCGTCGTGGTGCTCGAGGATCGTCTTGAGGACGATATTCAAGAGCGGGATATCGGTCCCGGGATTCAACTGGAGATGCTGGTGGCGGTCCGTGTCGTCGATCTGGAACGACCGCGTCGTCTTGTTCGCGTGCGGGTCGACCTGAATGACGGTCGCCCCATCCAGCACTGCTTGCCGGAAGTACTGGCTGTTCGCGATGGGGTGTTGCTCGCCGGGGTTCGCGCCCTGAATCCAGAACAGATCACACTCCTCGCGGAGGTCGCGCATGCTGTTGGTCATCGCGCCCGCGCCCAGACTCGTGCGAAGTGCCCAGACCGTCGACGCGTGGCACATCCGCGTGCAGTTGTCGACGTTGTTGGTGCCGTAGCGACGGGCCAGCTTCTGCAGCAGGTAGTTCTCCTCGTTCATTACCTTCGAGGAGCAGAAAAAGCCCATCGCGTCCGGGCCGTAGTCGTCGAGAATTCGCTCGAGTTCGTCGACGATGTACTCGTAAGCTTCCTCCCACGTGGCTTCGCGGAACTCGCCGTCGTCGTCTCTGAGCAGCGGCTCGGTCAGGCGGTCCTCGTGGTCGACGACCTCCGTCGCCGCCCCGCCTTTGATACAGATCCGGCCCTCGTTGACCGGGGCGTCGCCCCACGGCATGAACTGGACGTCACCGGGTTCCTCGCCCGGCTGTACTTGGATTCCACACCCGACACCGCAGTACGGACAGATCGTTTTGACTGGCTCTTGGTCACTGGACATTGTGGGTCCTCCAGGTGTTTGCACCCGTTGTGTACAGCCATCATCTGCGCGTGCATGAGGCTTTCTACCACACTACTGGTACGTCCCGAGAAACGACGGCTCGCGCGAGGTCTCTACTGGGGCGGGGAAACGCTGACAGCACCACATGTGAAACTAGCACACGATGGCGCTTACGAAGTCGGTCATCGAATCGCAGGCGCGCGACTACCGACGGCACGAGCCCCTGTACACCGTCGAGGCGGAGAACAGAGAGACGCTTCCAACTGCGTTTGCGTCCGGTGCGTACGGTCGCCGGGACGCGGCCTGGGTCGTCAGATGGTACTACCGGCGATTTCTCGGCGCGTATCCCGACGCCGAGCGACGGGACGCCGAGGAGCGCTTCTGGGACAACGACTTCGAGGCCGTCCGCGATGCCGTCGGCGACGCTGTCGACGCCGACGATACTGCCGCGATGATCGACGCGCTGACCGCTCTCGAGGCCGTCGACGTCCCCGTCGCCTCGGCGTTTTGTATGTTCATCGACCCCCACGAATACGTCGTCGTCGGCCCCCGCGAGTGGTCGGCACTCCGGGACGCGGGCGAACTCCCCACGGCCTACCCCGACCCGCCGTCGCGATCGCAGTACGAAACCTATCTCGAGTGCTGTCGCTCGGTGGCCGAGCGACTCGACTGTGAGCTGTGGACGCTGTACCGGGCGCTCTGGCGGCTGTCGGTGTGAGCAGCGACGACGGGGCGATACGACCGTGGCCTTTTGGTATCGCTCGACGAACAGCCGAGCATGCCCTTCGAGACCGGGCGAACCGAGCGCACGGGGGTCGTCCTCGCGGGCGGCCACTCAAGCCGGTTCGGCGATGGAGACAAAGCCGTCGCCGACCTCGCCGGGACGCCGATGATCCGGCGTGTCGTCGACCGGCTCGCGCCACTCGTCGACGAACTCGTCGTCAACTGCCGGGACGAACAGGTGGCAGCGATCGAAACGGCACTCGAGGGCGGTCACGAGGTCACGTTCGCGGTCGATCCGGTCCCCGACCGCGGCCCGATGGCGGGGATCATGACCGGCTTGCGTGTGGCCACGGGGGAGTACGCCGCCGTCGTCGCCTGCGATATGCCCTTCGTCGACCCCGACCTCATCGCGCACCTCTTCGACCGCGCGGTCGGTCACGACGCTGCGGTCCCGCGACTCGACGACCAGTGGTTCCAGACCACGCAGGCCGTCTACCGGGCCGAACCGATGGCCGCCGCCTGCGAACGCGCACTCGAGCGCGACGAGCGAAAGATCATCGAGCCGCTGTTCGACCTCGACTACGTCGTCGTCGACGAAGCCGAGATTCGCGATCAGGCACCGCTTTCGACCTTCGAGAACGTCAACACCCGTGAGGAGTTCGAGGCGGTCACTCGGCGACTCGAAGACTGAGACTGCCTGTCCGGATTGTCACCGCTCGAGCACTTGGATCACCGGGTCGTCGTCGATCAGTCGTGCCAGTACCACGCGGGAGACGGCTGGGGCTCGCTCGAAGAGGGTCGTCGCGATCTCCTCGGCGTCCCGCCGGTGAGTCGCATCGTCGACCTTGTTGAGCAGTGGGACGACGGTTGCGCCGTCCGGAACACCTTTCAGTCCGCCGCGGTCGCTCGCGAGCACGTCGGCGACATCCACGGGTCGGATCGTCTCACCGACCTCGCGTCCCGTAATCGCGGCCACTCGTTCCGGTCGGTGGACGTGTTCAGTAGCGAGTGGCTTTCCGACTGCGTGGACGCTCGCGATCGGAACCACCGTATCGGTGCGTTGCGGGAGTTGGGGTTCGTGGTCACCCGGCGCTTTGAATTCGCGTGTCCGTGCTCCGTCGGCTTTGACCAGCACGACATCGGCGATGTCGGCTGCGGCGAGATCGTCGATCGTCTCGGGATCGTACCCCACGTACCGATCCTCGCTCTCGCGTTCAGGCACGACGCCGACCGGCCACGCGTCTGTACGCTCGAGTGCTGTCTCTGGCTCGTCGGTCACGATGACCTCCTCGACGTGGCGGTCGAAAATTGGAATCCGAACCGTCGCCGTCACGACTGCCTGACGGGCCGACTCGCTGGCCCGTGCAGCCAGCGTATACAGCGTCGTCTTCTTGCCACCAGCACCGACGACGGCGACGACGCCGGATTCGGCCCGGAGTGCCTCGCAGATATCCATAGCGGCGCTTACCACAGGAACCATCTAATCGTTTGGGACCACAGCCGGTCGCGCCGGCAGCACGAAGTAGCCGGTCGACCCACACCAGGCCGAAGGCAAGACACTATCGTTCCGTTAGCTGGTTCGGATCCGAACCACTAAAGCCGATCGCGATCTAAACGATAGCAGGTCGTATTGATGTCATCCCCACAAACGAAGCCGTCCGAGCACCCCGTCGACGCCTGTCCTGTCATCGCCTCCCTCGAACAGATCGGCTCGAAGTGGCGACTCGCAGTGTTGCACGAACTACTGGACGGCGAACAGCGCTTTAACGAGCTGAAACGCTCGACCGGCGCGAACGCCCGGACGCTCTCGCGCGTCCTCGACGACCTCGGCGAGATGGGCTTTGTCGAACGCCGACTCGAGGAAGACGCCCCGATCGCGACGTACTACAGTCTCACCGACAAGGGCGAATCGCTCGAGCCCGTCTTCGGCGAGATCGAGTGCTGGGCCGGCTCCTGGCTCGAGGAGAGTGCACTCGAGTAGCGTCGCCGCCAACTCGGGACAGGCACGCCCTCTCATACGGACTCCTGTTAGTCGCCAGTCTCGAGTTCGACCAGCTCGAGCGACCGGTCGAGGTGACAGATGTCGTGTGGTGGCTCGCCGACGATCTCCCGGATGCGGTACTCCTCGTCGAAGGAAACGCCGTCTGGCTCACAGTACTCGTGGCTCGGACACGCGACGTACGGACAAGGGCCGGGGAGGCTCGTCTTGCTGCCGGCGAAGGCACCCTTTCCGGTGATGTTCGCGCGCGTGGGCGCGGGCTCGACCTCGACGGCACGAACCCCGCCGTCGTGCATCGCACACTCGAGGGTCTGGGCGTTTTCGCGGATGTCGGTGACACGGTATTTGGTGCCCGGCTCGAGATTGAGACACTGACTGCGGTAGGGACAGCCGGCGCAGGCGTCGGCTTCACCCTCGTAGACGAACTCGGATCCCGGCTCGGCCAGCCGGGAGCCGATGAGCGTAACGGTCGACATAGGAATCGATAGTCGCCACTGGCGGTTAAGGGTCACGTCCCGGCGGAATAAATCGAGACAGGAGTGACGGACGGATCAGTCGTCACGATTCTCGCCGGTCAACTCGTCGAGGCGCTCGAAATACGCCTCTCGCGGCACCTGATACAGCTCCCGGTAGTCGATCTCGCCGGCGTCGAACTGCCGCGCAAGTTCGACCGTCCGCTCGATAGCCACCTCGCGGGTCGGGACGCGGATGGTCTCATTCAGCGACACATCCGGCTCGAGATAGAGCGTGACGAACCAGTCTTCGGAATCGGCGGTGTCGGCAGGGTTGACGCCCGGACGACGGGTTCGCTTGCCGTGGGTGAGATACAGCGTCGGGAGACACGGGGCGGGAAAGTCCGCGGCGTTGAAGACGTCAGGCCGGTACGCGAGGACGAGCCGACCGTCGGCTCCTTCACTCCAGACCTCCCAGCCGTCCGGCACGCTCGAGCGATCGATGCCACCGTTTCCGTCCGAATCCGACATACCGATCGGTAGGTGTGCCGACCGTATATACTGCCGGACACCGGTCCGTGACAGCACAGACGAAGGTGGCGTGCGTGGCGTGCAGTGGTGGCGAGCACCCGCTGTCGCCGTCGAGACGCGATCGAAGTATGAACCGTTTTGTCCGGCAGTATGACTCGTCACCAACGGACCGAATCGACGGCGTGTCGCGAACCCTGAGACTGGCGCGCGCGAGCCAACACGGCCACTGCAGGCCCACAACTTATGTGCTAGATCGCCGAATGTGTGGTGTGATACCTCTCATCAGTATAGACTTCTGGCAATATTTTCTCGCAATTAAGTCCTGGTAAATACCTTTTGGGGCTAAGGCTAAGTAGCTGGATTACTCACTCATTAAATACTATCGGTATCCGTTCGCCGGACCGATCCACTCCGCGCCCGTCCCCGGCGCACCGTTGCTCGATACCCGTGAGGGTGTCACGCGACGGAAAGTGGTGATAGGTGACACATGACACGACAGACAGCCGCCCACGACAGGGCCACGCTCCTCGGGACCCCGCTCGAGGGGCTAGTATCACTTCCATTGACGAGAGGCGCGCCGATCCCGTCACGCCGGGTGACGCGACGGAGTTCGACAGTTCGGCCACGAGATGACTCGGCAGATCGACCGACGTCCGCTTCCACGTCCCGTGCGATCACGGACGACCGCAATCGGGGGAACCCGCACCCAATGATACCATGACCGGTGACATCGAGACACTCGAGCAGCTCAGTACGGACTACAAGGAATCGATACCCGCAGACCTGCGGGAAACCAAGTCCTTCGACTGGTACTTGGAAGCCGTCTACGAGGACCCGAAGATCGCCCGCAACGCCCACCAGCGCGTCGCGGACATGTTCGACTACTACGGCACCACCTACGACGAAACCGAAGGGATGGTCGAGTACCAGCTTGCGAGCGAGGATCCGCTCAACGACGGCGAGAACACCTTCTACGGCAAGGTGATCCACCAGTCGATCCACGAGTTCGTCAACAAGGTCAAATCGGGCGCCAGACGGCTGGGTCCCGAACGCCGGATCAAACTCCTGCTCGGTCCCGTCGGCTCCGGGAAGTCCCACTTCGACAAGCAGGTCCGGCGCTACTTCGAGGACTACACCCTCCGCGATGAGGGCCGAATGTACACCTTCCGGTGGACCAACCTCTGTGACGTCATCCAGGACCAGGACCCGGCCGACGACGTCGTCCGCTCGCCGATGAACCAGGACCCGCTCGTCTTGCTGCCGCTCGAGCAGCGCCAGCGGGTTATCGACGATCTCAACGAGAACTTAGACGCGCCCTACACCATCCAGAACGAGCAGGCGCTGGATCCCGAAAGCGAGTTCTACATGGACAAGCTGCTGGCGTACTACGACGACGACCTCCAGCAGGTCTTAGAGAACCACGTCGAGATCGTCCGCTTCGTCGCCGACGAGAACAAACGCCAGGGCCTGGAGACGTTCGAGCCCAAGGACAAGAAAAACCAGGACGAGACCGAACTCACCGGCGACGTCAACTACTCGAAGATCGCCATCTACGGCGAAAGCGACCCGCGTGCGTTCGACTACTCGGGGGCGTTCTGTAATGCGAACCGCGGGATCTTCTCCGGCGAGGAACTGCTCAAACTCCAGCGGGAGTTCCTCTACGACTTCCTGCACGCGACCCAGGAACAGACGATCAAGCCCAAGAACAACCCGCGGATCGACATCGACCAGGTGATCGTCGGGCGGACGAACATGCCCGAGTACAAGGACAAGAAGGGCGACGAGAAGATGGAGGCCTTTAACGACCGCACCAAGCGGATCGACTTCCCTTACGTCCTCTCCTACGAGGACGAGGCCAACATCTACAACAAGATGTTGAACAACGCCGACGTCCCCGACATCAACGTCGAGCCCCACACCCTGGAGATGGCAGGCCTGTTCGGCGTCCTCACGCGCATCGAGGAGCCCGACACCGAGACCGTCGATCTGCTCTCGAAGGCCAAAGCCTACAACGGCGAGATCGACGAGGGCGACGATATCGACGTCAAGAAGCTCCGCGAGGAAGCCGAAAGCAAAGCCGAGATCGGCGAGGGCATGGTCGGCATCTCACCGCGCTTCATCGGCGACGAGATCGCCGAGGCGATCATGGACTCGAAACACCGCCAGCGTGGCTTCCTCTCGCCACTGACGGTGTTCAACTTCTTCGAGGAGAACTTAGAGCACCACGGCTCCATTCCCGAAGACAACTTCGAAAAGTACTACCGCTACCTCGAGACGGTCCGCGAGGAGTACCGTGAGCGCGCCATCGAGGACGTCCGCCACGCGCTGGCCTACGACATCGACGAGATCCAGCGCCAGGGCGAGAAGTACATGGATCACGTGATGGCATACATCGACGACGACACCATCGAGGACGAACTCACCGGCCGCGAACAGGAGCCCGACGAGACGTTCCTCCGATCGGTCGAGGAGAAACTCGACATCCCCGAGGACCGCAAGGAGGACTTCCGCCAGGAGGTCTCGAACTGGGTCTCCCGACGCGCTCGCGAAGGCGAGGCGTTCAACCCGCAGGACAACGAGCGCCTGCGCCGCGCACTCGAGCGCAAGCTCTGGGAAGACAAGAAACACAACATCAACTTCTCCGCGCTGGTCAGCGCCAACGAGTTCGACGACGACGAACGCTCGTCGTGGATCGACGCGCTGATCGAACAGGGCTACTCCGAGGAGGGAGCCAAGGAAGTACTCGAGTTCGCCGGCGCGGAGGTCGCCAAAGCCGAGATGGAAGACTAACATGCCACGAGGAACCGACTACGTCCGTGACGCCGACCGCGCCCTAGAGGAGACCTACGAGGAGCCGATGAGCCTCGCGGCGTACGTCGACCGGATCTTCGAGAACCCGTCGATCGCCTCCCACGCCTCGAAGTACTTGCTCGAGGCGATCGAGGCCGCCGGCACCCGGACCGTGGTCGAGGAAGGCGAGGAGAAAGAGCGGTATCGCTTCTTCGACGATCCGCACAACGACGGCGAACACGCGATCCTCGGCAACACCGAGGTACTCAACGGATTCGTTGACGATCTGCGGTCGATCGCCGCCGGTCGGGCGAAAGACGAGAAGATCATCTGGTTCGAGGGGCCAACCGCGACCGGTAAGTCCGAACTCAAGCGCTGTCTGGTCAACGGACTGCGTGAGTACTCGAAGACACCCGATGGCCGCCGATACACCGTCGAGTGGAACGTCACGACCGCCGACGCCGGCGAGCGCGGGCTGAGCTACGGTGGCGACGCCACCGCAGCCGACGAGCAGAACTGGTACGAAAGCCCCGTGCAAGCCCACCCGCTGTCGGTCTTCCCCGAAGACGTCCGCGCGGATCTGCTTGCACAACTCAACGGCGAACTCGACGATCACGTCCCGATCCAGGTCGGCGCACAGCTCGATCCGTTCTCCCGAGAGGCCTACGAGTTCCTCGAGGAACGGTACCGCCGAGAGGGCGAGGACGAGCTGTTCTCGGCGATCACCGACGAGGACCACCTCCGGGTGAAAAACTACGTCGTCGACGTCGGCCAGGGCGTCGGCGTCCTCCACAGCGAGGACGACGGTCGTCCCAAAGAACGGCTCGTCGGCTCGTGGATGCACGGGATGCTCCAGGAACTCGACTCGCGCGGGCGCAAGAACCCGCAGGCGTTCAGCTACGACGGCGTCCTCTCGCAGGGCAACGGCGTCCTCACCATCGTCGAGGACGCGGCCCAGCACGCCGACCTGCTCCAGAAGCTGCTGAACGTCCCCGACGAGCAGTCGGTGAAACTGGACAAGGGGATCGGGATGGACGTCGACAGCCAGCTGCTGATCATCTCAAATCCCGACCTCGAGGCCCAGCTCAACCAGCACGCCGACCGCAACGGGATGGACCCGCTGAAGGCGCTGAAACGGCGGCTGGACAAACATCGTTTCGGGTATCTGACGAACCTCTCGCTCGAGACGGAGCTGATCCGGCGCGAACTAACGGGTGAGACTGCAGTCTGGGAGGCCGAGAGCTACGACGAACTCGCGGACCGGATCCGCGAGCCGGTGCGGGTAACGGTCAAGGACCGCGACGGCCAGACGCGCGTCCAGGAGTTCGCACCGCATGCGATCGAGGCGGCCGCGCTGTACGCAGTCGTCACGCGCTTAGACGAGGAAAACCTCCCGAACGGGCTGGATCTCGTCGACAAGGCGCTGATCTACGATCAGGGCTACCTGCAGGAGGGCGACAGCCGCCGGGAAAAAGAGGAGTTCGACTTCGACGACGATGGGGCAGATGGCGATCACGGGGTTCCCGTCACGTACACGCGGGATACGCTCGCGGAGTTGCTCCAGACCGACCGCGACCGCCACCACGCCGACCTGCCGGTCGAGGACGTGGTCATGCCCCGCGACGTGTTAAACGCCATGGTCGAGGGGCTGGCCGACGCACCGGTGTTCTCGTCGGGCGAGCGCTCGGAGTTCGAAAACCGCGTCGTCCCCGTGAAAAACTACGTCTACGACCAGCAGGAGTCCGACGTCATCGAGGCCATCATGCACGACAAACGCGTCGACGAGGAGACCGTCGCCGAGTACGTCGAACACGTCTACGCCTGGGAGACCGACGAGCCGCTGTACAACGACCGCGGCGAGCGCGTCGAGCCCGATCCGCTGAAGATGAAGCTGTTCGAGGTCGAACACCTGGGACGGTTCTCCGAGGCCGAATACGAGGGGAACCTCCCCCGCGAGAGCGTCCGGAACTTCCGACGCGAGAAGGTCATCACGTCGCTGAACCGCCACGCCTGGGAGCACCGCGACGCGGATTTCGCGGTCGAAGATGTCGACCTGACGGCGATCCCAGTGATCAAGACCGTCCTCGAGAGCCACGACTGGGACGACGTCGAGCGTACTTTCGAGGACTTCGACCCGCGCCAGTGGGACGATCCGCCGAGCGGGACCGAGACAGCGGCGGTCAAGGAAGACACGATCGAGACGATGGTCGACCTCTTCGGCTACTCGGAGGCGTCGGCCGAACTGACGAGCAGACACGTTATGGGACAGGTGAGCTACCGATGGGACTGAGAGACGACCTCGAGCGATTCCGTGAAGTCGGTGAAGAGCGCCGCGAAGATCTGTCCGACTTCATCCAGTACGGCGAACTCGGCAGGAGCGGCCCGGGCGAGATCAACATCCCGGTGAAAATCGTCTCGCTGCCGGAGTTCGAGTACGACCAGCGCGACAAAGGCGGCGTCGGACAGGGCGAGGACGGCACGCCGGATACCGGCCAGCCGGTCGGCCAGCCACAGCCCCAGCCCGGCGACGACGACGGCGAGGACGGCGAACCCGGCGAGGAAGGCGGCGAGCACGAGTACTACGAGATGGACCCGGGGGAGTTCGCCGAGGAACTCGACGAGGAACTCGGGCTCGACCTCGACCCGAAGGGCAAGACGGTCGTCGAGGAGAAGGAGGGGCCGTTTACGGACCTCACCCGGACCGGCCCGAACAGCACGCTCGACTTCGAGCGGATGTTCAAGGAGGGGCTCAAGCGCAAGCTCGCGATGGACTTCGACGAGGAGTTCCTGCGCGAACTCTGTAAAGTCGAGGGCATCTCCCCGCGCGACGTCTTCGAGTGGGCCCGCGGCGAGAACCTCCCGGTGTCGATGGCCTGGATCGAAGAGGCCTACGCGGACATTCCCGACGAGGAACGCGGCAAATGGGCCTCGATCGAGGAGGTCGAGGACCACGTCGAGCGCGAAGACGTGCAACAGAAAATCCGCCGCGAGGGGATCGACCACGTCCCGTTCCGCCGCGAGGACGAACGCTACCGCCACCCCGAAATCATCGAGGAGAAAGAGAAGAACGTCGTCGTCGTCAACATCCGCGACGTCTCGGGCTCGATGCGCGAGAAGAAACGCGAACTCGTCGAGCGGACGTTCACGCCGCTGGACTGGTACCTCCAGGGCAAGTACGACAACGCCGAGTTCGTCTACATCGCCCACGACGCCGATGCCTGGAAGGTCGAACGCGACGAGTTCTTCGGCATCCGCAGCGGCGGCGGCACCAAGATCTCGAGCGCCTACGAACTCGCGAACGAACTGTTAGAGGAGTACCCCTGGAGCGACTGGAACCGATACGTCTTCGCCGCGGGAGACTCCGAGAACTCCTCGAATGACACGGGCGAGCGTGTGATCCCGCTGATGGAAGAGATTCCGGCCAACCTCCACGCCTACGTGGAGACCCAGCCGAGCGGCAACGCGATCAACGCCACCCACGCCGAGGAACTCGAACGCCACTTCGGTACCGATGCCGACGACGTCGCGGTTGCCTACGTTAACGGCAAAGACGACGTCACCGACGCAATCTACGAAATCCTCTCGACGGAGGGTGAAACCGATGAGTAAACGTAATTCTAACGCGGATCGCTTCCGCAAACAGGCGATCGCCAGCGACCTCGAGGAGCCGGTCACGGAGGCTCGAAACCTCGCACAGAAACTCGGCCTCGAGCCGTATCCAGTCAAGTACTGGATCATCGACTACGACGAGATGAACGAACTCATCGCCTACGGCGGGTTCCAGTCGCGGTACCCTCACTGGCGGTGGGGAATGCAGTACGACAAACAGCAAAAGCAGGGCCAGTACGGCGGCGGGAAGGCCTTCGAGATCGTCAACAACGACAATCCCGCCCACGCGTTCCTGCAGGAGTCGAATACGGTTGCCGACCAGAAGGCCGTTATCACCCACGTGGAGGCCCACTCCGATTTCTTCGCGAACAACGACTGGTTCGGTATGTTCACTCGCGGCCAGTCCGATGAGGGACAGGTCAACGCCGCCGCCATGCTCGAACGGCACGCGCGGGCGATCGACGAATACATGTCCGACCCAGAGATCGACCGCGCCGAGGTCGAGAAGTGGATCGACCACTGTCTCAGCCTCGAGGACAACATCGACCAACACCAGGTGTTCAGCCGGCGACTCGACGTCGACGGGCCGGCGGGCGCGGAGATCGATGAGGACCTCGCCGAGCGGCTCGACGAGCTCGAGCTCTCCGACGAGATCAAAGGCGAGGTGTTCAACGAGGAGTGGATCGAGAAACTCGAGGACGAGGAGCTCACCGCCAGCTTCCCCGAAGAGCCCCAGAAGGACGTACTGGCGTTCGTCCGCGAACACGGCAAGCAGTACGACGACGAGACCGGTCGGGCAGTCGAGATGGAAGAGTGGCAACGCGACATCCTCGATATGATGCGCGCGGAGGCCTACTACTTCGCCGCCCAGAAGATGACGAAGGTGATGAACGAGGGGTGGGCCGCCTACTGGGAGTCGACGATGATGACCGACGAAACCTTCGCCGGCGACGACGAGTTCTTAAATTACGCCGATCACATGGCGAAAGTCCTGGCGTCGGGCGGACTCAACCCCTACAGCCTCGGGATGGAACTCTGGGAATACGTCGAGAACACCACGAACCGCCGGGAGGTCTTAGAGCGCCTGCTGCGCGTCGAGGGTATCTCCTGGCGCAACCTCACCGATGTCGTCGACTTCGACGAGGTGCTCGAGACGCTCGAGCCCCCGGCAGCACTCGCGACGATTACCCCCGAGACGCTCGACGATCTCACGGACGTTCGAGACGAGTGGGTCGACCACGAGGCCTTCGAGCGGGCCCGCGCGGGCGAGATCGATGTCGAACAGTACCCCTGGAAGGTGCTGACCTATGAGGGACTGGCCCGGCGTCACTACTCGCTGGTCAAGCGCCAGAACCGCGGGTTCCTCGCGCGCGTGAATCAGAACGAACTCGAGCGCATCGGTCGCTACCTGTTCGACGACGCGCGCTACTCGTCGGTTGAGGAGGCGCTCGCGGACGTCGACTTCACCGTCGGCTGGGATCGGCTGTTCGATGTCCGGAAGAGCCACAACGACGTGACGTTCCTCGATGAGTTCCTCACCCAGGAGTTCATCACCGAGAACAACTACTTCACCTACGAGCACTCGAAGGCGACCGGGCAGTTCCACGTCACGAGTGACGCGGCTGAAGACGTCAAAAAGAAGCTCCTGTTGCAGTTTACCAACTTCGGGAAGCCGACGATCGCGGTTTACGACGGCAACTACAACAACGCCAACGAACTCCTGCTTGGCCACC
The DNA here is from genome assembly GCF_041821085.1 of Natrinema sp. HArc-T2. Lineage (NCBI taxonomy): Archaea > Methanobacteriati > Methanobacteriota > Halobacteria > Halobacteriales > Natrialbaceae > Natrinema > Natrinema sp. HArc-T2. The sequence goes on along the minus strand of NZ_JBGUAZ010000001.1, from coordinate 576,499 downwards.
AGTACAACGGCGTCATGCTCAATCTCGGGCAGGCCAAGGAGACGCTCAAGCGGATCTTCGAGTTGTGGGGGCGACCGGTAAACCTGCTGACGATCGTCAAGGAAGTCGACGACCACGACATCGAGGTCGCAAAGCGGCGCAACCGCGAGCCCGAACCCGAAGAGCAGGGCAAGCTGATCCGCTACGACGGGCAGACGGTGACGGTCGAAGACGTGCCGTGGGACGATGTTGAACATCTCGCAGCCGACGACGTCGATTACGACACCAAGCCCGACGAGTGGCTGGCCTAGAGGCAACCGGTCGCCGTTCGTTCCGACCGAATCGCGTCGGTCAGCCAGAATGTTTTTACCGATTATCCCCCATGCAGGGGACACGATGAATCGGGAAGGTGGGGAGACCGTCGAACCTGGTGGTCGGGGGGCCATCAGAGCAGATCTACCGTCAATCCTTGCACAACTCGACGATCATGTCTCGACAGAACAACGGGCAGCCGTTCGCCGAATTCGGACTGCCATCGAGGACCGAGAGCAGGCAGCGGCGTACGTCCCAACGGTGCCGAAACTCCGGGCGCTGCTCGAACAGCCGGAGGCCGACTTTCACGACGAGGTCGCCGCCTGTCTCGCCACGCTGGCAGCCGAAGCACCCACCGACGTCGCACCTTCGAGTGGGACGCTCGTCGCCGTCGCCCGCGAGCGTGCCGACCAGCCGATCGCGCGCGAGCTTCTTCGTGCCCTCGCGGCTGTGGCAGCCGAGCGACCGGACGTCGTCGCCGAGCACGCCGACGGGATCGTCGACGTCCTCGAGCGCCGCCACGGCTACGATCGCAGTGGGCTCGAGGCACTCGCACACGTCTCGGATCACGCGCCGACGGCGGTCGAACCGGCGGGATCCATGCTCATCGATGCGCTTTCGGCGAACCCGACCGAGAACGGCGGGCCGACGCTCCGCGCGCTCGGTCGACTCGCGCGCTCCGAGGCGACGGTGCCGTCACTCGAGTTCGTCGGCGACGCCGCCGCACTCGTCACTCACGACGACCCATCGTTGCGACACAGCGCGATCGGCTGTCTCGGCGATGTCGCCCATCGCGATCCCGCCGTGGTCGCGTCGGTTGCGACCGAGTTCGAGGCGGCGCTTTCGGCTGCCGATCCCGACACCCGGGCACTGGCGGCGGCTACGATCGGTCGTATCGCTGCCGGCGTCGAAACGGCGATCGATCCGGTGCACTGGCAGGTGTTCGAGTTGCTGGCGGACGACCATCCACACGTCCGCGCACGCGCCTGCATCGCGCTCGGTCACGGCGGCGTCGACGCGGCCACGCCGCGGCTACGCGATCTCGCACGGACGGATCCGTCTCCGACCGTCCGCGATCGGGCGGCGTGGGCCGTGCGCCGCCTGTCGTAATTCCGCCGTCAGGGACGCGAATACAACCGGAACGTAATCGATCCTCGCAGCCGAAACCTCGCGTATGACGTTTTCCGTCGACACCGACACACGGCTGACGACCGTCGACGTGACCGATCAGGTTGCTGCTGCCGTTCCCGACGACCTCAAGGCCGGGCTCTGTACGGCCTTTGTCAGGCACACGACGGCTGGCCTCGTCGTGCAGGAAAACGAGCCACGACTCCGGGGCGACATCGAGTCGTTTCTGGGCGAGGTCGTCCCCGACGAGGGACACGCACACGACGACCTCGACGGCAACGCGGACTCACATCTCCGGGCCGCGCTGGTCGGACCGGACGTCACGATTCCCGTCGAGAACGGGGAGTTAGCGCTGGGGACGTGGCAGTCGGTGTTACTGCTCGAGTGTGACGGGCCGCGCACGCGGACGGTTACGGTGACGACCGTCGGCGACTGATACGGACTCCTTTCAGTCAGTGCCGGCGCACCCGCGACCCGTCCTGCGGATGCGCCGGTACCCAGTGATAGCAGACCGGATGACGACCTGTGATGCGTGAGCCCTGCCTTTGATGCAGCCGAATGGTGTATGTGGCCGTATGTCATTGACGACTTCGTTCGACGTCGACTTCAGCGACACTGTGGCGGTAATCACCGGTGCCAGCGGCGCACTCGGCAGCGCCGCCGTCGACCGCTTTCGTGAGGCAGGTGCGACGGTCTGTGCCGTCGACGTGGTCGAACCCGACGACGAGGACAGTCTGCTCGAGCGCGATCCGACCGACGACTCCGACTTCGCGTTCTACGAGGCCGATCTGACCGACGAAGACGACGTGGCGGCGCTCGTTGACGCCGTTATCGACGATCATGGCCGAATCGATCATCTGTTGAACATCGCCGGCACGTGGCGTGGCGGCGAGCACATCGAGGACACCGATCTCTCGGAGTTCGACCTCCTCATGAATATCAACCTGAAGACGGCGTTTCTCGCTTCGAAACACGCTCTGCCACATCTGCAGGAGACGGAGGGCTCGATCGTCAGTATCAGCGCGCGCTCTTCACTCGAGGGCGGCGAGGGAGACGGTCCCTACCGGATCACGAAAGCCGGGATTCGCCTGTTGACGGAGACGCTCGCTGAGGAGAACCGTGGGACCGTGCGTGCGAACTGCGTCATGCCGAGCGTGATCGATACGCCGATGAATCGCGAAATGATGCCCGACGCGGATCACGATTCGTGGGTCGAGCCGCTCGAGATCGCCGACGTGATGGCCTTCCTCTGTAGCGACGGCGCGGCGGTAACCAGCGGCGCTGCGGTGCCGGTCTACGGCGAGGCCTGAGACCAACTCGAGGTTCGCTCAAAAGCGGCAAGCGACCGATCGGAGCGACTCTTAGTGACTGATCAGAGGTTCGCACCCAGCCACTCGGCGAAGCCACCAGTCAGGAACCCGTAGTAGTCCCACGCGTTCAGCACGATCAGAACGATCAGCGCGAGAACGACCGGGACTCGGACGAACCAGATCCACGCCGATCCCAGCGAGCCGACGTTTTTGATGCCTTTGCTGACCTCCTCGAGCGCGAGATCTGGAACGATCCAGCCGACGAAGATCGACAACAGGAGACCGCCGAGCATGAGCAGGATGCTGTTGGCGAAGCCGTCGTAGAGGTCGATGAAGACGAGGTCGAGCGCGGCCGGCGTTCCGACGAGGAACATGGCCACGCCCAGTGCAGCCGTCGCAGGAACGCGACCGATGCCACGTTCGTCGATCAAGTAGGAGACGACGACCTCCATAATACTGATCGCACTCGAGAGCGCGGCGATGGCGACCGTGCCGAAGAAGATCGCACCGAGGATGCCACCGAACGGGAGTTCGGCAAACGCCGCAGCGAGACTCACGAAGATGAGCGCCGGACCGGACGCGCCGGGCTCGATCCCCGCTGCGAACAGAATGGGGAACGCAATCAACCCGGCGGTAAAGGCAATAAAGGTGTCGAGGACGGCGATGATACCGGCGTCTTCGGCGAGGTTCCGGTCCTCACCGAGGTAGGAGGCGTACGTGATCATCACACCCATCCCGAGTGACAGCGTAAAGAACGCTTGTGCGGCTGCTGCCGGGAGAATCGTCGTCCAGTTCGACGCGATGGTGCTGAAGTTCGGCGAAAGATAGTACGCGTAGGCCTCAGTCGCTCCGTCGAGGGTAAACGCGTACGCGGCGAGACCGACCGAAATGATGATAATCGCGGGTACCATCAACTTGACAGAAAGTTCGATCCCACGCTCGATACCAAGTGCCACGATCGCGATGACTGCGGCCATGAAGATCGCGTGCAGGACGACAGCGTCCATGCCGCTTGCGGCCCCGAGGAACTGCTCGAGTGCCCCATCAGCCGTGTAGTCCCCTTGCAATCCGAGGAGAACGTATCTGAGCGTCCAGCCGGCGACGACGCTGTAGTATGAAAGGATGACGAACCCAGCCGTGACGAAGACCCAGCCGATCTTCGTCCACGCGCCGCTTCCGATCCGTTTCAGTGCTCCAACGGGATTTCGTTCGGTATTCCGACCGACGACGAATTCGACGAGGATCACTGGGAACCCGATCCCGACGATCAACAGGAGGTAAATAAAGAGGAATCCTGCTCCACCCTGTTCACCCACCTGATAGGGGAACCGCCAGATGTTACCTAGTCCGACTGCGCTCCCCACTGCAGCCAGAATAAACCCTGTTCGTGTTGCCCATGATTCGCGTTGTGCCATACCCGCTGTTATCTATGATACGCCCATATAGCTTTCCTTGGGCAATCCCTCATGTAGTGAGTAATGGCCAATAATCGTGAGGGAGTTACGGAATCCTTTTGCAGTTGGTCCTCACACAACGCGGTATGAATCGCGCAGGGGTGTTCCCAGCATGACGATGGAGGATCGCATCGACGAACTCGAGGAGCTCCGCGAAGAGGCCCGCAAGGGCGGTGGCGAAGCACGGATCGAAAAACAACACGATAAGGGGAAGATGACCGCCCGCGAGCGGATCGACTACTTCCTCGACGAGGGGACCTTCACGGAGTTCGACCAGCTCCGGACCCACCAGACGAGCCAGTTTGGCATGGAAGAGAAGAAAGTGCCGGGCGACGGCGTCGTCACGGGCTACGGCGAGGTCAACGGCCGGACCACCTTCGTCTTCGCCCACGACTTCACCGTCTTCGGTGGCTCGCTCGGTGAGGTCTTCGCCGAGAAGATCTGCAAAGTCATGGACATGGCGATGGAGGTCGGCGCGCCCGTCATCGGGCTCAACGACTCCGCTGGCGCGCGCATTCAGGAGGGTGTCAAGAGCCTCGCCGGCTTCACCGAAATCTTCCGACGCAACCAGGAAGCAAGCGGTGTCATTCCCCAGATTTCGGGTATCATGGGGCCGTGTGCCGGTGGGGCGGTCTACTCGCCGTCGATCACCGACTTCATCTTCATGGTGAAAGACACGAGCCACATGTACATTACCGGGCCCGGCGTCACCAAGACCGTCACCGGTGAGGACGTCACCCACGAGGAACTCGGCGGCGCGATGACCCACTCCGACAAGACCGGTGTCGCCCAGTTCGCCTGCGAGAGCGAGGAACAGGCACTCGACGATATCAAACGCCTCCTCTCGTATCTCCCGCAGAACAACGTCGAGGACCCGCCGCGCGTCGAGCCGTGGGACGACCCCGACCGACGCGACGAGAAACTCAAAGACATCGTCCCGCCAAGTCCGCAAAAGCCCTACGACATGAACGACGTCATCGACTCGGTCGTCGACGAGGGCTCGTTCTTCGAGGTCGCGGACAACTTCGCACAGAACATCGTCGTCGGCTTCGGCCGTCTCGACGGCCGTTCCGTCGGGATCGTCGCCAACCAGCCGCGGGTCAACGCCGGCACGCTCACCGTCGACGCCTCGATGAAGGGCTCGCGGTTCGTCCGCTTCTGTGACTCCTTCAACATCCCGATCGTCACGTTCGTCGACGTCCCCGGCTATATGCCCGGCACCGACCAGGAACACCGTGGGATCATCCGCCACGGCGCGAAACTGCTGTACGCCTTCTCCGAGGCGACCGTCCCACTGCTGACCGTCATCACGCGGAAAGCCTACGGTGGTGCCTACTGTGTCATGGCCTCGAAGAACCTCGGCGCAGACGTCAACTACGCCTGGCCGACCGCCGAGATCGCCGTCATGGGCCCACAGGGCGCGGTCAACATCCTCTACCGCGAGGAACTCGCCGAAGCCGACAACCCCGACGAACTCCGCGACGAACTCATCGAAGAGTACCGCGAGGAGTTCGCCAACCCATACACTGCAACGGACAAGGGCTTCCTCGACGACGTCATCGTCCCAACCGAGACCCGCCCGCGGCTGATCGACGACCTGAAAATGCTCGAGTCCAAGCGCGAGGACAAGCCCGACAAGAAACACGGCAACATCCCGCTGTAGTATGACCTCACAGCAACAGACCACCGCCGACGGCGGGACCGCGTCAGCGCCGGCGGACGAGACGACCGTTGCCGACGGCGCCGCGCCCGGCCTCGAGGCAGCCTTGCCCGGCGACGTCTCCATCGACTTGCCCGACGACGCCGACGAGGAGGAGGCCGCGGCGATCGCGGCCGCCATCGGTGCCCATCTCCACGATCACGCGCTCGCAGTCGCCGCAGCGGCGGCCGGCGGCGAGGAGACGTGGGACGACAAGCGCTGGGCCTTCGCCGGTCGAGTGCGCGCACAGCAACACCGGACCGTTCGCGTTCCGCGTGACGCGCCGACCAACGCGTGGTCGGCAGCGGGACGGACCGACCGGTTCTGAACGCACCGGTAGCCGTTTTTTCGAGACGGACGTCGCTCGAGGCCTGTTTTGACGGCGTGTTTCGGTTACCTGTGGGTCAACCAGAACGTCGGTGTGCAAAATGATCAGCAAAAATGTCATTCTAATATTATTTATTCCAACTCCCTTTCCCATCACAAAACATATATGTTTTTGATAATTCGATATGTATATGCAACGTAGAAATCTTCTGAGAAGTGTTCCTGTGGTTGCAATCTCTTCTGTCGCTGGCTGTATTGGATCGTACAATGAATCGGGGTATTCCTTTTCTTTAACGCCGCTAACCGCCGGGAAGTTCGAAGACCGCATAGCAGGCCGCGAAGATGATTTGATTCCATCCCCACTTATTCTAGACTTTGTTTCTAGATTGCTCACCGGAGACAAAATCACGCTTGAAGTAAGTAATCTCGAGCTCTTCGAACGAGCAACGTATGAATCGTTTTTTCACTATATCGAAGAACAGTCATTCTACCGAATCGATAAAACGACGCTTGAGACAGGGACAGTTACTGGCTTAGAATATAAAATATCCCGGAGCGGGATCCAACCAGATCCATCGGAAGGAGAGGTCCTACAACTTACAGAACTCCCATATTATGATCAATGGCAACTTCATAATTCGCTCACTCTCTCAGAGAGTGGCGGAGTCATTCCATTTTCAGATACGTTTGTGTCAGGATATCTTGATTCAGCCTATCAATCAAATTCACTGCTTGCCAATGGTATCGATCAGGAGTTTGTAAAATTCAACGATAGATACATCAAGCTAGAAGAGAAAGGGCAGCATTCAACATCGATGGAACGGGTTCGGTATTCAGCGACACCTGTTGCGAAAGACTCCGCTTCGTTTGGTGAGTATATTACTGAGAACTATGCTATTGCGGCAGCTGACCTTAGTGCGGATATCCGAGAGTTCCTCGGCAGAGTAGCAAAGAATGGTGGAAGATACTCTATCTCGAGAGATGATGAAAAATTCGAATCACAAAGAGAGATTCTCGACCAGATCCGAACCAGAGCTAGGGAGTTTTGGGAGAATACTGACGAAGATCTAGAATTCGGGTCTCATCCGCCAGGTACAAGCCATTTATATATTGAATATGAGGATGATGGCTATTTGTTCTCTTGGCATGGATGGGCTGCACCGTAGCAACGATAGTTCGCTGCTGAACAAGTGAGTGAGTTACTGTTAATCCAAATACGCATCGGACACGACCGGAATCGGATTTCAGAAAGATCGACCCTCGAGAGAAACAGCCGTCCTACTTCGATTCCGGAGTCGACTCCGAGTCGGCAGCCGACGACGGTTCGGAGACGTCGATCTCCGTTCCCACATCGCCGCCCTCTTTGATCGCACGCGCCTGTTCTTCCATCGCCTCGACGTCCATCTCTGCTTGCTCGTCGATTTCGCCGATGATGTCGGCGATGTCATCGAGGCCGATCAGCTCGCGGGTTTCCTCGTCGAACTCGAGGCTCTCGAGGTCCGCACCGTCTTCTTTGACGTCGCTGCCCGAGAGGTGTTTGCCGTAGCGGCCCACCAGCGAGGTGAGTTCCTGGGGCATGACGAACGTCGTCGACTCACCCTGGCCGATGTCGGCGAGTGTCTCCATGCCCTTGTCGATGACGGCACGTTCGCCCATCGACTCGGCCGAGCGCGCGCGCAAGACAGTCGAGATCGCATCCCCCTGCGCTTCGAGGATCTGGCTCTGTTTTTCACCCTGGGCGCGGATGATGTTCGACTGTTTGTCACCTTCGGCCTTCTCGACGGCGCTACGGCGTTCACCCTGGGCCTCGAGGATCATCGCCCGGCGGCGACGCTCGGCGGAGGTCTGTTCTTCCATCGCACCCTTGACGCCCTGGGAGGGGGTGACCTCGCGGACTTCGACTGATTCGACGCGGATGCCCCACTCGTCGGTGGGTTCGTCGAGTTCGGTGCGGATACGCTCGTTGATCAGCTCGCGTCGACTCAGCGTGTCGTCGAGTTCCATATCGCCGATCACTGCACGTAGCGTCGTCTGGGCGAGGTTCGAGACCGCCCGCTGGTAGTCGTCGACCTCGAGAAACGCGCGCTTGGCGTTCATCACCCGGATGTAGACGACGGCGTCGGCGGTCACCGGGGAGTTGTCCCGCGTGATCGCTTCCTGGCTCGGCACGTCGATCGTCTGCGTGCGCATATCGAACGTGTAGAGCCGCGAGACGAACGGCGGGACGATGTTCAGGCCCGGCTCTAAGAGCTCGCGGTACTCGCCGAAGACGGTCAGCGCGGCTCTGTCGTAGGCGTCGACGATCTCGACCATCTGCCAGACCGTGATCACGACGAGTACGAGCCCGATCGACCCGACCAGCAGGATCGGGTCCTCGAGCACCGATTGTGTCTGGAGTGGAGTGGCTACCAGCTCGTCCATCGTGTGATTGAGGGGTTCAGTTCGGATAACGCTTGTCCATAACTAGCATACTCCACTGTCTTCCGTGTGTGAGACTGGTTCGCTACGTAACAAAAACGGTCGTCGCGACGAATCAGTTGCGAAAAAGTAAGGTAGGCCCCTCACGACGGTTTCGACAGGAATGTTTAGGAAGGTTCTCGTGGCGAACCGCGGGGAGATCGCCGTCCGTGTCATGCGGGCGTGTGAAGAACTGAATATCGGGACCGTCGCCGTCTACTCCGAGGCCGACAAGGACTCGGGTCACGTCCGGTACGCCGACGAAGCGTACAACGTGGGGCCGGCTCGAGCGGCTGACTCGTATCTCGATCACGAGGCCGTCATCGAGGCTGCGCGCAAGGCCGACGCCGACGCCATCCACCCCGGCTACGGCTTCCTCGCCGAAAACGCCGAGTTCGCCCGCAAGGTCGAGGAGACCGAGGGGATCACCTGGGTCGGTCCATCCGGCGACGCGATGGAGGCCCTCGGCGAGAAGACCAAGGCCCGCACGATCATGCAGGACGCGGACGTGCCGATCGTCCCCGGGACGACCGACCCCGTCACCGACCCCGAGCAGATCAAGGAGTTCGGCGAGGAACACGGCTACCCGATCGCCATCAAGGCCGAAGGTGGCGGTGGCGGCCGCGGGATGAAGGTCGTCTGGGACGAAAGCGAAGTCGAAGACCAGTTCGAGAGCGCCCAGCGCGAGGGTGAAGCCTACTTCGACAACGCCTCGGTCTACCTCGAGCGCTACCTCGAGCAGCCTCGTCACATCGAGGTCCAGATCGTCGCCGACCAGCACGGCAACGTGCGCCACCTCGGCGAGCGTGACTGTTCGCTCCAGCGCCGCCACCAGAAGGTCATCGAGGAAGGTCCCTCGGCGGCGCTGTCGGACGAGCTCCGCGAGAAGATCGGCGAAGCCGCCCGTCGCGGCGTCGCGGCGGCCGACTACACCAACGCCGGCACCGTCGAGTTCCTCGTCGAGGAGGACCCTGGCCGCGAGGCGGGCGAACTGCTCGGTCCCGACGCGAACTTCTACTTCCTCGAGGTCAACACGCGGATTCAGGTCGAGCACACGGTCACCGAGGAGATCACCGGCATCGACATCGTCAAGCGCCAGCTCGAGATCGCCGCCGGCGAGGAACTCGACTTCGCACAGGAGGACGTCGACATCGACGGCCACGCGATCGAGTTCCGGATCAACGCCGAGAACGCGGCCAACGACTTCGCGCCCGCGACCGGCGGCACGCTCGAGACGTACGACCCACCAGGCGGGATCGGCGTCCGGATGGACGACGCGCTCCGACAGGGCGACGAGCTCGTCACGGACTACGACTCGATGATCGCCAAACTCGTCGTCTGGGGCGAAGACCGCGACGAGTGTATCGAGCGGTCGCTGCGTGCCCTCCGTGAGTACGACATCGAGGGCATCCCGACGATCATCCCGTTCCACCGGCTGATGCTGACTGACGAGGAGTTCGTCGCGAGTACCCACACCACGAAGTACCTCGACGAGGAACTCGACGAGACGCGTATCGAAGAGGCCCAGGAGCAGTGGGGCGGTGACACCGGCGACGGTGCCAGCGAAGAGGACGAGGAGGCCGTCGAACGCGAGTTCACCGTCGAAGTCAACGGCAAGCGCTTCGAGGTCGAACTCGAGGAACACGGCGCACCCGCGATCCCGGCCGGCGACATCGACGCCGGCGGCGCACAGGCCAGCCGTCCGGAGCCAGCAGGTGGCTCGAGCAGCGACGAGGCCGAAATCGCAGGCGACGGCGAGACCGTCGACGCCGAGATGCAGGGCACGATCCTCGACGTCGAAGTCGAGATCGGTGACGAGGTCGCCGCCGGCGACGTGCTGGTCGTCCTCGAAGCCATGAAGATGGAAAACGACATCGTCGCCTCACAGGGCGGTGAGGTCACGCAGATCGCCGTCGAAGAAGGCGAGAGCGTCGACATGGGCGACACGCTGGTCGTCCTCGAGTAACGCAGCCGAGCGACTCAGTCGATCTCGTTTTTTGCCGATCAGAAGCACTGGAGTTACCCGACCGTTTGAGCTGGAGTCGGCCTCGAGTCACAACGGTGACGGCTCGACCGGGTAGCAAGGTGAGGTATTCCCGCGCACTGGGAGGTGACGGAACGGCCTTCGGTATCGTCTCGTAGGTGTCGATATGGTCGAGAACGCACGTGGGTCATCTGCCGAACGCGATGACCGAGGGAACCCAACGCCGCAGTGGGAGGTTTTCATCCGCGCCGAGACGGACGAGCCACTCCGCCACGTCGGGAGCGTCGCTGCCGCCAGCGGGACGGAAGCGCACGAACACGCATCCCGGCTGTTCGGCTGGGACGCCGCCGACATCTGGCTCTGTCCGGCCGAGGCGGTCGAACGGCATTCGACGCGCGGACTCGCGGCGACGGCCGACAGCCGATCGAACGAGGCCGACGACGACAGCGATGAACCACACAGAGAATCGAACCCTGAGCACGCCACGGAGGTCCAAGACGCATGATCTCGATCAGTAAACTCCTCTGTGACCTCGACGCGGAAGGCGATGGGCTACGCTACGACGCCGCCGAGGGCTCGAAAAAGCCCCAGATCACCGAGGAGAAACAGCGACGACCGGTCGTCGTCTGGAATACGACCCGTCGGTGTAATCTCTACTGTTCGCACTGCTATGCCGGTGCGGACCTCGAGCCCGCAGCCGGCGAGTTCACGACTGCCGAAGGCAAGGCGTTCCTCGACCAGCTTGCCGAGTACGGCGCGCCGGTCGTGCTCTTCTCCGGCGGCGAACCGCTCGTGCGTGATGATCTGGTCGAACTCGTCTCCTATGCAGCCGATCAGGGACTCCGGCCAGTGCTATCCTCCAACGGGACGCTCATCACCTGCGAGAAAGCCGCGGCGCTGCGCGACGCCGGGCTTCAGTACGCCGGCATCTCCGTCGACGGTCTCCCCGAGCGAAACGATCGGTTCCGCGGCGAGGAGGGCGCGTTCGACGCCGCCGTCCGCGGCATCGAGAACTGTCTCGATGTCGGTCTCAAGACCGGGCTACGCTATACGATCACCGAAGCCAACGCGCCCGATCTCGAGGGGGTCGTCGACTTGCTCGCCGAGAAAGGGCTCGATCGCTTCTGTTTCTACCATCTCGATTACGGCGGTCGCGGAGCTGAAATCGTCGACGCCGATCTCTCCCCACAGGAGAAACGCGAAGCGGTTCGGCGCGTGGCAGATCTAACGCTCGAGTATCACGATCGCGACGAGGAAATCGAAACGCTGCTGGTGGGCAACTACGCCGACGCGGCCTTCCTCGTGGAGTACGCCCGCGAGGAGTTCGGCGAGGCGAAAGCGCAGGCGGTCTACAACTACCTCGAGCGAAACGGCGGCGACCCGACCGGCGAGCGGATCGCCGACGTGGATTATCAGGGTAACGTCCACCTGACTCAGTTCTGGCAGGGGTACAGCCTCGGCAACGTCCGGGATCGGCCCTTCGGCGAGATCTGGGAAGACGAGTCGAACCCCCTGCTCGAGGCGCTTCGCAACCGCGAGGACCACCTCAAAGGCAAGTGTTCGGACTGCCAGTATCAGTCGATCTGTCGCGGCGCCTCGCGGTTGCGCGCGCTGGCATCGACCGGCGACCTCTTTGAACCCGACCCGCAGTGTTACCTCTCCGACGACGAGGTCCGCGGTGGAGAAGTGGGATCGATGGTCGGCGGTGCCGCAGACTGAGTCCGTCACCGTCGACGCGGGGTCGCTCAACAGCAGAACATGAAGGGATAGATCAGCGCGACGCGGTCACCATCGGTCAGTTCCGCCTCGAACCCACCGAGGTGTTCGTTGAACCGACCGTTGACACAGACCCGCGCATACGGTCGGGTCTGGTCACCCTCCGGATTCTTGCGCCACGTGCCGGGCAGGTCATCGGGGACCGGTGCCCACCCGCTGTGGGTCGCCTCGGACTCGGTTTCCGCAATGAGCATATCCTCGAGCCCGTACTCCTCGAAAAAGGCTTCGAGGAAGTCACGAAGTCGGTCGCCGTCGAAGGTAAACTCGAGTTCGTGACTGCCGACAGCGTCGCGGACGTGACCAGTACAGCGGACTGTCACTGTCGTCGTAGCATCGCTTCGACTGTCGGTCTCGGTGCCGGTGGCTCGGTTGGCTCCCATACGGGAACGATACGGCTCACACGTGTAAACACATCATTGCGAATATGTTCGGGGGGTGGCCGTGGCTGCCAGTCGTCCGCTACCTCGAAATCTAACTCTCGCCAGCGCGGACACGGTGCGGACGATGAGGTGGTCCCTGCCGAACATGTAACGCAATCAATTCAAATAGGGCTGCAGGCTTGCGGTTTTCCCGCCGCTACAACCGATGACTGTCCGATTGATGTCGGTCCTTGAACAGTTTTAGATCGTGTGAAATCAATAAAATGATGGCTGTATTAAGGGACAACAAATACATTATCGCACACATTCGGACGCTAACGGCCAGAATTGGATTTTGCGATCAGGTTGAGGTCAGAGGATTTATACTGGATCGATGTAAGAGTCCGGCCAATGCTACTCTCAGTCGATCGCTCGGAACCGACAGTCGGGCAGTCAGTAAGTTTCGACGTGATCGAGGCCGTCGCCGAGCGTGAAGGCGTCGACCCGATCGACCTCGAGCCACCCGAATACGATGCCCTCTACGACGTGATCAATCCCGAGGCGCTCGACGCGCTCTTTGCGACCCGCGAGAACGGTCGAGAGCGACCAACCGGTCGCATCGAGTTCCCCTTCTGTGGCTATCACGTTGTCGTCACGAGTGACGGCGATGTCGAGGTTTCCGATCTCGAATGAAGACGGCGCTCCCTAAGCACATCCGGGATTCACTACGCCCCTGTAGTAACAACTGAGACGGTCGCGGTTGCCCGGGATCTCGGGACAGCAGCCGTCTCACTCGTCGGCCATCGCAGCCTCGAAGACGCGCTCGTGGAGTCTGTCGGCAACGGTCTCCATCAACGGTTCCAGATTGACCGTATCCGCGCGGTTGTACTCGATAAGGGTCTCGAGGGACCGCTCATCGCCGCGTTCGTACTCGTGCCAGAGCCGAACCGCGTCGCGACCGCTGATGTCGGGCATGTCCCGGTCGATCCCGAGGTTTTGCTCGATGACTTTCAGTCCGCCGTCGAGCCCCAGTTTCTTGCAGGGATACATGAGATCGACGTGGGGGACGTCGATCTCGACGTCGAAACACGTCTCGAGGAAGGGCACGTCGAACCGCTGTCCGTTGAACGTGACGAGCAGGGCCGATTCCTCGAGTTCACGTGTGAGGCGATCGCTCGTCAGATCGCGTCCTTTGACGAACGTCTTCGTCTCGCCGCCCTGGTGGAGGCTGACGGTCGTCACGTGGTTCGTCTCGGCGCTGAGGCCGGTCGTCTCGATGTCCAGAAAGCAGGTCTCGCTGCGGACGTTCTCGTAGCACCGCCAGCGACTCGAGGCAGGCAGCGCCTCCGCGAAGACGGAAACATCGCCACGTTGCAGGTGGGTCCGGCCTTCGTCGATGAACGTCTCGATCCGATCCGCGAGCGTCGAGCCGACGACGCTGCCGTCGAACTCGTCCCAGTGAGTCACGCCGTTTTCCCAGAGGCGTCGTTCCGTGGTTTCCCCGACGCCACGCACGGGAATGAAGCTATTCTCGATTCGCACACCCGTTCAGGGGTCCGGTGGGGCTAAAAGCGCTTGGATCGGCTGTGAGCGCGACACTGGAGTTGTAGATCCGGGCGCCCGCTTTTTGATGTGGGCGACCGTAGAACTCGTATGACCGACCGCGACGACGAACTCGTCGATGCCGTTCGCGAACTGACGAGAACGATCGACGAACTTCGCACGGAATTCGAGGAGCCCCGCCGGCGCTTTCGGCCGCCGCTCCGACCGCCGACACCGCGAGAGTTGCTCCGACTCACCGACGAGGTAGCGCTTCCCGCCGCGCTGGCTATCCTCGAGGCCAGCGTTCATACGCTCGAGGCGTTCCAGCGCGGCCTGCAAATCGTCCGGACCGAGGAGGCAGCCCGTGACCGGACGACGGCGGCTGCAGAGGCGACGAGCAGTCGCGCGAGCGCACTCCGTGAGACGACGCTCTCCCAACTCGATACGGTGCTGGTCGAACTCAACCGGGCCGTCTCGGAGGGGAGCCTGCCGGCGGACGAGGGGGCACGCGAACTGCTCACGGAAGCACTCGAGCTCCGTGACGACGTTGACGCGCGCCTCCGAGAGGCCGCCGATCGGGCCCCTCAGTCGAGCACGTCGGAGCCACCATCGGCGGCGACCGGGATCACGATCGACATCGATGATGGGTCTCCGGGAAACGCTGGAGAGTCGTCCGATGAGGACCGCGACGACTCCAACTCGGCTGTCGACGTCGACGCCGAACTCGAGACGCTTCGGGATCAGTACGGTGAGGATACCGAGGGCGCCGACGACGCGGAGACGAACGGAACTGACAGCACTGGAGACGAGCCGGACACTAGTGACGAGACTGACGGCTCAGAAAACAGCGGTGACGGAGCCGAGCGACCTTAGACCGGTTCGAACCGATAGCCGTCCCAGTCCTGACTCTCGGGTTCGCGAATGCCAGCGCCGGGTTCACGGAGTTCGTCGACGTGGACCGGCTGGACCTCGTCGCCGGTTTCGACATCGCCGGTGGTCAGTTGACCGATTGCACGAACCGACTCGCCATCCACGTCGAACTCGACGATCGCGAGGTGGTTTGGTTCGCGGACGCCTGGCGGCGTCGCGGTGCTGGTCGTCCACGTGACGACTTCAGCGGTGTACTCGCTGAGATCGATCGTTTCCGCCGGATTCGAGCCACCGGGACCGCGCGGGTGGCCGGGGTAGCTGATCGAACCGTCCTCGTAGCGTGTCGCGTCCATCGTCATTGTGCTGCCTCCATAATCGTAGTAATCACACAGTTACCAAAGCCGCCGACGTTACAGCACAGGCCGGTCTCAGCATCGACCTGGCGCGGGCCCGCCTCGCCCATGAGCTGTTCGTAGATCTCAACTGCCTGTGCGACGCCGCTTGCCCCCAGTGGGTGGCCCTTCGACTTGAGGCCACCCGAGGTGTTGATCGGTAGTTCGCCGGTGTCTCGCTCGGTGTACCCCTCCTCGACGAGTTTCCAGGCCTCGCCGTGCTCGGCGAAGCCGAGTCCCTCCATCTGGAGGAACTCGAGGATGGTGAACATGTCGTGAAGTTCGGCGACATCGATATCGTCCGGTCCGAGCCCGCTCATCTCGTAGGCACCCTTGCCGCTCTCGACGACGCCGCCCATCACGGTCGGGTCCTCGCGTTCGTGGACGACGTGGGTGTCCGTCGCGCCGTCGATCCCCGAGATGACGACGTAGTCGTCGGTGTATTCCTCGGCGACCGACTCGGGACAGAGCATCAGCGCCGCCGAGCCGTCCGTGATCGGACAGAAGTCGTACAGTCGCAGCGGGTCCGCGATGATCGGCGACTCGAGGATCGTCTCGACGTCGACTTCCTTCTGGAACTGGGCCTTGGGGTTGTCGACGCCGTTTTTGTGGTTCTTGGACGCGACTTTCGCCAGGCTCTCGCGAGGCGCATCGAATCGCTCGAGATAGTGGCGTGCGGTCAGGCCGGCAAACGACGGCAGCGTGACGCCGGTTTTGTACTCGTCGCGGTGGGTCAGCGACGCGATCACGTCGGTTGCCTCGCCGGTGGTCTTGTGGGTCATCTTCTCGCCGCCGACGAGCAGCGTCATGTCGCTGGCCCCGCTGGCGACCGACTGCCAGGCGGCGAAGATCCCTGCACCGCCGCTAGAACTCGTCTGGTCGATCCGTTGTGTGTACGCCGGCATCGCATCGAGGTCGTGTGCCAGCGCGTTCGGGACGCCGGTCTGTCCCTCGAACTCGCCGCTTGCCATGTTCGAGACGTACAGATGTTCGACGTCGTCGGCGTCGACACCTGCATCCTCGAGACACTCGATACCAGCCTCCGCGAGGAGGTCCGTGATCCACTCGCCCTCGCGTTGCCCGAACTGGGTCATTGAGGCGCCAATGATCGCAACACGTTCCATATCTCAGGTGACTCTAGTCAGTGATTTATATGTGGGGGGTCGTGACAGTGTTCGCTGCTTGACTCACTATTTCAACATGAGCCCACGATACCACCCACCAGTAATCGACCGTGGTCGACACCGACTCGAGGCTCACGCGGATTCGGCTGCAGCCGTCCGCAACTCGCTTGCGCGCGAGCGCGCCTGCGAGACCACAGCGGGACGAGCCTCGAAGGAGACGACGACGTCCTCGTCTCCGTAGGTGACATCATCGACGTGTGCGTTGTCGTGAAGCCACGAGACGACGCTCATCGTGTCGTCGGTCATCGGCAACAACAGCCGTTCTTCCTCCCAGTCGGGCAGTTCCTCGTCGATTCGCTCGAGCAGCCGGTCGACGTGCTGTCCCTCCTTGGCACTGACCGCGACCGGATTCGGCGCGAGAGACGCGAGCGCCTCGCGTTTCTCGGCCAGTTCCGCGTCGCTGACCTGATCGATCTTGTTCAGGACGGTGACGATCGGCGCCTCGTTACGCTCGTAGAGCGTGTCGTGAGACGTTACGAGCTTCTCGTGGATCTCGTCGATCGGCTCGCTGACGTCGACGACGAGCAAGACCAGATCCGCTCGGTAGACCGAGTCGAGCGTCGACTTGAACGACTCGACCAGCCAGTGGGGGAGATCGCTGATGAACCCGACGGTGTCGGTCACCAGCACGTCCCGACGATCGATGTCCGCACGCCGGGTTGTCGTCCCAAGCGTGGTAAAGAGCTTGTCCTTGGATTCGGCCGTCGCGTCCAGATCGGGATGGAGATCTTCGTTTTCGGAAACGTCGAGATCAGCCGCAAGCCGGCGCAACAGGGTTGATTTACCCGCGTTAGTGTACCCTGCGAGTGCAACCAGATCGAACCCCGAATCGCGCCGGCGTTCCCGGCGGTGCTGTTCGGTCTGCTCGATCCGCTCGAGTTCGTCTTTGATCCGGCTGATCTGGGCTTTGATGTCCTGCTCGCGGCTCTCGTCGTACTCGCCCAGCCCCATGAACCCGGGGTGTTCCTCGCGCTTTGCGAGGCTGGTCTTTGCCTCCGCGCGGGGCAGTTCGTATCTGAGTTCGGCCAGTTCGACCTGCAGCTGGGCCTTGCGCGTCTGTGCGCGCTGGCCGAAGATCTCGAGGATGAGCGTGAATCGATCGCTGACCTCGACGCCCTCGGGCAGGAGCTTGCCGAGGTTGTACGTCTGGTAGGGACCGAGCCGGTTGTCGAAGATGACGGTCGTCGCGTCGGTTTCCTCGACTAGCGCGGCCAGTTCCTCGGCTTTCCCCTCGCCGATCTGAAGGGCTGGGTCGGCGCGTCTGGACTGTGTGACCTCACCGACGACGGTGTACCCCGCCGCCCGGGCCAGATCGCGGATCTCGCTCGTATCGGGCGTGCCTGAATCAACGCGTTTGACGATTATCGTGTTCATACAGAGAGAGCTGCGTCCGCCGGGCGCGGTCGGGCATGTTCGCTCAAGTGCTGTTGCTCGTCGACTCGACACGGCATCGATTGCACGCGCCGAGCGTCTCGACGAGACGGACACTGCCACAGTGGCCCGGTTCCGCTATCGATGCCGGTCGAACACCTCCGTTGGACGGACGTGGCTCATATCCGCTCGTACGTGACGAATCGTCTTGAATCCAGTGCCCGGCCCTGTCGTCCGATTTGCTCGGTGTCCCTACGTGTACCCCACCGTGGTGTCGCGGGAGCCACGTCTCGAGTCCAATCCACCAGTGTCGTGCGCATCGTGCGATCACAACAGACATAGGAACCGACTCGAATGGGTGCGGATAATGATCGATCTCGATCCGACCGCACTCGGCCTCGAGTTCGGGGGCGGTGCCGTTATCGGCGGCCTCATGGGCTTTGCCGCGAAAAAGATCGCAAAGCTGCTTGCGGTCATCGTCGGCGTCCAGTTGATGGTCTTTCGCTATCTCGAGTCGCAGGACATCATCATCGTCGACTGGAACCGACTCTCGGCGGGAATCCTGCAAACACAAGCACAGGCACAGGACACAGCGACCAGCGTGGTTCAGTCACTCATTTCGACACTGTCACTCGGTGCGGGCTTTACCGGCGGCTTCGTGATCGGCTTCAAACGAGGATAATGCGCCGCCTGAGCGCTATTGGGTCGACAGGTCGTCTTTGTCCTTGATGATCTCCGTTTCGGCTTTGCCGCTGGTGTATTCGTTGACCTCGTTGTAGAACTCGTTTTGCAGTCCCGCCGGGAAGGTGAGGACGCCGATCCACGAGCCGTCGTTTTGCCACTCTTCGCGCTCTAAGTCGCCGAACTGACGGATCTGTGCCTGTGCGCTGCCGGCGTAGTCGGCGGGGACCTGAACCGCGACGGTCACTTCTTCGAACCGGATCGGAATAACCGGCCGCAGCGCGTCGAGCGCGTCGTCGACCTGTGCTTGGACTGGCTCCATCGGATCGACGGTGAAACCAGCTTCCTCTAAGGCGTTCTCGATCCGTTCGGGCGGATGGGGCGCGTTGTCCATCTGCGGGTTGACCGCGTTGCGCGTGATCGTGTCGATCAACTGCTTACGCTTTTGTTCTTGCATCTCGCGGCGCTGCTCGGCCGTGATCTGGATCTCCCCCTGTTTGATCACTTCGGGGATTATCTCGAGTGGCTCCGTCGTGTCGAAGACTTTCTCGAGGTCGCTCTCGGCCGGTCGATCCCCACGGGAGGCGTTTTCGAAGACGTCCTCGGCTGCGATGACGTCTTCGAGATCGCCCTCGAACTCGTCGCGTTTGATCGCCAGCGCTGCATCCGGGTCTACGAGCACTTCGAAGCGCGCCCCGTGTGACTCGAGTCGCGCCGTCACCGCCTCGTCGAGCGAAATCATACCTCACGATTCCCGCGCCAATTTAAAGAGTGTTTCCCGACGAGCGACCCCGATCGGTGTGGACGGGCGTCGGTGGGTACGGGCCGGCATCGGCGCGACAAGACCGAGACAGGGGTCTCGAGGAGTGGTAAGCGAACGCGAAAACGGATCGTACGGACTCCTGTCAGTGGGTGCCGGTGGGACCGCCAACCTGCCCTGCGTCCCACCGGGACATCGGGACAGCAGCCCGTCTCAGTAGGGGTTACTCGTCGGCTTCGTCGTCTTCACCGGTGTCGAGAAGCTCGTTCTCGGTGAGGTAATCCTCGATCCGATCCGCGTCGAACTGTTCGAAGGTCTCGGTTTCGACGTCGACGGTCGCCAGCCCCACTTCGTTGGGGAGCAGGGAGCCGTCGTTGACCGACGCGAGCGCGTCGAGGGCGAGCTGGATGCCGCCATCGAGGTCGGCCTCGTCGTCGTAGTTCTCCTCTAAGTAGTTCTGGAGTTCCCCGCGGTCGGCACCGACGGCCAGCGCCTTCCACTCGTAGGGAGTCCCCGAGGGGTCGGTCTCGAACAGGCGCGGTTCGCCGTTGTCGATGCCGCCGACGATCAGCGCGACGCCGAACGGGCGGGCACCGCCGACCTGGGTGTACTGCTGGATGTGGTCGGTGACTTCTTTGGTCAGCGTCTCGACGCCGATCGGCTCGCCGTAGCGCAGCTGGTTGACCTGCGACTGGCGGCGGGCGAAGTCGATCAGCTGACGGGCGTCGGCGACGTGGCCCGCGCTGGCGATGCCGACGTGGTCGTCTGCCTTGTGAATCTTCTCGACGCTCGAGTCCTCGAGCAGCGGGGAGGGGACTCGTTTGTCGACGGCGAGTACGACGCCATCGTTCGTTCGGACGCCGATACTGGCTGTTCCTCGCTTGACCGCCTCGCGAGCGTACTCGACCTGGTAGAGTCGGCCGTCGGGCGAGAAGATCGTGATGCCACGGTCGTACGCCTGCTGTTGGGCTTGTCCCTGCATAGTATCACGCTAAATCGTAATCGAGGTCTGTCGCGCCCGCGAACGCCTCATCGAGTCGGACATCCCCAACGCAATCCCGGAGGACGGCGACTCGCTCCTCGTTCCCGAACACGACGTTTCTCTCTTCGGAATCTTGCCCGTGTCGCCGTAAATAGTTTTCTTCAGCGGCACGGATCGTGCCACTGATACCCCGGACGCGAACCCCGACGGGAGCGCCGTCGATCTCGTCGAGACACGCGAGCGCCGCGCGAGCGGGCTCGGTCTCGCCCCGACGAACCCTGACGATCGCCTCGCCCCGGCCATCGGCGAACCAAAACCGCATGACCGTCAGATCGGCGTCGGCGCTGCCCGGATCCCCGAGCAGGTTCTGGCCTGCATACCAGAGTTCGCGCTGGAACGAGCGTCTGCCGATGTGTTCGTCTGGCCAGCTCTCGAGTTCGATGGCGAGATACCGCCAGCGCGGTCGAAGGTGTTTCGGGAGGTGTTTCATTCGTTGGTCGCAACGTCGCCGCCAGTTGGATTCCGTTCGGCGACCAGCACGCCCACCTGGTCGTGGACGCGTTCGACCGCCGTCAGCGAGAAGCCCGCGTCGGTAAAGGCGTCAGCGAGGGTGCCGACGGTCGCCGGATCGTCGACAGCGGGTGTATAGAAGGGGTCGTCGGGGTCGGGATCGCCGAAGAACATCACGTCGCCGAGGACGAATTTCCGGGGCTCGAGGGCGGCGATGACGTCGATCGCCTCGCGTTTTTCGTCGTCCGAGAGGTGATGGAACGCGAAGTTCGTGGTGATTATGTCGACCGGCCCCTCGTAGTCCGGTTCTCGGAACGTTCCGTGGCCGAACTCGACGTTCTCGAGGCCCGCTTCGTCGGCCTTCCGTCGCGCTTGCTCGAGCATCCCCTCGCTGATGTCGCGACCGACGACGCGCGCTGCGTCGGGGGCGAGTGCGAGCGCAATCGCACCCGTCCCGGTGCCGAGATCGAGGACCACATCGTCGGACTCGGGCGCGGCGTGTTCGATGACCAAATTCGCACAGGCGTGGTACTCCTCGGACTTCGAATCGTCGTATGCGCCGGCTTTCTCGTCGAACCGAGCGGCGTGTTCCTCAAGACTCTTCTTCATACCTGCCCCGTTCGACGCCCGGCTCAATGAACGACTCGGAGTGGACGTGGCGGTTTCGCTCGGCGAGCTGCCCCCACTCCGCCAGACCGTCTTCGATGAACGCTCGCGTAAAACCGATCTCTTCGCCGAGTGCTTTGAGTTCGCGGGGAGCCCGAACCTCGAGATGTGAGGCCGGCTCGGCGCTGACGACATACGGCGCGTCGTAGTGGTCGACGATTTCCCGGAGCTTTCGCAGCGACTGCAGGGTTCGGACTCGCCGACCGCCGCTTTGCCGGAGGACCCCCGAGAGGTCGAACTCGAGGCGGACGCCGTTCTCGACGGCAGCTTTCACGAGGACGTGATTGATATCGCCGTCACCGGCCATCGGGTGTGCGAGCACGTCGACTTTCGCCTGTTCGACCGCAAACCGATTCATCGCGTTCGTCCCGCCGTGGACGGCGACGATCGTTTCTGTCGTCCGATAGTTACCCACCGCACCGCTGGCGGATTGTCGGTCGTCGGCTCGAATCTCGACACCCTCGACGACGTCGATCCCGTACTCGTCGCGGATTCGCTCGGGGTCGTACTCGGCTCGAGCGTCGGAATGATTGCGCACGACCACGCCCTCGAAGCCGTAGTCGGTCGCCGTTTTCGCGAGCCTGGCGACCGTACTCTGTCCGTCGGGGTGGGCGTGGACGGCCTCGTACATACTCGAACCGTCTCACGGGGTCGACTTGGGGTTTGCGCCATCCAGTCGCACCTCTCGAATCACGCCAGAATGTCGTGGCCGGGAGCGCGTCCGAACGATAGTGAGGGCGCGCGACCCGGGGAAGGGCAGGCCGTTACCCGACCTCACCGCGAGCGAAGCCGAAGGCTGAGCGAGCGGGCCGACGACCGACCCGTAGGGGAGGGAGGAGTGCTTTTGATCGAAATTTTACCGAGGGACATCGCGGTCGCGGCGGTATTGCGACCGCGATAGACCGCAGCGTAAAATTTCGTTAGTTGAGAATCGACTGCGCCACCGTCGCGAGCTGGCCGTTGTCAGCTTCCATGAGGCGATCGTCGCCGATCTTGAGACGGAGCCGCGGGCGACCGACGTCGATCGGGACCTTCTCGGTGTCGATCAGGCCCATGTCCTCGAGTTTGGTCTTCGTCCGCGAGAAGGTGGCCTTGGAGGCAATGCCGACGTCTTCGCCCCACTTGCTGATATCGTAGAGCAGGGCCTCGTTTTTCGCAGCGACGAGCAAGGAGATGGTGACCTCGTCTAAGCCATCGCCGTCGCCACGGGCGGTCTCGAGCGAGTCGAGAATCGCCGTAAAGTCGCCTTCGGCCTCGGGGCTGATCTCGTCGGCGAGCGTTTCACGGACGTCCGTGATCGGCGGTGTCCGGAGGTTGAATTCGGACGCGTCGGCCCAGCGGTCCTCGTAGGTCGCGTAGGTATCGGCGACGAAATCCTGATCGTCGGTGACGAGGCCGCCGACGCGGTCGCCTGCGTGGACGACGGCGACGACGCGAGCTTCGGTGATCAAAAGCGAGTTTTCGGGGGCCTCCTCGAGCGTTCGCAGGGTGAGTGCGCCCTCGCTGATGAGGTCGGCGGCGTTCGAGGCGACGATGAAGTCGTCCATGATGTCTTTGAGCGTTCGCTCGTCGGCGAGCATATGGACCGACGGGAGGTCGCCGTCGAACGCGGTCGCGACGGAGACGAACTCTTCGATGGCATCGTGGGACGGGTTTACCATGAAGATATCACCGCTTGCATCCTCGAGCACGGACTCGAGAATATCGTCAATCTGATGGTTGAGTAAATTCGAGGTCATGCCTATACAGAAGTAATTGAGAGCACAGTACTTAATTTTGGCGGCCATCTGCACAGCAGAAGTTCTCGTCTCCCACCCAAACCGGTAATTTTTGTCCGAGAAACCGTTAGTTCGTCGACGAAATATCGATATCTCTTATACACATGTGCGTTGATAGAGATACAATTGGAAACGAGTATTGGTAATAGAGCGGCTGAACGTCGGTTTTCGTTGCTAGTACCAATAACTATAAGCAATCAACTTGTTACTCTGCTATCGTATGTGTGTTCGACAGAACCGACTGTGGTGGGTCTCTCGAGCGATCGTCAGCCGAGAGTGGCTCGAGCCGGACCACACTCGAACGTCACGCAGCACTGTGCGGACAGAACGGGTCAGCACGTACGGCGGTCCGTAAGCAGGTCACCGATCGAATCGCGGCCAGAGTTCACCCGACCAGTAGATGTCCCCGTTGTAGATCACAGCCGCCTCGGTTTCTTTGAGCATCGTAACCAGTTCCGACTCCGCCAGCGTGAACGTCGAGGCGTTCCCACAGAGATAGGCGTACTCGTTGGTCTCGGTGTGTGGGAAGTAGTACGAGCCAGCCGCTCGCGTCGAGTAACAGTCGAGACACAAGAGATACGTCGTTTCACAGCCGTCGGCCTCGAGTTCCTCGAGCCGTGCGGTGGTCGGTGGCTGGTCACCCTGCGTGAGCGAGTGTGTCCCATCGCCGACGACGGCGTAGTCTTTGCCCATCATGATACGCCGGCGGGCGAGATCCATCGCCCGTTCGATGCTAAAGCCGTGGACCAGCAACTTTGCGAACGTCGAGCCGACCTTGATGGCGTGGTCGTTCAACACTTTGGTGAACGTCACCGCGCCGGCGACGCTGCCACGCTCGATCAGGGTCTGTCCCTCATGGAAGGAGCCACACGCGTTGAGAAAGAACGTCTGGGCGGTACAGCGCTCGAGGCTCGAGGCTGCGAGCGTGCCGTCCGGACAGCACAGTCCGCCGGTTTCGCAGTGGCCGATGTAGTGGACGAAATCGTAGTCGTCTTCGAAAACGCGGGCGAGGGCAGCCGTCTCGAGCGATTCCTCGACGGAGAGGTCGATCGTCAGTTCCTCGGAGCGCTGGCGATAGATCTCGGCGACGCGGTCGTGTTCGCCGGCCATTTCCGGATCGTTGAGGACGACACAGATCGAGGTCGCGTCGCTTTCGCGCTCGAGGAACGCGAGGCGGTTGTCGTAGGCCTCGGGGGCGGATTTGAAGACATCGATCGGGACGCCGTCGGCCAGCCAGCAGTGGGTCCGGCCGCCCCGGAGGTCGGGTTTGACGATGTCGACCGAAGCGACCTGCCCGGTGGTCGATCTGGTCTCGACAGGGGCACACGACGGTTCGACCCGGCTGCGCTCGGGAACGGGACCACGATAGAAATCCTCGAGCGAGCGTTCGACCAGTTCCCGTCCCTCGAGTTCGGAGCTACGGGGCGTGTAGATCATGCTCAGGCGGTCGAGCAGGAACGGCAGCGTTTCGATTCGCTCGTACTCGGGTGTGACGTACGTCGAGAGATGCCATTCGGGGAACCGGTGTTTGATCGCCGCGAAGGGCACGTCGAGATAGGTTGCGAGCCGATCTTGCGGCGAGGCGTCGTACAGCGTGTCGGCGTCGAGCTCGAGAGGCTCGAGCAGGCTGCATTCGGCGAGGGTCGTCCCGTAGGGGCCAGCGTTGCGGACGAGACAGTCGAGGAAGAACGTCTTCCGGAGCAGCCGTGCGACGTCGCGCTCTAACTCGGGCATCGGCGAGAGCGCCACGTCGGCCCCGCGGTCGAGGAGTCGGAGCCGCGGACGGTCCGATTCCGAACTGGTTGAACTGCGACGGCAGTCGTCGGTCGTCCGGACCGTCGCCTGCAGGTAGTAGGCGAGTGGCGCAGTGACCAACAGCGATTCGTAGTCAGGTGGAACGACGAGTTCGATTCCGTGATCGGGGGCTCCAGATCGGAGGCAGTCGTCGATCTCCAGGGAGTCGCCGTGCTCGATCAGTGCTGGGTGGCCCCGGAGTGTGGGATACGAGCGGTCGGGGCCATCGATCTTGTGTGAGGCGGCCATGTGTGTGATGGCCTCGGCGATAGCAGCCGGGGAGTCGGGAACGGTGATCGTTCCCGCGGGGAACTCGTGTCGACAACGGAGCCCGAGACCGACGCGCGTTCGCGTTGGAAAGGAGACGACGACCTCCTCGTAATCGGACGTCCGTTCGATCGTCGCCGCGCCGGAAAACCGGAGATAGGACTTGATCTCGGTGTCGACGTCGACGACGTACTCGCCGGACGACAGCGACAGTGGTTCGCCACCGGGATCCAGTTCGCGGTGGTCATCGAGACCGAGTGCGGACGCGTACACGACCGCGTGCGGGAACCGGAGTTCATCGGTCGTCACGACGACCGTCTCGTCAACGGGACGCGGGATGTCGAGGATCGCGCTGTCGACGGCGGTATCGGCCCCTTCGACCCTCAGCTCAGCGTTGTCGGCGTCGGTGACGTGGAGGACGTCGCCGTCTACCTCCCACCCAATCATTTAGTTGGCTGAATGTCACTCCGATAAGTTAGTTGTATCGGGATGTTATAAGTATAGAAGACTGTAAAGAAGATCGATTCACATGGCGGCTGTCAGTGGCTGCTATAGTAGCCACTGAAAGTCAGTGCACACCTGATCGTACGACAGCTGTGCGATCGGTATGTCAACCGTTTCAGTTGTTACTATAGAGACTCGTTCGACAGCGACGAGGCGGACACGCCACTCGAGTGAACGGTGCCTGTCGTCCGACGGTCGGCTCGGCCTAGCGGACGTCGTCGTGATGGCTTCCCGCCCAGTAGTGGCTCGACTTGCCGGGGAAGGGTACACTTATACAGCCGCCAGACCGCATTTCGGATATGGACCACGACAAGGTACGGGACGTCGATCCTGCCGTCGCCGACGCCCTCGAGGGCGAGGTACAGCGCCAGCGAGAGACGTTGCAGATGATCGCCAGCGAGAACCACGTCAGCGAGGCCGTCCTCGACGCGCAGGGCAGCGCCCTGACGAACAAGTACGCCGAGGGCTACCCCGGCGAGCGCTACTACGGCGGCTGTGAGTACGCCGACGAGGTCGAACAACTCGCGATCGATCGCGCCACGGAGCTGTTCGGTGCAGAACACGTCAACGTCCAACCCCACTCGGGCACGCAGGCCAACCAGGCCGTCTACTTCGCGATGCTCGAGCCCGGCGACAAGATCCTCTCGCTGGACCTGACCCACGGCGGCCACCTCAGCCATGGCCACCCGGCCAACTTCACGGGCCAACTGTACGAGGTCGAGCAGTACGAGGTTGATGCCGAGACGGGCTATCTCGACTACGACGGACTCGCCGAGCACGCGACCGAGTTCGATCCCGACATCATTGTCTCGGGATACTCCGCGTACCCGCGTGAGGTCGAGTGGGAACGGATTCAGGAGGCTGCCGACGCGGTCGACGCGCTCCACCTCGCGGATATCGCTCACATCACGGGTCTCGTCGCCGCCGGCGTCCACCCCTCGCCGGTCGGCGTCGCCGACTTCGTCACCGGCAGCACGCACAAGACGATCCGCTCGGGACGTGGCGGTATCGTCATGTGTGACGAGGAGTACGCCGATGACATCGACGCTGCCGTCTTCCCCGGCGGACAGGGCGGCCCGCTCATGCACAACGTCGCCGGCAAGGCCGTCGGCTTCAAGGAAGCCCTCGAGCCGGAGTTCGAAGAGTACGCTGAGCAGACGGTCGCGAACGCGAAAGCACTCGGCGAGCGTCTCTCCGAACACGGCTTCTCCCTGGTCTCGGAGGGCACCGACAACCACCTCGTGCTTGTCGACCTCCGCGAGAGCCACCCCGACACGAGTGGTGGCGACGCCGAAGAAGCGCTCGAGGAAGCGGGCATCGTCCTCAACGGGAACACGGTACCCGGCGAGACGCGCTCGGCGTTCAACCCCAGCGGCATCCGCGCTGGCACGCCGGCACTGACCACGCGTGGCTTCGACGAGGACGACTGCCGACAGGTCGCCGACCTGATCGCCCGCGTCGTCGACAGCCCCGACGACGAGAGCGTCCTTGAGGAGGTTCGCGACGAAGTCGCAACGCTGTGTGACGAGAACCCGCTTTACGAGTAGCGCGAGACCGGGATCCACATAGCCGACATCCGAATTCGATCGTTTTTCTGTGCCGACTCGTCGTCAGGTCCCCACTCACGAGCGGCGAGTGCTATTGACGCGAACTGATACGGTCTACTGTCAGTCAGTGCCGGTGGGACCGCGACCGCCCTGCGGGTGAACCGGGACATCGTTACAGCAAACCGTATGACCGATCCTCAGCGGTCAGTTCTGCGATAGTCTATCCACAGATGTGTATATCCAGGGCAGATTGAAGGCGATTCTACGCACGAATCCGGGGATTAATGAGTCTCGCGGGTGCCCACTCGAGTAATGACCGAGATCATCGACGGCAACGCGGTTGCGAGTGACATTCGAGATGAGTTGACCGAGGCGATCGAACAACTGGCCGACGCGGGCGCCCGGCCAGGGCTGGCGACGGTCCTCATGGGTGACGACCCCGCGAGCCAGACCTACGTAAACATGAAACAGCGCGACTGCGAGGAGGTCGGCATCGAGAGCCACCACGTCGACGTCGCCGGCGACGCCCCAGCCGAGGAACTGTTCGACACCATCGCGGACCTCAACGACAACGACGACGTGCATGGCTATATCGTCCAGGCACCCGTCCCGGACCACGTCGACTACCGTGACGTGATCCGTCGGGTCGATCCCGCGAAGGACGTCGACGGCTTCCACCCCGAAAACGTCGGTCGGCTCGTCGCCGGTGACGCTCGCTTCCGACCCTGTACGCCCCACGGCGTCCAGAAACTGCTCGAGTCCGCCGGCGTCGACACCGAGGGAAAGGACGTGACGATCGTCGGTCGCTCGGACATCGTCGGCAAGCCGCTGGCAAATCTGCTGATCCAGAAGGCTGACGACGGCAACGCGACTGTGACGGTCTGTCACTCTCGGACCGAGAACCTCGCGGAAAAGACCCAGCGTGCGGACATCGTCGTCGCTGCCGCTGGCGTCCCCGAACTCGTCGACGGCTCGATGATTTCGGAGGGGACGGTCGTGATCGACGTGGGCGTCAACCGCGTCGACGCGGACACCGAGAAGGGGTACGAACTCGTCGGCGATGTCGAGTTCGAGAGCGCAAAGGAGAAAGCAAGCGCCATCACGCCGGTTCCGGGCGGTGTCGGTCCGATGACGCGCGCGATGTTGCTGTATAATACCGTCAAAGCCGCGAGCCTGCAGGAAGACGTCGCCGTCGACCTGCCCTAGTTTTCACTCGAACTCGAGGGCAGCTAGTCGCTCCTGGGCCTGCGAGAACGCGATTTCGTCGCCGCGCAGGCCGTTTGCTAGCTCGCGAGTCGCCTCGACCAGCCGTTCGGCGGTCCGTGGCTCGATGTCGCCATCCAGCATCCGAACTCGCGTGACGTGTTCGCCGAGCGTCTCGAGTGCCCCTCGTTCGCTCGTCGTTAGCTCCCGATCCTCGGCCCACGTGCGGACGTCGCGGCGGTACTCGCGGACGGCGTTTGCGTAGGCGAGGCCGCGAGCGGCGCGAAGCGATTGCGGGACATCCTCGAGAGGCGGGCGCTCGCCTTGGTCAGCGTCGCGAAGCAGAGCGAGGAAATACAGCTCTTCACGTTCGTCGAGGTGGATCTCGCGGGCGACGATGTCGGCGACGTGGAGCAGTTCGATGGCGGCCAGATAGGTATCGTCGAGTTCGCGGAGGGTGCCGGCATTGACGAACCCGCGGCGGCGGACGTACTCTCGACACCGGTCGCGAGCCCGTTCGGCGAGATCGTCGGCGTCGACCTCGTCGATGGCGTTCCGAACGGGCGTCAGGTCGAACGCGACCTGCATGTCGGTGTGTTCGGTCCGCTCGTCGACGCCGACGCTCCGGAGACTGCCACAGGCCGGA
This sequence comes from Natrinema sp. HArc-T2, assembly GCF_041821085.1. Taxonomy (NCBI): domain Archaea; kingdom Methanobacteriati; phylum Methanobacteriota; class Halobacteria; order Halobacteriales; family Natrialbaceae; genus Natrinema; species Natrinema sp. HArc-T2. The sequence continues at coordinate 547,017 of NZ_JBGUAZ010000001.1, read as the reverse complement.
CAGCCCACACTTCCGGTCTCGTAGTACGACCAGCGGGTCCCACACGCCGTACATTCGCGCTCGCCCCTGATTTTCATGGCTCTCACTACGGACGGACCACAAAAAGTCCCACCGGACCCGGCTCGAGAGTGGTGTCACCGGTAGAAGTGACGGAAGACACTCGAGTCGGTCACAGATCGATCGTCGACAGCGAACGCGCTGATGGGACGACTGTCGCCCAACAGAGTATTAACGGATGCAACGACAGGTCGCATCGAAATAACCGGCGGTGGCGGTCAGTGGGTGCTGTGTGAACGATTCTGTAGAATAATGGGAGGTCGTCTCATACTGGTTCACGTTGTCACTCGCTATCGTTTCGGGCCAGAAATACGGCTGTTTCCGTATGAAACGGTGTGGCCACCAGCCGGCGGAACGACGAGAACTGACGGTGACCGACGCCGTGTAACAGCGTTTTTTCCGCTCCCGGGCGGTAGTGGAAAGCATGCGAGACGAAGACGAAATCCGCGAACAGTACGAGTTCCTCAAAGAGCACTTGGAGAGCGACGAGATGCGCCACGACGGCGTCGAAGAGATGTTTACCTACTATAAGCGAGCGCTCGGCTGGGTGCTCGAGGAGGAACATATCTAGACGAGGCTCGACTCGTAGCCACACCAGCGATCAACACTGCCGTTACATTTAAGTACACACAACGAAGTCTTCTACGTGACGCTTCGCTTGGAGGGCCGAAGCGTCAGCGGGGACCAATTCAGGGCGGCAAGCGATCGCGTGACACTTTTCCTGTCACGCGATTTGCTTTCCTGTTTCGAGTGGTATACTGTCCAGCAGTGGTGCTATAATTTTCCCGGCCAAACAGAGCGGTCTCCTACTGGCCGATCCAATATAATTGTGTCGAAACAAAATATCTGGACTGTAAACATGAACCACGCATTATGTGTGGTTCACCTGCTGATTCGTCACGGACGTTATGGGTCACTCGCACTCGAAACGATACGTCTCGCTGGTAATACCCCTCTTTCGATCGAAACAACCCGATAGCCTTATTAAAATTCGACAGTAAGTGTGATTGGTACTTTCCCAATGTACGACCTGACAGGATTCCAGCGTGACTTGCTCTATGTCATCGCTGGCGAGGAGGAGCCCCACGGACTGGCCATCAAAGACGAACTCGAACAGTACTACGAGAAGGAGATCCACCACGGTCGGCTCTACCCCAACCTCGATACCCTCGTCGACAAGGGTCTCGTCGAGAAGGGGCGTCGCGACCGCCGAACGAACTTCTATACGCTCACTCGTCGTGGCCGTCGCGAACTCGAGGCCCGCCGGGAGTGGGAAGAACAGTACGTCGATCTATAGCACGGCTCCGCGTTTCGCTGAGTCCGTAACCGCTGTCGGGACACCCCTGTGTCATACGGACTACTGTAAGTCATTCCGGTGCAACCGCGACCCGCACCGCGGTTGCACCGGGACATCGGGACAGCAGACCGTATCAAGCCTGTCGGTCGTCGTCCCCGTTCGATGGGGCCACGATGGGTCGCGTCACTGTCATCGGTGTCATCCAGCATAGACGTCGGCGACCGAACCGCGTCAGGGTCGGCGGGTTGCTTATATGCGGTCACGGTGAACGGTTGGGAGTGAACGAGGTCGTGCTGCAGGTCGCTGAGACGCCGTTCGAGGAGACAGTCGTTCGGATCGCGCTGGCTGGGGCGCTGGGGATGTTTCTCGGGCTCGAACGCGAGTGGTCCCAGAAGTCAGCCGGCATTCGAACGTTCTCGCTGATCAGTCTGCTCGCTGCCGTCTTTACCGTCCTCGCCGTCGAAACCGAGTCGGCCATCGGTGAGGGCCTGCTAGTACTCGGCGGCGTCCTCGTGATCGTTCAGGGAGTGTTACTCGCGGTTCAGGGGCTCATGAGCGACGACGGGGCGGGGCTCTCACTGACGACGTCGGTCTCGATGCTCGTCGCCTACGGGGTCGGCGCGCTGGTCGCTGTCGGCTTCATCCTCGAGGGGGTCACCGTCGCTGTGCTCTCGTCGCTGTTGCTCGTCTTGAAGCGCGAACTCCACGAGTTCGCGTGGGGACTGTCCCACGAGGAAATGCGTTCGACCATCGAGTTCGCCATCCTCGCGTTCGTCATCTATCCGGTCCTTCCAGCGGAAACGACCGTCGAGTTCGCCGGGCTGACGATTCCGCTCGAGCCGCAGGTTATCTGGCTGATGGTCGTTGCCGTCGCGGGGATCGGCATCGCCAACTACGCGATTGTCACGACGTATGGCGGTCGTGGAATCGCGATCACCGGCTTTTTCGGCGGACTGGCGTCCTCGACGGCCGTCGTTGGGACGATGCTCGATCACGTCAAGCAACGGCCCGAGGCGGCCTCGTATGCCGTCGCTGCGATCTTGCTCGCGAACGCCGCGATGGCCGCGCGCAACCTCGCGATCGCGGTCGGCTTTACCGCCGGCAGCGACTCCAAAATCCTCGTCGAGGCCATCGTGCCGCTCGGGGCCGTGATCGTCCTCGCGTTCGCCGTCGCCGCGCTGACTGCCGACTGGGACGAATCCGGCCCGATGGAACTCGAGAGCCCGTTCTCGTTGCGAAACGCGCTCGGATTCGGTGTCGTTTTCCTCGGCGTGCTCGTCTTCGGGTCGCTGGCCGAGACGTGGTTCGGGACGCTTGGCTTCTATGCGACGGCCGTCGCCAGCGGCTTCGTCTCGAGTGCCGGCGCGACCACCTCGGCGGTCGTCCTCTACCGGGGCGGCCAGTTAGGTGGGCCGGAGGCAACCATCGCTATTCTGCTCGCGACCGTCTCGAGCATCGTGGTCAAGGCCCTGCTGGCATCGACGTCGACGAACACCGATTTCCGAAACCGGGTCGCAGCCTACAGTGCAATCCTGCTGATCGGCGGCGCGCTCGCGTCGGTGCTCGTCGTCGTATAGGTAGTAGTACCTTTATTCGCCCATGTCTAGTGATACCACATGGATCGGACAACGGTCGAACCACAGGTTGACGACCTCCCCGGCGAGCGGGCACGTGAATGGGTCAACTACCACCACCAGTTCGCTGCCCCGAGTACGTACGTCTACGAGTTCGTCTGGGACGTCGGTGACGAGGCGGTGGGCCCGTTCTGTACCGACGTCGATGGCAACGTCCTACTGGATTTCACGAGCCACGTCGCCGCCTCGCCGCTTGGCTACAACAACCCTACCATCCGCGAGCGCCTCGAGACGTTCGACCTCGTCGATCCGCTGAAAATCGCCGGCCAGGACTTCTACGTGAGCGGCGGTGGCCCACCCGACGACCCGGAGCTCCCGGGTCCGACCCAACTCATGGATCGGCTGGTCGCGATGACGGACCAGTACGACATGGATCGGGTCTTTCTCTCGAACTCCGGGGCCGAGGCCGTCGAGAACGCCATCAAGATCTGTTATGCCGCCGGCGGTCACCGGGCGTTTACCTTCGACGGCGCGTTCCACGGTCGCACGCTGGGCGCACTCTCGCTCAACCGCTCGAAAGCCGTCCATCGAACCGGTTTTCCGGAAATTCCGGGCGTCGTCAGCCTCCCTTACCCGACCACTGACGAGGAGTACGAGACCCGCTGGCGGACCGACGGTCCCGGTGGCAATGTCATCGCCGATATGCTCCATCCCGACCGCGGCGTGGTCGACCCCAACGAAGTCGCCTACCTGATCCTCGAGCCGATCCAGGGCGAGGGCGGCTACCGTGTCGCCCATCCCCAGTTCGCCCGCGACCTCGAGGCGCTTCGCGAGCGCTACGGTCTCCGGGTCATCGCCGACGAGATCCAGTCTGGCCTGGGTCGCACCGGCGAACTGTGGGCCGTCGATCACCTCGACCTCACGCCGGACGTCATCGCAAGCGGGAAGGGTCTCCGCGTGGGCGCGACGATCTCGCGAACGGACATCTTCCCGACCGAACAGAGCCGTCTCTCGTCGACGTGGGGCGCGGGCGACGTCATCGCCGCTATGCAGGGCGTGTGCACGATCGACGTCATCCACGAGAAGGGGCTGCTCGCGAACGTCCGCGAACGTGGGAGTCAACTCCGGGCGAGACTCACAGACGCCGTCACCGACGGCGACGCCCCGGGCGTGATCGACGTTCGCGGTCGCGGTCTGATGCTCGCTGTCGAGTTCGATACCAAAGCACGCCGGGATGCGGTCCTCGAGGCGGCGTTCTCACGCGGACTACTGACGCTCGGCTGTGGCTTCAAGACGCTGCGGTTGCTGCCACCGCTGGACGTGACCGAACGGGAGATCGACCTCGGTGCAGGGCTGTTGCTCGAGGCGATCGACGCCGCCGCGGCTGACCCGATGTGACACTCTCATACGGTCTGCCGTCCCGAGTGACTGTCAGTGGCTACTATAGTGCTGGCGTCAACGGCGCGTTCGACTCGGTGATCGAGCCGGCCCATCACGACGGAACGATTATGATAGCGTTGACACGGGACGGGGCTGCCCCCAGCCACGAAGCGACTCAGGGCCCCAGCCGACGACCAGCACGATCGCCACGAGGGCAGTCCCGAGGTGGACAGCCGGGTACAACTCGGGACTGAATCCGATCGTCTCACCAGTCAGATTACCGACAAAGTGCAGCCCGATCACGGCGAGGACGCTTCGCTGTGTGTTGTTGTAGACCCATGTGGCGATGATGGCGGTGAGCACGATGCTCGGGAGCCACCACCACAGCGCCGGATCGAAGGTCGTTCCCTCGTAGTAGCCGGCCATATAGACGAGTGGCACGTGCCACGATGCCCACACGACGCCGAGGATCAGACTCGCCACCAGCGCGCTCCAGCGCGCCTGCAATTGATCGAACCAGTAGCCACGGAGGCCGATCTCCTCTATCGTCGGAAAGACGAGCGCGACGGCGACCAACAGGAGCAGTGCTGTCGGATCGAGCAGGCGGTCGGTCGTGATGACCTCGAGCGGCGCCGACGTGTACCCGGTTGCGAGCGCGATGCCGGCGGCGAGCAGATTGAACGCCGGATAGAAGAGGACGATGACCAGCCACCAGCGGGGCTCGATGCGGTCGCGATCGGTCAGCCGTCGCCGGAGATCAGCGAGGCCCGCACGGCCCTCCTCGAGCCACAGCAACACCAGCCCTGCGAGCAGCGGACTCATCCCGCCGACGAGGAACAGCCCGACGTTCGGAACCGACCACACCGACTCGCCGGAGGCGACGATCGGGAGCCAGAACAGGTACGCCCAGCCCAGATAGAGCGTCGGAAAGGCCCACGGCTGCGAGCGCTCGAGCGCCCGCCGCACTCGCGTCTGGGCTGTCGACCGTGACGTGGCGTCCATACCCAACGTCACGGCTCGCTGAAACGATGAAGGCGTGCGTTCGCTCTCACGGACTGGGAACGAGAACAGGACCGAAAGAACGCAGCGACGGCGTTACTCGCCGCGAAGCTCGTTCATGTGGTCGATCCGGCGCTGAACGAGGTCGGCCTTGCCGATGTCGTGGCGCATGTGCAGCCCCTCGTCGCCGGCAACTGCGAGCGCGTCTTCGGCGATCTCCTCGGCCTCGCTGATCGAGTCGGCGACGCCGACGACGGCGAACGACCGGGAGGTCGTCGTGTAGATGCCGTCGTCGCGCTCGTCGACGCTGGCGTAATAGAGCAGGGCATCACCCGCGCTTTCCTCGTCGACCTGCACCTTCGCGCCGGCTTCGGGATCGGTCGGGTAGCCCTCTGGGACGGCGTACTTACAGACCGTCGCCTGGTCGGCAAAGTCGAGTTCGGGCGGGGCCTCGCCGTCCCGTGCCGCGGTGAGCACGTCGAGGAAGTCAGTCTCGAGGACGGGCAGCGTGTTCATCGCCTCGGGGTCGCCAAAGCGGGCGTTGAACTCGATGACACGGGGGCCGGTCTCGGTCAGCATGAACTGGCCGTAGAGGATGCCCCGATAGTCCTCGAGAGCGTCGACGGTCGCCTCGATGATCGAGACGGCCTCCTCGTAGTCGTCGTCGGTCATGAACGGGAGCTCGTTCGTCGCGTCGGAGTAGCTCCCCATACCGCCCGTGTTCGGCCCCTCGTCACCCTCGTAGGCGCGTTTGTGGTCCTGCACTGCAGGTGCGGTTTCGAACGCACCGTTGGCGACGAAGGCCTGGATCGTCACTTCCTCGCCAATCAGCCGTTCCTCGAGGACGATCCGCTCGTAATCCGATTCGCGGATGTACTCTTTGCCCTCTTCGGGCGTGACCTGATCGCCGATGACCTTGACGCCCTTGCCGCCCGTGAGGCCGGCAGGCTTGATCGCCAGATCGCCGTCGTACTCGTCGATGAACTCGCAGGCGGCGTCCATGTCGTCGAACGTCTCGAAGTCCGGGCAACCGGGAATGTCGTTGTCGGCCATAAACCGGCGCTGGAAGGCCTTGTCCGTCTCGATGCGGGCGTCGGCTTCCTTCGGACCGAAGGCGTAGATGCCTGCGTCCTCGAGCGCGTCCGCGACGCCGGCCTCGAGGGGAGCTTCAGGGCCGATGACAGCGATCGTCGCGTCGATCGACTCGGCGTAGTCGACGACGGCGTCGGGATCGGTCGTCTCGAGCGTCTCGAATCCGGCGGCGATGCGGGCGATGCCGGGGTTTTTGTTGCCGGCACAGGCATAGAGGTCGGCCTCGCTATCCTCGAGTGCGCGGGCGATGGCGTGTTCGCGGCCGCCACCCCCGATCAACAGAACGTTCTCTCGCATGGTCGATAGCGGAACGCACGAACCTGTAAGCGTTGCTCTTTCGGCGGCTGGAAGTATCCACGTTCATGGAGTATTTATCCGAAAGGGATACGTTCGACGCCGCCGTCAGCACAGACAACACGTCGTCGGTCACGTCCGAGAGCGGAGGAACTCGTCGTCGAAGGTGAGACTGTCCTCGTCGACGGGGCTGAACTCGGCGGCCACGAGATTGCCGGCCGGATCGAAGATTTCGGATTCGTCGCGCATCACGTAGAGCTGTCCCGTGTTCGTCCCCGCAGCCTCCTGGGGAAAGAGGAGGAAGCGCTGGTTCGTGCCAAGGTACCTAGCGTGGACGGTGTTGTAATCGGTGAACAGCCCGCTCTGTTCGACGTCTTGGGGTACCCAACCCTGCGCGCCGGAGGTGATCTCGAACAGGGCACTCGAGTAGAAGTCGTCCGGACGGACTGCCGCCTCGCCACCCCCGCCCTCGAAGTACTCGAAGTCCTCGTCCTCTTCCATTTTGAAGGGTAGATCCATCTGTGTGACCGGTCGGTACTCTACCCGAATGAGGTTCACAGCCGGAAGTTCCGGCGCTTCCGATCCCAGTCGGTCGTCGAAGACGTAGACCTGCCCGCGCTCGACCTGCGCGTTCGGTGGCAGGAAGAGGTACCCCTCCTCGTTCGTGTTGAAATACTCGATGACGCGCACACTGTGATTCCGTACCGGCTCCTCGTTTTGTACCACAGGGGCGTTCTCGAGCGGCGGTGAGACGACCCTGAAGATCGCACCGGAGAAGTACGTCTCGCGGGTGGAGATCGCGTCCTTCCAGGACGCGTCAGCTGCTTCGTTCCCGGACTCCTGGGCCGTCGCATTCCCCGTTACTCCGAACGCAAGCGCGCCCACGGTCGCCGCACCCGTCCCGACGAATCGGCGTCGCGTCTCGAAGCGTGGTGTGTCAGTCATTGTAATCAGCCGCCTTTTCAGGTCGTCCCTTCAGCCCGTCTGTGGATAGGTTTCGGGCCGGAGTTTGCAGCCACCTCTGAGCGACTGGCGACTCCGAGGTCTCGAGACGCCGACGGCGGCGATCGGTTACTGATCGGCATTGGACCGGAGTCGATCCCGGAGGAAGCCGACGAGACCGCCGACGTGGCCTGCTCCCCAGATCGCTACGATCAGGCCACCGATCGCGTTGAACACGAAATCGGTGGCGATGTCGTCGACTCCATAGACGGGAACCAGATCGCCGAGGGCGTACTCGAACACTTCCCACAGGACGCCGGCAGCGAGGACGAAGACGACGATGAATAGCGATCGAAACGCCGACGGAACCGCCACGTCGTCGGAGTGAAGCTCGAGCGCCCGGAACGAGGCATACCCGAACCCGGCGACGACGATCGACGACACGGTGTGTGTCACCTCGTCGTACCACTGATACTGCCGGTAGATGCCGATCGAGCCGAGTGAGTGGAGGAAGACGGCGGCGGTGATCCAGAGGACGAGTCCGGCGTCCATCGCGTACCCATATTCCCGCCGCAGAACCGCTGGCAAGAGTGTGACACAGAGCGCGAGTCCCGCCGTCACGGAAACTGAAACCCTCCCCGTCACCGTGCCGTAGACGATCAATCCGACCAGTGCGAGCTGTAGCAGCCACACGAGACGTCGCTCCCAGGTGTCGAACACATCGAGTAGATCGCCGAGCGTCATGTCGGCCCCGTACTGTTGGTCGCTCGACCGATGGATCCGGCAGGCTCGAACCGCGTGAGATACCATTCGAAGAGCCCACCCAGGACGAAGCCAACGAGCGTGACGACGACGATGTCCTGCTGGAGTTCGGTCTGCGAGTGCAGAAACGCGGTCCCGAACCACCGATCCGAGTAAAACTGGGCGACGGTCCAGAGCGCCTGCAGCGCCATCGTCGTCATACCCGCGAAGGCGACAGCGAAACGACGGCTCAACTCGATCGACGTGAAGACCTCGAGTTCGACGACGACGATCAACGCCAGCGTCGCGACGATGAGATATCCCGCGGCCTCCGGACTTAGCCCGACCCCCCTGGCGATCACGGCGATCGCAGCGACCGACAGCACGGGCCAGGGGAGCATCGCCGTCCAGTCGCGGGTCGCCAGCGCCGGCAGCGACGCCACGACGACGACCAGCAGTGCGAGCCCGCACCAGAGGAGGGCGGCCGTGAGCCCGTTCCAGATGGCACTTAGCGCCACAATGCCGGTCAGTACCCATCCGATGACGGCGTTCGCCCGCTGTCCGTGGACGAGGTCCTCGAGTGTCACCACTACTAGTGACACACCGTCGAACTAAAGTCCGAAGCCGGCACAATAACCGTCGAGAGACGTAGCCGTTTTTATCGGACGGACAAAACCCACGTACAATGCAACAGTACCTCGAGCTCGTCGACACGGTTCTCTCGACGGGGACCTACAAGCCCAATCGGACCGGTGTCGACACGATTTCGTCGTTCAGCGAGCACTACGAGGTGGATCTTCAGGAGGGGTATCCGCTGTTGACGACCAAGGAGATGGACGGCTACCGCTGGAACTCGATGCTCCACGAGGTCTGCTGGTATCTCTCCGGCGAAGAACACATCCGGAATCTCCGCGAGGAGACCAAGATCTGGGACGCCTGGGCCGATGACGAGGGGCAACTCGACACCGCGTACGGTCGCTTCTGGCGACGGTATCCGATTCCCGAAGACAATGCCCAACTCGAGGGCGAGACCTGGCCCGACGCGGCCCACCAGTGGGTCACCGAGGAGGCTGACGGCCGACGGACGTTCGATCAACTGCAGTACGTGATCGATACGCTCTCTGAGTCGCCGAACTCCCGTCGGCTCGTGGTCAACGCCTGGCATCCAGCCAACGCAGCCGTTTCGACGCTACCGCCCTGTCACTACACGTTCGTCTTCAACGTGCAGGGCGATCGGCTGAACTGCCATCTCACCCAGCGGTCGGGCGATACCGCACTCGGAATCCCATTCAATATTGCAGCCTACGCGCTCCTGACGAAGGTGATCGCCCAGCAGACTGGCTTCGAGCCCGGAACCTTTGCCCACACCGTCGTCGACGCTCACGTCTACTGCGGGCGCGGCGCTCGCGGAGAGTGGTACGCCGACAACCTCGAGACGCTGCAAGCGAAGCTGGCGGCGGTCGACGACCGCGCGGAGTATCTCGCGATCCGCGAGTGGCTCAAGTCGGAGGCTCCGCCCGAAGACGAGGGTGACGAACGGCTCGATCACGTCCCCGGCCTGCTCGAGCAACTCTCGCGGGAGCCACTCTCACGCCCGACGCTCGAGGTCGCGGACGTCTCGATCGACGAGCTGAGCTACGACGACGTCGAACTTCGGGACTACGAGTCACACGACGGCATCGACTTTTCGGTGGCCGAATGAGCGGGGATCGAGACGGATCGCCACTGGAGACTGACCGCGAACTCGTCGTCATCGTCGCGGTCGCCGACAACGGTGTCATCGGCAAGGACGGCGACATGCCCTGGCATATCCCCGCCGATCTCCGACACTTCAAGGAGACGACGATGGACCATCCGGTCATCATGGGCCGGGTCACGTACGAGGGGATCCTCGAGACACTCGGCGAACCGCTCCCTGGCCGGACGACGATCGTCCTGACGAGTCGCGACCTCGAGACGCCTGCAAACGTCGTCGTCGCACACGATCTCGAGGCTGCACTCGAGGCAGCCGAAACCGCTGCCCGTGAGCGCCACGACGGAACCGATCGCGTCTTCGTCGCCGGGGGCGCGACGGTCTACGAACAGTTCCTGCCGGCGGTCGATCGGCTGATCGTTACCGAAGTCCACGACGATCCCGAAGGCGATACGCACTTTCCGGAGTGGGATCGAGAGTCGTTCCGGGCGGTTGCACGCGACGAGCGCGACGGGTTCGCATTCGTAGAGTACGCCCGCCGCGACTGATTTCACACGGGGATAGCACCGTTTCGTTCCCCGAGTACAGATCACCTTTGACGGCGAAACAATGGGGCTGGCTTATGTGAAGATTGAGTCAAGAACTTTCTACCCCGCACAGGGGATCAGGTGAGAGATATGACAGAAAACGATACAGACCAGTCGAGCGACTCGAGCGGCTCGCTCGCAAAGCGAGGAACGCTGGCTGCGACGGCGCTCGCCCTCGGTGCGGGCGCGACAGCCGGAACCGCCACTGCACAGGACGACGAGGACGTGGTCGTCGTGTTCGATGACGACTACCGTCCCGATGCCGACTTCGACGTCGTCTCGGAACTCCAACCGGAGACGAAAGAGGACGTGTTGGCGGACTCCGGCTCTGCGGACGACGTGTTCGACGACCCGGACGACTGGGACGCATACATAATCAAGTACGATCTGGACACGGACGCCCCGGCGTGGGGGATCCTGTTTACGGAGGATATCAGCCTCGAAGCCGGCGACAGCGAGACGATGGGTGAGGACGGAGCGTTCCGTGACTCCCAGTTGGACATGATCGAAGCCGAGTTGTAAGCACAAACGAGAGACCTCGCCGACAGCGGTCTCCCGTTCGAACCTTTTCTCTCGCGTGACGGTCCCGCTCGTGGCGTCGATCGTGACGTGTCTCACTCGCGGCCCGATCGAGACTCGAGTTGTCGGCCGCGAGACCCACGCCAGCGGCGTGGGCCGATATCGCTGGTCGAATTGCCGACCGGTCACGGTCGTGATCAGTTTCTCGTGATGGTTTTCTCGCGGACAGTCCGAGGAAAGCATTTGTTTTGTTATACGATGGGTTCGGACCACACGGCACAGCTGGTGTAAAACCCACTGACACACCGCTACGACCCGAATCAGGCCATATCGGATCGACAGCGACGCGACTGCCGGTCGGCACGGGCGACTCCCATCAGTTACGAAACGTAATGGCAGAAAGCACGCGCGTTGACGCCCGTTTCGCTCGATAAACAATCATTGCTGACAGTATTCGGTCGGTAGCTCGTGAAGTGTCGAAATCAGGGCGTATAGGCATCCAGAACGACCATCCTTCGGGTTCAGTTTGTCTTAGACAGTGAAACGATCGGGCCGACTTATGCGAAAATTGGGTCAAGAACAGGTCACCCCGAACAGGGGACTTAGGTGAGAGACATGACAGAAGACGATAGCGGACTATTCGACGACTCACGGCGCTCGTTCATGAAGAAAGGAGCGGTCGCCACGACGGCGCTCGCCCTCGGCGCAGGCGCGACCGGGACCGTCAGCGCTCAGGCGGACGGCCAAGTGCTCGTGTACGGAGACGACTACCGGCCCGGCCAGGACTTCGAGGTCATCTCGGAGCTAAACACGCAGACGAAAGAGGATCTGATCGCGGACTCCGGGTCGGAAGACGACATCTTCGACGATCCGGACGACTGGGAGGCCTACATCATCAGTTACGATCTAGGTGCCGAAGCCCCAACGTGGGGCTTCCTGCTCTCAGAAGATATCGCCCTCAGCTCGGGCGACAGCGAGACGATGGGTGACGATGGAGAGTTCCGCGACTCCCAGCTGGACCTGGTCGAAGTGACCCCCGGCGCGTCCGGCAACGGCGGTGACGAGGAAGACAACGGCAACGGCGGTGACGGCGGTGACGGTGGCGATGGCGGTGACGGCGGCGACGGCGGCATGGAAGACGGTGGCACCGACGGTAACGGTGGTGCTGGCGGCAACGATACCGGAGCCGGCGGCGGCGGTGGCGGCGGCAACTAACGCTACCCCCGGTCTGGTAACTGACGCGACACATTGATCTGTTTTTTAGCGCGCGACCGAATACGCGACACTCGAGAGTCGATCGACCAGTGAGAGCCATCAGCCGACATCGAACCGATTTACTGGCCGCTCGTTCAGTCAAATAGCTGCCATCAGTCGAGTACATTGGCATATCGTTTTCTCTCAGGTCGACTCTCTCCTCCAAATTCGTGCCACTAGATCACATGCTGTGACGTGAAGGGTATATAATGGTTCTTCAGACAATTCTCGGGGGATTGAAAACCCCCCGGTTCGAAAGCGGAGTATGGCAATCGACCAGTTCTCGGATGCGATCCGGGAATTCGAACACGACGGTGAGTCGTACAAGATGGCGGATCTTACGGTTCTCGAGGAGCAGGGCCTCTGTGACCTCGATAAGATGCCCGTGAGCATCCGCATTCTGCTCGAGTCGGTGCTGCGCAACGCCGACGGCGAGACGATTGACGCCGACGCCGTCCGCGCGGCGGCCTCCTGGGAACCCGACGTGCCGGACGCCGAGGTTCCGTTTACGGTCTCGCGTGTCGTCCTGCAGGACCTGACGGGTGTGCCGGCGGTCGTCGACCTCGCGGCGCTGCGCTCTGCGGCCGACCGCAAGGGCGTCGATCCGACGGTCGTCGAACCCGAAGTCCCCTGCGACCTCGTGATCGACCACAGCGTGCAGGTCGACCACTTCGGCAGCGAGGACGCCTACGAGAAGAACGTCGAGATCGAGTACGAGCGCAACGAAGAGCGCTACCGTGCGATCAAGTGGGCCCAGCAGGCATTCGACGAGTTCAACGTCGTCCCGCCAGGAACGGGTATCGTCCACCAGGTCAACCTCGAACACCTCGGTCGCGTCGTCCACGAGCGCGAAGTCGACGGCGAGCAGTGGCTCGTCCCCGACACGCTCGTTGGCACTGACAGCCACACCCCGATGATCGGCGGCATCGGTGCCGTCGGCTGGGGTGTCGGTGGCATCGAGGCCGAGGCCGCACTGCTCGGCCAGCCGATCAACATGAGCCTGCCGGAAGTCGTCGGTGTCCGCCTCTCGGGCGAACTCCCCGACGGCGCGACCGCGACCGACCTCGTCCTCCACATCACGGAGAAGCTCCGCCAGGTCGGCGTCGTCGACAAGTTCGTCGAGTTCTTCGGCCCCGGCGTTTCCGAGCTTTCGGTCGCCGACCGCGCGACCATCTCGAACATGGCCCCCGAACAGGGCTCGACGATCAGCATGTTCCCCGTCGACGACAAGACGCTCGAGTACCTCGAGCTGACGGGTCGCGACCCCGACCACATCGAACTCGTCAAAGAGTACCTCGAGGCACAGGGCCTCTTCGGCGAGCAGGACCCCGAGTTCACCGAGGTCGTCGACTTCGACCTCGGCGAGGTCGAACCCAGCCTCGCAGGCCACAAGAAGCCCCACGCCCGCATCCCGATGGGCAACTTAGACGAGCACTTCCCGACGCTGCTCGAAGAAGAGGGCGTCATTCCGTCGGGTGCCGCCGAAAGCGATGGCGGACTCGTCGCCGAGAGCACGCCCGCACTCGACGAGAAGATCCCCGTCGAACTCGAGGACGGCACCGAAGTCGAGATCGGCCACGGTGACATCCTCGTTAGCGCGATCACGTCCTGTACGAACACCTCGAACCCGTCCGTGATGGTCGCGGCCGGCCTGCTCGCACGCAACGCCGCAGAGCAGGGACTCGAAGTGCCTGAGTACGTCAAGACCAGCCTCGCGCCCGGGAGCCGTGTCGTCACGGAGTACCTGAAGCGTGCGGACCTGCTCGACGATCTCGAGGAACTCGGCTACCACGTCGTCGGCTACGGCTGTACGACGTGTATCGGCAACGCCGGTCCGCTGCCGGAGCCGGTCGAGGAAGCTATCGACGAGCACGACCTCTGGACGACGAGCGTCCTCTCGGGCAACCGTAACTTCGAGGCTCGTATCCACCCGAAAATCAAGGCCAACTACCTCGCCAGCCCGCCGCTGGTCGTCGCCTACGGCCTCGCAGGTCGGATGGACATCGACCTCGAAGAGGAGCCGATCGGCACCAACGACGAGGGCGAAGAGGTCTACCTCGAGGATGTCTGGCCGGACACCGAGGAAGTCCGTCAGACGATCCACGACAACGTCTCCCCCGACATGTTCGAGGAGAAGTACTCGAGCATCTACGAGGGTGACGAGCGCTGGGAGGCACTCGACGCGCCAACCGGCGAGGTCTACGACTGGGACCCAGAGTCGACGTACATCCGCGAGCCGCCGTTCTTCCAGGACTTCCCGCTCGAGGAACCCGGCGTCGACAACGTCGAGGACGCCCGCGCGCTGCTCACGCTCGGTGACACCGTCACGACCGACCACATCAGCCCCGCCGGGCCGTTCGGCGAGGACCTGCCCGCCGGCCAGTGGCTCAAAGAGCGCGGCGTCGAACCCTACGAGTTCAACACCTACGGCTCGCGCCGTGGCAACCACGAGGTCATGATGCGTGGCACCTTCGCGAACGTCCGCATCAAAAACGAGCTGCTCGACGGCAAGGAGGGTGGCTACACGATCCACCACCCGACCGGCGAGGAGACCACCGTCTTCGAAGCCTCCGAGCGCTACCGCGAGGAGGACACGCCGCTGATCGTCATGGCCGGCGAGGAGCTCGGGACTGGCTCGAGCCGAGACTGGGCCGCGAAGGGGACCGACCTGCTCGGTATCCGCGCGACCATCGGCAAGAGCTACGAGCGCATCTACCGTGACAACCTCATCGGCATGGGCGTCCTGCCCCTGCAGTTCAAAGACGGCGAGGGCTGGGAGGAACTCGGCCTCGAGGGCGACGAGTACTTCGAGATCGAAGGTCTCGAGGACGGCCTCGAGCCGAACGCTGAGCTGACCGTGACTGCAGAGGACGACGACGGCGAGACCACCGAGTTCGAGGTCACCGCACAGGTCGACACGCCGATGGCGGTCGAGTACGTCGAGAACGGTGGCGTGCTCCACCTCGTGCTCCGTCGCCTGCTCAACGAAGAGCTGCAGTAACGGACACGAACCCACGTCTCATAGCAACTCGATTTTTGCCGCCGTCGCCGCCTCGAGAGCGGGTCGTACGTCGGGCTTTTAGGACTTACAGCCGTACGCATTCGTATGACAGCCCCTACCCAGCGCAACCGGCTCGACGAGGAGGAGAGTCCGTATCTGCGTCAGCACGCGGACAACCCCGTCAACTGGCAGCCGTGGGACGAGCAGGCCCTCGAGACGGCACGGGAACACGACGTCCCGATCTTCCTCTCGATCGGCTACTCGGCGTGTCACTGGTGTCACGTCATGGAAGAAGAGAGCTTCGCCGACGAGGCCGTCGCAGACGTACTCAACGAAAACTTCGTCCCGATCAAGGTCGACCGCGAGGAGCGACCGGACATCGACAGCATCTACATGACCGTCTGCCAGCTCGTCTCCGGGCAGGGCGGCTGGCCGCTGTCGGCGTGGCTCACCCCCGAGGGGAAGCCGTTTTTCGTCGGCACCTACTTCCCGCGGGAGGGAAAGCGCGGTCAGCCTGGCTTCCTCGATCTCTGTGAGCGAATCAGTGACTCCTGGGAGAGTTCTGAGGATCGGCCAGAGATGGAAACGCGAGCCGAGAAGTGGACCGACGCGGCGAAGGATCGACTCGAGGAGACACCCGCCGCAGACGCCGATGCCGGCGGGTCTGCGGGACCGCCCTCGAGCGAAGTCCTCGAGACGGCTGCCGACGCGATCGTGCGCAGTGCCGACCGTCGGTGTGGCGGCTTCGGCTCGAGCGGGCCGAAGTTCCCCCAGCCCTCGCGCTTGCGCGTGCTCGCGCGAGCACATGATCGAACTAGCGATGACGAGACAGCGTACCGCGAGGTGCTCGAGGAGACCCTCGACGCGATGGCCGCGGGCGGGCTCTACGACCACGTCGGCGGCGGCTTCCATCGCTATTGTGTCGACCGGGACTGGACGGTCCCCCACTTCGAGAAGATGCTGTACGACAACGCCGAGATTCCGCGGGCGTTCCTCGCTGGCTACCAGCTCACCGGCGAGAATCGCTACGCCGAGGTCATCGGCGACACACTCGAATTCGTCGAGCGGGAGCTGACCCACGATGACGGCGGCTTCTTCAGCACCCTCGACGCCCAGAGCGAGTCGCCAGACACCGGCGAGCGCGAGGAGGGGGCGTTCTACGTCTGGACGCCCGACGAGGTCAACGACGTCGTCGAGCACGAACCCGACGCCGCCCTCTTTTGCAAGCGCTACGACATCACCGAATCGGGCAACTTCGAGGGACGGAACCAGCCCAACCGCGTGACGCCGGTGTCGGAACTCGCCGTCGGCTTCGACCTCGAGGAAAGCGAGGTCCTGAAGCGACTCGAGTCGGTCCGCCAGCAACTGTTCGAGGCTCGCGAGGAGCGTCCGCGACCCGCTCGCGACGAGAAGGTACTCGCGGGCTGGAACGGGCTGATGATCTCGACCTACGCCGAGGCGGCGCTCGTACTGGGCGAGGACGACTACGCCGAAACCGCCGTCGATGCCCTCGAGTTCGTCCGCGAGCGGCTCTGGGACGACGACGAACAGCGCCTCTCCCGGCGGTACAAAGATCGAGACGTGGCCGTCGACGGCTATCTCGAGGACTACGCCTTCCTCGCACGTGGCGCACTGGACTGCTACCAGGCCACCGGCGAGGTCGATCATCTCGCCTTTGCACTCGAGCTCGCACGGACCATCGAGTCCGAGTTCTGGGACGCGGATCGGGGCACGCTCTACTTTACGCCCGCAAGCGGCGAGTCGCTTGTCACCCGGCCCCAGGAATTGAGCGACCAGTCGACGCCCTCCGCGACCGGCGTGGCCGTCGAGACGCTGCTCGCGCTCGACGTCTTCGCTGGCGAGGACGAAAACTTCGAGGGAATCGCCACGACCGTCCTCGAGACCCACGCGAATACCCTCGGAGCAAACGCGCTCGAGCACGCGACGCTGTGTCTCGCCGCCGACCGGCTCGAGTCGGGTGCGCTCGAGGTGACGGTTGCGGCCGACGACCTGCCAGCTACGTGGCGCGATCGGTTCACATCGCGATACTTCCCTGATCGGCTGCTTGCGCTTCGACCGCCGACCGAGAACGGGCTCGAGGCGTGGCTCGACCGGCTGGGGCTCACGGACGCACCGCCGATCTGGGCCGATCGCGAGGCCCGCGACGGCGAGCCGACGCTGTACGTCTGTCGGAATCGGACGTGCTCGCCGCCGACTCACGACGCCGACGAGGCCCTCGCGTGGCTCGACGGCGAGGGGGCTCCCGACGGTGGGAGCACTCAGAGTCAGGATGGTGACGCGCCGTTTTAGGAAACCAGTTCGGTCGGCTGCAGACGCGGGGTCTTAGGCTGCGTCGGGTTCGAGGGCGGCCTCGAGTTCGTCGGCAAGCCAGACCGCGGGTGGGACCGCTTCGTCCTCGACGAAGCGGGTCACTTCCTCGCCGTCGTCGGTTTCGACGACGATCGTTGGAATGTATTCGATGTCGTACTCCTCGACGCCGGGACCCTGTTTGTCCTGATTGAGGGCGAACGACTCGATTCGGTCGTCGGGAACCGCGGCGGCCTCGAGTGCCGCGCCGAAATCTGGCAACAGGGCGCGACAGTCCTTACACCAGTCGCCGCCCCAGACCTTGTACACTAGTTCGTCGTGTGCTGCAAGCGTGTCGACCGCCTCCTCGTAGCTGGCCGCGTCCCACGTGGGGTTTGGCCGCATGGTCTCGAGACTCATGGGCGGTGCTTGCGGTGGGAGTCGCTTAACTGCCTCGTTCGCGGTACGGAACGCTCACAGTGACCCGTCCGAGCGAGTGACGATTAGCGGACGCCGTACCGGTTTCGGCGTTGGTCGCCTCGTTCGGATAGTTCGGTCACGACGGATTCGACCGTCTCGACTTTCGAGAACTGCTCTTCGATCGCGGCGGTGACCCGCTCGAGATCGTTGCTAATCGACTGAATTTCGTCGTCGATCGCATCGAGCCGTGCGGCCATCTCCTGTGTGTTCGACGCCTGATCGTCGACGAGCGACGAGAGTTCGTTGACGTCGTCTGTAAAGGCGGTTACGCTTTCCCGAACGTCGTCGATTGCCTCGTAGACGTTCGAACTCTGCTCGAGATTGCGCTCGAGTCGTTGCTGATTGTCATCGACTGTCTGACTCGTTTCGTCAGTCTGTTCACGAAGGGTTGCAACGCGCTCGTCGGCCTCTTTCGTCTGACGCTGTATCGTCTCGGAGAGCTGTTGGAACTCGTCAGCGACGACGGTGAAACTATCGTCAGGCCGCGATCGACTGGCCTCGACGTTCGCGTTGACTGCAAGCGTCTTCGTCTTCTCTGCAGCCTCGCCGATCACGCTGTGAATGTCGCTGAGTTCGTCGATCGTCTCCTCGAGCGTCTCGAGGTCGCTGGAGACGTCTGCTTCGGCGTCGGTGGCCGCTTCCATCGACTCGAGCAACTGTTCACAGTGGTCTTCGCCGGTTTCGACGCGCTCGAGGAGTCCCTCGCCCTCGAGGATCGATTCCGTGGTCGTCGCGAGTTGCTCGATCGCGACGCTGATCTCTTGCATATCCGACGACGCCAGTTGTGTCTGTTCGGATTGCCGTTCGACGGAGCGATTGATGTCATCGACGTTCTGTCCGATGGCTTCGCCAGCCGTCGAAATGTCCTGCATCGAGTGCGACACCCTGTTCGTCACGTGCTGTTGATGCTCGAGAAGGTCTTCGACGCTCGAGTAGGAGTCAATGTAGGTGTCGATCGCGACCTGCATGTCGAGATTGATGATCTTCAGAATCGAGTGCAGTTCGTCGATGCGCTCGTCGATGCGTTCGGAGAGTTCGTCCTCGAGTTCTTCGATCGTCGTTTCGAACGCTTCGTCGTCCTCGTCATCGGTGCCGCCACGACCAAGCAGCGACGAGAGTCGGCCCGTGCTCTCGTCGCCGTCGTCCTGGCGCTGTGCCTGCCGGTCGATCGCCGCCCTGATCGCCTCGGAGATGTCCGACTGAATCCGCTCGGAGATGATCGGGAGCAGGAGATTATAATAGACGCCGTACTGGCCGATGTAGTGTTTCATCGGCATCTCGAGCATGTCGTGGAGTTTACCGATCCGAGCGCGGTTCTCGAAGTAGCTCTGGTCGTAGTCTCCCGTCGCGAGGGTGACCAGATACATCTTCTGAGACCACTGAAGCTGTTCGACGCTTCGCGGCGACCGGTCGAGGATCTCACGAACTTGGGGGTTGTCCTCGATTTTCTCGTAGAACATCTCCGCGACGTCGTCACCACGGAGGTTGAACGTCTCCTCGTATCGGCGAAGTCGCTCGATATCGTCCTCGGTGAAATCGATGTACTGCTTTCGCCACTCGATTTCGTCGTCGGTGAGTCCGATTCGATCGACGAGATCCCCCGCATCGACGTTACTACTGTAGCCAACGGAACCAAACTGAGGCGTCTCCCCCATGGAAATATAACAGAAATTCACTTACAAATAGATGCTGGCTACGTGTGTGGGCTCAACGGCAGCACGTGGAGACGCGACTGTTCGCGTTCGGAGACAGAAGCGATCACCGGCACGTCCTGCCTGGGTCCAGCATGGGTTTACGTCTCGACTGCTTACGACACGCCAATGAAAGGGAGTATCCTGGACACCGTCGGCTCGCCGCTCGTTCAGGTCGATTCACCGGATGGCGTGACAGTCGCCGCGAAGATCGAATCGTTCAACCCTGGCGGCTCGGCCAAGGATCGGCCAGCCCGCGAGATGATCCGCGCGGCAGAACGCGACGGCCTGATCGAACCCGGCGACTGGCTCGTCGAACCGACCAGCGGCAACACCGGCATTGGCCTCTCGCTCGTCGCCGCCGCCCGCGACTACGACCTGACGATCGTCATGCCGGCCAATAAGTCCAAGGAGCGCCGCCAGATCATGGCCGCCTACGGGGCCGACCTCGAGCTCGTCGACGGCGACATGTCCGACGCCCGCGAGCGCGCCGACGAACTCGAGGCCGAGGGCGCGATCCAGTTAGGCCAGTTCGAGAACCCGGCGAACCCCGAAGCCCACTACAAGACGACCGGCAAGGAGATCATCGAACAGGTCGGCGACCGCGAAATCGACGCCTTCGTCGCCGGTGTCGGCACCGGCGGCACGCTTTCCGGCACCGGTCGACGGCTCCGCGAGGAGTTTCCCGACATGGAGATTATCGCCGTCGAACCCGAGCGCAACGCCGTCCTCTCGACCGGCGAGTCCGGCGACGACGACTTCCAGGGGATGGGCCCCGGCTTCGTCAGCGACAACCTCGATCGCGACCTGATCGACCGCGTCGAGACAGTGCGACTCGAGAACGCCGAAGACGAGTGTCGCCGTCTCGCTCGCGAGGAGGGCGTCCTCGTGGGCCAATCCAGCGGCGCGACGAGTCTGGTCTCCCAGCGGATCGCCAGTGAAATCGCCGACCCGGACGTCGAGTGCCCGCAAGTGTCGTCGGCCTTCGACGATGCCGACGGGGCGGCCACCTCGGAGACCGACGGCGGACAGCAAGCCGACGACTGCCCGCTTGTCGTCACCGTCTTCTGGGACAGCGGCGAACGGTATCTCTCGACCGGGCTCTTCGACTGAGACTGTCCGAACAGGCGAAAAGAATCGTTTCACCTAGCCAAATCACCTTTAGGTAGCCTCTCGTCCGCATAGGTACGATGACACGTCTCTCCAGACGGACCATGCTGTGTACTACGACGGCAGCAATCGGCCTCTCGGCTGGCTGTCTCGCAGACGACGCGTCGGAGCCAGCCGACGACGATGGCGACGACACCGACGACAACGGCTCACCGACGGACGGCACCGAAGACGACCCTGACGCCCTCGGCGATGCGATCGAGGAGCTGCCTGACGGACTGGCCGATGGTCGGACGCTGACGTATCAGTCGCCCGCCTCGGGGGAGCCCGACATAACGGTCCTGCGGGATGCCGACAGGGCGACGGACTGGCTCGATGACCGAGGGTCGCTGCACGACGCCGAGACGGTCGCCACGTTCATCGACGAAACTGACTTCGAGACGTCGATACTGGTGTCGCTCTCGGACGCGGCTCCCACCCCATGTTATGAAGTAGTCCTCGAGTCGATCGCTATCGACGCGGGCGAGAGCGGCGACGACAGCGCTACCGGCGAAACCGAGACGAGCGGCAGTGACGAGCACAGTGCCGTCGAAGACGACGCACTCGTCCTCGAGGCAGCCGTCCATGAGACCGCCGAAGACCAAGCCTGCGCGCAGTCGATTACGACCGTCGGCCAACTCGTCCGCGTGACCTTCGACTCAGAGCCGCTGACGACGGTTTCGGCCACGCTCGTCGGTCACGATGGGTCGACGTACGGCGCCACGATGGGCAGTGACAGTGGCTCCGCGTCCGCGAGTTCGACCGTCGAATCAGAATGGGGAAGCGGCAGCGAGAGTCAGTCGCCAGACTCGTAGTCGTCAACTCGGACAACTTGATCCAGTCGTCGCAGTCACTCTCGAGCGAGCCACGACTCCTCCAATCCGTTACGAAAACTCGGCTTCAGTCACTCGGACGACGAGGGTCTCTTCGATATCTCTGAGATCGTACGCCGGCAACTCGCCATTAGTTCGACGAACGTACAGCGGTTCGACGAGCCGAAAGGTCGGTCCGCCAGCAGGTGTCGCGTCATCGCTCGCGTCTGCGTCGTCCGCATCGCCGTCGTCCACATCGATCCGCTCGAGGCCGTACACCTTGCAAAACTCGGCCGTCTCGGCGGGTTCGACGTCACCGTTTCGAAGCTGGGTCGCCAGCGACCGCGAGAGCCACTCCGTGTCGCTGACGCTGGGTTCCTGAACGAGTGCTGCGTCGACGAACCGGGTCAGATACCAGTCGAGGTCGTTCAGCAGTGAGACGGCAGCGCCGACGCTGACCGTCCGCAGCGCGAGGGCGTTCTCGAACGGTCGCGTCAAATCGTAGGTCGCAAGGGCCTCTCGAGCCGTTTCCCGGGAGAGCAGTTCGTACTGGAGGTTGCTCTCGGCCTCGCCGAGCAGACAGACGCGGGTCACTACGCTGTGGTGGGTGCGACGGTGTAATGTCGGTTTCGGCTTTCCGATTGATTGTGACGGTCTCGAGGCGTCGCTGGTTCCGGTCAGGTATCAGTGCTGGCTCGAGGGGTCAGGAGCGACGCGAGTGAGTACGTCGGAAAAGCGGGATGGGGATGGGATTTGAACCACGCCCAGACGTGCTCGTGGTTCGAGAGAGCGAAGCTCTCTCGTCATCACGAAAGACGCGAAGCGTCTTTCGAACGACTTCGCTGCGCGCGACTGGTCTCGTTCAAACCCATCGACCTCGCTGTCGCTCACGGAGTTGTTCGCGACAGCAACGGTGGGGATGGGATTTGAACCCATGAGGCTTGACAGCCACCTGCTCTCAAGGCAGGCGCGTTAGGCCGCTCTGCCACCCCACCTCACTCTCCGATTCAGCACACGTTCAAAAAGAGTTGTCGGTCTAAACGCGCTCGAGGTCACCGTCTTCACCCACCACGATCCCCAGGTCGTCGACCAGTGTCGCCGTTGCCTCGGCACCTGGCCGGTCGGCAGCCTGCTGAGCTGCGAGTCTCGCGACGGTTGCTTGCAGTCCGGTCGGCGTCGTCACAGTCGGGAGCATCGGTGCGAACCCGACACCGAGGCCGTCGTCGGCCGCCTGCTGGGCTAACGTCGACAGGTCGGGCGTTGCGTACGCATCGGTGAAATCGATCGGTTCGGCAAAGCCGGCGAAGTAGGTCTGTCCTCGCTCGCTCGGCCCCAACACGACGTCGTGGCGCCGCAACGACATCGCCGCGCCGTCGATCTCCGTGCGGGCCACTAGCGGGGCTGTCGGCTCGAGCACACCCACGCTGTCTGCCACCTCGCGCTCGAGCAAGTGCGTGACGGTGTTGCCGATGCGGGCGGCGCGGCTCGAGCCGACCTGGCGCTCGAATCGAACCTCCGCATCCTCGCCGAGCGCGTCGAGGACGAGCGCGCGGACCTCGGCTTCGGGGTCGCCGTCAGCGTGCCCGTCGGGCAGCGTGTCGGCGTCACGGTAGTTAACTAGCAGGTCGCCGCCGCTCGAGGCGACAGCCCACAACACGTCGGCGACGGCGGCCTCGTAGAGCGAGACCGCCTCGGTGGCCGACAGTGGCGACTGCTCGACGAGCGACGAGAGCACGAGTCCCTCTCGCGGGGGTGTGACCGGAACGACGACGATCATACCCGCTACTCGGGGCGCGCGGTCCTTGAACGCGGCGCTTCCGGGGATCGGGTGCTCAACTGCGGCCCAAAATCGTGACAAGTTATAGTGACGTAGCGCCTTCGACCGGTATGGACAACCTCTCGATCGCCGGCCTGTTCGGGACGCTCGTCATCGTGGCGCTGGCAGCTATCGGTGTCGTCGGCTTCGTAGACGGCACGCTCATCGCCGCATCCGGCGAGTACGTCACAGCGACGATCGGCGTCCTCGTCGTCGCGGTCGTCGTCGTCGGGGCGCTGATCGCGCTCGGCGCGGGCTCGAAACGCTGGCGGGCAAACCCCTACTGGTAATCGAACGCGTCCGGTCCGACCGCTACCGTTCCTGCCGTCCTTTCGTCTGGCGATAATCCGTTGCCATCAGTTCCGCGAATGCCTCGAGCCACGCCTGTGTCTGCTCGTCGGTCCCTTCTCGAGGGTCGATCATCGGAACCAGTTCGAACCCGCGCCCGCGGATTCGAGTGGCGTGATCGTCGAGCAACGAGAGGTCTTCGACCGGGGTCGTCGTATATTCCGTTCCGAGTTCCGCGAGCGCACGCTCGCCAATCGGGACGAGGATTTCGGGGTTGATCATCCGGATCTCGGCGTTGAGATAGGGCTCGCAGGTGGTGATCTCCTCGTCGGTTGGTTCCCGGTCTGGATCGCGACAGCGGGTGAGGTGTGTCAGATAGACGTTCTCGAGGACCGGCTCGTCGGCCGGAGCGGTCACGTCACAGAGCCCGAGTCGCTCGAGAACTCGTCGGAGGCCACCGTCGCCGTCGCTGCCGCCCTCGCCGGCGAACGGAACGCCGGTGTCGTCTGCCCGCACCGTCGGCCGCTCACCGACGAACAGGAAGTCCGCGTCCACGTCGCCGTAGCCGTGGACGACCTGGCTGCGCGTCTCACAGAGTGCCGGACAGTTCTGGCACTCCTCGTCCATGCCGAAGGGGTTCGCTCGAGACTGTTGATTCGCGTCCACAGTCGTGTCTCGTATGGGAGACGCAAAAACGACGCGCCCGGAGACGCCGCGGATGGAGTCGTCCTCCGGCTGCGGCTCCATCGCCGTTAGCGCTTATCGATCCGGCGAGGCGGCCTCGCTGCGTCGGTACTGGGAGATGCCCTGCCGGTGGACGATCCCCGTATTGTTCGCGACGTTTTCAGTGATCGTCCGCAAGGCATCGCTAGTTCCGTCTTCCTCTTTCAGCACCGTCGGCTTCCCGCCGTCGCCGCCCTCCCGGACGGCCGGATCGAGCGGGATCGAGCCCAAAAATGGCAGGTCGTGTTCGTCGGCGAACTCCTCGCCGCCGCCGGAGCCGAAGATGTCGTGTTCGCCGCCACAGTCGGGACAAGCGAACGTCGACATGTTCTCGGCGATCCCCAGCACGACGGTGTCGTGTTTGGCGAACATCTCGAGGCCCTTGCGGGCGTCGTCGAGCGCGACCTCCTGTGGCGTCGTGACGATGACCGCGCCGGTGACGGGCATGGTCTGGAGCATCGTCAGCTGGGTATCGCCGGTTCCCGGCGGGAGGTCGACGACGAGGTAGTCGAGGTGGCCCCACTCGACGTCCTCGGTGAGCTGGGTGATGACCTTGTGAACCATCGGGCCGCGCCAGATGACGGGGTCGTCCTCGCCGGTGAGGAAGGCCATGCTCATCAGCTTCACGCCGTACTTCTCGGGCGGGACCAGCGTCTCGTCTTCGGTGGCCATCGGCGGCTCGTCGGCGTCGACCATCCGCGGGACGTTCGGTCCATAGACGTCGGCGTCGAATAAGCCGACGCGGGCCCCGAGTTGCGAGAGGCCGGCAGCGAGGTTGACCGCGACGGTCGATTTGCCGACGCCGCCTTTTCCGGAGGCGACGGCGATGACGTTCTTGACGTTCGGGAGCACCTGCTCCTCGCTTGCGAGATCGTCGCGATCGGGAATGCTCGCGGTCAGGTTCGGGTCGATCCCCTCGGCAGTCAGGGCCTCGCGAACCGCGGCGGCGATGTTGCTTTCGGCCGGGGAGTAGGGCGCACCCAGCGCGAGATCGATGTCGACCTCGTCGCCGTCGACGCTGATGTCGTTGACGAGTCCGAGCGACACGATATCGTCGCCGAGTTCGGGATCGTCGACCGTCCGGAGGCGGTCGCGTACGGCGGCTTCGTCCATGTCCGTAGGTACTGCCCGGCGTCGAAAAGCGTTGTGTTCCCACCTTTTTATCGGGGTCTCGGGCGGCGTCGCCGCCCTCGAACCCCGACAAAGATCTGGATCAAAAAGCCGCCCACTCCCAATAGTAGTTCGCGGGTGAATCGCTCCCAACGTGATAACACCGGATGAACTTTCACGCGTTAAAATCGAACCGCGGCCCGCCGTAAGTCGGCGGATCCGGCTCGAGTTCCACGCCCTGCTCGTAGCGCACGAAGTTCAGATAGAACGACCGGCCACAGCCCTCGACGGGTTCGCCCTCGAGGTCGGTAACGGGGCCGTCCTCGCCACAGTGGAACGCGATGCCATCCGCGTCTTCGAAATCCTCGTCCGGACTGACGTACTCCCATCCCGGCTGGGAGATCGTGGTCACGGATCGATCCGCGAGATCAGGCTGTCGCTCGACGCTCACCACGGCGTCGCAGTGTGGACAGGTGTACCGGACGGTGACGGTCATCGACGGTACTAGGGACCTCGAGACCGTAAGCCTGCGGGCGGCGGTGGTCGTCCGGCTGACTGACGACCGCGTCGTGTTCCGAACCGTTTACCCGATCGCAGACGCAGGACCGTCCATGACTGAGTTCGACCCCGAGAAGTTCGAGGAAAAGTACGTCCACTACTTCGAGGAACTCGAGGCGGCGTACTCGAGTGCGTACCAACAGCTCCACGGCAAGTACGACTCGACGGTGCTTCGGGCGATCGATCGGCAGATATTGAGCGAAAGTGAGCCGTTCTACGAGGGCAACGGCGAGTTCCGCGTCGAACTGCCCGAGAAGCCACGCGAGCGGGTCGGCGCGGTCGCAGACCACGAGCAGTTCGAGTCCGTCCTCGAGGCGTTCGTCGACCGAATCGAGGCCGAGTTGCGACAGCGATTCGACTTCGACGACGCGGCATAAGCTCGCGTCGAAAGTCGCGTGACGGCGACGGGTGACAACACCCGGAACACCTTTGCCGCTGACGGGAAACCATCACAGTATGATCGACGAGACGGCCGAGGAAATTCAGGAGATGCAGACGCACAGTTCCTCGGTGGTTGCGGTCCGCGCAGCGCAGGCCCTCGAGGAACTGACCGACCGAGAGTTCGCTACCGTCGAAGAATATACGCGGGCGCTCGAGCGAAACGGCACTGTCCTGCGGCGGGCGAACCCCTCGCACGCTTCCTTACAGAACGCCGTCCGGGAGATCGTCGGCGACGTGACCGACGCCGATCCCGACAGCGTCGCGGACGCAAAACGGCTCACGAGCGAGACGATCGAGGCGGTCGTCGCACGGATCGAATCCGGCAAGCGACTGGCAGCCGAAAACGCCGTCGACGTCCTCGAGGACGGTGCAACGCTGCTGACCCACGACTACTCTTCGACAGTGCTCGAGGCCATCGAGCAGGCGGTCGAGGCCGGCAAGACGTTCGACGTCTACGTCACTGAAGCCCGCCCGCGGTACATCGGACGCAAGACCGCTCGGGCGCTGTCCGACCTCGAGGGGGTCGAGGCGACGCTGATCACCGACAGCGCTCACGGGCTCTACCTCGAGGAGTGTGACCGGGTCGTCGTCGGCATGGATTGTATCGTCGACGACACCCTCTACAATCGCGTCGGCACGTTCCCGATCGCGTCGACGGCCGACCGGCTGGACGTGCCAGTGACCGTCCTCGGCTCGGCCTCGAAGCTCGTCGGCGAGGGATTCGTTTTCGAAAACGAGTTCCGGTCGGCCAGCGAGGTCATGGCCGAACCCGCTGAGGGGTTCGACGTGGCAAACCCTGCCTACGACGCGACGCCGGTCGCGTTGCTCGAAAGTGTCATTACGGACGAAGGCCGCCAGACGTTCTAGTCTCGTTCGCCGAACGTCCGCGGCGAGCCCTCGGGCGGGGCAGCCCACGCGACCGCATTTCGGAGGACCCGCTGGATCGCTTCGTTCTCGTAGATGGGATACGTCTCGTGGCCGGGACGGAAGTAGAAAATCCGCCCTTTTCCGCGTTGGTAACAGCAGCCGCTCCGGAACACCTCGCCACCCTCGAACCAGCTAACGAATACCAATCGGTCGGGTTCGGGAACGTCGAACGGTTCGCCGTACATCTCCGTCTCCGGGAGTTCGATCGCTTCGTCGAGCCCGTTGGCGATCGGATGACCAGGATCGACCACCCAGAGGCGCTCGGTGCCGCCGTCCTCGCGGTACTGCAGGCTACAGGACGTCCCCATGAGTCGTTTGAACGGCTTCGAGTAATGACTCGAGTGAAGCGGCACGAAGCCCATACCCTCGAGTACACGCTCCTGAACGCGGTCGACGACCGCGTCGTCGACGTCCTCGTGGGCGTCGTGGCCCCACCACACCAAGACGTCAGTCGATGCGAGGACATCGTCGGTGAGCCCGTGGGCCGGCTCCTCGAGCGTCGCGGTTCGAACCTCGTGGTCTGTGGCAAGTGTATCGGCAAGCGTCGCGTGGATCCCGTCGGGATAGACAGCAGCGACCGCGTCGTCCTCGCGTTCGTGGCGGTACTCGTTCCAGATGGTGACTGCGACCATGGCAATCCTGTCCACCCGCCGATGGCTTATACTGTCGGTCGTCGTCGGATGGCTGCGCAAGTGCGATCCACCGATCGAGAACAGCAGCCTATCAATGAATTCTTCCGATTGGATCGTGGGCGAAAATTGCCGAATGGGAGATAACGAACTTTCAATAAATTTGAAATGGAGACCACAATAGTATAATAATAGGTGAAATACAGCACGCCTGTATAGATTAATCGGTCATAACCCTTATTTCGATCGCCGACTGCCACTTCCTATGGAACAGGATCGAGCACAAACGACAGCGAAATCGATTGTTTCTCACGACACGTTTTGCTTCGCTGTAGCGACCGCGGAGGGGTGGCAATGATCGGTGACGACATCGGTGTCGGAATCGTTGGCCTCGGCGGAATGGGGACGCTCCACGCGCGAAGTGTTCGCGACCTCGGCGCAGCGGTCGTCGCCGGCGTCGATCTTGTCCCGGAGCAACGCGAGCGGTTCGCTGCCGAGTTCGACGCACGGACCTACGAAACGCACGAGGAACTCGTCGCGGATGAGACGGTCGATGCCGTCATCGTGACGACGCCCAACCGCTTTCACGAACCCATCGCGGTCGCAGCCCTCGAGGCAGGACTGGACGTCCTCGTGGAGAAACCCCTCGCTCACTCCCTCGAGAGCGCCGAACGCATCGCCGAGGCGGCGGCTCGATCGGCGGGCATCTGTATGGTCGGGTTCCACAACCGTCACGCCGCATCGATGGCCATGTTCGAGGAACAACGGGCCCGCGACCGGTTCGGCGAGCTCACCCATGTCGAAGCCAACTACGTCCGCCGACGTGGCGTCCCCGGCCCCGGCTCGTGGTTTACCGACCCCGAACTCTCTGGCGGCGGTGCCTTGGTCGACATCGGCGTTCACGCCCTCGATCTCGCGCTCTACGCGCTGGACTTTCCCGAGATCGTCGAAGTCAGCGGTGTCACGCGGACCACGTTCGGAACGCGCGAGGAGTACGCCGATCCCGACGGGTTCGGTGACAACTGGGATGCCGATGCCGAACGCTACGAGGTCGACGACTCCGTCAGCGCCTTCATCCGCTGTGCCGGCGGTCAGACGATCTCGCTCGAGGCCGCGTGGGCGACCAACCGCGAGGAGAGCATGGACTTCCGCGTTCGCGGAACGAAGGCAGGTGCCCAGTTCGATATCGGTGACACCGACCTTCGGGTTCTCGAGGCCGGCACGACCGGTCGCGATCACTACGCCGACGTCAGCATGAGCGCCGACGACACGCTGACCGGCTACGCCGAACAGGACGAGGCGTTCCTCGAGACCGTCGCGACCGGCGTGCCACCGGAGACCAACACCATCGACGAAGCGCTGACCGTCCAGCGCGTGATCGACGCGATTTATCGCTCGAACGAGGCCGAACGGTCGGTGACGCTCGCCGACGCTCGCGTCAGCGACGCCCAACTCGAGGAAGCGACGCGACTCGACTGACCGGCGATTTCTCGAAGCGCAGGTTTCGGCATGGGGTTCCAGACGCTATCGAACGCGACTTGACATGGTACCGACGGGAACTGATCGAAGAGCGCCGCCACTGGTCGCAGGACAAAATCGGAAAATCCGCCCGTTTCGACCGGTTTAGAGGACTTCGTCGAAGTCGTGATGACCGTGGATGTCGACGCCCTCGTCGGTAATCTCACAGAGGAACACGCCGTTGCCGGAGCCGGTGTCGCGCTCGACGGCGGATTTGATGCCGCGGGCGGCGACCGTCTTGGCTTCCTCGTTGGACATGTCCTCCTCGTAGGCCTGCTCTAGGTGCCCGTAGGCCAGTTGCATCCCGCTGCCGGTGACGGTGTAGTCGTCTTCCATGACGCCGCCGGCGGGGTCAATGCTGTAGACGTGGCTGCCTTCGTCGTCGACACCGCCCAGAATCGGGTGGATGGCGAAGAACGGGCCGCCGCGGGCGAAGTTACCCGCAAGCGTCGCGAGCGCGTCGATGCTCATCCCCTCGCCGCGGCGGGCCTCGTAGAGGTTGACCTCCGCGCGAAGACTCGAGATGAACGACTGTGCGCCACCGACGCTGCCGACGAGGGTGAGTGCGCCGGTCGGGTGGATCTGTTCGACCTTCTGGACGTTCTTGTTCGAGACGAAGCGACCGCCGAGGCTGGCGCGCATGTCTGTCGCGATGACGACGCCGTCAGCGGTCGAGATGCCGATCGTCGTCGTGCCGGTCTTGTTGACGTTGTCCAGATCAGCCTGGGTCAGATCGTTCTGCGGGAGGGAGCCGAGCTCCGGCTCGTAGGGGTTCGGATCGTCGGCCAACTGGTCGACCGTCCGGGAGAAATCGGAGTCGTGTGTGGGCGTACGCATTACCCGAGTCGTACGCCGGGACGGTATAAAACACCGGCGGTCACCACCGTCGTTTCCGCTTCCGTCCGGCGAGCAGAGCGGCGGCTCAAAGCGACTATTCGGCGTGTGCCCGCGAGGGCGGTGGCTCGTCGGCCAGCGGTCCGAAAATCAGTCAGCGTCGATCAGCGCTGCGTGGCTTCGTACGCGTCTTCGACGGTGGCGAGGACGCGGTGGATCGGCAGGGTGAACCCGGCCTGTCGGGCGGCGATCGCGAGCGGCATCGCCGCGATGCCGATCACGATACAGAGTTGGTACAGTGCGAACAGCGTCGCGTGGTACGCGCGGGATATCATCAGCGTTCAGTCGTGCTCAGACGGAGGCCATATATAAGCATTGCTGAAACATAGAATACATAATGATTGTTAATTAGCTATTGGGTCGGCGCCTGCTTGCGATTCAACTACAGTTGTGGTGGGAGCAACTCGAGTCACACTCGCGTCGATGTACGGGTATGTCGACGGCAATTGATCCGGGGATTTCTCGTAACTTATGGGAATCATCCGACTGACGTGCGCGTCGGAATCGGCGGCGCGCGCGTCGAGCGGGCGACAGCGCCGACGAACCGCAAGACAGGAAACCCCCCGGACCGACTACGCTGTATGGGCAATTATCTCGTCGCGATGGAAGCGGCATGGCTCGTTCGTGACGTCGAGCAGATCGACGACGCGATCGGTGTCGCCGTCAGCGAAGCCGGGAAGCGACTCAACAGCGAAGACATGGACTACGTCGAGGTCGAGGTCGGCGCGACGGGCTGTCCGGCCTGTGGCGAACCGTTCGACTCCGCCTTTATTGCAGCCGACACCGCACTCGTCGGCCTCGGACTCGAGATGGAGGTCTTCAACGCTGATAGCGAGGAACACGCCTCCCGGATCGCAAAGAGCGAGGTCGGCGGGGCACTGCGGGATGTCCCACTGTCGGTCGTCGAGGTCGTCGAAGTTCCGGACGACGAATAATACCGACGGATACCGCTATCCGAAGGTCAGTCGTGTAGACTCGACCGTCTTTTGCGACTGCTATCGTCTTACTGGCATTCGATCGTCTACGGCGCGGGCCGGTGTGGGGTGGTGGACCCACCCAAAGTTCTTTCTATAACCCGTAGTTATTGTACGATATGGAACTCCCGACGCCTGCCGACCTCCGGCAACGCCGTACCGAACTCGGACTCACTCAGAGCGAACTCGCGGAGACCGCCGACGTCTCCCAGCCGTTGATCGCCCGGATCGAGGGTGGTGACGTCGATCCGCGCCTCTCGACGCTCCGGCGAATCGTCAACGCCCTGGAGAAGGCCGAAAGCGACGTCATCCGCGCCGAAGACCTGATGAACGAGGCCGTCGTTAACGTCTCTCCCGATGACCCCGTCAGCGAGGCCGCCCGGAAGATGGAAGAAGAAGCCTACTCACAGCTTGCGGTTATCCAGGACGGGATTCCGGTCGGCTCGATCAGCCAGACCGATCTTGTCCACCTCGACTCGGAGGCCCGCGACGAACCCGTCGAAGACCACATGAGCGAGAGCTTCCCGACCGTCTCGAAAGACGCCACGCTGGACGAGATCAGCAACCTGCTCGAGCACTACAAGGCCGTGATGATCACCGAGGCCGGCGAAACCGTCGGTATCATCACCGAAGCCGACATCGCCGCACGGCTGTCCTGATCGGTCCGACCGCCGACGCTCGCCAAACCGGCAATTGTGCGGTTCCGTTTCCGTCTCGAGTCTGAAAGACGACAGACCTATCGACAACTACGATCGTCTTCTCGGCGGGATGCTTGCAGCACTGCTCGTCGGAGCCGCTGTTGGACTCCATCCTTCGGTAGCATTCACCGTCGGACTGCTCCGGCGCGGTGGTCGCAACGGTGTTTCTGTGGGATGCGATCGTCCGTCGCCCACCGGCCCCGACATCCGAGCCGAAATACGTGGCTGCCACCGTCGACTGGCATGCCGTGGTGGGCGTCGCTCTCGTCGCTGGATTTTAACCGACACTTGCAGCGATCGGGAACGGCAAACCGCCTTTATGCGGTTGCGAGGCGAATCTCGAGTACGTTCGTTCATGTACGATACCATTCTCGTCCCGACTGATGGGAGCGACCACGCCGCTCGAGCGGTCGAGCAGGCCCTGACGCTCGCAGACTGGTTCGACGCCACGGTCCATGCGGTCAGCGTCGTCGACACGAGTGCCGCGAGTGGCCTGCTCAGTTCCGGCAGCGTCCGTAAAGAGTTCATCAGCCAACTCGAGGACGGTGCCGAACGCGCCGTCGAGGCGATCGAGACGATGGCCGACGACTCGATCGCGGTTCAGACTGCGGTTCTCGAGGGTGAACCCAAAAAGAAGATCATCTCGTACGCGGCTGATATCGACGCCGACCTGATCGTAATGGGGACCCACGGTCGAAGTGGTGTGAGTCGCTTCGTGGCCGGCAGCGTCACTGAACACGTCGTTCGCAACGCAGACTGCCCCGTCCTGACCGTTCGAGGGACCGAACAGGCCGAGCCGAGCGACGGCTACGAAGAGATCCTCGTCCCGACCGATGGCAGCGACGCCGCAGGGGCCGCAGTCGACCACGGCCTCGAGCTCGCACGCGCAGCCGATGCGCGCGTCCACGCCGTCACCGTCCTCGACACCGGTGATATGGCGGCCAGTCCCACACTCTCACCGCCGACGGAGATCGTGAAGCAGCTCGAGACCGAGCGCCAGAACGCGACGGACGAGATCGCAGCGCGGGCTCGAGAGGATGGACTGGCGGCTACGACCGCCGTGCTCGAGGGTCGGCCCGGCACCGAACTGCTCGAGTACATCGACGACCACGGGATCGATCTGGTCGTGATGGGAACGCACGGTCGAAGCGGCCTCGATCGGCTGTTACTCGGAAGCACGACCGAACGGCTGCTCAGACACGCATCGGCCCCGGTTCTCGCGGTCTCCTCGAACGAAGCGGCCGACGAATAGGAACCACTGAACTCGGCTCCCGAACCGAGTTAGCTGTGACCGGACACCGGCACCGGCTCGTAGGGCTCCTCGAGATAGGCCATATCCGAGGCCGACAGGTCGATCTCGAGGGCTTCGACGGCCTGCTCTAGGTGTTCGACACTGGTCGTCCCGACGATGGGGGCGTCGACCCAGTCTTTGTGGAGCAACCACGCGAGGGCGATCTGAGCCATCGTCGCGCCCTTATCGGCGGCGACTTCCGCGACGCGGTCGTTGATCTCCGGCCCACCGCCGTCGCGATAGGGGTGGTCGTACAGGTGCTCCTCGGTCTCGCCGCGGGTCGTCGCGTCGACTTCCTCGTGGGGGCGCGTCAGATAGCCACGGGCCAGCGGCGACCACGGGACGACGCCCACGTTCTCCTTCGCACAGAGCGGCAGCATCTCGCGTTCTTCCTCGCGGTAAACGAGGTTGTAGTGATTTTGCATCGTGACGAACCGCTCGAGGCCGAACCGGTCGCTCGTGTGTAACGCGTCGGCGAACTGGTGGGCCCACATCGAGGAGGCACCGATGTAGCGAACGTGACCACGACGAACGGCGTCGTCGAGTGCGCGCAGCGTCGTCTCGATCGGTGTCTCGTCATCCCAGCGGTGAATCTGGTAGAGATCGATCGTGTCCATCCCCAGTCGTTCGCGGCTGGCCGCAAGTTCCTGTTCGATCGCCTTTCGGGAGAGGCCACCCGAATTCGGGTCGTCCTCGCGCATCTGGAAGTAGCCCTTCGTGGCGACGACCGACTCCTCGCGGTGGCCCTCGAGCGCTTTACCTAAGATCCGCTCGGATTCGCCCTTCGAGTACATGTTCGCGGTATCGAAGAAGTTGATCCCCAGGTCGATCGCCCGGTCGATGATCGCTTTGCTCTCTTCGTCGTCTAAGACCCACTCGCGCCAGTCGCTCGAGCCGAAGCTCATACAGCCCAGGCAGATGCGACTGACTTCCATTCCGGTGGAACCGAGGGTCGTATACTCCATAACAGGCCGTACGCGGGCGGGTGAAAAAACAGTACGTGGTAACACAATCGACGACAGCTGTCGGATCCCCGTCGTTTTTAGTGGAACGGTGATCGTACGCCCGCGTGCCTCTGGCGGACGAACACGACGATCGAGAGACGAACCGCACCGACGACAACGGTATCGTCTCGCGAATCAAGAACGTGTTCACCCGCAACTGATCGCAACGGCATCGGAGATCGGTCACCAACGTCCGAATGCCGTGTCCGTTTTTTGGACGCGAAAACGGCGACGAGACGTGTAACCGAGCTACCAGTGGCCGAACAGCCGCTGGAGGACGGTACGATCGCTCGGTCGCTCGGCGAGCAACACCGAACTGTCGACCTCGTTGACGACGTCCATGTGCAGTGAGTCGCTCATCAGCCGCGAGATTACACCCTCCTCGGTCGCGCCCATGAGGATGAGCGAGTGATCTTCGGCCTGTCGACAGATTGCCCGTTCGACGTCGCCGGAGTCGTCGACAACGATCTCGGCGTCCTCGAGGTCGCGTTCTGTGGCCCACTCGGTGAGGAACTGTTCGCCACGCTCGCGGTCGGCCGGGCTGGCGACGACGTGCTGGAGCGTGATCTCCGCGTCGGCCTGGTCGCGAAGCGTCCGCGCGACCTCGGCGCTCAGATCCGAATCCGGTCCGCCAGCGGTCGAGAGGAGGACACGCGAGGTATCCAGATCCCGATCCTTGAGGATGAGGAAGTCACAGGGGAGGTTACTGGTCAGTTCGTCCAGCCGGCCTTCGGCACGCCCCTCGCCCCACGGTCGATCGTCACCCCAGCCGAGGACCACGAGGTCGGCGCGCTCGCGTTCCGCGGTGTGGAAGACGTCCTCGAACGAGCGGTGGGAGACGACCGTCGACGTCTCGTAGTCGACGTCGTAGGATCGCGCTCGCTGGCGGACGGTTTCCATCCGCTGTTCGGACTGGGAGACGATTCGGTCGGTCTGGCCGGCCCCGTAGCGCATCGAGGCACGGCCCGGCATCTGGACGATATGGACGGCGTGAACCGTCGCGTTCTCGTGGCCACTGGCCAGGGTACAGGCGAGGTCGACGATCGTCGACTCGGTTCGCGGATTCGCGATCGGCACGACCACGCGGTAGTCACCGTTGCCGGTCGCGTGAGTCTCGGCGGTGTCGATCAACGGCACGTACGACCGGCCCACGTAGTTCCCGAACAGCCACTCCCGGATCGAGAGTTGGCGGTCGGAGCCCTCGAAGCGGGCCGACTCGAGGCGATGCTCACTTGTCTGGAAGTAGTTGACGACAGTGACCAGTACGATACCGCCGATGGTGTTGCCGAGCAAGACCGGCAGGACGAAATCGGTGATGCCGACCAGCAAAGCGAGTTCACCGGCCAGGACGATGTAGACCATCTCGGTAAAGGAGACGACGACGTGAAACAGATTCCCAAGCGGGATCGCGAGGAAGGCCATGTAGACGACGACGAGCCGCGAGATGGTGTCCTGTGAGGCGTAGACGATCCAGACGACACCGGCGACGATCAGACCCGCGAACGCCGCCTTGGAGAACAGCGACCACCACGGCGTTGCGACGCCCTTTTCGGCCAGTTCCATCGCTGCGGTGGCCGCTGGCTCGTCGAAGACCCCACCCCACGTCAGCGCGACCGCACCGAGGGCACCGCCCGCGAAGTTGCCCGCGAGGACGATCGACCAGTGGCGCAACAGGGCGGGGATGCTGGCCAGCCGCTCTATGGTTAGCGCGACGGGCGGCACCGTGTTCTCAGTGTAGAGCTGGTAGCCGCCGATGATGATGTAGATGAAACCAAGCGGGTACAGGAGCTTGCTCAGGATCGGATGCCCGTCGGTCGACGCCGTTAGCGACGCGTACAACAGGAAGGTGATGGTGATCGCGAAGCCGGCGGCGAGGCCGCTGAAGAACAGTTCGCGACTCCCGGAGGTAATCTCCTCGTCGGCCGCGGCGACGATCCGCTGGAAGATCTCGTCGGAGGAGAAGCGATCGCGGACGACCGCACCGACCGCTGGAGCGCCACTCCGT
Source organism: Natrinema sp. HArc-T2 (assembly GCF_041821085.1). Classification (NCBI taxonomy): domain Archaea; kingdom Methanobacteriati; phylum Methanobacteriota; class Halobacteria; order Halobacteriales; family Natrialbaceae; genus Natrinema; species Natrinema sp. HArc-T2. The sequence continues at coordinate 510,272 of NZ_JBGUAZ010000001.1, read as the reverse complement.
GAGCGCTCGACTGCCTCTCTAACCTGTTCCTGTTCGGGGGGATCGCGGTCTGGTTGCGGCTGATCGGGCGAATCGGGCGTGTTCATTATCAGGTACGCGCCTCTAGAGGAACTAAGCGTTTAGCATCTGCCGTCATGACACATAACCGATCGTGAATGTTATCGGTCGGTAGATCGAGTCCGGCCCGACAGCCACCGAACTGATCGTCGAGCGACGATCGCTCCGGTTCGAGGCGGCTGTCGACCATCCTGTGCTCGCAGCAACCCACATACGTCGGGCCCGCGTAGTATGAGATATGACTCGAGTTCGGACCACGCGAACGCCGGACGGCCGTCGGCTCGAGGTCTCGCACGTGATGTCCATCCCCGCAGGGGTCGCCTGGGACGCACTTATCGACACCACGACATGGCCCGACTGGTCGCCGACGATCCACGGCGTCGAGTCGACGGATCGCCGGATCCGAACCGGAACGACCGGCCGAGTTAGACTGCCTGGCGTCTGGGTCCCTTTCGAGATCACGTCGTGTACGGAGCGGCGGTGGACCTGGCGCGTGACCGGGATTCCGGCCGCCGGTCATCGCGTCGACGACCTCGGCGATGGGCGCTGCCGGGTCGCGTTCGAACTGCCGCTCCATCAGGCCGGATACACGCCGGTCAGCCTCCGAGCTCTGGAGAACCTCGAGACGTTGCTCGAGGACGACGCCGTGGCTGTGCAATAGAAACAGGTCTCTGGCTGGTTGTCGGTATTTTCGCGATCGCAATAGCAACCGCTCGTGGATGTTGGAAAGACGGGGTAGGTCAGCAGGTGAACGCACGTGGAAACCACGGGCGCTGAAAGGTAACTGTCTGACCGTGCCGTCTACCCGCACCTCTCTTGGGCCGCCATAAAACACCTCCGGTACACTGGGCCGGTGAGCGTCGGGTCCGTCACGTACGTTCGCGCTGCGATCGCCGTGAGTCCGTCCCGCTTATTCGTCGGCCACCGGAGAAAACTGCTGATACGACCCGCTACGACAGCGGCGACTACACCGGCTGTCGAACCGCGAGCACGACCAGATCGGAAAACGGCGTCTCGTCGGGTCCGTTCCCGCCGGCGTGTTCCGAGAGCCCCCCCAGCGTGAACCGATGGATCTCCTCCTTGTCGTGAGTCAGCTTCTCGAGCACCAGCGCCTCGAGGTCGGGGTCGGCACCCGCCTCGAGTAAGGTAGCGGCGATGTCGCCGGGCATCCGGTCGTAGGGCCGGGGCAACGTGAGCAGATGGCGCTCGTCGTCCGTGACGGCATCGACGAGGCGATCCATGTCGGACTCGAGGTCGCCGCTTTTGTGCAGCGTGACGAACTCCGTGTCCTCCATCGGCGTCCGGGCGCGGCTGGCGGCCATCTGGATCGCCGAAATGCCCGGAATTACGCGAACCGGAATCTCGGGGTCCTCGGACTCGACCGCGTCCTGACGAGCTTGCGAGTCAGGGCTTGTAGAAGCCTGTTCTACAGCGTCCTGTACCTTCCCGACGAACTGATACCCAGAATGATTCGGATCGCCCATCGCGACCGCAGTACCCGATTCGCCGGCAGCGACGCGCTCGCCGAATTCCTCGAGTGCTTCGGCTTCGTCTTTGTACCCGCAGGTCAGTAGGTCGGCGTCGGTCAGGTCTTCGACGAACTCCACGACCGTCGTGAAGCCGACGACGACGTCGGCCTCGCGGATCGCGCGTTCGCCCCGCGGGGTAAGATACTCCTGATTCCCGGGACCGACGCCGACGGCGTAGACGGGATCGTCCGCCGCTTCATCGATGTCTGGCTCCGCCGTTGCGGCTGCGAACGTCGCCGGGTCCGGCCCGGCATCGAGGTCGTACTCGTCGCTCATTCGTCCTCCAGCGATGCCCGATCGGCAGCCGTCAGGTCTAGCTCGAGGTCGTCCGTTCGCACGTCTTTGGCGACGTGGATCAGTTCGTTCGTCAGCGCGGCGGCGAGTCCGCTCCCGCCGCGGCGACCGACGTTTGTAATCGCCGGCACGTCGTACTCCTCACTGACCTCGCGGATGCGCTGGCGGCTCTCCTCTGCTTTGACGAAGCCGACCGGCGTCGCGACGATGGCGGTCGGCCGGGTACCGTTTTCGATACAGTCGGCAAGTGCGAACGCAGCCGTCGGCGCGTTACCGATCGTCGCGATCGCGCCGTCGTAGACGCCCTGCTTGTCTAGTTCGAGCACCGAGGCGGCGGTCCGGGTCATTCCCGTCTCCTTCGCCAGTTCGGTCCCGTTACCGATCGCCTTGCGCTTCTCGCAGTTGTGGCCGCGGCCGGTGATGCCCGCTTTCGACATCGTGATGTCCGTGACGATGGTCGCCTCCTCGAGGACGGCTCGCGCGCCCGCTCGGACGGGAGCATCCTCGTCGTCGCCGAGGTCGTCACCGCCGGTGAACTCGATCAGATGCTGGAACTCGATGTCGCCCATCGAGTGCACCGACTTCTGTCGAACCCGGTCCGCGAGCGTCTCGTCCGGCACGAACTGCCGGACGATGTCCATGCTCGTCTCCGCGATGTCCATCGCGTTCTGTGTCGTTGCGCCCAGATCGGCGTACTCCTTCTCGAACTCCTGACTGTCGCTCATCGGGTATCACTCTCCGTGGCTCGCATATCGGCTCTCGGACGAACATCTTCGTTAATCATCGGTAGTCACCTCCGCGCCGACGGCCTCGTTGGTCGTCTGTGCCTCGAGATCGCCTTCGACCTCGAGATTTATATCGCGCAGTCGGTCGATCGTCTCGTCGTCGGCGTCCCAGAGATCCCGGTCGATGGCCTCGAGCAAGGTATCCGTGATGGACTCGAGCGCCCACGGGTTCACGTCGCGCATCCACTCCTGGCGCTCCTCGTCGAAGGCGAACTTCTCGGCGACCTCCTCCCAAAGGGTGTCCGAGACGACACCGGTGGTGGCGTCCCAGCCAAGCGTCACGTCGACCGTCGTCGAGAGATCGCCCGCGCCCTTGTAGCCGTGTTCCTCCATGGACTCGAGCCAGTCGGGGTTGAGCACGCGCGAGCGCATGGCCTTGCGGACCTTCTCCTCGTTGGTGTAGACGTCCACGTTGTCCGGATCCGAGGAGTCGCCGACGTAGGAAGCCGGTTCCTCGCCCGAGATCTCGGAGACGGCTGAGATGAAGCCGCCGTGGAAGGCATACCAGTCCGAGGAGTCGAACTCGTCTTGCTCCATCGTGTCCTCGAGTTTGACGGTGGCGTCGACGCTCGATAGCCGGCGCTCGAAGGCGTCGTGGGCGTCCGAGACGCGACCGCGCGACCCCATCGCGTAGCCGCCCCACTGGACGTAGACGCTCGCGAGGTCCGAGCGGTCGTCCCAGTTCCCTTCGTCGACGGCCTTGTTCGTCCCGGCACCGTAGCCGCCGGGTGTGGTCGTGAAGACGCGGTGTTTCGCTGCTTTTCGCGCGTCGCTCTCGTCGAGGTCTTCCTCGTCCTGCAACTCCTCTGCCTCCTCCTCGACGTGTTTCTTCACGTAGTTCATCTCGTGGGGTTCGTCGAGATCGACGACCGCGTCGACAGCGTCGTGGATGACGCCTGCCGCCGCGGGGAACGCGTCGCGGAACAGCCCGGAGACGCGCGTCGTCACGTCGATCCGCGGCCGATCGAGTTCCTCGAGCGGGATCGGCTCGACGTCGTCGATCCGACCGGCATCGGTCCACTGGGGCTCGACGCCCATCATCGCGAGCACCTGGGCGATCGTCTCACCGCGCGTGCGCACGGTTGGGGTTCCCCACGCGACGACACCGATCTCCTCGGGGTACTCGTCGTTCTCGTCGTGGTGGCGCTCGAGGACCCCCTCCGCCACTTCCTTCCCGACCTGCCAGGCAGCCTTCGCGGGCACCTTCCGCGGGTCGAGCGTGTAGAAGTTCCGCGCGGTCGGCAGCAGGTCGACGCCGCCGCGGGTGGGTGCACCCGACCCGCCCGGCGGCACGTACTCGCCGGACAGCGCGTCGGCGGTGCGCGGAATCTCGTCTTCGGCTCCCTGCACGCGCGGCTGAGCCTCTTCGCAGACGTACGCCAGCACTTCGCGCAGGTCGTCGTGGGCACCCGGTTTGGCCTTCGCGTCGCCGATCGTCTCGAGGTCGACGATCATGAGGTTGATGTTGACCTCGTCGTCCGGCCCGCCCTCGAGTTCGGAGACCGGCACGTCGAAGTCGTGTGCGGCCAGCGTCTCGAGCAGGTCGACGCTGGTCTCGTAGACGATATCGGCGGCCTCGGCGTAGGTCATGCCCAGGTCGTCGTCGTAGGTGCCCGGCGAGTCAAGCATCGTCTCGTAGTCGACACCGAGCGCACCGGCTACGCTCTCGCGCAGGCTCGGCGAACCGGGGTTCTCGAGGCGCGTGAGCGCGACGAGGTACTCCACGAGGCGCTCGCCTTGCGGCGGCTCGGACATCGTGTGCAGTCCCAGCCGGATCTGGGTCGTCTTCACGTCAGTGAGATACTCGTGGACGCGTTCGACGAGGTCATCGATCGCGAGGTCGTCGCCGTCCACGTCGCCCTCGGCGAGCGTGGTGCCGGCCTCGTCGGGTCCACGAACGTCGGCTTTTTCGTCGATCGTGCCCGCAATACCGAGTTCGACTGCGAGATCGAGGTCCGCGACTTTCTCTCGAATGAGCGTCTCGAGATGCTCGCCGTCGTCGGCGCGGGCGTCTTCCATCCCTGCCTCCCGGTACTGGTTGGCCAGTTCCTCGAGTTCAGAGAGTTCGTCGTACGTCCCAGCATTTCGCATGACCGGCGTGAGGTAGTCGACGATGGCGGCATACGAGCGGCGTTTGGCCTGGGTCCCCTCACCGGGGTTGTTGACGATGTACGGGTAGACGTTCGGAATGTCGTCGATCAGCTGGTCGGGCGCGCTCGCGCCGTTCAGGCCGACCGTCTTGCCGGGGAGCCACTCGAGGCTCCCATGGGTTCCGAGATGCACGACGCCATCTGCCTCGAACGTGTTCCGGAGCCAGCCGTAGAACGCGTAGTAGTCGTGTGGTGGCTGCAGGTCCGAGTCGTGGTAGACCTTCGAAGGGTCCATCCCGAACCCGCGTGGCGGCTGGACGGTGACGAGGACGTTGCCGAACTCGACACCGGGGATCGCGAACGGTCGGTCGGGGACCTCGCCCCACTCCTCGATGATGTTCTCCTGGAAGCGCTCGTCGGTGTTGCTGAACCAGTCCGCGTAGGTGTCCGGCGCAACCACGTCGACCGAGAGATCGCGGACGTCTTCCGGTGCGACCCAGCGATCCTCGAGCGTGAGCTGGGCGGTCAGTTTCTCGACGAGCGTCTGGCCGTCCTCGGGCATATCGTCGCCTAAATCGTAGCCGCGAGCGTCGAGTTCCTCGAGCAGGTTCACGGTCGACTCAGGCGAGTCGAGGCCGAACGCGGTCCCGATCCCGTCGTCGCTCGGCGGGTAGTTGTGGAGGACGACGGCGACTTGCTTGTCCTCGTTTGGTGTATGTCGCAGTTCGGCCCAGTTGACGGCCAGCCGCGTGGCGTGGTCGATTCGATCCTCGATCGGGAAGTGGTGTTTCGGCGCGGAGCCGATACCGGCCTCGTCGTCGGTGCGCTCTTTGCCGGAAATCGGGTGCGTAATCACGTTGCCGTCGAACTCCGGCAGCGCGACCGAAAGGGCGAGTTCGAATCCCATCACGCCCGTATCGCTGGACTCGTAGCGCGACCGCGAGCGCATCGTGGTGACCGTCTGCAGGACTGGCACGCCGAGTCGGTCGAGGAAAACGTCCTCTGCAGAACTGCCTTCGTCATCGGCACTGCGGCCACGCTCGTCCATCGACAGCGAGAACATAAACGAGGAGAGTACGGCGTCGACGACCGGCTTGCCCGCATCGTCCAAGAGCCAGTTGTCGGTCACCCACTCGGCGTCTTCCTGTTCGTCCGTATCCGTCGCCGGATTGCAGAAGATCGGCAGGGCGTTGGCACCCTGTTCCTCGAGCGCGCGGACCTGCGCGTCGACATAGCGGGTGTTCTCGTGGGTCCAGTGGGACTCGTAGAACCAGACCGCGACCGTCGGCCTGTCCGGGTCGTGGGTCGCGAGCAGCTCCTCGTACTCGATCCCCGGATGATCGGGGTGGTAGACGCCCTCCGTTGGGAGTTCGGCGGGCTCGTCGTAGTCGACGTCCCGGCCCTCGTACTCGGCAGCGAGGAACCGACACAGGTTCGCGACGTTGATCGTGCCGCCCTTCTCGAGATAGTCGTAGGCCAGCTCGCGGTGCTCAGTCGCGACCGTCGTGTCCTCGACGGCGTAGGCGTCGCCGGTCGCCTTGACGATCAGCGGGACGCCCGCGTCCTCGAGCGCGCCCGTCGCGTAGTCGTAGCCCGGCATGCTGTCTTCGGCCCCATGCAGCCAGAAAATCGCTGCCGCGGCGTCGCGCAATTCCTCGACGAACTCCTCGACGTCGGCTTCCTCGTCGAGGTCGCTCTCCGAGCGGACGACCAGCTCGATCCCCTCGAGGCGCTCGGCGGCCTGTCCGATCGAGCCGAGTTCGTTTTCCGTCGCAGTATAGATCCCGATCCGTGTCATCGTACTTTTAAACCTCTATTGTATTAGCGCAAGTATGGTTGCAAACGCCGGGGGCAAAAAGCTGTCGTCACTCCCCTTTCCGGCGATCGTCGGACAGGACGAGCTGAAACGAGTGTTGCTCGCCGTCGCGGCCAACGACGGCCTCGACGGTGCCCTGATCACGGGCGAGAAAGGGACCGCAAAATCCACCGCGGTACGGGCGCTTGTCGATCTCCTGCCCGAACAGCGGGCCGTCGCCGACTGTCCATATGGGTGTTCGCCCGACGACTCGAGCCAGCAGTGCGAGGACTGCCGCGAGCGCGACCCCGAGGAGTTACCGGTCGAGACGCGACCCGTTCCGCTCGTCACTCTCCCGCTCGGTGCGACGCGAGACCGCGTCGTCGGCACCCTCTCGGTCGAGGACGCGCTGGCCGGCGAGGCCGACTTCGATCCCGGCTTGCTGGCCCGCGCGAACCGCGGGATTCTCTACGTCGACGAGGTCAACCTGCTGGACGACCACCTCGTCGACGTGATCCTCGATGCGGCCGCCAGCGGCGTCAACACCGTCGAACGCGACGGGATCAGCGTCTCCCACCCGGCGGACTTCACTCTGATCGGGACGATGAACCCCGAAGAAGGCGAACTTCGGCCCCAACTGCGCGATCGCTTCGCGCTGCAGGCCACCGTCGAGGGCTGTCGCGAGATTGACGACCGCGTCGAGATTATCGATCGGACGCTCGACCTCGACGACGGACCAGGCAGCGATCCGGATCCAGCGACAGCGTACGCCGACGAGGTTGCAGCCCTTCGTGACGACCTCGCGGCGGCCCGCGAGCGCCTCGCAAACGTCGAGCTCCCGAACGATTTCAAAGCCGAGATCGCCGACCTCTGTCTCGCAGCCGGCGTCGACGGTCACCGGGGCGACGTCGCGACGGCTCGAACCGCCATGACGCTGGCCGCACTCGAGGGCCGCGAGACGGTCATCGAGTCGGACATCCATGAGGCGGCGACGTACACGCTCCCTCACCGGCTCCGGAGCACCCCCTTCGAGGACGAACCGGATCTGGACGATCTGCTCGAGGACCGCTTCGACGAGGAATCGCCGGATGAGGCCGACAGCGAGGGTGACGGGGACAACGATGACGGTGACGGTGACGGCGACGGCGATGAGAGCGATCTGGAACCCGAAGCCGGGGAAGGAGACGAAGGTGGCGACCACGAGGCGGCAGACGACGCGAGCGACGGCGGCGATGGCGAGGAGAGCGACGACGGCCCCGAACGGGGACCGGAGCGCGGGGAGCAACCGGCTCCAGCGAATCAGTCACCGGCTGAGACCGGCGACGGAGGATCGGACGACGACTCGAGCGATCGGGACTCCGAGTCGGACGAGTCACCCCACGATGAGGAGGACGAAACCGCCCAGCCGCTCGTCCCAGGCCAGCAACGCGCCGAGATCGGCGAGGCGGCGGCGCCGGACCTCGAGACGCCGACCATCGACGGCACTGAGGGTCCGACCGCGACGGGGTCGCGGGCGAGTACGGCACCGAGCACGGACAACCGTGGTGCGCGCGTCCGTACCGAGCCCGCCTCGGGTGAGGGCTCAATCGACGCCGCGGCGTCGGTCCGGTCGGCGGCAGCTCGCGGCGAGTCCCGCGTCGCAAAACAGGACCTCCGGCAGTCGGTTCGGGCCGGCGAGACGTCGGTGACCATCGTCTTTGCCGTCGACGCCAGTGCCTCGATGCGCCCGGCGATGCGGACCGCCAAGGGCGTCGTCCTCGAGTTACTGCGCGACAGCTACGAACACCGCGATCAGGTCGCGTTCGTCGCCTTCGCCGGCGAGGACGCCGACGTCTTGCTCCCGCCGACCGACAGCGTCTCGCTGGCCGCCCGCCACCTCAAGGACCTCCCTTCGGGCGATCGAACACCGCTGCCGGCAGGACTCGAGACCTCGCGGCAGGTCCTCGAGCGTGCCGACACCGACGCCGCGGTCGTCGTCCTCGTCACCGACGGTCGGGCGAACGTCGCCGACGGGAGTCCGACGGCTGCGACTCGCAAGGCAGCTCGTGCGCTCGCAATGGATGATACGCGCGTGATCGTCGTCGACGCCGGTGACGACTCCCGTGCCGGCCTCTCGGAACTCGTCGCGAACGAGACCGACGGGGAGGTGGTCGATCTCTCGAGACTGTCAGTCGAACGGGTTCGGGCCGCCGCCGAGCGCGTGGCCGACGAGAGCCAGCGCTCATAAGACAGGACAACCGCCCGAAACGAAGGTGAAGGCGGATCAACACCCCTTTGAACTCCCTCGGCTGTTATCCGACGGAAATCGATGACGGGGGATGAGCAAGTCGCCGACGGATCCGTCGGTGATGCGGTCGAATACGGAATCGACGAACAGCCGCCGCTGGGTGAATCGGTGGTGCTTGGAGTCCAACACTACCTGACGATGGTCGGCGCGAACATCGCGGTGCCGCTGATCCTGGCTGACGCGATGGGAATGCCACCCGGCGTGACCGCCCGGTTCATCGGAACCTTCTTCGTCGTCTCTGGAATCGCGACGCTCGCCCAGACGACGTTCGGCAACCGGTATCCGATCGTCCAGGGCGCGCCGTTCTCGATGCTCGCGCCGGCGCTGGCCATCGTCGGCGTCGTCACCGCCGGCGGTGTTTCGGGCCAACCGAGCTGGGAGGCCGCGCTGGTACAGCTTCAGGGGGCGATTATCGTCGCCGCACTCGTCGAGGTTGCGATGGGCTACTTCGGACTGGTCGGGAAACTCCGCCGGTATCTCTCCCCGGTGGTCATCGCGCCGACGATCGCATTGATCGGTCTGTCGCTGTTCAGCGCCCCGCAGATCACGACGGACGAGCAGAGCTGGCTCTTGCTCGGACTCACGCTCGGGCTCATCCTGCTGTTCTCACAGTACCTCGACGTCAAACACAAAGCGTTCCGGCTCTATCCGGTGATTCTCGCGCTGGTCATCGCCTGGGTCGCCGCGGCGTCCCTCTCGGTGGGAGGTGTGATCGGTGACGGGCACCCGGGCTATGTCGATCTCGGCGCGGTCGCAGCCACCCGACCGCTGCTGCCGATCTATCCCTTCCAGTGGGGAACGCCAGAGATTACGACGGCGTTCGTCATCGGGATGTTCGCCGGCGTGCTGGCCTCGATCGTCGAGAGTATCGGCGACTACTACGCGGTGGCAAACATCTCGGGGGCGGGCGCGCCAAGCGAGAAGCGGATCAACCACGGCATCGGCATGGAAGGGCTGATGAACGTCTTTTCGGGAATCATGGGGACCGCCGGCTCGACCTCGTACTCTGAAAATATCGGCGCGATCGGCCTGACCGGCGTCGCCTCCCGGTACGTCGTCCAGATCGGTGCCGTCGTCATGCTGTTCGTCGGCTTCATCGGCTACTTCGGACAATTGATCGCGACGATCCCCGATCCGATCGTCGGCGGACTCTTTATCGCCATGTTCGGCCAGATCGTCGCCGTTGGCATCTCGAACCTGCGTCACGTCGATCTCGACTCCTCGCGCAACACCTTCATCATCGGCTTCGCCCTCTTCGTCGGGCTGGCGATCCCGGCGTACATGGGCAACTTCGAGAGCACGATCGCGTTCCGCGACGCCGTCGGGCTCGAGGCCATGATCGGCGCGACCGGCCTCGCGAACACGGCTGTCGCGGCTGGAGTCGAAGCCGCGGCACAGGCCGTCGTCGACACTATCTTTATCATCGGCTCGACCGGGATGGCCGTCGGCGGACTTGCGGCGCTCGTCCTCGACAACACGGTCCCGGGAACTCGCGAGGAACGCGGTCTCGCGGCGTGGGATCGCATCTCCGAAGACGACTCCGAATTCGACTCGGTCTGGGACCGCTGGATTCGAACCGAAGCCGATGACTAATACTGCCGGACAACACGGCTCACACATCGATCGAACTCGAGACACGATCGAGTGTTCACTGACTGTTGTCAGACAGTATAAGCGGGGATCGGTCGTATAAACATACCTTCGTAGCCCGGTTTTCAGTCCGTGCTACCGCAACCCGGTGTTCTAAGAGCGAGCAGCCACCAACCACTGTATGGCAGCACTCGAGCTCGACGACGGGACGATCCATTATGAGACGACCGGTGACGGCCAGCCGCTGGTGTTCGTCCACGGCGGGTGGATGGACGGAACGGCCTGGCAGCCACAGGTCGAACACTTCGCCGACGAGTACCGGACTATCACGCTCGACGTTCGCGGCCACGGCAACACCGGCGCAACTGACGCCGACCAGTACTCGATCGAACTCTTCACTGACGACCTCGAGGCGTTGTTTTCACACCTCGAGGTCGAGCGGCCGATCTGCTGTGGGCTCTCTCTGGGGTCGATGGTCGTCCAGGAGTATCTGGATCGCCACCCGGATCGTGCGGCGGGTGCGATCCTTGGCGGGGCGGTGCGGTCGATGCCGCCGGTCGAACTGCCGACGGGGATGAAGCCGTTCTGGTCGCCGCTGCCGGCGGTGTCCGCATCGCTGTCGATGACGGGCTCGGCGGGGACCTTCCAGTCGATGCTCCAGTCGATTCAGGCGACGACTGGCCAGCGGTGGCTGTCGGTCGACTCCGCGGTCAGAGCCGAGGCGATCGACACTGTCGGTGACATCCCATCGGCGGAGTATCGCAAAATCTTCGACGCGCTCTACCGGTACGACCCACCTGAGCTAACTGGCGTCGAGACGCCGACGCTCGTCGTCCACGGCGAACAGGAGGCCCCGCTCGTCAAGCGACAGGGTGCACAGATCGCCGCAGCGGTCGCCAACGGCGCACGCGTGGAACTGGCCAACTCGGGCCATCTGGTCAATCAGGACCGCCCGCGTGCGTTCAACGCGACCGCGGCTGACTTTCTCGACTCCCTCTCCGCGGCCTAGCCGGCACCAGTCATCGAACAGCGGTCTCGGCTCGAGTCGGGTCCGGTTGCTCCACCGGAGTGGCCCGGTACCACGAATCGGAGCGGTCGGTTGAGAGTCCGAGATCGGATGGGGGTCACACGAGTCGTGGTCGTTCCAATGTGATTTGGCACCACCACAAAGGCGACGGCACCGCTAGTTGAGCACACCCTTGGCCTATGAGTAGCCAACGCCCGGACGCCAGCAGCGTCGACCCCGTACCACCGACTGACCACTGGAGTAGTGTTTCGAAACACGTCTTCAACAGCTACGTCGAAGCCAACAACGCCCTCTTCGCGGCAATGGGGCTGACGCGCTCGCGCGAACCCTCGTCCGACACAGACACGACGACCTCGGGGGCGGTCGGCGAAATCGCGTTCGGCGACGAGAACTGGACCATGGAACGCTCGACCGACGATGCCGACGCACTCGGTGTCGGCGACTACGTTCGCTTTCGGAAGCCGATCGCGGACACGGACGTCACCGCGTTCGCACAGGTCTCGGGCGATGCCAACCGGCTCCATCTCGAGTCCGAGTTCGCCGAGGAAACGCAGTTCGGCGGCCGAATCGCCCACGGCACGCTCGTCGCCGGGACGATTAGCGCCGCGTTGGCCCGCTTTCCCGGCGTGACGGTCTACCTCTCGCAGGACCTCGAGTTCACGGGACCGGTCGAGATCGGTGAGACGGTCACGGCAGCGTGTGAGATCATCGAAGACCTCGGCGACGATCGGTTCCGGCTGCACACGACGGTCGTCGACGAGAGCGACGAGACGGTCATCGACGGCGAGGCCGTCGTCATGATCAACGAACTCGAGTAGCCGTCCCCCACCACCCTCTACCCGAACGGGAGAGGGCGCGATCGACCGGTAGTGACAGTGTAGCCGGCGAATCTCTCGTTCCGGCGACGTGTCGACAAAACACAAAGCAGGTGCTTCTCGGGCGTGAGCGTCGTGACGATGACGGACGACTCGCACGTGACCGACCGGCGACGACGGACAAGCCACAGTCGCCGGCAGGTGCTGCAGGCGGTCGGCGGCGCGACGGTATCGATCGCCGGGCTCGCAGGCTGTCTCGGCCAAGGCGGGGCAGGCAGAACCGACGAGATCCCCCTCGCCGAGACCGGCCTCGAGCAGACCGTTCCCGGCGGCGTCGCCCAGTTCAGACACTCGCTCGAGCGGTGGGGCTACTACCCCGACGCGACGGTACCCGACGAGGTGACACAGGACTGGCGGTTCGACGAACTCAACACGGGGTCGCACACTGCAGCGAAGGCCAGCGCCGTCCCGCTTCCGGACGACGGGGTCGTCTTCCCGGGTGACACCGGCTATCTCATCGCCCTCGACGCCGACGGTGAGGAGCGCTGGCGAACCGGGACGGACACCGAGGGGAGAGGGATCCACGGCACGCCGGCGGTCGCCGACGGTCGCGTCTACGTTGGCGCGTACGACGGCGTGTGCTACGCCGTCAACGCTGAGACGGGCAATATCGACTGGCAGACGAAACTCGGCGGCTCGATCGGCTCGAGCCCGCTGTATCACGACGGACGGCTCGTCGTGGCAGTCGAGTACCCCGATCCGGAGGGGAGCACGTTCGTCGTCGACGCGGAAACCGGGGATGTCGTCTGGGAAGATCCCGAGGGCCGGCCCACCGACCACCCTCACTCGACGCCGGCGATCGACCTCGCCGCCGGTCGCCTCGTGTGTGGTTCGAACGACGGGGTGCTCTACGGATGGTCCTATCCAGACCTCGAGTTCCAGTGGTCGTTCGAAACCGAGCCTCGCGATAACGACGGCGAGATCAAGGGGCCGATCGCGACCTACGACGGTGGAGCCTATTTCGGCTCGTGGGACCACCGCGTCTACCGGGTCGATCTCGAGGACGGCTCCGAAGACTGGTCGTTCGAGACGGGGGATCTCGTGATGTCGGGGCCGGCGATCGATCCCACGCTGGATACGGTCTTCATCGGCAGTCACGACAGCAACCTGTACGCCCTCGATGCCCAGTCCGGCGAGCGCCACTGGTCGGTCGAGACGGACGGCTGGCTCTACGGTTGTCCGACCGTCTGCGACGATCGTGTTCTGGTTGGCTCGAGAGGAGGGACAGTCTACGCGCTCGAGAAACGCACCGGCGAGATCGTCTGGACGGTCGACAACGACGGCATCGTCTCGAGTACGCCGCGCGTGATCGACAGCGCGATTTACTACGCCGAACGTGCGCCGAACCCGCCGGAAGACGGTGAGGGCCCGACGGACGAGGGGATCGACACCGACGGCGGCGGCTACAAGCTCGTGGCCACCGAGTGAGCGAGTCAATGATATCGGGCCGTCGATTGCCAGTGGTGTCTCGCCGGTAGCACGTCCTGTACTGTCATACCAGACGGCACAATTCTAATGGTCATCGTCGTCCGAATGGAATCAGTGGTTTCCTGGAACCGCACGCTCTCGGTCGTCGGTGGACGGCGTCTCGTCGTCGTCCTTGGCGTCCTCTATGTCGGGCTCGCAACAGGGTTGGCACTCACTGAACTGACAGTGGGGACGCCGCTTGGCAACGTGTTCATTACGTCGCTGCTCATCGCCGGTCCCGGGGCCGTCCTCCTCTATGGAGGCTATCGAGTGCCCACGTTCGACATCGACCCCGTGTTCTACACGACGATCGCGGGCTGGTGTCTCAGCGGCTTCGCGGCAATGATCGCCGTCCTCGTCGTCTACAGCCTCCAGCCCGGCGAGGTCGTCGACGAGTTGTCGACGATCCTCATCCTGACGGCACTCGCCACTGTTGCCGGCTTCGCTTCCGGGATCTACGATGCGAAGGCCAAAACCCGAACACGCGAACTCGAGGCACGCAACCGAGAACTGCAAGCCACGCAGACGGAACTCGAGGAGACGGTGACCCGACTTGAGGAGGTCAACAGGAAGCTTTCGGAGTCGAACCAGCGTCTCGAGCATCATCAGGCCTACACCGATCGCGTGCTCAACGCCATCGACGACATTTTCTACGTGCTGGACCCCGACGGCACGCTCCACCGGTGGAACGAGAGTCTCTGTGAGATCACGGGGTACTCGGACTCGGACGTCGCGTCGATGACCGCTCTGGATTTTATCGACAGCAACGATCACGAGCGCGTCACGAGTGCGATCGCCGAGGGGTTCGAAACGGGGAGCGTCCAACTCGAGGCGACGCTCCGTACCAGCGCAGGCGAGCAGCTTCCCTACGAGTTCGCCGCCTCGAGAGTCGAGACACCTGGCGGCGAGCCGGCGCTTGCGGGCATCGGTCGCGATGTCTCCGAACGCATGGCGCGCGAACGCGAACTCGAACGCCGAGCTAGCCAGCAACAGGTCGTCGCCGATCTCGGCCAGCTCGCCCTCGAGACCGACGATCTGGACGAACTCATGCACGACGCGAGCCGCCAGGTGGCGACCGTCCTCGACACCGACTACGCCAAAGTACTCGACCTCGACGATGCGGGCGAGGAACTCTTGCTCCGCCAAGGCGTCGGCTGGGACGACGGACTCGTCGGGACGGCGACGGTGGCGGCCGTCGAAGCCAACTCTCAAGCCGCCTACACCCTCAAGCAGGATCGGCCGATCGTCGTCGAGGACCTAGAGACGGACGGTCGGTTCAGCGGTCCCGCATTGCTAACGGATCACGACGTCCGCAGCGGCATTAGCACCATCATCGGCCCGGTCGACGACCCGTGGGGGATTCTCGCCACGCACGACACCGAACCGAAACGGTTCACCGACGAAGACGTCAGCTTCGTCCAGAGCGTCGCGAACGTCCTCGCCGAGACGATCGAGCGACAGCAGTACCGGACCGACCTCGAAGACCTCGTCGTCGATCTCGAGGAGTCTAACAAGCGCTTAGAACAGTTCGCCTACGCGGCCTCCCACGACCTGCAGGAGCCGCTGCGAATGGTCTCGAGCTACCTGCAACTGATCGAGCGCCGATATGGCGACGAACTCGACGACGACGGACAGGAGTTCCTCGCGTTCGCCGTCGACGGGTCCGAGCGCATGCGCGAGATGATCGACGGCCTGCTCCAGTATTCGCGCGTCGAGACGCAGGGCGATCCGTTCGAGCCGGTCGATCTCGAGGCCGTCCTCGAGGACGTGCGCAAGAACCTGCAGATGAAAATCGACGAGCACGGAGCCGAGATCACGGTCGAGGACTTGCCTCGCGTCGAGGGCGACGACGGGCAGTTGCGCCAAGTGTTCCAGAACCTGCTGTCGAACGCGATCGAGTACAGCGGCGAGCAATCCCCTCGCGTGCACGTGTCGGCCGAACGCGACGGGACGACGTGGACGGTCTCCGTCGCCGACAACGGGATCGGCATCGATCCCGACGAACAGGACCGCATCTTCGAAGTGTTCCAGCGGCTCCACAGCCGCGAGACCCACAGCGGCACCGGCATCGGGCTCGCGCTCTGTGAGCGGATCATCGAACGCCACGGCGGCGAAATCTGGGTCGACTCCGAACCCGGCGAGGGCGCGACGTTTTCATTTACCCTGCCAGCAGTCGGTGCCGCGTCCGACCGCGAGACCGGCGTCCGGTCGGTATGAGGCAGTTGTCGGCGAGAGAGAGTGAAAGAGGGGACTCGAGAGCCGACAGCCGTCAGTCGGCACGCCGTTCGGGCGCTCTCGACTGCTCGACCCGGAGCGGATCGCTCACAGCCGTCGCGGTCACCATCCGCAGGAACTCGCCGGCGTTCGTCAGCAGCTTGTTCTCCGCCTTCCGAAGGTGTTCTTCGTACGTCGACCGGGCGACGGCTGTTCGATCGGCCAACTCACGCAGCGACGTCTGTCGTGGCTGCTCGTAGTAGCCGCTCTCGAGAGCCAGCCGGAGCGCCGCCAACTGTCGGTCGGTAAGATCCTCGAAGAGTCGATCGACCGGGGCCAGCATGCTGTGGGGAATTCCCTGTTCCGAGATGGCAGTCTTGGAGAGGACGTCGATATCCCGATCCGCCTCGAGGTCCCGGATGAGGTCTCGCACGTCGGCCTCGTCAAACGCGATCACCGTGTAGTGTTCCCAGCCCTGGCGGTGAACCGTCGGCGGCTGATACAGACAGTTGTGCGCCTCGAACCGGTCGATGATCGACTCCTCGAGCGAACAGAGACACGCCTGCGTGACGACGTGCAGCCCGCTCTCGTCGATCGATCGGTGCAAGATCGTTCCGAGTTCCTCGAGGTCGGCGAGTAACTCGTCCGTCGGCGTTTCCGCGGACGTGATCTCGAGTACCTGACAGTCGCTCAGATACCACTCACGGATCGTCAGATCCGGATAGCGTTCCGAAAGCGCCCGGTAAGGACACTCGTGTTTCACTCGGAACGAGGCCTCGTACAAGCTCATGTGCTCTCCTTCGGTCGATAACGATGTAATGGTGCCGGTCATGACCGGCAGTACCTATATTCGAGACTAGTTCGTACGGATGACCACGAATGATCGACGCGAACGCGAGCGACAGGAACAGATGGCTGCGAACTGACGAGACTCGATCCGAACGCGAGCTGGACGCCACCCGCTGTGTGATCGTATAATCCATGAGCGAGACGACCGAGCTGACACAGGGAATCCGAGAACACCTCGGACAGTTCTCGCTGCACGTGCTGCTGGTCTTTGCAACCGGCCTAACGATCGGGTCGGAGCGCACTGTCGTCCCCGTGCTGGGCGAGGACGTCCTCGGCGTCGAGTCGTTTTTCGTCATCGGCTCGTTCGTCGTCTCCTTCGGCTTCGTCAAGGCATTGCTCAACCTCTATGCCGGCAAGTGGGGCGAAGAATACGGTCGGAAGCCGGTGCTCGTCAGTGGCTGGCTCACCGCGCTGCCGATTCCGGTGATCCTCATTTTCGCACCCAACTGGTGGTGGATCACCGTCGGGAACGTCCTCCTGGGGATCAACCAGGCGCTCACCTGGAGTATGGCGATCAACGCCAAGATCGACCTCGCGAGCCCCGATCAGCGCGGCCTTGCCGTCGGGATCGACGAGGCCTTTGGCTACACCGGCGTCGCTGTGGGTGCGTGGCTCACCGGTGTGATCGCCGGCCAGACCAGCCTCCGGCCCGAGCCGTTCTACTTCCTGGCTGCTGTGGTGGTGCTCGCGTTCCTGATCTCGATTTTCCTCATCAAAGAGACGGTTCAACTCGCCCACCTCGAGGGCGACGACGACCACCACGATGCGAACCTGCCGTTCAACGAGGTGCTAAAGCGCGCGACCTACGGCGACAAGACGCTGTTCGCGGCGGCCCAAGCCGGCCACATCGAGAACTTCGTCGATACGCTGTTCTGGATCGCTGTCCCGCTGTATCTCACGAGTCAGGGTCTCGCAATCGAAGCTGTCGGGGTCGTCGTCGGGGTCCACAGCGCGATGTACTTCCTCCAGATCGGCACCGGCGGCCTCGCAGACCGCATCGGTCGCCGCCCGCCGGTCATCGTCGGAATGTTCCTCGCCGGCGCAGGCGTCCTCGGGATGGTGTTCGTCGATAGCTACCTCCCGTGGGCAGTCTTAGCCGCCGTTTCCGGGCTCGGCATGGCGCTGCTCTACCCGAACCTGATGACGGTCCCAAGCGATGCCGCCCACCCGACCTGGCGGTCGGCAGGGATGGGCGTCTACCGGATGTGGCGCGACGCCGGCTACGGCGTCGGCGCGATCCTGATCGGGCTCTCGATGGAGTTCGTAAACCTCGAGGCCGCATTCTACATGACCGCCGCCTTGATGTTCGTCTCCGGAGCAATCGTGTCTCTCTGGATGGAGGAGACCCATCCGGAATTCGGGACGCACGAACCACCGGCCCCTGCTCGAGAGACGTCGACACAGGCTCCTGCTGAAGACTAACGACTCTCTGCAGCAGGCCTCCTATCTCATCGGCGAAGTATAGTCCACAACTGCGAACCAACCGGAAAACGGATGGGCGCTACAGGATTTGAACCCGTGACAGCTTGGTCCGAAGCCAAGTACTCTGTCCAGACTGAGCTAAGCGCCCTCACCGATTTGTTCCCGACGGACCCGTATAAGTCACTCGATTTTCACCGGACTCGACAGTGATCGACACACCCACTATCGGTGATTTTCATCCGCTGATAATCACCGACGGGGACCTTGAGCATGAGGTTCCAAGGCCGACACAGACCATGACGGAAGCCGAGGCCCCGATGCCAGGCGAGGCGCAGTCCGGCACGACGCCACTCGAGTTGCTGGCCGACGAGGAGGACGTCTGGACCGCCGTTCCCGTGGACGCAAGCGACGACGAGCGAGTGAGCGAATGGCTCGCGGTCGAAAGTGATCTGCTCTGTGATCTCGAGGAGTGGCGCTGATACGGGCTCCTGTCAGGCAGTGCCTGTGCACCCGCGACCGTCCTGCGGGCCCACCGGGACATCGGGACAGCAGACCGTATGAAACGCTGCGCCGGGGCGGGATCCAAACACAGCTCCGGTGGCCGATCGGATAGCGGTCTGTTCTAGAGGTTCGCCACGCCGACCACAGCGGCGGATCGCACCGTTTAACCACGTTCCATGAGCATGCCCGCGTATGACAGTCGGCGAGACAGGTCGTGGGTTGCTCGAGTTGACGCGACCGATAAACGTCATCGCGGCGAGCGTATTGACGTTTATCGGGTCGTTCATCGCCGGCGGCGTGTCCGAGGAGCCGATGGCGGTCGTCGCTGCGGTCGCGGCAACAGGATTGGCAGTCGGTGCGGGAAATGCGATCAACGACTACTTCGATCGAGAGATCGACCGGATCAACCAGCCCGAGCGGGCGATTCCCCGCGGGGCAGTGAGTCCACGAGGTGCGCTAGCATTCAGTATTACACTCTTTGCTGGCGCGGTCGCCTTCGCGCTGATACTGCCGCGGTTGGCGATCGCGATTGCGACCGTCAATCTCCTCGCGTTGGTCGCATACACCGAGTTTTTCAAGGGGTTGCCCGGCGTGGGCAATGCACTCGTCGCCTATCTGGTCGGCAGCACGTTCCTCTTTGGGGCTGCAGCGATCGATGGGAGTGAGATCGGACCAGCGGTCGTGCTGTTCGTGCTCGCGGCGATTGCAACGCTAACCCGGGAGATCATCAAGGACGTTGAAGATATCGAAGGAGATCGCGAAGAGGGGCTGCACACCCTGCCGATCGCGATCGGGGAACGCCGTGCGCTCGTCGTCGCAGCCGTCTTACTCGTGGCAGCCGTCGTCGCCAGTCCGATTCCGTACCTGCGTGCGGAGTTCGGTGTCGCATATCTGCTCGTCGTCGCACCTGCTGATGCCATCATGCTGGTCGCCGCCTACGAGAGTTTCGAGAATCCGACTGCCGGCCAATCGCACCTCAAATATGGGATGTTTCTCGCCGCACTGGCGTTCATCATCGGACGCGTCGCCCTCGAGCTTTCGCTCTCGCTATAGGACACGTACGCACGATAGCAATCGACCGAAATGTGATACAACATCACATAATCGAGGGGGTTTCTAATCAAAAGTTCTATAAGCCGCTTCACGTATTTCCAACTAACACGCCGGCTACCGGGTGGGCTGTGGTACCAGCTCGTCGCCACGGCGATGGATGTGAGTATCCCGTTATGTATGACCTTGCAGATGTCCTTCCGGACGCCGACCTCGATCCAGGGACGAACGTACTCGTCACGGGTCCGCCACTGACAGGCAAACGCCAGATTGCCTTCGACATCCTCGCAAGTGGGGCAAACCGTGGGGATGGATCGATCATCGTCACCACCAAAGACAGCGCCGACAAGGTTCTCGAGGGCTTCGATACCCGTATCGACGACGGCGTCGAACCCGATGTCGGTGTCGTCGACTGTGTCACGAAACAGCGCGGTATCGGGACCATCGACGACGATCCGCGGATTAAATACGCCTCGTCGCCCGTCGACATGACTGGCATCGGGATCAAACTCTCCGAATTCCTTCAGGAGTTCTACGAGACGCGGGGGCACACCGAGAACCGCGTGCTCATGCACTCCGTTTCGACGCTGCTGATGTACTCAGATCTCCAGACCGTGTTTCGATTCCTCCACGTATTCACGGGCCGTATTCAGAGCGCCGACGCGCTGGGGCTGTACGTCATCGACGCGACGGCACACGACGATCAAACGATGAACACGCTCAAACAGCTGTTCGACGCCGTCATCGAACTCGAGGAGTCGACCGATGGCGACGAGCCAACGATTCGGACGGCTGGTCTCTCGCCCTGAGTACTCGCGGTCGTCGCTGTTTTCCCGTTCGTTGCTCACACCAGTGTCGAGAGACCGGTATTTTCACGCACAGGGCCCACGAAGGTCGGGTATGGACCAACCACGACGAGCGTTCCTCGAGACGTTGCTCACGACCGCGACGCCGTCCGGCTTCGAGACAGCCGGCCAACGTCACTGGGTCGAGTACGTCGAGGAGTTCGCCGACGAGGTGCGGACTGATGCGTACGGAAACGCCGTTGCCGTCCTCGAGGGCGGCGAGCCGACAGTCGCACTCGCCGGCCACGGCGACGAAATCGGCTTTATGGTGCGAGATATCGAGGACAACGGCGCGATTCGCATGACGGCGATCGGTGGCGCCGATCGGACAGTCTCGAAGGGCCAGCACGTCCGCATTCACACGGACGACGGTCGGGTGCCGGGCGTGATCGGTCAGACAGCAATTCACATGCGTGACCAGGAGGACGAATCGCTCGAGGACATCGACGAACAGCATATCGACATCGGCGCAAGCGATGCGGACGAGGCTGCGAAGTTGGTCGAACGTGGTGACCCGATCACCGTTGAGCAGACGATCAGCGAGTTGGAAAACGACCGCATCGCAGCACGGGGGTTGGACAACCGCATCGGCGTGTGGGCTGCGGCAGAAGGGCTTCGCCGTGCCGCTGCCGCGGACCCCGACGCGACGGTCTACGCCGTCTCGACAGTACAAGAAGAACTCGGCCTGCAAGGTGCGAAAATGGTCGGGTTCGACCTCGAGCCTGACGTCGTCGTCGCGACTGACGTCACCCACGCGACGGATGCGCCGAGCACACCCGCGGGCGAGAAAAACGGGATCGAACTCGGCGGCGGGCCGGTCATCACACGTGGCAGCGCGAACCATCCGCGGGTCGTCGAGGCTGCCCGCGAGGTCGCGTCCAACGCCGACATCGAGGTGCAGTTACAGGCAGCGGGCAGCCGGACCGGGACGGATGCAGACGCGTTCTACACGTCACGCGGCGGGATCCCGTCGCTCAACCTCGGCGTGCCCAACCGCTATATGCACACGCCCGTCGAGGTCCTCGATCTCGACGATCTCGACGCGGCGGCGACGCTCCTCGGGGAGTTCGCGGTGGCTGCTCACGACTTCGAGTTCGCGGTCGATATCTAACGTCGGCGTGCTCGAGCGACCGTGGCCGCTCTCCTCGCCGCGACCCTGAGACGTTTCACCGTCGCGTCCTTACGCCGTGGTATGACGGTCGACTCTACCGACGACATCGAGGCCGTGCTCGCATACGACACGATCGCAGTCGTTGGCTGCTCGAGCACGCCCGGGAAAGCAGCCCACAACGTCCCGAAGTACATGCTCGAGCACGGCTACGATATCGTTCCAGTCAATCCGTTCGCAGACGATATCTTCGGCCGCGAGGCGTACGACTCGCTGGCAGCCGTCGACGAATCGATCGATGTCGTCTGTGTGTTCCGGCCCAGTGAGGAAGTCAGTGACGTCGTCGACGCCGTCCTCGAGCGCGGTGACGTGAACGCGATCTGGACCCAATCGGGAATTCGCGACGACGACGCCGCGGCCCGTGCTGCAGCCGACGGTCGAACTGTCGTTCAGGACCGGTGTATGAAAGTCGAGCACCGCCGGCTGATTGCCTGAAACGGCCTGCTGCCAGTTAGTGTCGGCACGCCCGTGACTCGTCGTGTCGCTATTCGGCGGTCGCGTCGCCGGAGGCTGTGTCGGACGCTGCGTCCGCGTTCGTCGCTGAGTCGGCGGTATCAGCGTCGGTCTCGGCTTCAGCATCGTCGATCGCCGCCTCTGCAAGGACCGCTTCGCCATCGATTCCCTGCTCTTCTGCAATCGCGAGCAAGAGCGCGCGCTGTTCGGTGAGCTGGTGGTCCATGCGCGTGACCGTCTCGTGGGTTTCCTCTGCCTTCTCCTCGAGCCCCGTGATCCGCTGCTGGAGTTTCTGGACCTGCTTGTACATCGCCTCGGCCCGATCCGAGAGGGTCTGAATCTTCTTTGCAGTGCTGCCGAGTCCCATACCGGAGAGATGTGTCGTGAAACTAATGGGCCTTTTCCTCTCTGCGCTTACGGATCAGTGATCGCCGGTCGCTTCGAGCGGGTAGTCATGAGCTTCAAGCAGTCGATCGTCCACTCTCAGTCCGGTCCATCGCAACGTCTGCTTCAAAAGAACTATTCTAGTGACCGACACTCTTTTACTCGAGAAATGGGACGGACGAGTTCACTCCCGCCTTCACCACCGGGGACGCCAGTCATCGGCCACACAGCCGCGTTCGCTGCCGACCCGTTCGGCTTCGTCAGACAATCGGTCGAGTCGACCGGCGATATCTTTCGGATGGAATTGCTGGGACGTGACGTTTATGTCGTCGCTGCACCGTCGACAATCGAAACAGCGTTGTCAAATGGAGAGACGTTCGCGAAACTCGATGATTTTCGAGTCGCTTTTGACGAGGCGCTGCTCTCCGTCGAAGGAGATCAGTGGCGCCGCCAGCGGCACGCAATGGAGGACTTTTTTGCCCCGGCTCGAATCGGTGACGACGCCGAAACGATGGGGCAGGTTACAGCGAATCGTATCGAAGAGTGGCCCACCGGTGGACGCATCCAACTCGACGAGGAAATGCGCTCGATCGCACTCGAGAACCTCTTCGAGGTGGTGTTCGGCGCGTCGCTCCCGGCGACCGACATCGACGCGCTCGCGGCGGACGCCAATGCGCTCAACGGCTGGTTCGAGCCGACATCATGGGTGCTGCCGGACTGGGTCCCGACGCCGGCTCGCCGCAAGTTCCGGCGTGGTTCCGACCGCCTTCGGGACTGGGCACGATCGATCCTCGACGAGACCGGAGCCGGGCCAGCAGACGAGAGTCTCCTCGCGACACTGGCTGCGCTCCGGGACGACCCCGATTCCGAGTTCGACCAAGCAGAAGTACTCGACCAAGTCGTCGGCATGCTCTTTGCCGGCCACGAAACGACCGCGCTCGCGATGACCTACGCCTGCCACCTGATCGGCTCGCATCCCGACGTCGCTGATCGGTTTTATGCCGAACTCGACACGGTCCTCGACGGCCCCCTGACACTCGAGGATTTGTCCGCCCTCGAGTATACGACGCAGGTGATCAACGAGACGCTCCGTCTTTACCCGCCCGTTCACGCGATTCCCCGAGTGACGACCGAACGCGTCACTCTCGGCGATTATGTCCTGCCAGAGGACGCGGAGGTCCTGCTCTCGACGTGGAGCGTCCACCGCGATCCCCGATTTTACGATGCCCCGCTCGAGTTCGATCCGGGCCGATGGGTCGACACGACTGCTCGCGAGCGCGGGTTCGAATTCATTCCCTTCGGAAACGGACCTCGAATCTGCATCGGGCGACACTTCGCCCGTCTCGAGATGAAAGCCGTCCTCGCCGCGATCGGACGCCGGTACCGACTCGAGGCCACGGACGATCTCGATGTCTTCCCGAAGATGACGACCCAGCCCGACGGCTCCGTATTCGTCCAGATTACCGAACGAACCGGCCCTGTGGCCGATGGGATAGCCGACAGCTGATACGACGTTTGCAGGAGTTTCGCGTGATACAGTCCGCCGGCTCACGCCGTCCCCGCACAGCCGTTCAATTTTCGAGGCGAAAGGCCCTTAAGTACCGATCACCTATTCTGATTCGGATAGGTCGGGCAGTTAGGCCCTGCTCACTACCCGCGTATGGTCTTTAGCGGGGACCGAACGCCGCAGGCGTCCGGTCAGACCGACCGGGGCCTCGGGAGCCAACATAGAAGCCTCGTCCGTCGGGGACAGCGGTCTACGATGGCCGTCCGCAGGGACGCCCCATCGTGGTTAGCCGGCGACAGCCCATCAGGCGCGGAAGCGAGCAGTGGACCGCCGGACACCTGTCGCTCGACGGGTCGCGGGGTGGAGAAGGCAACCGAGATTCCCCCGGTCGGAACGCCGGGCAAGAGCGGTTCTCCGCATTCATACACAACGACCTTTTACACTGCACTCAGCGACGGCGACGGCAGCGTTGCTGCCGCACGCCGTCGCGTCGCTCGGTAAAATCTCGAGAGAGCTTTGCTCTCTCGGACCTCGCGGGAGCGAAGCTCCCGCTTAGGGTCGATCAAAAGCATTCCTCCTTCCGTTCGTTACACTCACATCAGTCGTCAGCCCGCTCGCTCGGCCTGCGGCCTCGCTCGCGGTTCTATCGGTAACGGCCTGCCCTCCCCCGGGTCCTGCGGCTCTCACTGTCGTTCGAGCCGCGCTCCCGGCCATCAATTTGAAACCGAGGAGATCCGTACTGTTCCGAATAGGGAACAATCGAACGGCGTTATTCGGCCGGCTGCACGACGCTCTGGCCGCTGGCGCTCTCGAACTCGAGGCCCCCCTCGAGCGTGCGGACGGGGTAGGGGATGTCGATGTCCTCCTCGTCAAAGCGTTGTTTGACCGCGGTGACGTACTCGCCGCGCGTTCGAACGAAATCGGCGCGGGATGGGTTTTCGATCCAGAAGCGAGACTGCAATCCGACGTCGGACGAACCCAGTTCCGTCAGCCGGACGGAGGGTGCGGGATCGGTCATGATGTCGGGATGGCGCTCGGCTTCCTCGACGATGATGTCGGTCGCCTGCTGGATGTCGTCGTCGTAGCCGATCCCGAAGACGAACTTCAGTCGGAGTTTGTCGGCGTCGACGGGGTTTTTGAGGGGACTCTCGGTGAGCGACGAGTTCGGGACCGTCAGCAGTTCGTTGTCGAACGTGCGCACGCGGGTCACGCGGAGGCTGATGTCTTCTACGACGCCCGCATACGTCCCGTCGTCCCACTCGATCCAGTCGCCGATGCGGAACGGCTTGTCCATGTAGATGAAGACGCCAGCCACGAAGTTCGAGATCACGTTCTGCATTGCCAGCCCGATCGCGAATGCGCCGGCTGCCGCGATGCCAGCCATCGAGACGAGGAGGTTACCGAAGCCGGCGAAGCTAAACGCGACCGCAAGCGCGAGGAACGCGACGCCAAAGCGCGTGAGCAACAACAGCGGGTTCTTGGCGTGCTCGTCGAGATCGCGTCTGTCGAGAGCCCGCTCGATCAGCGGAACGAACACCAGCCGACCGATCACCCAGATCGCTGCAAACGCGACGACGAATTTGATCGCACCCTCGGCTAACCCTGCCTGTGCCGCCGAGAGCCCCGCCTCCTCGAGCGCCCCGCCGATCAGGCCGAGCTCCGCGTTCCCACCCTGAAGCTGAAGCAGGCCCGCGGAACCGACGCTCATCGATACAACACCGCGGTATGTCCACGCGTGTCGACGAGGTCAGCGTTGACACGCTCCGCGAGGTCGGCTGCTTTCTCGTCGGTCGAGCTCCCGGCACGGGCGGCCCGCAGGAATTTCACTTTCACGAGATCTCTGTCGGTTAGCTGGTCGTTGAGTTCGTCGACGACGGCATCGACGCCGCTTTTGCCGACCCAGACGGTCACGTCGAGGTCGTGTGCGCGGCGCTTGCGTTCCTGGTTATCCATATCCCTGTGTAAGAGAGCGAAGCGGTTTCAATCTTCTCGATGCGGCACGGCCACCGGCTGTGCGACGCAGTCACGAGACCGACTGCCAACAGTCCGCAGTCAGTCGTAGGGATATCGAGCGTGGGCACCGCACTCACAAGTGATGACGACGTGGCTGTCTTGCAACCTGACGCGAGCGTTGTCTCCCGGCCGGAGGTACGCATCACACTCGTCGCACGTAAACCGGCGAAACGTCCGCGGCAGCGTGAGGCGGTTCCGCTCTGCGACCCGTCGCGCAAGACGGACGTAGTAGCGAGCCAACTCGTCGTCGCCGTCCGCTGCCGCCGCTCGAGCGAGGTCGTGAAGGCGCTCGATCCGTTCGGCAGCGATGTCCATAGCTTCCGTTTCGTGGGTGCGCCTATTGATGTTGCGCTCGAGACTGAGCCGAGACGAACGTGCCGAGTGCCACCACGAGCTGAGTTTGTTAACATCTCACAAAAAGTAACTCGAATAGAATGTACCCCTGATTGAAAAGATTCTTTAGTGTGACACGTATTGGTTTAGAGTACGCAATATTGTTATATATCAAATGAGAGGAGGTGCTACACAACGATATGAATTGGGACCCCACTCCCTCTGAGACCGGCATCAGCCGTCGTTCGTTTCTGGCTGCCGGGGCAGCGGGGGCCGCACTCACCACGAGCGGCTGTACCGACTACGTGCGCAACGCGGTCGGGAAAGCCGTCAACGGACAACTGTCGCTGTCCATCGCCACGGTACCGGCGGACGCAGATAGACAGGGCATTCAGATCGCCCGTCGACTCGAGACGGCCCTCCAACAGGCCGGAATCGACGTCTCGATCGACATGCGGTCGCCGTCGGAGTTGCTGAAAGCGGTGCTGATCGAGCACGATTTCGACCTCTACGTCGGCCATCATCCTGCCGGATACGACCCCGATTTCCTCTATGAGATGCTCCACTCCTCGTTCGCCACCGAAGCCGGCTGGCAGAACCCCTTCGGGTTCACCAACATGGTCTTCGATACGCTGCTTGAGGACCAGCGGCGAGCCAAAGGAGAGCAACGAAAGCGGCTCGTCCAGTCGGTGTTGAGATCGCTCGCAGAGTCCAAACCCTTCGAACCGATCTGTCGGCCCGACGAGTATCGCGTCGCCAGTACGGACCGCTTCGACGGCTGGGACGAGGCCAATCTCACGACTCGCCACGGCTATCTCGAGCCCGAGTCGACCGGCGATGGCAACGAGTTGCTCGCGCTCAAAACGGATGCTCGTCCAACGAGTAACCTCAACCCACTATCGGCAACGATGCGAGAGCGGGACACGATGATCGACCTGCTCTATGACTCGCTGGGAACCGTCCACGAGGGCGAGGTACAGCCCTGGCTTGCCAAGGACAACATAACGTGGGCGGAGGCGAACCCGACCGACGAGCAGGGCCCGACGCTGACCGCGACGGTCTCGCTCCACGAAGACTGTCGGTTCCACGATGGTGAACGGCTAACCGCCGAGGACGTCGCCTTTACCTACCGGTTCCTCGAAGATACGTCACTCGGACGAGCGCCAACACCCTCGCCGGCACCGCGATATCAGAGCCACATCGACGTGGTCGACCGGATTACGGTCGACGGCGAGTACGAACTGACGTTCTCGATGAATGGGAATCGAGTGGTCGGCAAACGGGCACTGACTGTGCCGATCCTGCCGAAACACTTCTGGCGTGAGCTTGTCGACCAGCGTGCAGCCGATGGCGAGTTTACTGCACCACAGGGACGGTGGATCGCTGCGACGGGCGATCACATTCCGCCGATCGGCAGTGGACCGTTCCAGTTCGAGAGTCGGACAGAGGATGATCAGCTCGTCCTCACACAGTTTGACGATCACTTCACGCTCCGAGACGATATCGAACTTCCCAGTCCATCCGTCGAGGAGCTTCGGTTTGATATCGCTCCCAACAGTGAGACGACGATCAGACAGGTGGTTGATGGCAACGCTGACCTGACGGCGTCGGCACTTGACGCCAATACGCTAGATGCGGTCCCCGAATCCACGGACATCGAGCAGTTACACCACCCCTCGCGGACGTTCTACCACGTCGGATTCAACGTCCGAAACGCACCCTTCAGCAACACGCACTTCCGCCGTGCGGTCACGCAGTTGATTCCAAAGCAAGCGATCGTCGACGAGGTCTTCTATGGACACGCAACCCCGACCGCGACGCCGGTGACAGACGAATGGGTCCCCGACCGTCTCACGTGGGACGGCGAGGATCCGGTGACACCGTTCCTTGGCTCGAACGGCGAACTCAACGTGGCGGCGGCGAAAGCGGCGTTCGAGACTGCCGGCTTTCGGTACGATGATAACGGTCGCTTGCTTGGAGGCTACTAGACGCGATGCTCGCTGAGGTGTTGACGCAGCTCGCTCTCGTCATCTCGATACTGGTGCCGGTGTCAGTCGTCGTTTTCATCGGCCGTGAGCGCCTCGCTCGGACGCGCTCGGAGTGGCGAAGCCGACTCAGGACTGCCGCCCCGGTGATCGCCGTGTTACTCTGTGTGTTACTGATCAACCGGGTCGCCAGACAGACCGCGCCTGAGCTGTCGCGACAGATCGGGTTCCATCTCTCTGGGGCGTTTTACGACCTCGAGGGAGAGTTAATCCTGATCTTTCAGTCGATCCAGACACCGGAGACGACGGCGTATTTCTCGGCTATTTACGTCTACGGCTACACGTTTCTGCTGATATTCCCGGTTATCGCATACTTTACGCTCTCCGATACTCGGATCTTCCGCCGGCTGCTGACGGCCTACGCGCTCAACTACTCGATCGGTCTTCTCCTCTATATCTTCGTGATCGCGTACGGCCCCCGGAACATGATGCCCGCCGAATTCGCTGGTCGAATGCTGTATGAAACTAATCCACAATATCAGTGGCTCACAAGCGAGGTCAATGCTAGCACCAATGTCTTCCCATCGCTTCACACCTCGATGTCGGCGACCGTCGCGGCGTTCGCATGGAAGACGCGGTCGGAATTCCCGAAGTGGCACCTCATCGCGGTCGTACTGGCGGTAAGCGTCGCGATTTCGACGATGTATCTCGGCATCCACTGGGGAATCGACGTCGCTGCAGGCACGATGCTCGCAGCGGCCTGTGTCGACCTCTCGGATCGACTCGTCGACCGCTGGTCGGTCGCGGAGCTTTCAGAGCAGTTCGCCGATCGGCTGCCCTGGCCCCAAAAACAGGAGTAATCGTCCGGTTTCACGGTCTATGATGGCGAGACATATCGTGCTGAAAGCGTCAAAACAGCCAACTCTCTGACCGACGCGCGAGCCACGTGAGCACAATACTGTTATATGCTGGCGGACAATCATGGTAGACAGACAACATGAACGGAGGACGGGCCGACCCAGAATCAAACAGCGCAGCCACCGACGGCACCGGTCCCAGTCGTCGGGCTGCGCTGGCAGCGACGGCTGGTCTGACGGTCTCGACTAGCGGCTGTGTGAGCCGACTCCGGAATCTCGTTACGAAACGCAATATCAAACAGCTCTCGCTGACGGTCACCACCCTCCCTGCTGACAGTGACAGAGAAAGTATCCGGATCGCAAACGAACTCGAGCAGATCCTCACAACGGTCGGGATCGATGTCTCGTTCGACATCCGCTCCGGGATCGACTTCAACCGAGCAGTGCTGTACGATCACGAGTTCGACATCTGTATCGGTCGACATCCGGGTGGGACCGATCCCGACTTCCTCTACGAGGCGTTACACTCGCTGTATATCGACGAATCGGGCTGGCAGAACCCGTTTGGCTACACCAACCTGGCCGTCGACGACCTGCTCGAGAAGCAACGCCACGCCGACGGGAACGATCGGCGCGACGCCGTCACGAGCGCGCTCGAGGCGATCGCACGCGACCAGCCGTTCGTCCCGATCTGTATTCCCGAGGAACACCGCGTCGTCAGAACGGATCGGTTCACCGGCTGGGCTGACGGTCATCTCGCGACCCGGAGTGGCTATCTCGGACTCGAGCCTGCGGCGGGCGTTAGGACGCTGCGCGCCGCCCACACGGATAGCCGACCGACGAAAAACCTCAACCCGCTGGCTTCCGACTATCGTGGTCGCGGAACGATCACCCAGTTACTCTACGACTCGCTGGCGACTGACGACCCAACCGGGGAGGTCCAACCGTGGCTCGCGGAGTCGTGGGAGTGGCACGGGGCGACGCTCGACGTTCGCCTTCGAAACGGCTGTGCGTTTCACGACGGCGAGCCGGTGACCGCCGCCGATGTCGAGTTCACCTACCAGTTTCTCGCAGACATGTCCGGTGACGATGACGACCGGGTCGTTCCTGCACCCCGCTTTCGCGGACAGATCGACGCCGTCGAGGCGATCGACGTTCGGAGCCGCGATCGTCTCGAGTTTACCGTCGATGCGGGGCAGGCGGTCGGCGAACGCGCCCTCCTCGTCCCGATACTGCCCGCACACATCTGGCGTGAGCGGTCAGAGAGCCCGATGGGACTGGGCGGTGGTGCGCTCTCGCAGGGCACCACGACGGCGGTCGTCACGAACAACATTCGGCCGGTCGGGAGCGGCCCCTACCAGTATGTAAATCGAACCGAGGGCGATCAACTCAGACTCGAGCGGTTCGACGGTCACTTTACGCTCCGGTCCGGCAGTGAGCAGCCGGCACCGACCGTCGACGAGTGTGTGATCGAGGTCCCACCGAACCCGGAAACGGCGATCGATGCTGTCGGAAACGGCACTGCCGACGTCACGAGTACGGCTCTTGATACGAGACTCATCGAGACTGTCGACAAGACAGACGGACAGCAGCGACTCGAGTCACCGTCGTGGACGTTTTATTTCCTTGGATTCAACACGCGGAAGGCACCGTTTGGGAACCCCCGATTCAGGCGGGTCATCGCACAGTTGATCGACAAGGAGTGGCTTGCTGAGACCGTCTTTCACGGGTATGCACGACCGGTTGCGACACCAGTTACCGAGCAGTGGGTCCCCGACAGCCTCACGTGGAACGGTCAGGACCCCGAAACGCCGTTTCTGGGAACTGATGGTGAAGTGAACGTCCGTGCGGCCCGAGCGGCGTTCGAAGACGCCGGCTTTCGGTACGACGATCGGGACCGGCTCCGTATCAGACAATAATCCTGCCGGACAATGCGGATCGCACCTGGATCACGCTCGAGACGGGATCACGGACTACTGCTCTGACCACGCTCGCGTCGTCCACCATCACAAGACACACATGGCTCAGCGGAACGGATGACCGGCGAAAACGGAGAGCGATGAAACGGGTCCGTTACTGATCTTCGAGCGCGTCGGCGATGCGCTTGAGCGCACGGGTCTGATCGCGCATTTCGTCACGGAGCTGTCGGACTTCGCGGACGAGTTCCTCGTTGCTCTCGTCTTGCCCGCCACGACCACCGGGACCACCGGGACCAGCGCCGGGGCCGCCGCCCATCATGCCACCCATCATCTGGGCGAAGGGATTGCCGCCGCCCATGCCGCCGGGGCCGCCACCGCCGCCGCCGAACGGGCTTTCGGGGGCCTCGCCCTCGCCTTCGCCCTCTTCAGCGCGCTTCTCGCGGATCTCTTCGACGCGCTCGCGGAACGATTTCTCCTCGCTGTCGTCGCCTGCGTCTCCGTTGGAGTCGTTTTCGTCCGTCATACCCTCGGATTCTGCTGCGTCGGGGAAAAGGGTTGCCATGTCTCGAATGTCTGTGACAACCAGCCGTTACACCGGGACCAGTATGGAAAGAGCCTACCCAAACGACCCCAGCGACGACTGCAGGTCACGGCCCGTGGAGCCCTCCGCTACGTCGTACCCGACGAGGTCGCGCATGTCAACGGCGTAGGTCGTCCCGCCGTTGTCGAGTATCAGCAGCCGCCCTTTGACGCCGACGACGGTCCCCGACGCGACCGTCTCGCGGACCGGACGTGTCTCGAGGTCAAGGCCGTAGTCGCAGTCGAACCGATCGATGACATCGAACGCCGCGAGGACGGCCTCCCAGGCGTCTTCGTCGACGGCAGCAGCGAGTGCGGCCACCTTGGAGTCAGCGCGAACCCGGTCAACCAGTCGCTGAGCGATCTCGGCCTCGAGCTCGCGGGCGATGCGACCGTTCGAGACGGTGTGGACGTGGGCCGCGCGGTCGGCTCCCTGTTCGCGCAGCCGGGTCTCGAGACGCCACAGCTTTGTGACGCCGACCTTGAACGTGTCTGGGGCGAACGCGGCGATGTAGACGGCGTGGTCCTCGTAACAGTCCATCTCGTCTTTCAGGCAGGTCCCGGTACAGCGGGCACAGACCCACGTGCTCGTATGATATTCGCAGTAGGGGGCTGACGGTCGGTCGCAGGCGACGTGCGTGCCGGTCTCGTCGATCGTCCCGGCGCAGTGGCGCTCGCCGAGCGTGTACGCGAGGTCGTCACCGGGCTCGAGCGGGCGATGATCGACCGCGCCGCTGCCGTCGCTGATCAGCAGCGCCGAGCCCCGCCCGCTCGGTTCGTAGCCCACCAGTTGCACGCACTCGAGTTGACACTGGGCGCAAATAGACGTAGCGTTCTCCGGGCTCGAGCGACGCGTGTCAGACCGTCAGACCCGGCGACGAGGACCGGCAGCGAAGCCCCTATACCGGTACTATCCTAAGCGCCGTCCATGCAAGCGCTGGTCATCGCGGCACACGGATCGCACCTGAATCCGGACGCTTCGGATCCGACCTACGCCCACGCGGATACGATCCGCGAGACGGGCGCGTTCGACGAGGTCCGCGAGGCGTTCTGGAAGGAAGAACCACACTTCCGCGAAGTGGTCCGCACGCTCGAGGCCGACGAGGTGTTCGTCGTTCCACTCTTTATCAGCGAGGGGTATTTTACCGAGCAGGTGATCCCGCGGGAACTGCGCTTAGACGACTGGGACCCAGAAAAGTGGGATTCGGACGGCACCAGCGCCTCACAGGCCACGCTCGAGGCCGACGACGTCGGCAAGACCATCCATTACTGTGGGCCGGTCGGCACCCACGACGCGATGACGGACGTGATCGTCCAGCGGGCCGAAACCGCGATGGAGGACCCGGACGTGGGTGAGGGCGTCGGCCTGTCGGTGGTTGGCCACGGGACCGAGCGCAACGAAAACTCCGCGAAGGCCATCGAGTACCACAGCGAACGCATCCGCGATCGCGACCGCTTCGACGAGGTCGAGGCGCTGTTCATGGACGAAGAACCCGAAGTCGACGACGTCACGGACTACTTCGAGAGCGACGACATCGTCGTCGTCCCGCTGTTTATCGCCGATGGCTACCACACCCAAGAGGACATTCCCGAAGACATGGGACTGACCGAGGACTACCGGCTCGGCTGGGACGTGCCTGCCGAGGTCGATGGCCACCGAATCTGGTACACCGGTGCCGTCGGCACCGAAGCCCTCATGGCCGACGTCGTCCTCGAGCGGGCGACCGACGCCGGGGCCGACATCGGCGACGCTCGCGAGACGGTCCGCGATCTCGCCGGATCGGTCGCCGACGCCGACCACGAACCGAGCGCGGGAACGGGCGCGGGTGACTGACACGTGACGATTTCGAGCGACGACCTCGAGACGCTGCTCGAGCGCGCGTCGGATGGCATTTCGTTCGACGGCCTCCGAATCGCCGAAACTGACGGCGACTACTCCCTCGAGACGCCCGACAACGAGTGGCACGGCCTCGATGAGGCCGCCCTTCGGGAGACACTCGAGACCTGTGAGGAGTACGTCACCAACTGGCGCTACTGGCAGGAGACCGTCGGCGGAGAGGGCACTGCCCGGCGTGCGTTCCTCCGGTGGTGCGAGCACGCACCGCTCCCGGACGCCGACGAGCACACGACCGAGGGCCTCGCAGTGCCGACACGGTACGACGCGCTCCGAAACGGCATCGACCGGCAGTGGGGCCAACTGTCGATCACGGTCCGCTTCGTCGATGTCGACGATCCCGATGGCGAGCGCGTCTACGACCTCTGGCACGTCGACGACGCCGACAGCGACCTTGTCGACCTCGAGGTTTACGACGACCCGCGTGACGCCCGGGACATCGCGACTTACGACGAGGACGGTCGCTACCGACCGCTGAAAACCGCGCCCACACTCGTCTCGGGCTGGGCGTTTACCGGTCTCTCGGGTGCGGAACTCGTCGAGACGATCGGCTTTCTCTATCCCGCGACGATCGCCAACTGGCACCGCGAACTGCGCGGGAATCTGGATATCGATCACTGGACCGAGACCGCCGAGCGACAGACCGGTATCTACGACGTGATCGACGAACTCCCGCGCGAGGCCGTCGACTGGATGGCAGAAGCCTGCTGTGTCGACTCGCAGTGTCTCCGCCGCCGAGAGTGGGAATACGACGAAGACGACGACTTGGACGTCGACGGTGGCGATGGGCCGTTCCCCTGTCGGGAACCCTGCTCGCTCGTCGTCGCAGCCGCCCGCAAGTGGGCCATCCTCGAGTCCGAGGAGGAACACACCTACGAACTCGAGCTCACGACCAGCGAACTCAACCAACTCGAGGAGCTGATCGACGCCGTCGCCGAGGGCCGTACTGATGAGATCCGCGAGGCCGACGTCTACGACGGCGCGAACCGTTATCGGGCGCGATACCTCCGGGCCAAGCGCGTCGGCGAGGGCGGACTCGAGGCGACCCAGGTCGACGAGTAGCCCGCTTACGAGTTATACGATTCTACTGGAGTAACAGAAACAGCGCCACGACGACTCCGGCGACGACGATCCCCAGGCCGGCCGTCGCGACCGGACTCGCGATCGACGCCGTCGTCAGCGTCGCAATCGCGAGCGCGACCATGCCCAGCGCCAGCACTGCGAGCGTCCCCGAATCGAGCCCGCTACCGTTCGTCATCCGATCGACGACCTGCTCGAGTGGCGTCGGTTCGGGTTCCGTACGGGTCGGTTCGGCGAGCGATTCGTCGACATCGACGCCCGGCGGACCGGGAACGACCGTGACGTCGATCGCGACCGACTCGGAGCCATAGCCCGTCAGGATCTCGAGGCAGCCGTCGACCGGTTGGTCGATCGCGTCGGCGTCGACGGCGACCGGGACGGTCGTAACGCTGTCCGGTTCGACGTAGTAGTTCGCACCAGCGAGCGACGCGATCCGCTCGAGGTCGCCGTCAAGCCGACAGTGGACGTGTGCGGGTGACTCGTGGCCCGTCAGCGAGAGGCGAAACGAGCCGTCAGTTTCGAGCGCGGTGCTGGCCGGCTCGAGTGTGTTTGTGGACCCGCGGTTGACGTGGACGGTAACCTCGGCTGGTGACACGGTTTGTGTCCGTCAGGCCGGCGTTTCGTCGCGCATATCCGGCGGCAGCAGGTTCGGAATCCCGTCTTCGATCGGGTAGGCCTCGCCACACTCCGTACAGACGAGTTCGCCGCCGACGACCTCGTCGCCGTCGTACTCGGCGTTCTCGAGTTCCAGATCGTGTTTATCGAGCGGACAGCAGAGAATGTCCAGCAACGACTCCTTCATACTACGTAGGCTCGTCGCCTGCAGCAAAAGGTTTCGGGAACGTCCCGACCGCATCACACGCAACCGTGAGAGTGCGATGACTACTCGTAGGGGTTCTCGACGACGACGGTCTCCTCGCGGCCAGGGCCGACACCGACCGCGTAGATCGGCGTCTCGAGTTCGTCACTGATGTACTCGAGGTAGGTCCGTGCGTTCTCTGGGATCGCCTCGTAGCCCTCGGCGGCGACTTCGGCCCAGTCGACTTCAGGCCAGCCGTCGAAGGACTTGAAGATGGCCTCACAGCGGCCCCAGGCTTCGGTCGTCGGGGGCATCGTGAAGATTTCCTCACCATCGAACTCGTAGCTGTGTCCGACTTTCACCTCGTCGAGGCCGGCCAGCACGTCGATGTGGTTGATCGCAAGCCCCGTAAAGCCGTTCGCGCGGGTCGCGTGCCGCAACATGGGCATGTCGAGCCACCCGACACGGCGGGGGCGACCGGTGACGGTACCGTACTCCCCACCCTCGTCGCGGATGTAGGTCGCGAGTTCCTCTTCGTCGTCGCCGGCGCCCTCGTCGGCGTCGTAGTCGGGCGTCTGATCCTCGACACCGCCGAGTTCGGTCGGAAGCGGGCCCGTGCCGACTCGCGAGAGGTAGGCTTTGACGATGCCGATGACGTCTCCCTGGCCGACGACCGTCGGGCCGAGGCCGGTGCCGACGCTCGCGCCACCCGAACTCGGGTTCGAGGAGGTGACGTAGGGGTAGACGCCGTGGTCGATGTCGAGCGACGTTCCCTGTGCGCCCTCGAGCATGACGTTGTCGCCGGCATCGATCCGTTCCTGCAGGAAGTCTCCGCAGTCGACGGTCATCCCTTCCTCTTCGAGGCGCTCGCCGTACTCGCGATAGGTCTCGTAGAGGTGCTCGATGTCGAACTCCTCGCCGGTTTCCTTCTCGAAGACCTCCTCAGCGAGGGCCTTCTTCTGAGGAACGACGTACTCGAGGCGTTCGCGTAGCGCGTCGGGGTCGAGCAGGTCGCCGATCCGGACACCGCGGCGGCCCGCTTTGTCCTCGTAGGTCGGGCCGATGCCGCGTTTGGTCGTGCCGGCGGCGAGGTCGTCTTTTTCTTCCTCTTCGATGCCGTCGAGCGCGCGGTGATAGGGGAGGATAACGTGTGCGCGCTCGGCGACGCGGACGTCAGGCTCGAGGCCGCGATCGCGGAGCGTGTCGATCTCGTCGAACAGCGTCTCGGGGTTGACGACACAGCCGTTGCCGAGGACGCCGATCTTTCCGCGAACGGCACCCGACGGCACGAGCGACAGTTTGTACTTCTCTCCGTCGTGTACGACGGTATGGCCAGCGTTGTCGCCGCCCTGATACCGGGCAACGACATCGGCGGCGTCGCCGTACAGGTCGACGACCCCACCCTTGCCTTCGTCGCCGAGTTGCGACCCGACGATAGTGACGGTCATAACAGCGACGGGTTCTTGCCGGGCCGATAAACAGATTACGGTATACGGGTGCCGACACCGAACTCCACAACGTTGACCACCGACCGATCGACGCTCCCTATCACGGTGTCCAACCAGCATGCGGACGACCGAACCCCGGACCGCTCGCTGCCAGTCGTATAACTCGCTGAGAGAGACACACCCAGCGACAGGAAACTGGCCACATCGGAAGCGTTAACTACTGACAGGAGCGATTGACAGGTTGGGCAACGTCGTTTCAGCGCTCGAGAGTAACTTTTAAAAGGCCCAAAGACAAGTTAACAAATGCCATGATAGACCGACTTGAGAAGGAAGTCGATATGTTGGAACGACATCTGCAGGTCCTGAAGATGGTCATCGAGAACGAACCTATCGGGATCGTCAAGATGTCGAACGAGACGGGCTACCCGCACCACAAAGTCCGCTACTCGCTTCGCGTTCTCGAGGAAGAAAACCTCATCGAGCCCTCGAGCCAGGGTGCGATCAAGACCGAGCGCACCGCCGAGTTCGTCGACGAACTCGACGACAAGCTCGACGACATCGTCGACAAGCTCGACGGCATGAAGATCGAAGACGTCGCAGAGATCGAAGGCTAGACTCTCGTCCACGTCGGACGTTGTCGCCCGTCCCCGCGATCGACGCCGG
This sequence comes from Natrinema sp. HArc-T2, assembly GCF_041821085.1. Classification (NCBI taxonomy): domain Archaea; kingdom Methanobacteriati; phylum Methanobacteriota; class Halobacteria; order Halobacteriales; family Natrialbaceae; genus Natrinema; species Natrinema sp. HArc-T2. The sequence continues at coordinate 472,513 of NZ_JBGUAZ010000001.1, read as the reverse complement.
TGCGACACGGACGGAGTAACTGCTTTCTGCCACGTTTCGCAGCCGCGGGCGCTCGAGCACCCGATCGTTTCAGACACCAGTCTGAGCGGCTGCTTTCTGCAGCGACGTGAGAGCGACACAGAACAGACAGACGGTAACAGCGCCGAGCGCGACCGCTATAGCTCCGGCACGTTCATGTGGAAGCCTTCCGAGCGCGACTCGACGAGACAGAGATGGTAGCCGGATTTCCGCGAGAGGTTAACGTAACTCAGCTTCGAGCTGCGGCTGAGGAAGCCGCTACTCGTCGCCTGTTCGGCCACCTCGAGCGCGCCGGGCTCGAAGTAACTCGAGGTGACGGCGATCGCAGCTGCCAGATCAGGATAGTTGGCCTTGACCGCGGAGGCGGCTTCCTCGAGTTCGGCGAGTAAGTCTTTCGTCGCAGGCTCGCGCGAGTCGTTGAGCGTGACCAGCAGTAACGGGTTCCCCATCTTGTCGAACGCGACGATGTCGAAGGTCACCTGCTCGGGGACGTCTTCGGTGTCGTCGTCGGCAAGCGAGATCGTCGCGCCGAGTTCGGCCCGATCGATTCGCGGGATCGCATCGTAGAGATCGCCCAGTCCGTCCGCGTTCCCGGTATCACGGATTTCGTACAGGAGCATCTCGGTGAGCCAGTCGACGAACCGATGCTCCATCGTCGTCTCGAGGAAGTCGTCGTAAGATTTCCCGTCGACGACCGCGTCACTCGAGTCGAATCCAGTGTGGTGTTCCAGTCGCAGGTTCGAGGCGACCTCGCTGCGATCGGCGTCGCCGTCGTGGGCCGTCTCGAGGGTCGGCTGGCTCTTCGAGGCGTATCTGACGAAGAGGTTCGTCTGCGAGAGCGCCTGCTGCGGTGAGAGCTGGGTGCCAGCGTCGGATGTCGCGCTATCGTCCACACGCGACTGAGCCTGCTCGAGTTCCGTCTCGAGGTCGTCGATTCGGGACTGGAGTCGCTCGACCGTCGCGGACAGATCGTCGTTCTCGGCGTGCAGCCGATCGCGTTCGGCCTCGAGTTCTTCGGCTTTCGTCGCGAGCGAGTCGCGCTGTTCCTGCAGCGTCTCGACTTTCTCGGTGAGCGTCGCAACCTGCTCGCTGTGTGCGTCGGTCGTGGTGGTCTGTGTTCGGGCTCCCTGCGCGCGCGATCCATCCTCACGAGAGTCGGACGAACCCGCGGTTGACGGCGTCGACGGCGTCGATGCAGCGGTTCGATCCGAAGGCTGGGTATCGGATTGCACAGCGGACGACGTCTCGTCCGCGTTCGCGTCGGACGTCGCCGACGGCTGGTCCATCCGTAGTTCACGCCCGCCCGTGCTCGAGTCTGTGGCCGAGTCGCTGTTGTCCGGATCGATCGACGGAATGCGTCGCGTCTCGCGCCACTCCTCTTCGCGTTCGAACTCTTCTTCGAGTCCGTCGCCCGTGGCCGTCGTTTCGGACTCGGTGGCGGACTCGCTGGCCAAGCCAGTCGCTGGCTCGTCATCGTCGTCGACCCAGGAGATCCCGTTTCGGTCGAGTACCTCGGCTGCCGCTTCGATTTCTTCGAGGTCTGGGTCAGTCGCGCCATCGGCATTCAGTGTCGACGGCTCGCCAGCCGACGCGACCGGCGTCGATACTGAGTCGGAGTCGGTCGGTTCAGACTCCAGCGGGGCGTCTTGGTCCAGGTTCTGGCGTGTCTCGTCGTCAGCGGATGTCTCGGCTGCGGACGCCGGTTCGGCGTCATCGGCGGGGCCCGACTCGGTGATCCCAGCCGATGGTGGCTCGGATTCGCCCTCACTGCTGTCAGTCGCTGTGATGCCCGACGGATCATCCGTTGGGTCGATCTCGGACGGCTGTGCCGACTCGTCGGTAACGGCTTCAGTCGAATCGGCCCCAGACACGTCTGCGGCGTCGACTGCGTCGGTGCTCGAGATGTCGATCGGTTCGATCGATGACTCCGCCGAGTCGGGCTCCGAGCCGTCATCGCTCGTCGTGCTGGGAGCACCGGCCTCGACTGCAGTGTCGGAGGGGGCGGACTCGGTCGTCGGGTCAGCTTCCGATGCCGAGTCGGTCCCAGGAACGTCGACAACGTCGATCTCGACGTCGATAACCTCGTAGATGCCGACCTCGTCGGCCGCTCGGTCGAACGCCTCCTCGCCGGTGAGCAGCCGTTCGGCATTACCGATGTACGCCGCGGCCATCCGACGGCCACCGTAGTAGACGGCGTAGTAGTCGCCACTGAGCACGTTCTCGCTCAGTTCGACGTATCCGGTGAACGACCCGCTCTGGAGCGTGTTGTCGACTTCCCGAAGTGCTGTTTCGTTGGTGTAATACTTCGCTCGCGTCTCGCCGCCCTGTTCTTCCATCGTACAGAGCAAGGGCAGCGACGGGTGAGGTGCCTCATAACACGTTCCCGAGGCGGTTTCGAAGTCATCGATATCGCCGTCGATGATGCCGACAATGCGACCGTTGAGCATACAGAGCCAGGTCCCAACCGCCGACACAACGCCAGAGAAATCAGCGTGGGCGAGATCGGAGAGCCCGTCGAAACCGCCGGTGAACGGGCGGGAGTCCCACTCCTCGACGCGCTCTTGCGTGCGCGGATCCATACGTCAACAAGCGGGAACCACACCAAATACGTTTCGCCTAGACTGTCTCTATATCTTAGATTCTGCGTCCTCGGCGAGTTCTTTCATCCGCTTGCCGATTCGACCGGCGCTCGAGAACTCGTCTTCGCTCATCGCGTTGGCGAGTGCGTTGCCGAGGACGAAGACCGCGTGTTTGTGTTCACTTTTCGACTTGTGGACGTGCGAGGGGTCGACGTCGAGCTGGCGGTAGGGATCGAACAGCGTTTCGTCGACCTCCTCGCGCTCCGAGAAGTACTCCATGATGACGACGAGTTCTTCGTGGAGCTCGAGGAGTTCGTCCTTATGCATACGCGCCGTTAGGAAGGGTTTCGATTTAAGCGTTGTGTGGCCACGTGTCGCAAAACCGAGTCCGACCGCTCAGCGGCTGGGAGCAGTCGACCTGCTGTCGTCTCGATACCGATGGGCGACTGCAAGCGTGAGAATCCAGCCGCCGAAGGCGACGGCGGCGACGAACTCGGGGACGGCAAACCACGTGCCGGTATCGACGCGTCCACCGAGCGACAGCAGCCAGCCCAGCCACGCGAGCGGATGGACGATTCCGAGCCAAAACGACGCGACCGCGAGGCGACCGTCATCAGCCAGCGCCGCCCCCGTTCCATAGACCCAGCTCGCAAACGGGGCCACGCTGAATACCGCCAGCGCCGCGAGCCCGTGTAGACTCGTCTCGAGGTAGACTGCCGTGTGCTCGAGAAAGAAGACGGCGACACCGATCAGGCCGCCGACCGCGATCACCAGGAGGACGATGCCGAGGCGTTCGACGGCGTTGCGACTCGCAAGCCAGCAGCGCCAGACGAACGGCAGGCCGAGCAGCCCGCCCACGATCAGGCCGCCATTGAATAGCCAAAACGTCGGGGCACCGTACCGACCCATCTCCGAGAGCGCCCGATCGTGCCACGTGAACGTCTCGGGCGGGGCGACGATCGTCGCGAGGGCAATCGCGCCCAGCGCGACGGTCGGGGCGGCAAACCCGCAGTACGTTGCGATCCTCGTTCTGTCGGCCATAGCACCGACTCACGTGTGCATCGGTATCAAAGTGACCGTTCGGGCAGCTAACATAAGCGACAGCGCTGGTTCGGTCTGCTGTCACGGTGTCCCGGTGGGACCGCAGGCCGTGTCGTGGACCTGCCGGCATCCACTGACAGGCGTCCATTTGCGCCACAGGCCGTACGGACTCGAGTAAGCGACCGGAAACGGGGCAAAAGCAAACGGATGGGGGGGTCGACTGGAGAGTCGAGAACGGAGAGACGACGGTGCGAGTGCGATCAGTCGTCGTCAGTGGGGGTTCCGTCCGCGTCGACTTCGACTCCCTCGCGGTGATCCGCGGGGAACCACGCGAGGTTGTGGTCAGCGGTGACGCGGACGCCGACGCGCTCGTCTAAGTCGATATGATCGGAGTGGTTGTGCATACACTCGATCGTTTCGCCGCCGTCGAGTTCGACGCGATAGAGGACGGTCGGGCCGAGATAGCGCCGATAGACGACGCGACCGTCGACTTCCGGCCCGTCGGCAGGGTAGGCTGTCACGTCGTCGGGGCGAACGAGGAGGTCGACGACGGAGCCGTCGTACTGGTGGGCCAGCCCATGAACGTCGTCCCGCAGGACGCGGCCGAGTGCGGTGTCGACGCTGTCACCGTGGACCTCACCCGAGAGGAAACTGGCGTGGCCCAGAAAGCCCGCGACGAAGCGTGACTCGGGCTGCTGGAAGACCTGCTGGGGGGTGTCGATCTGTTCGATGTCGCCGTCGTTCATCACGGCGACGCGGTCGGAAATGGACAGCGCCTCCTCCTGGTCGTGGGTCACAGAGATCGCGGTGACGCCCGTCTGCTTGATGATGCGGCGAACCTCCTCGCGCATCTCGACACGCAGGTCCACGTCCAGACTCGAGAAGGGTTCGTCGAGCAACAGCATCTCGGGTTCGGGAGCCAGCGAGCGCGCGAGCGCGATTCGCTGTTGCTGGCCGCCGGAGAGTTCGCCCGGATAGTGGTCGCCGTGGGTCTCGAGGCCGACGAGTTCGAGTAGTTCGTCGACACGACGTGCACGCTCGCTCTCGGCGCGATCCTGCAAGCCGAAGGCGACGTTTTCGCGAGCAGTCAGGTGTGGAAACAGCGCGAAGTCCTGAAAGACGACGCCGACGTTGCGGTCTTCCGGTGGGATGAACCGATCGTCGCCCGAGACGGGTTCGCCTTGCAATCGAATCTGGCCGGCGTTGGGTTTCTCGAGGCCGGCGATCAGCCGCAGCGTCGTGGTCTTGCCACAGCCGGACGGGCCGAGCAGGGTCAGGATTTCGCCGTCGCGGACGGCGATCGAGAGGTCGCCGATGACTTCCTGGTTCCCGTAGCGTTTCGCGATACCGTCGAGTTCGAGAACTGTCTCACTCGTCGTCGATTCTTTGGATCGGTTCTCGACCGCCGTCGTAAGCAGTTCTCCGTTAGCCATGTATCGCCCCTCCGGCAGCTGCCGGCGCACATCCATTTAGGCGTGCCTAAATAACTTATAATTGCCGGTTCAGTTCCAGACGGCGGAACTAGCGGTTCCCTCGGGAGAACAGCGGGCGAACCCGCTCGCGATTAGAGTTCGACGCCGCTTGGGATCAGGCTGTGTTGGCGAAGCAGGCTGCCCTCGTCGTCGTAGACGAGAAACGTTCGCTTGTCGTAGCTGACGAACGGCTCGCCATCAAGCGTGATTTCGACGCGATACTGGCCCTCGTCGCCGGCGGTCTCGCCGTAGCGCCGTGCGGCACGGATGAACTGCAAGACGTCGCCAGCGTCTTCGTTGAGTTCGAGGATGAACTCGCCGGTGATGCGGTTGGTCACGCTCACTACCCCCGCAGTATCGTCCTCGAGCGGTCCCTGCAATCGGAGGGCTGTGTCCGTTTCGCTCGCCTCGAGAACGTCGCCGTCGGGACCAGTCAGGCGCTCGCGAAGCATCGCTTCCGGGCCGGTGAAGTCGATCGCTACCGAGGGTTTTTTCGGCTCGCCGTCAGTTTCGGCCCAGTCGATATTGGTGACATCTAACGTGAAGTGCTCGCGCCTCATTCCGTACGTGTTCCTTCGGCCTCGCGCGGTATGAACGTAACGCACAGGGGATTCGAATCGAGGGACGGCCAGCCACGGTTGGCCGTCTCCTTTATGAGCGTCGCGTCCGGACGTGTCACGAACCCAGCTATCGATGGATATCCCAGCAACTGACGACTCGAGCGACACGACGACCGGTCGCGAGAGCGGTCCCGGCCCCGGGTCGCAGGCCGATTCGGGAGCCGACGCGGGCGAGCGCCACGAGTCGACGATCGACACCGCTCGTCGAACAGTGCGACGACTCGTCGAAACGCTTCGGGGGTCGACGGTCGACGGCGGTGACTACGAACCAGCGGTCCACAGCCCGCTGGTCACGTTCGACGATCCCGACGGGCTCGAGGAGATCGACCGCTACTGGGTCGACGCACCGTTCTCGTTCGTCTCGATCGGTTACGATCACGAGGCGGACGAACACCAGTACCGGACCGTCGAGCCGTCGCTTCGCGAGGACGAGGCGGTCCTGCTCGAGGTGCTGCTCGAAGACGTCCGCGATCCGCTGCTGTACCGGGAAGACGACGGCGAGAGCCACGACGCCGAAGCGGTGTTACGGGAGACGATCCGTGAGTATCTCGAGCGCTACGGGGCCGACATCGAGACGGCGACGTTCTACCGACTGTTTTACCACATCTACCGCGAGTTTCGGGGTTACGGGCCGCTCGAGCCGATCATGCACGATCCCCACGTCGAGGACATCTCGTGTGACGGTTACGACCTGCCGCTGTTCGTCTATCACGACGAGTACACCGACATCGAGACGGACGTCAGCTTCGGGAAATCGACGCTCGATCAGTTCGTCGTCAAACTGGCCCAGCACTCGGGACAACACATCTCCATCGGGGACCCGGTGGTCAACACGACCCTTCCCGACGGCTCCCGGGCCGAACTCGCGCTGGGCGAGGAAGTGACCCCACGGGGCTCTGCGTTTACCATCCGGAAGTACGCCGACGACCCCTTCACGCCGATCGACTTGCTCGAGTACGGGACGTTCAGCGTCGAGCAACTGGCCTATCTCTGGCTCGCGATCGAGCACAACAAGAGCCTGCTGTTCGCGGGCGGCACCGCATCGGGAAAGACGACGAGCATGAACGCCATCTCGATGTTCATCCCCCCGCGATCGAAGGTGTTGACGATCGAAGACACGCGCGAACTCCAGCTCTCACACGACAACTGGCTCTCCGCGATCACGCGCGAACGCGTTCACGAGGTACGGGACGTGACGATGTACGATCTGTTGCGCTCTGCACTCCGCCACCGGCCCGAATACATCCTCGTCGGCGAGGTCCGCGGCGAGGAAGCCATGACGCTCTTTCAGGCGATGAACACCGGCCACACGACTTACTCGACGATGCACGCCGATTCGGTCCAGACAGCGATCAACCGCCTCGAGAACGACCCGATCAACGTCCCGCGGGCGATGGTCCAGAGCCTCGACGTGCTCTCGGTGCAGACACAGACCCGCGTCGATGGCCAGCGCGTCCGCCGGAACAAGGTCATCGCCGAAATCGAGGGCGTCGACCAGCGAACCGGCGAACTCGACTACTCGATGGCCTACACGTGGGAGGGACAGACCGACCGGTTCCGAAACGAGGGGAGCAAACTCCTCTCGGAGATCCGTGACGAACGCGGCTGGAGTCAGCAGGAACTGCTGACCGAACTCAGAAACCGAACACGGTTCCTCGAGTACCTTCAGACGACCGGCGGCAGCGACTACCGACGGTTCAGCGCGCTCGTCAACAAGTACTACCGCGATCCGGAGCAGGTCCTCGAGCGAATCGCCGATGAGAGCGACGGTGACAGCGACGAACCGACCGCTGCGAGCGTCGATAGCCCGATCGAACCCGAACACGACGCTCGAGACGGATGAGGATTGTAACCGTCGTTCCGCTGGTCGTTGCGATGGCGCTGTGTCTGCCGATCGCGGTCAGCAGATACGTCGGTCGCGTCGACCGCGTTCTCAGCCGGATCGCGATCCGACTGTTCGGCTCCGCCGTCGTGACGATCCGAGATGAACGTCCGGACAGGCAGGCGGCGTTACGTGCCGCACAGTGGCCGACGACGATCCGCGAGTACGGCTCGCTGACGCTGCTGTACGCGACCATCGCCGCTGTCGTCGGCTCGATCGTCGGCGTCTACGCCGCTTGGGGCCTCCTGGTACTGCTTTCGGTCGATACCGACACGTTACGTGCGGCGCTCCCGGATTCCCTCGCCGTCCTCGCATCGCTTGGTGGGCTGCCATCGCTCTCACTCGGCGAACTGGTCGTCCTCTTCGGCGGGGCTGCGCTCACGCTCGGTGCCATCACCGGCGGCATCACGTACTGGCTCCGGTGGTGGTATCCCGGCTACGTCGCCGACGCGCGCGCCCGACGGATCGAAGCGGGGCTCCCCGCAACGGTCGCGTTCATTTACTCGCTTTCACAAAGCGGTATGGCGGTCCCGGACATCGTCCGTGTCGTCGCCGACCAGGAAGCGACCTACGGGGAACCCGCCACCGAGTTTTCGGTCGCCGTTCGAAGTATGGACACGTTCGGCACCGACGTCATCACCGCTCTCCAGCGAATGGGTCGGCGCTCGCCCAGCCCCCAGTTTCGGGAGTTCACCGACAACCTCGTCAGCGTCCTCCAGAGCGGCCACGGACTCGCCCCGTTCCTCGAGCGCCAGTATCAGGACTTCCGCGAAGAGGCCGACTCCCAGCAAGAGAGCATCCTCGAGTTGCTCTCGACGCTGGCGGAGGCCTACGTCACGGTGCTGGTTGCGGGGCCGCTGTTTCTCATTACGATCCTCGTCGTCATCGGGATCGCCGCCGGTGAGACGTTTGGGCAGTTACAGGTGCTCGTCTACCTGCTCTTGCCGATCGCCAACCTCGGGTTCATGGTGTATCTGAGTACGATGACGGAGAAACTCGATCCCAGCAGCGGGCTCGACGGAGCGTCAGAGCCCACCGAGACGACCGCAGTTCGATCGGATCGACCAGCAGCGACCACCAGCACCGGACCGGGCCCGCGACCACACCCGAACGTCGAGCGAGTTCGGTACTACCGCCGACTGCAGGGGCTGCGCGACCGGTTTGGCCACCCGGTTCGGACGATCCTCGAGCGACCGTCGCTGACGCTCGTCGTCACCGTCCCGCTCGTGCTCACAGCGATAGCCAGTCGGCTTCCGGCGGCGCTCGCAGGCGGGTTCGACGTGACTGCGGTCGACGATACCATCGCCGTCGGTACCTTCGGCGTCGTGACCGTCTTCGCGATCGCGTACGAACGCCACCGGCGGCGACTCGCGGCGATCGAAGCCGCAGTTCCGGACTTGCTCGATCGACTCGCCAGCGTCAACGAGGCCGGCCTATCGATCGTGGCGGCGATCGACCGGGTCCGGGGATCGGAACTGGGTCCGCTCAGCGCCGAACTCGACCGGGTCCGAGCTGACGTGCAGTGGGGTGCCGACGTGCAAACGGCACTCCAGCGGCTCGAGGCCCGCGTCGGCACCCGATCGATCGGTCGAGTCGTCACCCTGCTCACCGAGTCGATGAACGCCAGCGGCAATCTCGCGACCACCCTTCGGATCGCCGCCCGACAGGCGGCAGCCGATCGCCGCCTCGAGCGCGAGCGCAAGCGATCGATGGTCGAGTACACAGTTGTGGTCTACGTCTCGTTTCTCGTCTTCCTGTTCATCATCGCGGTGCTCGCGGGCTATCTGATTCCACAACTTCCGACCGACAGTGCAGCACTCACTGACGGAGCCGGGACAGATCTCAGCGGACTCGGCGGGTTCTCCACTGTCGATTCAGACGCCTACGCCACACTGTTCTATCACGCGACACTCGTACAGGGGCTCTTCTCGGGGCTGCTCGCCGGTCAGTTGAGTACCGGCGACGTGAGAGCGGGCGCGAAACACGCCGCTGCCATGCTCGGACTCGCCGTGCTGATCTTTACGGTCGTGCTCTGAGACGGTCTGCTGTGCCGCTGTCCTGGCCCGACCGCAGGACGGTCGCGGTTCCACCGGCACCGACTGACAGGAGTCCGTATGAGCGAGGGCGTGACCACGACGGACGGCGTCGTGTAGAAACCCTTTAGTCCTCCACGACGGTAGCGAAGGTGGGAAGCGCACGGCCGCAAATCCGACTGTGTCACCCCCTTTTCCGGGTGGCTTGGGATTGCGGAAGTGCACGGCGAGAGCCGGCTGCTGTCGACGGTGACGGGCCCCAAACGGGACTCGTGACTGCTGTCGACAGCAGACACGAGCGGTCAGTGCGATTCCTATCCTCAAACAATGGCACGAATGCACACCCGCCGTCGCGGCTCGTCCGGTTCGGACAAGCCGTCGGCAGACGAACCGCCGGAGTGGAGCGACGTCGACCCAGAAGACATCGAATCTCGGGTCGTCGAACTGGCAGAGCAGGGCTACGATCCCAGCCAGATTGGGATGAAGCTGCGTGACGAAGGCGTCACCGGTACGCCCGTCCCGGACGTCAAGCTGGCGACCGGGAAGAAAGTCACCGAGATCCTCGAGGAAAACGACGCCACGTCAGACATCCCCGAGGACCTCCGGAACCTGATGGAGCGTGCGGTGCGCCTGCGCGAACACGTCCGCGAGAACCAGCAGGACCACCAGAACAAGCGCGCCCTGCAGAACACCGAAGCGAAGGTTCGCCGTCTGGTCGACTACTACCGCGGCGACGAACTCGAGCCCGACTTCACGTACTCCTACGACGTCGCAGTCGAGCTCCTCGAGAACGAGTAACACTGTATGTCCACCGAGGGTCGATCCGCCGAGCCGGCGTCCGCCACGAACGCGCTCGAGAGCGCCGGCTTCGTTCGGCTAATCGCCCGCGCCGATGGCGACGCACTCGCCGCGAGCGGATTGCTCGCGAGCGCGCTCGATGCGAGCGAGACGCCGTTTCAGGTGACCGTCGCACGCACAGTCGCGGCACGATCCGAACGGGTTCACACATCGACGCGCAAGGACGACGTGACGGTCGTCGTCGGCACCGCTGACGCGGTTGCCGACGCGGACGACGTCATCCAACTTGCGACACCCGATCGGCCAGCGACCCTCGAGGCAGTCGATCTCGTCCGCGACCTCGACGTGACGCCGGACCCGGTCGTCGCACTCGCCGGCATCGTCGCAAGCGGTGGCGACCCCGGCGCGGGCGAAAGCGAATGGCTCGAAACAGCCGCACGCGAGCAGGGCCTGCTCGAGCAGCGACCGGGCGTCGCGATCCCGACCGACGATCCGGTCGACGGGCTCGCACACTCGACGCGGCTGCACGCGCCGTGGTCGGGCGACCCTGACGCGACCCGCGAGGCGCTCGCGGACGTCGTCGACGGTGATCCCGCCGACTTCGACGCGGACGTCCATCGGGCGATCGGCTCGGTGGTCGCACTCGACGTCGTCGGTGCCGACGGGGCGACCGACACCGCTGCGACAACGATCGGTCGAGCGTTGCAGCCGTATGCGACGTCCGACGGACCGTTCGCGACGCTCGGTGGCTTCGCCGACGTGCTCGAGGCCACGGCCAGCGTAGACCCCGGCACTGGCGTCGCGCTCGCGATGGGGCACGATGTCCGCGAGCGGGCGCTCGAGGGCTGGCGTGAGTACGGTCGCCGCGCACACGCCGCGCTCAGGGACGGCTCGACCGGCCGCTACGACGGGCTGTTCGTCGTCGGCATCGATGACGGTCCCGTCGACGCGGTTGCACGAGTCGGAGTTACCTACCGGTCGCCCGAATCAGCCGTCCTCGCTGTCGGAGATGGTGAGGCGGCGATCGCGACCCGCGACGCTGACTCGCTCGGTGCGACCCTCGAGAGGGTTGCCCGCGAACTCACGGAGCGAGCGCCTGACGCCGATGTCGACTATGATGGCGGCAGGCGGCGTGGCTACCTGCGATTCGACCCCGACGTGGACGACACGACGATCATCGCGGCAGTGAGGGACCTGCTATGAGCCGTCACGCGACGATTCGGACGGACCACGACGACGCGACGCTCGTCGCGCGGGCGCTTCGCCCGGACAACACCGACGAGATGGAGACGACCGTCGACCGTGACGGTGAGACCGCAACGGTCGTCACGCACATCGAACGCGAGACGACCAGTGGCCTCCAGTCGACGGTCGACGACTACGTCGTCAACCTCGAGGTCGCGATCGACGTCGTTTCACAGGCACGGACCGAACAGCACGCAGAACCGACGGACACGGGACCTGTGTCCGACCCCGATAGCGACTCAACACACGACACACAATGAGTGAACGATCAGTTTCACGTGCGAAACAGGAGAAGCGGTGGTACACCGTCCTGGCACCCGAGCAGTTCGACCGCCAGGAACTCGGCGAAACCCCCGCTGACGAACCGGAGAAAGTCTACGACCGAACCATCGAAACGACGCTCGGCGAACTCACGAACAACGCCAGCGAGAACAACACGAAGCTGACCTTCAAGGTCACCGACGTCGGCAGCGACTCGGCGTACACGGAGTTCACGGAACACTCCCTGACCCGTGACTACCTGCGCTCGCTGGTCCGTCGCGGTGCCTCGAAGATCGAGGCCTACGTCACCGTCCTCACGACGGACGACTACCGCGTCCAGATTCAGCCCGTCGCCTTCACGACCAAGAAAGCCGACGCAAGTCAGGAGAAGGCCATCCGCGAGCAGATGGTCGAAATGATCGAAGACGCCGCCGAGGAGCGCTCCTTCGAGGAGCTCATCGACAGCGTCGTCGAAGGTCGGCTCTCCTCTGCCATCTACGGCGAGGCCAAGACGATCTACCCGCTGCGCCGTGTCGAGATCCAGAAGACCACCCTCGAGGCCCACCCCGAGGAAGTCGCCGAAGAAGAAGCGACCGCCGTCGACGTCGACGAAGACGACGTCGCTGCAGACGACTGAGACGCACAGCCGATACTCGCGTTTTCGATCCTTTTTCGCAGCTCACATCGGCCGGGAGCCGGCGGCTCGAGCGAAGTGGGAGTGTCGATAGAAGGACCGAACTGACTCGACTCGCAGCCGTCACTCGGAGACGACGATCTTGCCGTCCATCTCCGCGCGTTCGTGTGGGATACAGAAGTACTCGTAGGTGCCCGGCACTTCGAAGGTGTGTTCGAACGTCTCGCGCGGACCGAGGCGACCGCCGCGTTGGCCTTGCCAGGCGTGGCGTGCCGACTCTTGATTCTCGAACCCACCGGTGGCGAAAAAGGCAGCTTCGTCCGGGATCCCGTTGTCGTAGGCGGTGACGGTGTGGTCGGCTTCGCTCGTATTTTTCCAGACGACAGTGTCGCCGACGGAAATCTCGTAGACGTCGGGGAGGAACTCGGTGCGGTTCATACCGATGTGACAGTCCTCGCTAGCACAGGGATCGCTCCCGCCGATACTGATCGCGGACGAACACCCTGCCAGACCAGCTGAAACGGCAGTCCCGACAGCAGCGAGATAGACACGCCGGTGCATATCCCTTCGTTAGGACAGTTGCCGTATAACCGCCCCGGTTCAGTTCTCGAAAACGGCCCCGTGGAAACGAAAACACGTAAGGTATCTCCCCGTCGAATCGGGCCATATGCTTCCCCGGTTCGTCGGTCGACTGGGCGTCGCCGACGCGGTGACGATCGCCAACGCCGCGCTGGGGTTCGTCGCAGTCGTCGTCGCAGTCGTCGACATCGAACTGGCCGCCCGGTTGATCCTGCTGGCGGCGATCGCGGACGGCCTCGACGGGATCCTCGCGCGCCACTACGGCGGCACCGATGCCGGCCCCTATCTCGACTCGCTCGCCGACGTCGCCTCCTTCGCCGTCGCCCCTGCTGTCCTCTCTTTTACCGTCGTCTCAGACGGCCTCGAGCTCAGGTTCGACGCGGTCACTGCCGAGCTGCTGGTCGTAGCGGGTGTCTGTGCGCTGTTCGTCGCCATGGCCGTCACCCGACTCGGGATGTACACCGCATACGACGTGTCCGGAAACTACACCGAGGGTGTCCAGACGACGCTGGCCGCGACGATCCTCGGTGCGGCGATCCTCGCGGGTGAAACCCAGCCCTGGCTCGTCCTCGCGGTCACCGCTGCGTTCTGTTATCTGATGGTTTCACGGATCGAGTATCCCGATCTGCTGGCTCGAGACGCGGCGATCATGGGCGTCGTCCACGCGCTCGCGATCCTCGTCCCGACGTTCGCCGGGCGGACGTTTCCGTATGCACTCCTCACGCTCGGGCTGGCGTACATGACGCTCAGTCCGTGGTTCTACTGGGGCGAGACGGAGCGATCGTCGGAGACGGATGTCGACGTGCATGGAAACGCTTAGGACCGTGCTGACACGACTGTCGGGTATGCACACAGTCACGCGTCGGCGTCGTCCCCGGGTGGTACGATGAGTGAGGACGAGGCAAACGGTGACGACGCGGCCGCCGAAGCCGAACCGGAAGAGGAGGAGTCGGTCGATCTCGAGGCCATCGACGAGCGACTCACGACGCTCGCAGCCGACCTCGAGGACCTCGAAGCGGATCTCGAGGCAGCCGACACCGAAGACGACCTCGACGTCGTCGAAGCGGATCTCGACTCGTTCCGCGAGGACCTCGAAGACATCGAGATTCCGGAGCCGCCCGAGACCGACGAAGACGAGGAGGAAGAAGACGAAGAACCCGCGCCCGAAGAAGAGCTCCAGGAGAAGTACGACGAGATCGAGAGCGATCTCTCGGATCTCGAGTCCGATCTCGAGGACCAGCGCGGGCCCTACGGCGAGGATGTCGTTAGCGAAATCAACAGCGCCAGTAGCACGATCACGGGCACCCGCTGGACCGAAGAAGGAAATGCCGAGCTAATCGAGGCGGTCGAGGGCTTCCTCGACGACCTCAACGACCTGCTCGACAGTTCGGTCACGCTGGTCGAGGAGGGCGAGGACGTGTCGGCCCAACTCGACGCGACTCTCGACGATGCGGTCGACGCCGTCGAGGCCGCAGCTCTCGATGCCGACGACGACGCGGCGACGATCGCCGGCCTGCTCGAGGCAACCGACGATCTCCAAAGCGACATCGACGATGCGACCGAGTGGGCAGACCTCGAGGTCCGTGAACAGCTTCGCCGCGAAGGGTACTACGACGTACTCGAGCACGTCAAAGACTATCCGCCGGAGTGGCACGCGCTCAAGGTCCACGAGAAACGCGGCAACGTCGACATGATCCTCCTGGCGCTGGACACCTTCGACTCCGACTTCATGGAAGAGCATTGCATGGAGGCCCTCGAACGGATGGGTCCCGAGGAAGCCATCGACCCGATGCTCCAGAAGGCAAACCGCCGTGACCAGGCCGCGATGGCCGTCCTCGGCAAAATCGGCGTCGACGACGAGGAGGTCGTCGACACCCTCCTCGATTACGTCGACTCCAACCCGAACCTCCAACAGCCCGCGTTCCGCGCGCTCGGCGAGATCGGTGCGGAAGACGCCGTCGAACCGATCGCCCAGCAACTGGTCGCCGACGAGGCCGACGTTCGGAGCTGGGCTGCCCGCGCGCTCGGCCTGATCGGCGACACCCGCGTCATCGAACCGCTCGCGGACGTCCTCGCAGACGACGATTCCGACCGCGTCCGCGCCAGCAGTGCGTGGGCACTCCGCCAGATCGGTACCCAAGAGGCGCTCGCAGTCGTCGCCGACTACGACGACGACCGTGCCTACCTGGTACAGGCCGAAGCCGAACGCGTCGACCTCGAGCCCGCAGCCTGAGACGGTCTCCTGTCAGTCAGTACCGGTGCAACCGCGACCTGCCCTGCGGTTACACTGGTACATCGGTACAGCAAACCGTATGAGACACTGGTGGCCGTGGCGTGGCTGACCCGCCGCCACCTTCACAGTCGATGTTACACTCAGCCTTTCCAACAGTTTAAATACTGAAAGGCGGCCAGACAGGGCGATGGATACCCGTCGGGTCGCGCTCGGTGCCGTCTTCGTTTGCTGTCTCGCCTGTAGCACCGTGATACTCGCCGGATTGCCGATCGCTCACGGGACCGGAACCGCACTCCCAGACCGGTCCGCCGAGAGAGCCACTGCGAAACCGGCCGTGAACGCAACCGAACTCGCCTGTCCGCCGCGAGCAGGCGAGGCGACAGCGACTGTCTCGGCCACACGACGGCACTCGCGGATCGTCGGCCTCTACCCGAATCCCACGACCGATGGCAACGTCGGCGAGTTCGTCGTCCTCGAGACGCCGCCTGACACTCGGCTCGCGAATCTGACGCTTACCGACGGGGAGACGACGGCGTCGCTACCGAACCAGACGACCACCGGTCGCGTCGCGCTGAGCACGGCTCCGAACGTCACTGAGACGTTGACCGACCTGCGCGTTCTCGAACTCGAGGGCCGGCTCAAGCTGTCGGCTGACGGCGACGCGCTTCGACTCCGAAACGCGACGACCACGATCGATATGGTCTCCTACAACCGCGCGCCGACCGCCGAGCGATGGTATCGAACGAGGGCGCGTGCGGGCGAGACAGTCAGCGCTCGCGGCCAGTGGTGGCCGCGAGATGCCACCTGCCTGCCCGTCTCGAGCGCGACGATCGACGACGCAACGGCGTTCGTCCTCCCGGATGCACCACACATTCCGCGGGAGACGATTCGAAGTGCCGACAACCGGCTCCTGCTGGCCGGCTATACCGTCACCTCCGAGACGATTGCGACCGACCTCGTGGCTGCAGCCGAACGCGGCGTCGACGTCACGGTACTGTTCGAGGCGAGTCCCGTCGGCGGGACGCCGGCACCGACCGAAGCTGTCATCGAGACGCTCGAGACCGGCGGTGTCGATGTCCGCGTCATCGGCGGCGAACACGGGCGCTATCGGTACCACCACCCCAAGTATGCCGTCGCCGACGATCGCGTGCTGGTCACGACCGAGAACTGGAAGCCCGCGGGTGTCGGCGGCGAGAGCAGCCGCGGCTGGGGTGTTCGGTTCGAGAGCGAGGCGCTCGCGAACGATCTCGCGACCGTCTTCTGGGCCGACTTCGAGGGCCGAGATACGACGACCGGGACGGCGTATCTCGAGACCGCGTCGTTCGTCGACGACGGCACTGATGACATCCGTTCGCCGGCTCAGTCCGAATTTCCTACGACACACGAGCCGTCGACGGTTTCCGTCGAGTCAGCCGAATTGCTGGTCGCACCGGACAACGCCGAGCAGCGACTGACGGACCTTCTTGCAACAGCAGACGACGAACTCCTCGTTCTCCAGCCCAGTGTCGCCGCCGACGTCTCGTTGCTCGAGCCAACCATCGAAGCAGCCCGCCGCGGCGTTGAGGTTCGGATCTTGCTCGGATCGACGTGGTACAACGCCGACGAGAACGAACGGCTCGCAGCCGACCTCGAGCGGCTCGCTGCTCGCGAAGCGCTCCCGCTCGAGGTCCAACTCGTCGGCGACACCGATCGATTCGGGAAACTCCACGCGAAGGGCATCGTAATCGACCGAGAAGTGGTGGTCGTCGGCAGCGCCAACTGGAATTCGAACTCGCTCGGGAACAACCGCGAGGTACTCGTTGCACTCTATGGTGAGGAGATCGCGAGCTACTATGCTGCCGTGTTCGAAGCGGACTGGGAAGGGACGAGGTGGCGAATTCCGATCGGCCTCAGCGCCGCTTTCGCCGCTGCGCTCGTCGCTGTGGCGATCGCCGGTCGGCGATACATCCGGTTTGGGGAGTCACCGGGAGTATAACGCAAGCCCAACCGATCGTGTGTCAGTCCGCGCGACCGCCGACCTCGAGCAGTTCACAACAATCGTCTTCGGGATCGAAACAGTCGGGACACTGGCTGGGGCGGTCGATGATCGTGTCCAGTCGCTCTGCGACGGTGTCGTCGATGACGCTCTCTAAGGCGCGGGCTTCGTCGCGGAACTCCTCGACCTCGAGGACGTTCGCGAGGAAGCGTTCGATAATACAGTAGGTCTGGAGGGCGTTGTGAGCGCGCTCGAGGCCCTCGTCGGTCAGACTCGCGCCCTTGTACTTCTCGTGTTGGACGAGTTCTCGGTCCTGAAGTTTTCCGATCATCTCGTTGACGCTTGCGGGGCTGACGTCGAGCAGGTCAGCGAGCATGCCGGTCGATGCGGGGCCGTCCTCGATTCGTTGAGCCAGATAGATCGCCTTGAGATATTGGTCTGCAGTGTTCATACCAGTCCTCCGTCAGTGCCACGGTCTGTCGTGGCGGTGGTGCGCCGGTGTAACCGCAACCGGGCGTCGGTACAGGTATCGGACGGCGTGTTGGCGGCTGCACGCGCCGTGGTCGTCGATCGCTCGGTCATGCTCTCCGCTCCATAATCCCGGTTACTTCTTCGACGCCCGCGCGTTCCTCCTCACGGATGTCGTACAGCGCCTCGAGCAGCCGGTCGCGATCGACGGCAAACTCAGTGTCGGAGGCTTCGATCGCCGTGATCAGGTCGTCGTAGAACTTGTAGGCTGTCTCCTCGTTTGCCAACTGGTCGTAGAGGACGCCGTCCGTATCCTCTGGCGGCCCGTACTGGGCGTCGACCAGTGCGTTGATTTCTTCGTATTCAACCGTATCTGCCTCGAGATCGTCGATCAGCGCCTCGAGTTGCTCGCGGTGGGCGGCCGACTCGGCGGCTGCGTCGGCGAGTAACTCTTCGACCTCCTCGTCGAAGTCCGCTCGCTCCTCGGGCGGGAGCGAGTCGAGATGGAGGGCGGCGCGTGACTCGACGACTTCCTCCAGGACGACCCCGATCTGGAGCAATCGGGTCAGCTGGTGGTCGCTCGAGACACGCTGTCCCAGACTCATAGCCGACATACAGGTCTGTCGGTACTTATGTTTCCCTATTGCTCGAATTCGAGAGCCGATAGGTGACACGGGCATGACTCGAGTCGAGACGCCACCCGGTCTCCCGCGTCGATCGGGATTCGAAGCGACGTAGTCGCGGGTCGTTCGGTGTCCTGTCATCCGGACGGAGCCGTGTCTCCCGGGTCAGCGAAACCGAAAATTGAATCGAAACCGCAGCCGCAGTCGTTACTCGCGCCGATGGAGTCGCCGTGGGATCGAAGCTCCCACGAGCTGTTTACTCTCGGTCGCGAAGACGCGCGCCGATCAGCTCTTCGAGGTCGTCGCGGAGTTCGTCGACGTCGATCTCCTCTAAGACGGGCACGAAGAAGCCCTCGACGAGCATGTTGCGGGCGGCGCGCGGATCGACACCACGGGAGGTCATGTAGAACAGGTCCTCCTGGTCGATCTGGCCGACCGTCGCGGAGTGGCTGGCCTCGGTGTCGTGGTTGTTGATGATCAGCTTCGGGGAGGCGTCGGCCTCGCTCTCGTCGGAGAGCATCAACGTGTTCTCACGCTGGTAGGAGCTGGTGTCCCAGGCGTCCTGTCCAACGTCTTGAACACCCTCGTAGACCGAGCGGGCCACGTCGTCGGTGACGCCACGGGTGACGAGGTCTGCCGTCGTGTGCTCGGCGCGGTGCCAGACCTTCGCGTCGAGGTCGAAGTGCTGGTCGTTGTGGCCGTAGAAGGCACCGACGATCTGCGTCTCCGAAGAGTCGCCGCTGAGCGTCGTCGAGACCTCAGTCTTGGTCAGCTGCGTGCCGAGGTTGCCCTCGATCCAGTCGATCGTGGCGTAGGTGTCGGCGACGCCGCGTTTGACGGTGAAGTTGTAGGCCTCCTCCGAGAGGTTCTGGAGGCTGCCGTACTGGACGTAGCTGTTCTCGCCGGCGGCGACTTCGACGACGCCGCTGTAGTACTGCTCCTCGGCCTCCTGGCCGGTCGACTGGCGCTCTAAGATCGTGACCGAGGACGACTCCTCGGTGACGACGAGCGTGTAATTGAACAGCGAGCGGGAGTTCTGCTCGGTCCGGATCGTCACGTCCTCGGCGTCGACACCTTCGGGAACGTAGATGACCGTCCCGGTGCTGAACAGCGCTGTCGACAGCGCCGTCAGGTAGTTCTCCTGCGGATCGACGATAGAGCCGAAGTGCTCTTTCAGAAGTTCCTCGTGCTCGTCGACGGCGTCGGCCCACGACAGCACGTCGGCCTCATCGGGACCGACCTGGTCTTTGTTCTCCGCTGCGTTCAGCGGATCCACGAGCGACTCGAAGTCGAGTTCGTGGAGGTTCGTCCAGTTGCGACCCGGCGTCCGGATGACATCGGGCATGTCGAGGTCCTCGAGTGCGTCGAGGGCCTCGAGACGGGTCTCTAAGAGCCACTCGGGCTCGTCTAAGTCCCCGCTGATCTCGCGTACCTGTTCCTCCGTCAGATTGGCGTGTACCTGTGTTCCTGCGCTCATATTATCCGAGGCTCCCCTCCATCTCGAGTTCGATGAGGCGGTTGAGTTCGACCGCGTACTCGATCGGCAGTTCTTCCGTGATCGGCTCGATGAAGCCGGCGACGATCATCTTCTTGGCGTCGTCGTCGTCCAGCCCACGGGACTGGAGGTAGAAGATGTCCTCGTCGCCGATCTTGCCGACGGTCGCCTCGTGGGCGACGTCGACTTTCGACTCCTCGATCTCCATGTACGGCATGGTGTCCGAGGTGGACTCGTTGTCGAACATCAGCGCGTCACACTCCACCGCAGTCGAGGAGTTCTCGGCACCGTCGGCGATGTGGACGAGGCCGCGGTAGTTGGTGCGACCGCCGTCTTTGGAGATCGACTTGGACTCGATGGTCGAACTCGTGTCTGGCGCGTTGTGGTAGACCTTCGCGCCGGTGTCGATGTCCTGACCCTCGCCGGCGAAGGCGATGGTGATGTGGGTGTCGGTCGCGCCGCGACCCTTGAGGATCGAACACGGGTAGAGCATGGTGGCTTTCGAGCCCATGCTGCCCGAGATCCACTCCATCGTGCCGTTTTCTTCGACGATGGCGCGCTTGGTGTTGAGGTTGAACGTGTTCTTCGACCAGTTCTGGACGGTCGAATACTGGACGTGAGCGTCCTCGCCGACGAAGACTTCGACGCCACCCGAGTGCAGGTTGTGGGTGCCGTATTTCGGTGCGGAACAGCCCTCGATGTAGTGAACCTCGGAGCCTTCCTCGGCGATGATGAGCGTGTGCTCGAACTGGCCCATCCCTTCCGAGTTCATGCGGAAGTACGCCTGGACGGGCATCTCGACGGTGACGCCCTCGGGGACGTAGACGAACGATCCGCCGGACCAGACGGCGCCGTGTAGCGCAGCGAACTTGTTGTCGCTTGGCGGCACACAGGAAGTCATGAAGTGCTCTTTGACGAGGTCAGGGTGCTCCTGGACCGCGCGGTCCATGTTCATGAAGATAACACCCTTCTCCTCCCACTGTTCTTGCATGTTCTGGTAGACGACCTCCGACTCGTACTGGGCGCCGACGCCCGAGAGGGCGTTCTTCTCGGCTTCCGGAATGCCTAGCTTGTCGAAGGTGTCTTTGATCTCGTCGGGCAGCTCCGTCCAGTCGTCGACGCCTTCACGCTTGTCGACGTCCGGGCGGATGTAGGGGACGATCTCCTCGATGTCCAGTTCGGTCAGGTCCGGCTGACCGGGCCAATCCGTCGGCATCGGCATGTTCTGGTACTGCTTGAGCGCGCGCAGGCGACGCTCGAGCATCCAGTCGGGCTCGTCTTTGTCCTCGGAGATCATGCGGATGACCTCCTCGGTCAGGCCCTTGTCGGATTTGACCGCGGCGTTCTGTTCTTTCTTGAACTCGAAGCGGGCCTCGGTGTCAGTCTCTTTTAGGTGGTCTTGATCGGAACTCATTGGTTGATCAGTATTATGGTTACGGCTGTAGCGGTATTACGCTTGTTCTAGCTGAATCCGGTTACGCAGTGCCGTAGACTTCCTCGCGGACCCAGTCGTACCCCTTGTCCTCGAGTTCTTCGGCAAGTTCGGGACCGCCGCTTTTGGCGATCTGGCCGTCGAGCATCACGTGGACGTGATCGGGCTCGACGTAGTCGAGAATACGCTGGTAGTGCGTGATCTGGAGGACGCCGGTGCCCTGCTCGTCGCGCAAGGCGTTGATGCCGGTTGAAACGTCCTGCAGGCGGTCGATGTCGAGCCCGGAGTCGATCTCGTCGAGGACAGCAATAGACGGCTCGAGGATGGCAGCCTGCAACACTTCGTTCTGCTTTTTCTCCCCACCGGAGAAGCCAGCGTTGAGATAGCGCTGGGCGAACTTCTCGTCCATGTCCAGTTGCTTCATCTTCTCCTGGAGGATCTCCTGGAACTCGGCGACGCCGACTTCGCCTTCGTCCGCGGGACCTTCCATCGGCGAGGTCTCGAAGCCTTCGTCCTCGTCCTCGTCGTCACCCTCCTCGCCCTCAAAGAGCTCCTCGCGCTCTTCGATCTTGGCGTTGAGCGCCGTGCGAAGGAAGTTCGTCATCGTGACGCCCTCGATCTCGGCGGGGTACTGGAAGGCGAGGAAAATACCGAGCGCGGCGCGTTCGTTCGGCTCGAGATCCAGCAGGTCCCAGGTGCGCTGGTCCTCGTCGATCTCGATGTCCTCGCCGAACTCCTCGTCCTCGAGGTGCAACAGGACCTCACCGTCGGTGATCTCGTAGGCCGGGTGGCCGGCGATGACCTTCGCGGTCGTCGACTTCCCGGAGCCGTTCGGCCCCATCAGGGCGTGGATCTCGCCGGATTCGACCTCGAGATCGACGCCCTCGAGAATTTTCTCGTCGCCCTCCGCCACTTCCGCGTGCAGGTTACGTAGTTCGAGACGTGCCATAGTACTCTGTCACCTCAAAGGTGGGTCGTATGACTGATAACGGTTTCGTATCCAACTGGATACTGTCTTCTATTCGCAAAATAAGTTTTCTATTTGGAAACCACTGTTCCCATAGGCCGAGACAATCCATCATATGACCCGTCTATTGCGAAACCGCGGCAACTGGCAAGTTCTGGACACGGGACGGCTCGAGAGCGTCCAAAACCGGGGCTGTTCGGTTCGAGCGCGACAGCTGACCGCGAATCGATTGCTCGAGGTCAGACGGGTGTTCCAAGCTACATGAAGCTATCCAGGCCCTTCTGCTCTTGGCCGCTTTTAATCTCCTCCCACGAGACGCCCAGTGCTTCGAGAATGCGCTCGATCGGGCCCTGGAGCGTCTTCTCGAGCATCGTATCGTAGTCGACTTCGAACTCCTCGGGGATCTGGTCGTCGTACTCGAAACAGATCACGTCCGGATCGCGCTTGAACGCACCATAGAGCGGGTCCGTGCGAGCGTCGAACCCTTCCTCGTCCTCGAGACGCTCGAAGAACGAGGGATCGACGCGGTCGAGATACAGCCGTTTGGGTTTGCTCCCGCGCTGAAAGTTGGTTCCCAACAGGAGGTTGGCGTACTTCGCCCCGCGGACCTGTGCCGTGTCGGTGTCGTAGTTGTCGAGTCGCTTGCCGATCCCGCCGGGGATGGCGATCTCCTCGAGCGAAATCTCGCCCGCCAGCACGTCCTCGATGATCCCGTTGACGTACTCCTTGGCACCTTCCACGTCGCCCTCGCGGACGATCATCTCGATGACCCGGTGTTGCACTTCCTTGGTGATCGGCGCGATGTCGGAGCGCTGGTATTCGAAGCCGACGATGTCGATGTCGTCGACGTCTTTGCCTTCCTTCCAGGTGATGTGGCCAGCGTAGCGTTTCTTTTTGCCCGCCTGGAAAAAGCGCCGGTAGAGTTTTTCGAACTCGATCTGGAACCGATGCTCCTCAGCGTTTAGCTCCTCGATCGCGAAGTCGTCGTACCGTTCGTTGATGTACTCCTCGATCTCGAAGGACTGCTCGAGCGCATCTTCTTTGGGAACGTCGGGGCCGAGCTCGAGCATGACCGAGTCGGTGTCCCCATACGTAACTTGATACTCCAGTTCGTTTGCCGCTTCGTCCGTAAACTCGATGACGTCGCGGCCAGTCGCGGTAATTGCGGCTGCTGCCTCTTTATCATAGAGACGGAATTTATCCCATCCCGACACACCGTACAACGAATTCATAATAACCTTGACAGCTCCTTGCTGCCGGTCGTACTGCTCGTACTCGGGCGACCCGGGTTCGTGTTCGTTCCGGAGCGCCTTCTTTTCCTCGCGCTCGTCGAGCAGTTCCGTGATCATCTCCCGGTTCACGCCGTCCGGTTCCTTCCGGAAGTGTGTGCCCGTGGGCGCGACATAGGTCTCGCCGTCGTACTCGTCGGGGTCGACTTTCGTCTCCGGCGAGGCGTTGATCGTCGTCATACACATCGGATACAGCGACTTGAGGTCGAGCACGGTGACGTTCTCCTTGACGCCCGTAATCGGCTCGAACACCGCGCCGCCCTCGTACTCATCGCCGGCCTCCTGTTGGCCCTTCGAGGGCAACGCGAAACGACCGTGGGCCTCGTGGAGGACGTACATGTCGACCGCGTCGCCGGGGGTGGGGGCGTCCTCGAGTTTACAGCCGACGAACGACCGCACTTCGTCCCAGAAGGGGATGATCTCCTGCTGGCGATCGAGTTCGACACAGAGTTCCACGTCCCGGAGGTTGTACTCGAGCAGTCGCGTCGGGTCGTCCTCCCAGAGGTCGCCGATGTCGCCGGCGTAGCGCTCTTTGCCGACGCCGAGTTCGACTTCGCCGACGGCGTCGAGCCGGTAGGAGTCGAGTTCGGAGAACACCATCCGCTGGTAGCCATACAGCAGGTCGAAGACGATCCGCCCCTTGATGTCGGGGCCGCCCCAGTTGCTGCGCCAGACCTCGTCGACCCGCGAGAGGCGATCGATCGAGAGATCGTACT
The DNA here is from genome assembly GCF_041821085.1 of Natrinema sp. HArc-T2. Classification (NCBI taxonomy): domain Archaea; kingdom Methanobacteriati; phylum Methanobacteriota; class Halobacteria; order Halobacteriales; family Natrialbaceae; genus Natrinema; species Natrinema sp. HArc-T2. The sequence continues at coordinate 448,153 of NZ_JBGUAZ010000001.1, read as the reverse complement.
CGTGGTGGGGGCCGGCGAGTTCCTCGAGCCGGTCAAGGAAATAGGGCGCGTCGAAGTCCTCGAAGTTCCACCCGGTCAGGATATCCGGATCGGTTGCGTCGATATACTCGATGAAGGCCTCGAGCATCGCTTCTTCCTCCGCGAAGCTCCGGACCTCGTGGTCGATCACGCCCTCGATCGGCTCGTAGTCGTCTATTTCGCCGGGAATCGGCCCGTCGCCGATGGGTGCCTCGTAGAGCCACATGACGTACTCGTCGCGATAGGAGTCGTGGCTGGTGAGACAAACGATCGGTTCTTCACCGTCCTCGGGAAAGCCCGAGCGGTCGTCGACCTCGATGTCGAAGGTGTTGATGCGCGGGTCGGCGTCGACGTCTGCAGCCTCGACTTCGTCGTGAGGAACGACCAGCGAGTCGTCGTCAGCGCGCCGTTCGGGCACCCGGATCCCGCTCCGGACGTCCTTGTCGATCAGAAACCGGTTCGGAAAGAGGATGTCGGCCTCGTAGTGGTCGAAGTCATCACGCACTTGCCCGACATCCCGTGGCGTCTGGCCGAAGATTTTGGTGAGTTTCTCGCCGCGGATACTCTCGTAGGGCTCACCATCGTGATCGAACTCTCGGCTGCCCGTCAGCCGGTCGTAGGCCTCTTCGGGTGGTCGCTCAAGCGTGTCCGTCGGCGCATAGAAGTACGGTTTGAAGCCGACCACCTGGACGTGCTCTAACTCGCCGTCGGGCGTGCGCCCGAAAACGTGCATGATCGGTCGCTCCTCGTCGCCGTAGCCGGCGATGGTGTAATCGACCTGCATCACCGCGAGTTCGAGGTCGCCCTCGGGTTCAGGAAGCGTCTCCTCGAGGACGTCAATCACCTCCGCGGCGTCGGTCCCGCCGTTGCCAGCGACGGCAACAGCCTCTTCTGCCGGCCGGTCGTCACTGTCGTCGGACTCGTCGCCGAAATCCGTGAGCCCGGTCTGGCCCGCCTCAGTCATGGTACTGGGGTTGGCAGGCGGCGGCTAAAAACCCCCAGATTCACCGCTCGCCGAGACCGTCTTCGACACCTGGCTCGAGGCATCCGTCTCCGTCACAAACGACGAGATGGACAACTACACACAAGCCTTGCAGAAGCAAGAAGACATTTAACGTGGTAACACATAGCATATAACCGGATACTGGATATGTCTTCCCATCTAAACGACGACGCGGCAGATCGGAGCGAGCCGAGTAGCATTCCTGACGGGACCGCGACGATCGAATCCTATGAGACCGACGACGGCGTCGTCTTCTACGACGCGGAGAACCCCCTCGCGTGGGTAGAGACCTCCCAGACGCTCACGCTCGAGGACCTGGCCTAAGACCGGCTGCGGTACCGGTTTCCGGCGCAACGACGATCAACGTATGCGCCGGACCACAGTTTCGACCGAGTATCTGAAACAGATCGCGAAGCGAACGCTTTTCCGCCCGCTTATCATCGATTTCCATGTGGTATTCGACCGGACCGAGAACGAACCCGAGGAGTGGGACCCCGAGGAGGAGTTCTACGATCCCGACAGCGACGGGCTGACGATTCCGCAGGTGGCGACCGAGGACGAGCCGGATGCGGATGGGGCCGAAAGTGCGATCGACGTGCCGAGCGTGTCCACCGCCGAGACGGACGTTCCAAGCGACATCCTACAGGCGTTCTGGGGGCTGGTGTTGGTCATCAACGCCGCCCTCTTCATCGTCTCGATCGGGGCCTTACTGCTGGTATTCGAAGGCGATGCAACTCGCGGCGGTATCCTCGTTGGCGCTGGGATCGTCCTGTTCGGACTTGCCGGACGACGCTACCGTGCGTTTCGAGCCGATAGCGACGACGGTGCAGCGGACGACGACTCTGCTGACGGGACCCCATCAGCGAGCGAGGCAACCGAAACGGCTTCGGGGGACGGTGCCCAACCACAGTCACCGACCCGATCCGATCGCAAATGAATACCGTCAAGGACGACACCGGCAAACGATACCTGCTTCTCAAACACTCCGACAGTGCAAGTCTCGTTCGCGATCCCGAAACCGGCAACGAGTGCTACGTTCAGAACGACCGCTTAGAACCCGTCGACGGTGAATCGCCCCTCGAGACGGCTACCCGCAGCGTCGGCGACCCGGTGCTGACGCTGCTCACGAACGTTCACGACGAGGAAACGCTCGGACTGTTGCTCGAGCTCGCGACACGGGGGCCACTCGGCGTCCGCACCCTACTCGACGCCTACGAGTTCTGTGAAAGCGACCTACACGGTCGGCTGACGGTGCTTGTGGCTGCCGGCTTGCTCGAGGAGACCGAGGTCGCCGGCGAACGGGGCTATCAGGTTACCGACACCTGTGAGACCGCACTCGAGACGATCCGACCGGCGGCTGCATCGGCGGACGAGACCGACGACTCCAACTGAGCGAGGGGCCGCTCGAGTCGAGCCTCGAGCGGCCTCACTCCGACGCGAGGAGTTCCGCCTCCGGGGGCTCGCCGCGCTCGAGTCGCGAGCGGTTCGACGTCGCATCCTTCTCGACGCGGACGAGCGAATCGGCCGCCCCGACGAGTTCCTCGTCGTGGCTGACGACGACGATCTGTTCGACACCGAAGTCGTTGCGCATCGATTCGATCAGCGAGACGAGTTGGGTGACGTGACCCGAATCGAGGAAGACCGTCGGCTCGTCGAGGATGAGCGGCGGCATCGGCGCGGTTCCCTCGACCCCTTCGGCCAGCAGCCGGTAGATCGCACACCGCAGGCTGAGATTAAAGAGTGCCCGCTCGCCACCCGAGAGTTGCTCGGGCTCTAAGGCTTCGCCGTCTTTCTGATAGACCGTCAGCCGGTAGTCGCCGTCGAGATCGATCGCCGCGTAGGAGTCGTTCTGATAGACTAGGTCGAACGTCTCGTTGAGCAGCCGTTCCAAGGTCTCGACGTTGCGCTGGCGCAGTTCCGCCCGCAACTCGCCGTAGGTCGTTTGGAGCGTCTCAGCTTCTCCATACAGCGACTCGAGGTGCTTACACTGGGCCTCGACGCGCTCTAAGCGCTCGCGAAGTCGCTCGAGTTCGGCGAGTTTCTCGTCGACGCTGCCAATCGCCCCCTGTACCTCGTCGCGCTCGGACTCGAGGTCGGCGAGTTTCTCGTCGACCTGCTCGATGTACTGCTCGGCGTTTCGCTTGTCCTCTCGGGCGGTTTCGACTCGCTCGTCGTCGAATTCGGACTCGAGATCGCGCTTGCGTTCGCGTTTCGCCGAGAGGGTCTCGCGACGCTCCTCGTTGATCTCCTCCCAGTCCGTGATGCGCTCGCGAAGCCGGTCGATCTCGGTTTCGAGCGTGGCTCGCACGTCGGTGATCTCAGAGATCCGCTCGAGCGTCTGGATCGTCTCCTTGAGTTCCCCGCGCTTGGTGTTGAGTTCGCCGATGGCTGCCCGTGCGTCAGCCACCTCGGCTTCGCGTTCGTCGGCGGCGGCTCGCTTCGCCTCGGCCTCGGTCTCGTACTCGTCGGCGTCCGCTCGCAGCTGGTCGCGCTGGTCGCGCCGGTCCGCAACGCTGTCGCGTTTCTCGGCGAGTAACTGTTCGACGTTCTCGCGGTTGTCCTCGAGCCGGTCGACCCGTCGCTCGGCCTCGAGTAAGGCCTCGGCGCGGTCGATCCGTTCGTCTAACTCGTCGCGCTCGGCCTCGAGTTCGTCGCGTTCGGTCGCTAACTCGTCACGCTCCGCCCGGCGATCGTCCAGCACGTCGACGTGTGGCGAGTCCTCGACGGGCTGGCCACACTCCGGACATTTGCCTTCCTCGAGCAGCCGTTCGCCCTCTTCGATCGCGTTCTCGGCGGTCCGGATGTCCGCGGTGATGTCGTTGATCGCTGCGCTCAACTCCTCGCGGTCGGCTTTGAGAGACTCGAGGTGAGATTCGCTCGTCCCGAAGTCGACGGGAGCGTCGTCGAATGCCGCCCGTGCGTCCGCGATCTCCGCGTCGAGGTCCTCGAGTTTCGCTTCCCGGTCGGCAATCGTCTCCTCGTCGTCCTCGATTCGCGCTGTGAGGTCGTCGGCGTCTTCTCGGGCGGCTTCGGCCTGCGCCTCGAGGTCGTCGGCCTCCGTGCGCAGTCGCTCGATCTCGTTTGTCCCCTCCGTGATCGTCACCCGGACATCCTCGAGATCGTCACGGAGGTCCTCGTCGCGTGCGTCGAGTTCCTCGATTCGGGTCTTGATGACTGCATCGTCGGGGTCGGTCGTCTCGAAACCGACCGTCTCGAGCAGGTCGGCACGCTCGTCGGCGAGCGCTTCGCGTCGCGTTCTGTGCTCGCTAATCTCGTCGCTCGCGTCCTCGCGCTCCCGTTCGGTATCGGCGATTTTCGACTGGAGGTCCTCGATCTCGTCCTCGAGCGTGACGATCTCTTCGCGAGTCTCTTCGTAGCGCTCGAGGACGTCTTCGGCGGTCTCGAGGGTCTCCCGGGCCTGCTCGCGCTGTGTTTCGTAGTGGTCGATCTCCTCGGTGAGGTCAGCACGGCGAGACTCGAGTTCGTTGAGTTGTGTGTGGAGATCCTGTGTCTCCTTTTCTTCGACCTGCTGTTGGATATTGTCGAGTACATCGCGCTGGCCGTCGAGTACCGTTTTGACGCCGAGTCGGGCGTCGCTGGCCCGCTCGCGGTAGTCCTCGAGTGCCCCCAGCTGGAGGAGATCGTCGATCATGTCCTGGCGGTCGCTCGGCGAGGCGTGGATGAGCTTGTTGACCTCGCCCTGTCGGACGTACGCGCAGTTGACGAACGCCTCGGCGTCCATTCGCAAGAGTTCGGTCACCTCTCGGCGGACGTCGCGGGCCCCCTCGATCGTCTCGGTCGGTGTCTCGAGGACGCACTTCGTCGTCGTGGCACGGTCACCGCGGAGTTTGAGTCGGCGCTCGACGTGATATTCGCGACCGTCGTGGGTAAACCAGAGTTCGACCTCGCTTTCGTCTTCGCCGGTCGTGATGACATCGTCTAACGTGCGGTCATCGAGGGCCTTCGAACCGTAGAGCGCAAAGAAGACGGCCTCGAGCAGCGTCGACTTCCCGCTGCCGTTGACGCCGTGAACGACGGTCACGCCGCGCTCGAGGGTGAGATCGGCGTCGCCATAGCATTTAAAATTCAGCAGGCGAACACGGTCGACTCTCATGCGAAATCACCCAGCGAAGCGGTGTCGGCGTCGGCAGTCTCGTCGGCCTCGCCGGCGTCGTCGGTCGTGCTTTCGGCTGTGTCGGCTGTCGGCTCGGTGCCTTCGCCCGTACCACCAGCGCTGGTGCCAGTCGAATCGGCTTCGGGGTCGGCCTCGTCGGCGAGGTGGTCGGCGACCGTCGTTACGTCCTCGTCGCCCGGTTCGCGCTCCGGCGCGGGCTCGAAGGCCGATCGGTCGTCCTCGAGCAACTCGCGAACCCGTCGTTCGACGGTCTCGCGGACGTTCGCGTCGGCGAGGTCACTGTTCCGGACGGCCTCGTCGATCTCGCGGGCGGCATCGCTGAGCCCCAGTTCGCGCACCCGCTCGCGAACGGCGTCATCTGGGTTTGCGAAGCTGACCGACACCTCGTCGTCCTCGTCGGGGAGTTCCCGGCGGTCGTTGACGCGGGCGACGAGCGCCCCGCGGTCGATCGCGAGTTCCTCGATCGCCGCAGGCGTGATCGGACGACCCTCACCCTCGATCGTGACGATGACGACCGCCTCCTCGAGGTCGTGCTGGCGGACGCGTTCCTGCACGCGGTCGATTCCCTCGCCCTCGGCGAGGTCGACGTCGACGAAGACGAACTCGCGGGTGTCGGTGAGCCCGCGGCGACTGATCGCGACCGACTCCTCGAAGTCGACGATGTTGTAGCCTCGGTCTTCGCGCTCACTGGCGCTTGCCCGTTCGGTCGAGCCGCAGTAGGTGACCCAGGTGTCGCGGACCTCGGCAGTGTCAGGCGCGTGGTTGTCGCCCAACAGGACAGCATCGAAATCGACCGTCGATTCCTCGAGGACGACCTCGGTGTCCCAGTCGGCGTGGGCGAAGGGTTCGAAGAGGCCGTGGCTCACCAGCGTCGCGTGGTCGGCTTCCTCGGGGACCGGATCGAACGCGTACTCGAGGTCGTCCCGGCGCGAGCGGGGGACGAAGTCCAGACCGTAGAAGGCAGCGTCGCCGACGACGACCGGGTCAGCACCGAGTCTCGTCGCCAGCCCGAGATCCGCGAAGAGATCGAGCCACTGGGCGTCGCGTTTCGATTCGTGGTTGCCGACGACGGCGAGAAAGGGAACCCCGGCGTCGGAGAGCGTCCGGAGGACGTCGATCGTGCCCTGCAGATCGACCAGACTCGGTCGACGGTCGTGAAAGAGGTCGCCGGCGTGGACCACCGCGTCGATGTCGTCGGCGACGGCGTCCTCGACGACCGAGCGGAACGCCTCGAGAAAGTCCTGTCGTCGCTCGGGCGAGTTGTACTGCTGGTACCCGATGTGGGTATCGCCCGTATGGATAACCCGCGTCATTGGCCAGTGGTTTGCGAGTCCACCCTAAAGGGGTTCCGTCACCGGAGTGAAAGTAAACGCCACGAACCGACAGCGCGGGTCGGGAGAGACGAGTCAGTTACGCGTCGATATCGAGACTGTAGAGGCGCTTACGTGCGTCAGAGAACGAAAAGCGCGAGTCGACGACGTTCTTTTCGTCGAGTCGGTTGAGCGCGTACCGGACCGTCCGGGACGGCAGCAGCGTCTCGTCGGCGATCTGTTGTTGGGTCATCGTGTCGTTGTACTCGAGGACTTTCGCGACCAATTTCGCACTCGGCGGCAGCTCACGGACGTCGTCCCACGTTCCCCGATCGGCAGTCTCCTGTTGAAGGGACTCTGATGCACTCATCTTATCCACCTATTCCGAATACGGGGTAATAATATTTTCCATTCTATCTAATGCTCACTAGTAATACGCTGTGGTTGAGTGCACCTACCCGAAGCCTCTTAAGAACCAACACCCAAAGGACGGGTGATGAGCGACACTGTGGACGACGTCGACCTCCCATATGATGAGGACGAGGCGTCCCAACAGGAGAAAATCCAGGCGCTCGAGGAACGGCTGGAGATCCTCGAGGCGCAAAACGAGGAGATGCGTGACAAGCTCCTCGACGCCAACGCCGAGAACAACAAGTACCAGCAGAAACTCGAGCGACTTACACACGAAAACAAGAAGCTCAAGCAGTCCCCGCTGTTCGTCGCCACCGTCCAAGAGGTCACGGACGAGGGCGTCATCATCAAACAACACGGGAACAACCAGGAGGCGCTGACCGAAGTCACCGACGAGATGCGCGCCGATCTCGAGCCCGACGCTCGAGTGGCTGTCAACAACTCGCTGTCTATCGTCAAGCCCCTCTCGAGCGAGACCGACGTGCGCGCTCGCGTGATGGAAGTCACCGAGAGTCCCGACGTCAGTTACGAGGACATCGGCGGTCTCGAAGAGCAGATGCAAGAAGTCCGCGAGACCGTCGAGATGCCCCTCGAGAAGCCCGAGATGTTCGACGACGTCGGGATCGACCCGCCAAGCGGCGTCTTGCTCTACGGGCCGCCGGGCACCGGGAAGACGATGCTCGCCAAAGCCGTGGCCAACCAGACCGACGCCACCTTCATCAAGATGGCCGGCTCGGAGCTGGTCCACAAGTTCATCGGTGAGGGTGCGAAGCTCGTCCGCGACCTCTTCGACGTCGCCCGCGAGCACGAACCCGCCGTCATCTTCATCGACGAGATCGACGCCATCGCCGCCAAACGGACTGAGTCCAAGACCTCCGGCGACGCCGAGGTCCAGCGGACGATGATGCAACTGCTCTCCGAGATGGACGGCTTCGAGGAACGCGGTGAGATCCGCATCATCGCGGCCACCAACCGCTTCGATATGCTCGACCGGGCCATCCTCCGCCCGGGCCGGTTCGACCGCCTCATCGAAGTGCCAAAGCCCAACCAGGAGGGCCGCGAGATCATCTTCGAGATCCACACCCGCGGGATGAACGTCGCCGACGACGTCGACTTCGCCGAACTGGCCGAAGAGGCCGAGGCGGCCTCCGGTGCCGACATCAAGGCCGTCTGTACCGAAGCCGGCATGTTCGCCATCCGCGACGACCGCACCGAGATCCGGATGGAAGACTTCCGCAGCGCCTGGGACAAGGTTCAGGCCGAATCTGACGAGACCGAAGACGTCTCGAAAACCTTCGCCTGAACGCGCTCGAGGTCGACGGCGATCTTTCTCTTCGCTTTTCACTCGCTCGAGCCATCCCGTTCGATGCGCTATCCAGACAGCGTTCGCTCTGTCGTCGAGAGAACCAATCTCAGTTTCGTGGCCGATCTGCCGCGATCAACGAAGCGGCCAGTGTGTACGGTCCGAGACTATAGCGCCGAGAAGACGAGCCACGGCACGACGAACATAGCCACGGTCAGCACCGCGAGAATCAGCACATACCCGATGCCCGTTCCCGCCGCGGTACGCCACGCCGGATGGTCGAATTCACTGAGATCGACTGCCATGTCACGTTCATCCGGTGACGACCGCATAAGCGTACCGGAACGCGTGACTCGAGAATCGGCGTATATCCAGCAGCGAGCGCGTTAATAACAGTCGATGTGCTGTCGGTCGCAGTGCACTCTGCGGGCGAGTCGTGCCCTGCAATGTGAGGTGAATCCGAAGCCGGCGGCATCGCAGTTTTCATCGTTACACTCCCCTCACCTGCGTCCACACTCGGACGGGTCATACGAACCGACGCTGGAGGGGGAAGTGAGCACATTAAAAACCGACACCTCGACAGCTTGCGTCTTTAAGTGGGGGCGAGCAGAACTGAGCAAACTTCGCGCTCGCTCAAGCCTGGTGACGGCTATGCCGGTCGAATCCAGGCGAGCCGATCACCCCGCTCGAACTCCTCGTCTTCCCCGATCGTGATCTCTGCGAGCGTGCCGGTCACCGGTGCCGGCACGTCGACGCTTACCTTTTCGACCTGAAATTCGCAGATCGCGTCGCCCTCCTCGACGTGACCGCCCTCGGCTACGAACCAGTTGACGACGACACCGACGTCCTCGTCTGCGTCGTCGGGCCAGCGATCGCTCGTCTCGACGGCGACGCGGTCATCGGTCCCGCTCATTCGTCCCCTTGAGCGGCGCGAACGGCAGCCACGATGTCGTCCGTCCCCGGAACGACCTCGTCTTCCATCGGTCGCGCGTACGGGATCGGCACGTCCGGGAGGGCGACCCGCTCGACGGCCTCGAGGTCGTCGAGTCCGGCCTCGGCCACGCTCGCGATGATCTCGCCGGTGACGCCGTACGAGCGGTAGTCCTCGTCGACGACGACCAGATGGCCGGTCTTGGCCACCGAGTCGCGGATGGTGTCGGTGTCGAGGGGCACGAGCGTCCGCAGATCGACGACCTCCACGTCGATTCCGTCGTCGGCGAGGTCCGCGGCAGCCTCGAGCGCGCGGTGGACGTGCAACCCGAGGGTGACGACAGTCACGTCTGCCCCCTCGCGTTTGATGTCGGCGCTGCCAAAGGGAATCGTATAGTCGTCTTCGGGAACACCGGTCTTCGGGCCGTCGGGTGCCGGCAGCCAGCCGATCCCCATCAACCGCTTGTGGAACATGTAGACGACCGGGTCGTCGTCGCGGATGGCGTTGTGCATCAGTCCCTTCGCGTCGTAGGCGGTCGAGGGCACGACGACTTTCATCCCCGGGAGGTGTGCGAACGTCCCGTAGAGTGTCTGGGAGTGCTGGGCGGCGTCGTTGTACGTCCCGCCCACGGCGGCGGTAAGCACCATCGGGACGTTCACCGAGCCGCCGCTCATGTAGGTGTTCTTGGCCAACTGGTTGTAGATCTGATCCATCGCGACGCCGAAGAAGTCGACGAACATCAGCTCGGCGATCGGGCGCATCCCCTCCTGAGCCGCGCCGACAGCGGCACCGAGGTACGCCGTCTCGCTGATCGGCACGTCCATGATGCGGTCGCGACCGAATTCATCCAACAGGCCCTCAGTACTGTCGAAGATGCCGCCGTAGTCCGCGACGTCTTCGCCCATGTAGAAGACCTCGTCGTCCTCGCGCATCTCGTGGGCGATCGCCTCGACCATCGCTCGGCTCATCGTCAGCGACCGGCCCGTCTGCTGTCCGCTCGCGTCGTCTTTTTCCTGTTGTGCCATTAGTCATCACCCCCTGTGTCCGCGGTCGACGGTTCGCTGTCTGTTACGCCCGAGGGCGGATTCACGAACACGTCCTCGTAGGCGTCGTCCGGGTCTGGTTCGGGCTGGTCTTTCGCCCACTCGATCGCCTCCTCGACGCGGTCGTGGGCCCGCGAGCGCAGGTCGTCGATCTCCTCGTCGTCGACGCCGTGGGCACGGAGATCCGCCTCGAGTCGCTCGATCGAATCCCGCTGCTCGGCGGCGGCTTTGTCCTCGTCGGGGCGATACGACTCGGGATCGCCCATGAAGTGACCCATGCGTCGGTGGACCTGGACCTCGAGCAGCGTCGGGCCGTTCCCGTCGCGGGCGCGTCCGACGGCTTCTCTGGCGGCATCGGAGATCGCGACGGCGTCGTCGGCGTCCACACGCGCACCTTGGAGGCCGAACCCGTCGGCGCGCTGGGCTCCGTTCTCGACGTCGGTGACGCGTTCTTTTGGCATGCTGATCGCCCAGTCGTTGTCCTCGACGACGAAAACGACGGGGAGGTTCTGAACGCTCGCGAGGTTCAGCGACTCGAGGAACGCCCCCTGATCGATCGCGCCCTCGCCGAGGAACGCGACGGCGACGCTGTCGGTGTTGCGCTTCTTTGCGGCCAGTCCAGCGCCGACCGCAGGCGGACAGCCCTCGGCAATGATGCCACTACACGCGAAGTTGACGTCGGGATCGAACAGATGCATATGACCGCCCTTCCCGCCGCTTAAGCCGCTTTCGCGGCCGAAGATCTCGGCGGTCATCCGCTTCAAGTCGACGCCTTTCGCGATGGCGATGTGGTGGGGTCGGTGTGGTGCCGTGACCGTGTCGTCGTCCCGGAGGTGCTGGCAGACGCCTGCGCCGGCAGCCTCGTGGCCCGCTGCGAGGTGGAGTTCGCCCGGAATCGGGCCGGCAGAGATATCGAACGCGGGCTGTTTGCCCGCCATGTACTCCTCCTGTAATCGCTCCTCGTACTGGCGCGCCGTCACCATGTTCTCGTACAGCTCTTGTAACTCGCTAACAGACACCATGATTCCTGTAGACGTAACGGAACGGATCGACAAATAGCTATGCCGAGTCGGGGAGTCATCGAAAGCGCACGTTTCGGGCCGCTTTTACCGGGTGACCCGCTACGGACACCCAATGACGAAAATCGTCGTGGTGGACAATCACGGACAGTTCACCCACTTAGAGCGCCGGGCGCTTCGTGACCTCGGCGTCGATACGGAACTGATCGACAACGACACGCCGCCCGAGGAGGTCGACGCCGACGGCGTCGTCCTCTCCGGTGGCCCCGACATGGATCGGATCGGAAAGTCTCCCGAGTATCTCAGGACGGATATGCCGGTGCTAGGCATCTGTCTGGGCATGCAACTGATCGCCGAGGAACTCGGCGGGCAGGTCGGGAGCGGCGAGTACGGCGGCTACGCCGACGTCTCGGTCGACATCGTTGACGAAGACGACCCCCTGACTGGATCGCTGCACCCCGAAACCCGCGTCTGGGCGAGCCACGCCGACGAGGTCACGGCACTCCCCGAGGGATTCGAGCTGACGGCGAAAAGTGACGTCTGTGACGTCGAGGCGATGAGTGACACCGATCGAGACCTCTATGGCGTCCAGTGGCACCCCGAGGTGGCCCACACTGAGGAGGGTGACGAGATCTTCGAGAATTTCCTGTCGATCTGCGAATCGCAGTAGTCGCCGTCTCGGTTTCCGATTCGATTTACAGCCAGCAGTACCGACGACTGTGCCCCCTGTCTGTCGCTTTCCCATTCACCGATCTCAGTCGTCTTCGTGCGTCGCGGACGGCTGTGACACCTGACCGACCGTCGCCTGTCTCTGGCCACGGCCGACGAGCCGCGTCCAGTAGACGAGCAAACTCGGTAAGACGAGCACGCTCGCGACGAAGGCGTACCCGATCGAGGTTGCGGCGATGAGCCCGAAATACTGCAGCGACGGCAGGAATGCGAACGCGAGGATGCCGAACCCGCCAGCCGTTGTCGCTGCACTGCCAAGTAGCGCACCGCCGGTCCCGGTCACCGTCCGTCGGAGTGGATCGCCGGCCGCGTCGCTGCGCTCGAGTTCCTGATGATAGCGCTCGCTGACGTGGATGCTGTAGTCGATGCCGAGTCCGATAGTGAGACTCGCGATCATACCCGTGATGTAATTGAAGGGGATCTCGAGCAGCCACATCGTGCCGAGGACCCAACACAGCGTCATGAGGACGGGACCGAGCGTCACGACACCAAGCGAGGCAGCGCCAGCTGTCCGGCGGTAGACGACCAGTAGAAGTGCGCCGACGACGGCGAGCGTGACGAGCAAGCTCATGACGATCGTGTCGGCGATCGCCCCTTCGGTTCGATAGTTCACCACGGTGGCCTGTCCCGTCGCCGTGGCGGTGAGCCCGTCACCGTCGACGTGTGACACCGCGTCCCGCATTGCCGCCGTTACCTCCTCGTTGGACGCGTCACCGGTAGCCGTCAGGACGAGTCGGGCGGCCTCGTACTCCCCGTCATCGGTTCGGTGGACGACCGCCTCGGCTGTCGCGGGATCAGCAGCGAGGAACTCGTCGTAGACGGTCTCGAGGTTCGAGTCCGGAACCCCGTCGCCGTCGGTATCCGCCGCATGAAACGTCGCGTTGAACGACTCGTTGGTCGCCGCGACGGACTCCATGGCCGTAAGCGAGCTCCGGACGGCGTGGTCGCCGTTCGAGAGTTGCGCGACCGTCCCGCTTGCCGTCGCCACTCGCTCGGCGTCGTCGATCCGCTGTAACGTCTCGGGATTGGTGAGCTCACCCTCGACGAGCAGCTGTGCGCGGCGGTCCTGCCGGATGAACTCCTCCTCGAGCGTCTCGAGCGCCGTTGCCACGGTATATTCGTCTGGTGCCATCCCGTCGGGGAGGTCGTGGGTCCAGTCGGGCTCTTCGGGGAGAAACGCGGTCGTCTCGAAGGACGTGTCGACTTGCGTCGCGCCGTAGGCACCGCCAGCACTGACGACGAGCGCGACAACGAGCACCGCAGCCGGTGCCCGGCGAGCGAGCCGGCTGCCGACAGCGAGCATCGACCCCAGCCGGTCGCCGGTCCCGATTGCGGCTCGCTGCCGGTCGATCCCTCGGGCCTCGAGAAACGTATCGATCTCGACTTTGGCGGTTGGGACGAACAGCCCGAAGACGGCGAGCGCGGCGAGGATCCCGAGCGCACAGACGAGGCCGAACTCCCTGATCGGACCGATCGGGCTGACGAGGTTCGAGAGAAAGCCCGTCGCCGTCGTCAGCGTCACCGTGACGAGCGCGACGCCGACGCCGGCGAGCGCAGCGGTCATTCCAGCTGCTGGACCGCGGTCTTCTCCGTCTCGTTCCTCCCGACTTCGCATGAGGAGGTGAATCGCGTAGTCGATCGACAGCGCGATCAGCAAGACGGGGACGGCGATGAAGACGAGCCCGAAGTCGATCCCGAGCCAGCCCATGGCTCCGATCGTCCAGACGAGTACGAGTGCGACGCCGACGAGCCCGAGAACGACGTCAATCGGGTCCCGGTAAGCGATCGACAGGACGACGAGCACGAACGCAAGCGCCAGCGGCCCGACGACGGCGAGACTGTCCGACGACGCGGTGGTGATTTCGTCTGCCGTAATCCCGTGGCCGAATACGGCGGTCGACCCCTCGAGTTCCGACGCGGCGAGGTCGCCGATCGCCTGCTGGCTCGTCACGATCGTGTCCGGAGCAGTGTCGACGGCAACGTACTCGCCGTCAGTATCTTGGACGACAGCGACGATGGTTCCGGACGCCGTCGGCTCGCCGGGTTCGTACGCGGTCGGCATGAGTGCGAACAGTTCGTCGCGACCGGTTTCGGCGTCGAGCACCCGTTCGATCGTCGCCGCGAGTTCGTCGTCGTCCATCGATTCCACTTGCTCGATCTGGGCCGACAGCGACGGCTCGAGGCCGTCGGCAAGCGCTGCACGATCGGCAGCAAGCGCCTCGTACTCGTCGACGAGGAGCCCACGGGTTCCCTGCCGGATGGCTTCTTCACGTGTCGTTTCGGTCTCGGCCTCGCGAAGTCGCTTGGCTGCCGTCGCGAACGTTGTGGCTTCCTCGTCGGTGAACTCGATCGACGAATTCGCGCGGACGGTATCGAACTCGGTCGCGGCGGATGTGTCGGGATCGCTTTCGAGACGCTCGAGTGCCGCGACAAGTGCCGCCTCGGTCCGATTTAGCTCGGTCGCATGCGACTCGAGTTCGGTGGCCTGCTCCTCGTGAATCGCTGCTGTCGCGATGGCGCTTGGAACGCTGCCGATCGGCTCGTCGTCGGCCAGCGTGAGCGATACGCGCTCGTCCTCGTGGAGCGTTCGCTGGAACTCGAGGATCGAGGCGAGCGACGAGTGGTCGAGTACGTTCCCGTCGTCGGCCTCGATGACCACCTGTGCGGTTGTCGTCTCGCTGCCGCGCGTGGCGAAGTCGTCGTCGATCGCGTCGAGTGCCTCGCGTTCCTCGGATTCGACCTGAAATTCGTCCATCGCCGTGTCTTCCTCGACCGCGGCTGTGCCGGCCCCGATCCCGACCGTCAACAGCAAAACCACGACGAGAACGAGCCGTCTGTGGCCGACGATCCGCTCGGCGAGTTCGTTAGCATCCATCGCGATCACCGTACCGACCGAACGTTCGGTTCATAGCCAACCGAACGATCGGTAGGGTTAAAAAGGAGGTGGTCGTGACGACGACGAGCCCACCGTGCTTATATGCCGATCGACCGAACAGTCGGTCGGCATGGACGACAGCCAGACGCCGTTCGACGAGTCGACCGGCGGAAAGGAGGCTATCTTCGCGGCGACGTACCGGACACTCGAGACGGACGGCTATGCCGACCTCTCGATGGGCCGTGTCGCCGACGAAGCTGCAGTGAGCAAGTCGACGATCTATCACCACTTCGAGAGCAAGGACGACCTGGTGCGCGAGTTTGCCGAATCGCTGCTCATGCAGTACGGCGACGAACTCGTTCTCGAAACTTCGGGAACCGCGATAGAGTGCGTCGAACGACTGCTCGACCTCGCACTGGTCGGAGAAACAGCCGACGGCCAACGACTCGAAACGCTCGTCCCCGACGAGATCCACCGAGTTTACCTCGAGTTGCGAGCGCAGGCTGTTCATGATCCTGACTACCGTGCCTACTTCGACAGCGTCGATCGACAGGCACGGAACCGACTTGCCACCGTGATCGAAGCAGGAATCGAGGAGGGCGTCTTCCGTGACGTCGACCCCGACGCCGTCGCCGGCACGCTCTACCTCTTTGTCGAAGGAGCCCTCTTTCTCGGCTGTACGACGAATGAGACCCAGTGGCTCGAGGCCGTCCGCGACCAACTCGACTACTATCTCGAAGGGCTCGTCCGCGACGAGTTCGCTGCCGACGGGTGATGTAGCCAATTCGACCGTCAGTATCTTCACCGTCCGTTGAGACGTGAGACGTGATGACAGTCGACACTATCGGTCGGTTCGAGCGCGCACTCGAGGGACTCGAGGTGGGGTTCGAGCGCGTTCCGGCAGCCGACGCGAGCGAGCGAATCGAAACGATCGTCGAAGAGCCAGCCGTCGGCGCGCCACTGCCGTTCGAGGGCGCTACGCTTCCGGAATCGGTGACGACGACGCCAACGACCGCCGACCTCGAACGAGCACGGACGGGTATCACTCCAGTCGGCTTCGCCATCGCGGAGTACGGCACCGTTGCGATCGAATCGACCGCCGATGGCGCAGAGCCGATCAGCCTCTATCCAGATCGCCACGTCGCGGTCGTCGCAGAAAGCGACGTCGTCCCGAATCTGAGTGCCGGATTCGACCGTCTCGAATCGCAGTTCGAGCGAGGCCGAGACAGCGTCGTCTTCGCAACCGGTCGGAGTGCGACCGCCGATATGGGCGATCTCGTCCACGGCGTCCACGGCCCGGGTGCTGTCGACGTAATCGTCTTGGAGGACCGCTAAGATGGCCCAGCGCACCCGATCGCAGCAAGCTGATCGGATTCGGCACCTGCTCGAGACCGAAGGCGATGCTGTCCACGCAAACGCGAGTTCGTTCGACACGCAGCGCGAAGCGGCATACAGCGCAACCGACGATCTCGAGGCGCTACGAACCGAGGCCCGATCGATCAAGGAGGATGCCATCGATCGGCTGCCCGAGTTGCTCGAGACGGCCCGAGAAGCGGTCGAGGCCAACGGCGGCACCGTCTACGTCGCCGACGACGCCGCGGATGCAAACGCGTACGTGGCCGATGTCGTCCATACCGAGAGCGAAGAACACGGGATCACCGGAGACGACGACACTCCGTCGGTCGTCAAATCGAAGTCCATGACGACCGAGGAGATCGATCTCAACGAGGCGCTCGCGGCCGCAGGGATCGACATCACCGAGACCGACCTCGGCGAGTGGGTCCTGCAGGTTGCAGACGACACGCCCTCGCATATCGTCGGGCCAGCGATGCACCTCGAGCGCGCGGAGATCGCCGAGTTGTTCAACGAACGATTCGATCCCGACGAACCCTTCGAGACCGCCGAAGAGTTGACCCAGTTTGCCCGCGACTATCTCGCCGACCATATCCAGGAGGCCGACGTGGGGATCACCGGCGCGAACTTCGTCGTCGCCGACAGCGGGACGATCACGCTCGTCACGAACGAGGGCAACGCGCGCAAGTGTGCGGTCACGCCCGACACCCACGTCGCGATCGCGGGTGTCGAGAAGCTGATCCCGACGCTGTCGGATCTCGAGCCGTTCGTCGATCTCATCGCCAAGAGCGCGACGGGCCAGTCGATCGCACAGTACGTGACGATGCTCTCGCCGCCGACCGACTCGCCGACGCTTTCCTTCGACGACCCCGAGGAGCCGACGACGACCGGCGACGAAGCGAAGGCGGACCGAGACTTCCACCTCGTCCTGCTGGACAACGGTCGGATGGACATGCGCGAGGACGACCAGCTCCGGGAAACGCTGTACTGTATTCGCTGTGGGGCCTGCTCGAACTCGTGTGCGAACTTCCAGTCCGTCGGCGGCCACGGCTTCGGCGGCGAGACCTACTCCGGCGGGATCGCGACCGGTTGGGAGGCCGGCGTCCACGGCCAGGAATCCGCCGCCGAGTTCAACGACCTCTGTACCGGCTGCTCGCGCTGTGTCGACGCCTGTCCGGTCAAGATCGACATCCCGTGGATCAACACCGTCGTCCGGGATCGGATCAACCGCAGCGAGGACCCGGCGGCCACCGACTTCCTCGTCGACGGCCTCACGCCGGATATGGAGGAGGGTGGCCTCGACCTCGGCAAGCGCTTCTTCGGCAACATCGGCACGGCTGCGAAAGCAGCCAGCGCAACCGCACCCGTTTCGAACTGGCTCGCGGACGCTGACCCCGTCCGCGGGCTGCTCGAGCGCACTCTCGGAATCGACCGCCGCCGTGATTTGCCCGCGTTCCAGCGCGAATCGCTCGTCGACTGGTTCGAGAAGCGAGGTGGCGCTGCGGCCTCGAGTCGGCGAGCGTCTCGAGGCGCTGACGTGGATATCGACCGCGAGGTCGTCCTCTATCCCGACGTCTACACGAACTACGTCGACGTCGACCGCGGGAAAGCCGCCGTCCGCACGCTCGAGGCGCTGGGCGTTCCGGTACAGGTACCGGACCTGCCCGAGAGCGGACGCGCGGCGCTTTCCCAGGGGATGGTCGCGACCGCCGACCGGCAGGCAAGCCGGCTCTTTGCTTCGCTGGCGGAGGATCTCGATGCTGACCGGGACGTGGTCGTCGTCGAGCCCTCCGATCTGGCAGCCATGCACCGCGAGTACGAACGGCTGCTCCCCGAGCGATCGTTCGAGCGCTTACGCGACAGGAGCTACGAGATCTGTGAGTTCGTCTACGGACTGCTCGAGAACGGAGCCGACCCATCGGCGCTGTCGAACGGCAATGGCGCGGAGCCAGTGACGTATCACTCCCACTGCCAGCAGCGCACGCTCGATCTCGAGGCACCGACCGTCGCCGTCCTCGAGCGGTGTGGCTACGCCCCCGAGACGACCAGCGCCGAGTGCTGTGGCATGGCCGGCTCCTTCGGCTACAAACGGGAGTACTACGAACTGAGTGTCGATGTCGGCGAGCGGCTGGCCGAACAGATCGACGGCGCAAAAACAGTCGTTGCGTCGGGGACGTCGTGTGGCGATCAACTCGAGGGGCTGCTCGAGCGCGACGTGCCACATCCGATCGAGTTGCTGGCACCGGGTTATCGGGTGTAGCGGTCGTCGGCACGTCCGTTCGAGTGATTCGTGGCACTCACCGGTTCGTCGCTTCGTACCGG
Source organism: Natrinema sp. HArc-T2 (assembly GCF_041821085.1). NCBI lineage: Archaea > Methanobacteriati > Methanobacteriota > Halobacteria > Halobacteriales > Natrialbaceae > Natrinema > Natrinema sp. HArc-T2. The sequence goes on along the minus strand of NZ_JBGUAZ010000001.1, from coordinate 429,701 downwards.
CGTTCACCGGAACACAGCCACGCCGCTCACACGTCGATCACCGGCGTAGCACTGGCTAGTCACTCTCAAAGAGACCGAAAGAAGCTGTTCGAAACGCGAGATCGCGTCCGTTATGCCTCGAACAGTTCGTCGACCGCTTGCCGAGCCGCGAGCGCGGCATCGTCGGCAACCTGTTCGGGATCGGCCTCGGCGTCGCCCTCGGGCACGTTGAGGTAGACGTCGACCTCGAGGACGCCGTCTTCGAACGTCACGGTGACGTCGAGATCGCGAACGGCCGACTGTTTGTACTGCGAGAAGACGTAGCCTTCCGCAGCGTCCGACGCCGTCTGGACAACGTCGTCGGCCGTCGGCTCGTCAGTCGGCATTTATGCGCCGCCAGCGCCGGGACCGCCAGCCGGGCTCGGACCGCCGCCCATGCCGCCACCGAGCAGTTCTTCGAGCTCGTCCTGCAGGCCCTCGAACTGGTCCTGGACGCGCTCTTCTTGCTTCTCGAGGGTCTCGACGCGGAGTTCGAGCGAGTCGACCTTGTCCTCGAGGTCTTCTTCTGCCTGGTCGTAGTCGGTCTCGACGAGCAGCTCGCCGACGCTGCGGTACATCGTCGTCTCCTCGTCGATGTTCTCGAGTTCGTCGAGGGCGTTCTGGGCCTCGGTGAGGCCGGTTTCCGCTTCCTGCTTCTGGACGGCGACTTGCTGTGCCGTCTCCTGCAGATCCTGTAGCTGTTCGATTTTCTCCTGTGCTTCCGGCGGCAGGTTTCCTTGCATATCTCGACCGTCGCCCTCCGGACTGATAAAGCCAAGCTTTGTCTTCGGAGCGCCACCGTGGTCGGCTCCACGTTATTATCACGATATCACGTGCGCGAGGATATAGAATCAGAGTGCTCTACTGGAAGACGATCCCGTCGATCCGCAGCGAGCGCGGGTCCAGCGATCACGAGCGGGGAGCGTAGCGTCGAGTTCGAGTACAATGCGTTCGACCAGGTCGAATGCAATCCACAGATCACCCAGCCCGTCAGAAGGGGTTGACAGACTACGATGACTCAGACTTGGCCTCGAGCACTCCCAATCCAGCGTCGGCGGTTCGCTCGGCGACATCGATCAGCGAAAACCACGTGTTCAACGCGGCTCGCAGGGCGATCACGTCGTCGGCGTCGATCTCGACGCGGACCAGCGAGTCGTCTCGCTCGAGGGTCGTCCGCGAGCGGTCGTCGTCGATCTCACCGATCTCGCGGGCGACGCTTTCAGCGACGAGTTCGGCACGCGCGGTGCTCTCGTAGTCGAACTCGAGGGTCGCGTCGTGAGAAGACACGCTGACGCGTTACTGGACGTCGACTTCCTTGACGTCGCGGCTGCGTTCTTTCAGGAGCACGCGGTGGCCGCAGTAGGGACAGCGGACGCCGCCGTACTCGTCGAGCTGGACGTCGCGTTTACAGCGAGAGCATTTGTAACTCATACTGGTCCTGAAGAGGTGGTTATTCGTCGTCCTCGGCGAGCGCAGCGCGGATGGAGCGCTGGACGGTGCGGCCAGCGGGGGTCTCCGGGCGGTAGGCACCGCCGGTGAAGACTTCGCCGGTCTCTTCGTTTTTCCAGATGCCAGTGCCGACGCGGGTGACGTCGTCGCCGTCGACTTCGGCGTTCTGCATGTCGTCTTCGATCTCGCTGACGCGACGTCGTGCGACGCGGCCGTAGCGGGCACCGAAGCGGCCAGCGCTACCGACCTGTCCTTTCTTGGCCATAGTAGTGCTCTCTATCGCCAGCGGATTCTTAAACCTGTTGAGTCGCGTCGGTTCGCGGACGCGATCGGCTCCGGTCACGACCCACTGAGCCGCTGGGCGACCGGCCACGCAAGCAGCTCTAGAAAGACGAGCGCGAGCGCGGCGAGATAGCCGGCAGCCGCAAGCGGCGTCGTGAACAGCCCCGATCCGAAACCCGGCGCAAGCAGTGTCCGAACGGCAAGGCCGCTGACCGCCAGTAGCGGGATCAGTGTGAGGACAGCGTCCGGTCGCTCGAGCATGACTAATTATATCTAATTACACCGCTCCGGTTAAGGCTGGGACAACCAGCAGGAAGTGTCACTTCCATCGGGTACTGACAGTATTTGCGCCAGCCGAGACTGTGCGTGACACAGCTCTTTGAGACTCGCTGACGGCACCTGTCCACCTGTTTCGCGTCTCGTTACCGCTGCAGAATGACGATCAAGCAAACGGTGACAATGTATTATGTGTTCCGTCGTGGACAGCGTATCCATGCGGCGACGACGCTATCTCGCCGCCGGGGGCGGTCTGGCGGCGACGCTTACGGGGAGTGTGGAAGCGATCGAACGAGAGGTCGCGAGGCGGAGGCGTGCCGTTCAGGACGACGGCGTCACCGAGGTTCGAATCGTCGAGACGAACGCGCCCGTCGAGGGTGGATCGCTACTCGAGGTGAGCGTAGCGGTCGAAAACACAGGCACCACGGCAGTGAGGACAACAGTCGAGGGTTTTTACGAGGGCGAACATCGGTCGACCGTCGAAACGACGGTTGGTCCCGGTGAAACCGAGACGATCGACTACTTCAGTTATCGTACCTATCCAGTCAGCCAGGACGAGACGGTCACGGTCCGGTTCGAGACCGACGACGACACGGCTGAACGCACCGTCGACGTCCTCGCCGTTGAGGAATTGGACACCGCACAACTATCACCGGACCCGGAGCTGACGGTACAGCCGGGGACGACGGTGCTCTTCGAGGTCGAATCCGACGCGCTCGGGGAGTACGGCGGACGAACACAGTGGTTCGTCGATGGCGAGTACGTCGGTTGGTCGATGGGACCCTGGTTTAGCACGTACTACGGCCATCGGGGTGCCGACTACTGGCAGACGACGTTCGACTCGGCAGGCACCTACGAGGTCGCTGCTGCCGTCGGCGACGACGAGCCCCGCCGAGCGACGTGGACGATCACCGTGGCAGAAACCGGGACCGCAGCGCCGACCATCGAGGGCAGGCGGCCGGCTGACGAGTCACTCGCGATGACCACCGACGAATCGATCGAACTCGAGCTGGATGTCGCACATCCCGACGGCGCGCTCGACCGCGTCGTCTGGTGGCTCGGCCACGCGGACGTCATCCTCGGTGAGACAGCGGTGAGCGGGAGCAAAGACACCGCGACGCTCTCGCTCGAGAGCGGCTGCCATGGGTGTCCGATCATCGCCTGGGTGATCAGCGAGAACGGAACGATCACGTCCGAACGGTCGTGGGTGATCGACGATGTCGGTGAAACCGATGCAGACCTGGCCGTGTCGATCATCGAGACGAACGATCCCGTCGACGCCGGCGAGGTGCTCGAGGTCACGGCGACGGTCGAGAACACGACCGACACCGAAATAACACAGGATGTCGATCTGATCGTCGGCCACGATCCCGAACTCGTCGACAGCCAGTCGGTGGCCGTCGGCGGGGGCGAGTCCGAAACGATCGATCTCGAGTTCGAAACGGCAGTCGTCAGGCGAACCCAGACGTTCCCCGCGCGGGTCGAAACCGAAGACAGCGCCGATGAACGGACGGTCGAAGTGATCGGCACTGAGGATATCGGACTGGACGTGACGATCGTGGAGACCAACGCACCGGTCCAGACGGGCGAGTTTCTCGAGGTGATCGCCGAGTTCGAGAACAGCCACAGCACGGGCCTTACGCGAGAGGTGCAGTTGATCGTCGGTCACGATCCGACGGTGGTCGATACGACAGTGGTCTCGCTCGAGCCCGGCGAATCCGAGACGGTTACGATGGGGTACGAGACCGCGCTCGTCAGGAACGACCAAGAGTTCCCGGCCCGGATCGAAACCGAGGGCGATTCCGACGAGGTCCCCGTCTTCGTCTACGTCGACGAGCCGCCGCTGGCAGTGACGAACATCGAGACGAACGACCCGGTCACGACCGGCGACGTCCTCGAGGTGACTGCAACACTCGAAAACACTGCCGAGTCGGAGACGACCCAGGAGATCGAACTGATCGTCGGTCACGATCCCGAACTCGTCGATTCCCAGTCGGTGACGGTCGCCGGTGGCGAGACCGAGACGGTCGATCTCGAATTCGAAACAGCGCTCGTCCGGCGAACACAGACGTTTCCCGTGCGGGTCGAAAGCGACGACGACGCAGCGGTCCGCGACGTCGAGGTGATCGGCACGGACGACGTCGATGTAACCGTGACGATCACCGGGACGAACGATCCCGTCGACGCTGGCGACGTCCTCGAGGTGACCGCCGAAGTCGAGAACGCAAGCGAGGTCACCGTGACGCAGGATCTCGAGTTCGTCGTCGGCCACGATCCGACCGTCGTGGATACCGCGTCGATACGGCTCGAACCGGGTGCCCGTGAGACAGTCACGATGGCGTTCGAAACGGCACTCGTCGAAAACGACCAGGAGTTCCCGGTTCGCGTCGAGAGCGCTGTTGCCTCGGACGAACGGACGGTCCTCGTCTACGGCACCGATGACAGGGACTTCGAGATCGAATTTGTCAACTGCACGCAGGCGACCGTCTCCGGGACGTTCGAAGATGGCGACGATCTGACCGTCGAGACGCTCTTCGTCGACTCGGTAGGCGTCGGCAACGCCCATCCGGGGATCACGATCGGCGACGCGATCGATGCCCCGTTTTCCGGGACGATTCGGCTCCAGATCAGCGATGACGAGGGGGTCCTCGACCGGACCGACGACGAGGTCGTCGTCGGACTCAGAGACGACGGCTTCGGCTCGACTATCGGGACCGTCTTCGTCAACTGGTTCGAATCGGATGAGCGCCGCGAAAGCAACCCAAACGACTGCATCGACGAACGCCGGCCCGAGCGACCGTCAATCGCACTCGAGGACGTCACGCCCACGGAAGGCGACAGCTACACAGTTACGTTCGGCTACGAGAACCCGAACGATCTCGAACTCGTTGGCGGCGCGTTCGTCGCGGGAACAACTGAGGACGAACCGCCTGCGCTCGAGCCCGGAACCCACTCGTTCGCCGTCGAGTGGACGCCCCAAACCGACGACGAACGACTCGTCTGGGAGATCGACCTCGAAAACTATCTCTACGACGAGACGCTCCGGGCCGAGACGGAGCCAGCCGGCGAGTATCGAGATCCGGAGCCCGCGTTTTCGGTCGCCATCCTCGAGACGACAGCCCCCGTAGTGGCCGGTGAGACGCTCGAGGTGACGGTCGAGGTCGAAAACATCGGCAACGCCACCGGATCTCGGGAGTTCGCGCTCGCGGTCGGCGGGCAGGTCGTCGACACCGCGCAGGTCGATCTCGAGGAAGGTGCGCTCGAAACGGTGACGCTGTCGTACCAGACCCGGCCCGAAGACGTCGGCGAACTCGCGGTCACCGTTCGCAGCGAGGACGACGAGGCGACGGCGCAGGTGACCGTCGAGGAACCAGCCGAGACGGCGGCGTTCGAGGTGACGACTGTGAACGCGACCGATCCAGTCGAAGCCGGAGCCACACTCGAGGTGACCGCCGAGGTGACGAACGTCGGCACCGAAGCCGGCGAGACTAACGTGTACCTGGATATCGACCAGCAACAGGGCGTCGACACCCAATCTGTGTCACTCGCTGCCGACGAGACGGGATCAGTCACGCTGACGTATGCGACGACCCAGACGGATGTCGGCGACCGAACCGCAACCGTGCGCACCGACGACGACGCTGCGTCGATCCAGTTCACGGTGACTGAACCCGAAACGGCTGACGAATCGCCCGACAGCACTCCCGACGAGCAACCGGAAGAGCCAGACAGTCCCCAGGAACCGGGACCACCAGAGGAACCTGACTCGCCTGAAGAACCAGGACCACCGGAAGAGCCAGACACTCCCGAAGAATCAGAACCACCGGAGGAACCGGAATCGCCCGACTCACCCGGAGACGAACAGACAGAAGACTCCCCGGCGGAGCCGGTTGACGGACAGCCGGATAATCAATCAGTCGAACCGGTCGAAGAATAGCTACTGAAACTCCGCTTCAGCGAGCACGTCATTCAAATCCGCCCGAATTCGCTCGCCCATCTCTCGATCTCGAGCGGTCGTCACGACGCGATTTTCCTGCACACTCGAGCCGTCCCGGAGCAGCATCCGCACGTTACCGCCGTCGTCAGCGCGGGTGACCTTCGCGCGCATGCCCGACTGGGAGCCCTTGCCGCCGGCGTCGATGGGGCCCGGAATGACCTTCTTGACGTGGGGGTGGCCCGCAACGGCGTGGATCGCCTCCATGCCCGTCCGCCCGCCGATGAGCGTGGTGTGGCTGCCGCCGATCTTCTCGGCCGGCGGCGTCTCGACGACATCGAGCGCGCGATTGCCGCGACGCTCGAGGACGGCCTGGACTGGCTCGTCGTCGTCGACGCGGTAGAACGGATGGTGGAGGTCCTCGCGCACGGCACGGATCACTGCCCGCGTCCCACCGGCATAGACCTCGTCAGGGCGCTTCCGGCGGATTTCGTCGGCGATCAGCCCGGCGAAGTTCCGGAGTTCGATCGGCTCGTTCTCGCCGTCTTCCGGCGTCGTCGTGATCGTCGTCTCGCCGAGGATCTGTTTGTCGGGGTCTGCCGATTCGTCGCGCTCGCGTGTCTCGTCCTCGCCCGCGAGCATCGTGATCGTCGCCCTGTCGCGTGCCGCCTCGAGGACGATCGCCTCGGTGTTGGCGTCCCGGCAGACCAGACAGTAGTCCCCGGGTTTCTCGAGCGGCGACGCACAGTGACGACACTCCATACTCGCCGTTTGACACCGGTCGTGTAAAACAGCCGTGTTTTTGTTGGCGGTCACGGCGCTACAGAATGCGCTCGATGATCGTCCGGACGGGGTCGGTATCGACGACGTCGTAGGGGATGCGAAGCGGCGAAATCGAGACCAGACCTGCGAGCACGGCGTGGCGGTCGGTGTCTGCTGGATCGGGGATGTCCCGGTTGGCCATCTGTTGCCAGAGGCGGTTGGTCAACTGGAAGCCGCCGTCTTCGACCGTCGCGTCCATCTCGTAGACGCGGGTCGGGCGCGTGATCGCATAGCCGTTTGGCTCGCGATCCGGGCGAGGAACGTTGACGTTCAGGTAGTCGACGCGGTCGAACAGGCCCGTTCCGGGTGCACCGTCGAGGATCGTGGCTGTGATCTCGGCCGCTCGCTCGAAATCGGTCGGCTCGAGGTCGGTGTCGTAGCCGAGCGTGTCCATCGAAACGGCGATCGACGGCGTCTCGAGGAAGGCTGCTTCCATCGCAGCGCTCACCGTTCCCGAGCGGGAGAAGACGTACGCACCGAGGTTCGCGCCGGCGTTACAGCCCGAGACGACGATGTCGGGTTCGGGCTCGATGGCGTTGACGCCGACGATGGCACAGTCACAGGGCGTGCCGTCGACGGCGTAGCCGAGTTCGTGGTCGGTGTGTGGAACTGGCGAGGTAAACGAATCCGATTCCAGGTCCAGCGAGAGGTCGTCGGGCGAGGATCGCGTCCGGCCATACGAGAGCGAGCGACCGACGGCGCTGCGGTTCCGATCGGGCGCGACGACGGTGACCGTGCCGACCGCCTGCAGTGCGTCGTACAGCGCCCGGATCCCGGGTGCGTCGATCCCGTCGTCGTTCGTCAGGAGAATGTGAGGGTCCGAATCCAGTTCCATTGCCGTATACACGGTCTAGGGCCCAACGTACCTATCAGTTCGGTTCGTGACGGTGAGGTCCGCTACGTGGATTTATCTGCCGCGTCCGCGAGTTCCGTCCCGCAAGCCGGACAGTATCGCGAGCCGGCGGCGACGACGGCCTCACAGTCGGGACAGGAGACCGCGTCGGTCGGGTCGGGACCGCTCTCGAGGGCCTCACCACAGGACGGGCAGTAGTCGTCGGTCGCCGACACAGCGGCCCCACAGGACGGACAGGCATCGCCGTCCTCCCAGAGCACGCGACGCCGAGAGTTCGAGACGTAGTTGTACGCCGCCCAGACGACGTTTCCAACACCCAGCGAGAACCAGAACGTCAGCAGCGCGACGACGATGTGCGAGCCGACCGAGCCGAACTCTCGGTCGACCATCACGACGCGGTCGGGCGTCTCCTCCTCGATCCGCCAGCCCTGCGCGACGAGATCGTCGATCTCCCGTTGGACGCGTTTGCTACGCATGGGTGTCCGTTGAACGCGAGCAGGCAAAAGGCTGTCAGCGACCCCGCACGCGATCGAGGCCAGCCCAGTTCACCACGGCAGGTATCGGCGGAGGCGAGCCAGCGTCGACGGTTCGTGGCGGACGCGTAGCGTGGTCCCGTCAGCCTCGAAGACTGCCTCAGTCGCGGGGATCCGCTCGCCGTCCGGCAACAGAAACGACTGCTCGCCGGCCGGCACCGTTCCACCGCTGCTCGCACCGAACAGCGCCTTCGATCGCCCCGTCGGCTCCGGAACCGGCTCGCTGTACTCGATCTCGTAGGTTGGTTTCCCGTCTTCGGTCGTCTTTCGCCAGTCGACGATCTCGCGAGTCTCGTCCGTGCCGATCATGTGCGAGCCTACTCGTACCACCATGTAAACGGTTCGGCGACCATCTCGAGACTGGCTGCGTTCGGACGCGACGGCGTCAGCCGAGGTCGATCGGATCGACCTTCAGATACTCCCGGGAGACGACCGTCGCGTACGACCCCTTCGGGAGCGCAAACGAGAGGGTCAGCGGCTCGGTCTCGAGCGACAGATCCGTCCGCAGAAGGATCGCCCGCCGCGTGCCCGTGGAGTGGAACTCGCCGGGGAGGTCGAAATCCGATGGCTCGAGGCCGAGGTCGTCGAGGACGGCGCGTTCGATCTCGCCTTGCTCGCCGTCGGTCAGCTCCGTCTCGGTGCCGACCAGCGGCGCGGTGACGAACGCCCGGCCACGCTCGCAGTGGCGGGTCACCGAGCCGACGCGGCGCTCGTCGACCCGCTGGAGTCGGTCGGGATCGGGCAACTCGAGCCCATCAGGTGCGTCGGTATCGGCAAAACAGACCACGTCGCCGTCGACGGGACGATCGAACGGCAGGTCGCGCTCGAGCCGTTCGGACAGCATCAGGTTGAACGCGTACGACTGGGCCGCGTGGACGAACAGCCGCTGGAGGTTCGAGGGGACGCGCTCGAGGGCGGCCCGGAACTCGTCGGAACCGGGCTCGCCGTCGTGTTCTGCGAGCGCGTGAATCATCGAGCGCTCGTACCGGAGGCGGTTGGGAACACGCTCTAAGGCTTCCTGCCAGTCGCGCGTCTCCTCGACGAAGGCTCTGGCTTCCTGGGTCGACTCCGGTTCCGCGTCCGTCGGGTTCCCGAGGTAGGCCATCACTGCGCCTTCCCAGTCGCCACGAGCGATCGCGAGGCCGACCTCGTGGGTGACCGGCCGGCGGCTGCCAAAGCGCTGCTGGCCGAAGAAATTCGGGACGCCGATCGAGGTCGCGTCGTCGCTCCCTTGATCCTCGAGCCCACCGAACTCGTGCAGTTCGTTGGTGATCGCCGTGGCGTTGTCAGGTCGGTCGGGTTCGCTGACGACAAGTTCGAAGGCGTTGCCCGCGAGGTCGCCGAACTCGAGATTTCGGCCTGCCCGGCCCAGTACCTCGATCTCGGCCCCGTCGATCTCGGGGATGTCCTCGGGATCGGCTCCGTAGACCGAAAACAGCTGTGTCGTCACGGCGTACTTGTCTTTCGTCCCGGCCCAGTTGACCCGCTCGCGGGAGAGTCCGAGCGCATCCGAGAGTCGCGATGCGAAGTCGTTGGTGTCCCAGCCCTGCAGCGTCGCCCGGAAGACGAGATGCGGGTAGGCGTCCATCGAGGCGTCGACGGGTTGGGTGTCGAAGCGCTCGAGTTCGCGCACCCGGAAGTGTTCGTCGTCCTCGCGAAGGTGGCCGCCGACGCCGTCGGTTTCAGAGACGTAGTGGTCCATACCGACGGCCTGCTCGGTGGGATGGGCTGGGCGCATGCTGGTTGCCGGAGGTTGGTGTGCGGGGCCTAAATCGGTTCGTTCTCGCGGCCAACGATTAGTCCGTCCGCGGGATCGATCGCGCACCGAGCGCGAAGGCGACGACGGCGAGCGCGGCGAGGATCCCGAGGTTCGCGAGTGCAGGGTCGACGCCGGCGACCGCGGGTGTCGTTGCGTCCGTGTAGGTCGCGGCCCGCACGCCGCGTGCGAAGTAGGTCAGCGGCGAGAGGTTCACAAGGGGTTCGAACCAACCGGGCAGTTGTGACAGGGAGATGAACGTCTCCGAGAGGAAGAGCAGCGGCAGCCCGATCGCGTTGCTGGCGGCGACCGCGCCGTCCTGGGAGTCGGTGTAGCTGCCGAGCATCGCGCCGACGCCACAGAAACAGATCACACCGATCAGGATATACGGTACTAACAGCGGTGAGAACGTGATCTGGGCGCCGGTCAGCAGGATCACCAGTCCAAGGATGAGCAGGCTCGCCAGGCCGATGATCGCTGCGTTGACCGCGGTCTGGGCGAGCAACCACTCGGGACGGGTCAGCGGCGTCGTCGCGAGTTTCTCGAACCGGCTCCCCTCACGGTGGCGTGCGACCTCGCTGCCCATCCGCGACAGCGGCGTAAAGAGGACGACGACGGCGAGATAGCCCGGCACGTAGTAGGCCGCCGGCTCCGTGAACAGCCCCTCACCGGTCGGATCGGTCCGGATCAACGCGCCGAAGATGACGATCAGGATCACCGGGAAGAAGAACGTAAAGAAGACTGCTGTCCGCCGGCGGATAAAGGATCGCCAGCCGGCGCTCGTCTCGGCCCTGACGCGTCCCATCCGGCTCATGCCGTCTCACCCGCCTGCACGAGGTCTGCGTCTTCGCTTTCGCTCCCGAGTCGATCCGTTCGCTCGCGTTCGGTCACGTCGGCCAGCGCGAGATAGACGTCCTCGAGGTCCGGTTCGGCCCACGAGAGTTCCGTGTACTCGATGCCTTGCTCCTTGAGATGGTCGACCACAGTCCCGATCGCGGCGGGGTCGATCTCACGAACGACGACCGCGCTGTCGGGGTTCCGGTTGCGGCCGCGTTCCGGTCGCTCGACCGGGTACGCGAGGTCCGCGAAGGCATCGGGGTCGGCCGCCGTCTCGATGGTGAGTCGGCTCGAGCCGCCGTGGTCCCGAACGAGGGCTTTGGGCGGGCCCTGTGCGACGAGCGAGCCGTCGGCGAGCAGGCCGACGCGGTCGGCGAGTCGTTCGGCTTCGGCCATGTCGTGTGTCGTGAGGACGACCGTCGTCCCGGCGTCGGCGAGGTCCTCGATCAGTCGCCAGACGGTGCGGCGACCGGCGGGATCAATGCCGGTCGTCGGCTCGTCGAGAAAGAGCAGATCGGGGTCGTTGACCAGCGCGGAGCCGACGCAGGCCCGGCGCTGTTGGCCGCCCGAGAGGTCCTCGTACCAGGTATCGCCCGCATCGACGAGCCCGACGTCCGCGAGCACGTCGTCCGGATCGCGCGCGTCGTCGTAGAGGCCGGCGTAGTAGGCGAGCAGTTCGCGAGCGCTGAGGCGACCCGGTGGCGAGAACTCCTGTGGGAGGACGCCCAGGCGACCGCGATCGACTGCTGCTGGCTTCGCGCCGAGGATTCGCGCGCTGCCGCCGTCGGGTTCGGTCGTCCCCGTCAGCGCGCGGACGAGCGTCGTCTTGCCGGCCCCGTTCGGGCCGATCAGCGCGAAGACCTCGCCACAGGCGACCGACAGCGAGGCCTGGGATAAGGCGACGGTCTCGCCGTAGGTCTTCTCGAGATCCGTTGCTTCGACTACGGCTTCCATAGCGGTCGGTTCCCACGCATCGCGGGTAAGGGGTTCGATTCGGCTGGCCGCACAGACGGGTCGAAAAACGCCATGCTGCTCACCGTGCTTCGCACCGTTCGTATCGCGGTTCTCACTCACGTTGCTCGTTCCGAACCGCGCTCTTGCCGTCGCAGGCTCAACCGTTACCCGCCGGACCGTGGTACTGCCTCGAGAATGCCCCAGCTCGGATACACCCTCTCGAGCGAGGAGTTCGGTCCGACGGAACTGGTCGACATCGCCCGTCGCGCCGAGGCCGCCGGCTTCGATTTCGTCTCGATTTCGGATCACTTCCACCCGTGGATCTCCGCGCAGGGGGAGTCGCCGTTCGTCTGGTCGACGCTAGGTGCCATCGCGAACGCGACCGACGAGATCGAGGTCGGGGTCGGTGTCACCTGTCCGACGACCCGCATCCATCCGGTCAACGTCGCCCATGCCGTCGCCACCGTCGACGAACTGCTCGGCGATCGGTTCACGTTCGGCGTCGGCACCGGCGAGAACCTAAACGAGCACATCACCGGCGAGCGCTGGCCCGAACACGACGTCCGCCTCGCAAAACTCGAGGAAGCGCTAGACGTCATGCGAAAACTCTGGACTGGCGAGACGACGAGTCACCGCGGCGAGCACTATACGGTCGAGAACGCGCGCCTCTATACGGTCCCCGACGAGCAGCCGACGACGGTCGCCAGTGCATTCGGTCCGCAGACGGCCCGGTGGGCAGCAGACCACGCGGATGGCCTCTGGTGTTCCGGGCCGAAGGGGGACATCGTCGATGGCTACGAGGACGCCGGCGGCGACGGGCCGAAATACACCCAGCTACACGGCTGCTACGCCGACAGCGAGGAGGATGCGATCGAGACGATCTACGAACAGTGGCCCAACGGCTCGCTTCCGGGCGAACTCGGCCAGGAGTTGCCGACGCCTGCACACTTCGAGCAGGCCGCCCAGCTGGTCGAGAAAGCAGACATTGCGGAATCGGGGACCACCACTGAACCGGACCCACAGGCCCACATCGATAGCATCGAGCAGGCGATCGACGCCGGCTACGACCACGTCTACTACCACCAGATCGGCCCGGAGCAAGGGAAGGCGCTCGAGCTCTACGAGGCGGAGGTGTTGCCGTCGTTCTAACTCGTTGCGACCGCGACGAACCGATTGATCGCCTCGTCACTCCCCGCGACGATCAACACGTCGTCCTCGCGGACGACGAAGTCCGGTCCGAGGTCGGTCAGTAGGTCGCCGTTGCGCTCGGCCGCAACGACGGTACATCCGGTCCGTGCCCGCAGGTCGACGTCCCCGAGACTTCGACCGACGATTTTCGGCGCGGTCGTCCGGACGAGTTCGAACTGTGTCTCCGGCGTGAGGATCTCTTCGTCCTCGATCAGCGCGGACGCGAGCATTCGACCAGTCACTGTCGAGAGCGAGAGGACGTACTCCGCGCCGGCCCGGTAGAACTTCGGAATGTTCTCGGTTTCGTTCGCTCGAACGATGATTTCGACGCTCGGCGCCATTTGCTTGATCACCAGCGTCGCGTAGATCGATGCCGCATCGTCGTCGAGGGTCAACACGACCGACTGGCCGTCGGAGACACCCGCCGTCTCCAGGACTGCTTCGTCGGTGACACTGCCGACGATATCGACCCCGTCTTCGTCGGCGGTATCGATGGTGAACGTAGCGACGTCGTTTGCAGCCAGCGTTTCCACCGCGGTTCGACCGACGACGCCGTAACCGCCCACGACTACTCGGTTTGGGCGGCGTGGCAGGCTCGACACCGTTCGCGATTTCAGTTCCGTGAGGTCGTCACGACGACCCGCGACGAGCAAGATCGTGTTGTCGTCGATTACGTCGTCGGGGCCGGGAACAGGGACGAACTCACCGTTGAACCACGCGCCGATGACGGTGACTCCCATTCGATCTCTGATTCCCGACTCGGAAATCGTCTGGCCGACGAGATCGCTGTGTTCCTTGACGAGCAGTTCGGTCACCGTGAAGTCCTCGCTGAGCGCGATCGTGTCCCGAAGCTCGGCCGAGATCGTCGTCGTCGCCTTCGTGGCAAGGCTCTGTCCGAGCACCCGCCGTGGGCGGACGATCTCGTCGGCTCCGGCGTAGCGGTGGTAACTCGCGACGTCTTCGTCCTCGGCGACGCTGACGATCGTCAGCTCGCTCGAGAGTTCGCGGGCAGTGAGGATCACCATCGCGTTGGTCTCGGCATCGATGTCAGTGACGAGCGCACGGGCATCGGTGACGTTTGCTGCCCGAAGTGTTTCCGCCTGATCGAGTTCGCCGTGGATGGCGTCGACTCCCCCGTTGTCGAGTTCGACCACGAGTTCGGGATCGTCGTCGATGAAGACGTAGGGGACGTTCGCCGCCTCGAGCTCGTCCGCGAGCACGTCAGACCGCGGCGTGTATGAGCAGATGACGACGTGGTCAGTGAGGTCAGTGGACTCGGGCGGTCGATCCTCGAGCGCCTGTTGGAACAGCGGGACGACGAGCAGTGGCAGCGCGAGGAAGACGAGCAGGACGCCGGTGAGGTTCATCGCGATCACCATCAGATTCGTCGGGACGCTCTGCCAGTCGGCTGAATCGCCGCCGAAGCCGGCGGTCGTCAGCGCTTCGATCACGAACTGAAGCGCCTCGAAGTACGACATGTTCACCCCCTCGAAGGCGGCCATTCCGGCCTGATAGATGCCGGCATAGACGAACACGAGAACGAAAACGGCAACCAGTGAGAGCACGATTCGACGCCACCAGTAATTCATCACCGGGAGGTGACCGGCAAGCGATTTGTAACTTCGGAAACGGCGCTCTCGAGTGGCTTCGAGCGGACCCGTCAGCGGGCGATCACCGCTTCCAAACCCGTTTTGGCGGTCGCCGCCGAACCCCAGCTATGGAGTACACCACGCTCGGTAACACGGGCACGACGGTCTCGCGACTCTGTTTCGGCACCTGGCGCTTCGGTCGCGAGACCGGCGGCATCGTCGAAACGGAACGCGAAGAAGCCCACGAACTTCTCGACGCTGCCTGGGACCACGGGATCAACTTCATCGACACGGCCAACGTCTACGGCGATCCCGACGGCACCAGCGAGGAGTGGATCGGCGAGTGGCTCGCAGACCACGACCGCGAGGACTTCGTCATCGCCTCGAAGGTCTACTTCCCCTTCGACGGCTGGGGCGAACCCGGGCCGAACGACTCCGGGCTCGGACGTAAACATATCCGCGCCCAGATCGAGGGGACCCTAGAGCGACTGGGAACCGACTACCTCGATCTGTACTACATCCACCGCTGGGACGACGACACCCCCATCGAAGAGACCCTGCGGACACTCACCGACCTCGTCCGCGAGGGGAAAGTCAACCACCTGGGCGCCTCGAGCATGGCCGCCTGGAAACTCACCAAAGCGCTGTGGACGAGCGACGTCGAGGGCCTCGAGCGATTCGACGTAACCCAGCCGATGTTCAACGCGGCCGATACGGACGATGTCGGCGACTACCTCGACGTCTGTGCGGATCAGGACATCGCGGTCTGTCCGTACTCGCCGCTTGCCGGCGGCTTCCTCACCGGAAAATACGAGCGCGACGAGGACGGGACCGTTGTCGCGCCGGACGGCTCGCGGGCCAGCCTCACCGACCTGTTCGAGGATCGGTATACGAGCGCGACGGCCTGGGAAGTGCTCGAAGCCGTCGAATCCGTCGCCGACGACCTCGACGCGACGCCCGCACAGGTCTCCCTGCGATGGCTGATGGATCAGGACCGCTTTACCTGCGTGCCGATCGTCGGCGCACGCACCCCGGACCAACTCGAAGAAAACGTCGGCGCAGTCGACCTCGAGTTGAGCGACGAGCAGTTCGACCGAATCGACGATGCTCGCGGCACGGACGACGGCGGCTATCGCTAACGCGAGTCCGCGACGGGGTCGAGCCCCACGCGATAGTCGGTCAAATTCTCGTAGCCGTCTTCGGTGACGACGATCAGATCCTCGATGCGGACGCCACCGACTGCAGGGTCATAGATTCCGGGTTCGATCGAGATCACGTGGCCCGGCTGGAGCTCGCCGCCAGCCGACGACACACTTGGCTGTTCGTGGATGTCCAGCCCGACGCCGTGGCCGGTGCTGTGGATAAAGCCGGTCTCGGTGGTCGGATCACTCCGAAGCGTCGCGTAGCCCGCGTCCTCGATCACATCGCAGGCCGCGCCGTGGACGGCAGCGCCGGTGACGCCAGCCTCGACGGTCTCGAGGGCGGCCTCGTAGGCCTCGCGGGTGACCTCGTAGCGCCGGCTGGCCTCCGCACCCGGATCGCCGCGGGCGAACGTGCGGGTCATGTCGGCGTGGTAGCCAGTCTCCTTATCGCGGGGGAAAATGTCGATCACGATCAGTTCGTCGGCCTCAAGCGGCCCGCTACCTCGGTCGTGGGGATCCGCACCGTCGGCCCCGCAGGCGACGATCGTGTCGTCTAGCGCACAGCCGTGGCGCAACAGCGTGATCTCGATATCCTCCGTGACACGTTCGCTGGTGAGTGGGTCGCCGTCGTGAACGAGGGTTCCGTCCTCGATCGTCGCGGTGGCGATCAACTCCTCGGCTCGTGCCATGGCGGCCTCGTTTGCCCGCTGGCTCGCCCGAATCTGCTCGAGTTCCCAGTCGGTTTTACTCGCGCGGATATCCGTCACGATCCCGTCGGACTCGACCGTGACCGTGAGGCCGTGCTCGCGGAGTCCGTCGGCGGTCCCCGTCGGAAAGCTGCGTGGCACGGCGATCGAGGCGACGTCGTGATCCGCGAGAAAGGCCGCGATCGTCTGAATCCGCCCCTCGTACTGGCCGTGTTCGGCGACCAGTTGCTGGTAGTCATAGGCGGCCCGCCGGGTGACCGTATCCGCGTTCGCCTCGGCGCTCGCGCGACCGTACTCGAGTCCGGAGACGAGCAGATGGATACCCTCCCGCGTGACGAGCGTCTGGTAGAGATCCGGTGCGGTAAAGCCCGAGACGTACCGCTGGTCTGAATCCGAGGCGTCGTCGTCGATCAGGTAGCCGTCGAGCCCTGCAGCAGCGAGGTATTCGCGAAGGGCGGAAAGATCGGCGTCAACGTTCATGACTGGACGTGTGAGAGCCGCGCACAAAATCTCGGGGGTCCCGGCGATCGGAAATCGGTTCGAACCTACAGACTTATCACCACTGATGGTAATTGCTTTCGCATGAATCGTCGGCGGATCCTCGCCGTCGGAGCGACGGTCGCACTCGCCGGCTGTGTCAGCTATCCGGGTCGCGACGATCCTCCCTCGAGCGAGGACCTCGTCCGTGATGCGATCGAGACACGCCGCCGCATGACCAACCTGCAGGCCCGTCGAACGATGACGGTCGAAACGCCCGACGAGACCGTCGAACGAACCGAGCGCATCGCGCGCAAACCGCCGGCCAAACAGCGCATCGAGGTCCGCGAGTCGACCGATCCCGACGTCCCAGTTGGTGCTGTAACCGTGACCAACCGAGCCACGACATGGGAGTACAACCCGTCGACAGCGATCGTCGACAAACAGTATCATCCGAACAAGGTCGATACCGATCGGACGCGGCTCGTTCTCGAGAGCCTCCTCGAGGAGTCCCGCCTCGGCTACGAAGGGAGTGAAATGATCGACGGTCGCGAAGCACACGTTATCGAGACGAAGCCACCAACCGACGATATCGGGCCGGCGATCAGTCTCGTCGTCGGAGAGACGACTTTCGTCGTGCCACTCCGGGCGACCGGCGATCCCGACGCGATGGACGTCACCCGGACCGTCTGGATCGACGACGAGTATCGGTATCCGATCAAGGAGCGAAACACGGTCAGCATCGACGGCGAAACCCGTCACGAACTGGCCGTCACGTACACCGATCTCGCGATCGACGTGGGGCTCGAGCCGGGAACGTTCACGTACGACCCGCCGAACGACGCGACCGTCGTCACCGACGGACGCAAGCCGTTGGGCGTCTTCGAGTCGCGAGCGGCTGCCGCAGACGTCGCTCCGTACGACCTGCCGGAGCCGGCGATCCCGGCGTCGTACACCCTCGATCGAGTCACCGTCGTCGAGAAAGCAGAGCGGTTCGGGACGACGACGACGCTGTGGTACAACGATCCGAACGTGGTCGCACGCGAACTCTACGTGGCCGTCCGGGAGGTCCAGCGGTTCAGCCCCGACGTGCTCGAGGAAATCGAGTTCGACGGCCACACAGCCTACCGTCGCGATGGGCGGATTCAGAGCGTGTTCTGGACCTGTGACGAACTGAACTACGAAGTCTCGAGTCTCACCGACGATGCACCGCTGCTCGAGATCGCCTCGTCGATCGGCTGTCCCTGACGTGTGGCGGGACCGGCCCGCACTAATATGTGAAAGAAGGCACAAATAGCCGTAGTATGGAGAAGACGAACCAATCGGATATCGGCTGGAAGACGTACGATCCCGACGAGACGACGTTTCGGCGGAAAGAACTCTCGAGCGCCGTCGACGCCTCGGAACTCGGCTGTAGCCTCTACGAACTCCCGCCGGGCATGCGCTCGTGGCCCTACCACTACCACACGGCCAACGAAGAGGCACTCTACGTGCTGGCGGGCGAGGGCAAACTCAAAACTGACGACGGCCTCGAGGGCCTGGCGGCTGGCGATTACGTTTCCCTCCCAGCGAACGAGCGCGGTGGCCATCGCGTCGTCAACGACAGCGAAGAGCCCCTTCGGTATCTCGCGATGTCGACGATGAACGAACCGGACGTCACCGTCTACCCCGAGATAGACAAGTTCGGTGTCTTCGTCGGCTCACCGCCAGGCGGTCGCGGGGAACGGACGCTCGAGGGCTACTACCACATCGACGACGAGACCGAGTACTGGGAGGAGTGACGATAGTATCGGCTTGTCAAAGTTTATACCTCAAACACAATTCGATACCAACATGAGGAAAATGAACAAATCCGACGCGCCGGCACTCACTCGCAACGATGGGCTGGTCTCTCATATCCTCAACTCACGCCACGACGACCCGGAGACCGAGCTGACGATCACCTGGGTCGATATCGACCCGGGTGCACGGCAAGTACTCCACGAGCACGATCCGGAACAGGCCTACGTCATCCTTGCTGGAACCGGTATCATGACCGTCGGCGACGAGGAACGCGCCGTCGAGGCCGGCGATCTCGTGCACATTCCGGCGAACACCGAACACGGCCTCGAGAACACTGGTGACCGAACACTCGAGTACGTCTCCGCTGCAACGCCGGCGTTTCCGGCAGCCGAAGTCGACGAGTTCTACGAGCAGTAGCCGACAGGGTGGTGAGACGTCGATAGTCTTTTTCCGGGGCCCTGCGAAACGGTCTCACAATGGACGACGTTACGAGCCGGGTGATGGGTCGATGACAGGCGTTCGAGAGTGGCTGCAAACTGCCCGCGAGGAGCGGTGGGGAATGCTGACAGATCTAGCGTTTGCGATCGTCTGGGTGACGCTCGTCGAGATGATCTTCTACGTCGCCGGTGGTGGGCCGACGTGGGCGTACTACGGGTGTATGCTCGCTGGAATCGTCGCGTATTTCGGACTTATCTGGAATTATAACATCGCGGTCAACCAGCAGAATCGATAGATCGAGCTCGCAAGTACACCTCGAAAGACACGAGTCGACGGAGCAACTGGCTCTTTTCGTACTGTCATACGGTTTGCTATCACTAGTTACCGGCGCACCCGCAGGACGGGTCGCGGGTGCGCCGGCACTGACTGACAGGAGTCCGTATCAGGTAACGGCCTGCGGGGCCCGGTCGCGTCGTGACATCTCTCACCGCTCGAGACGGCTGCTCGCATGCGATCGGTGTGATCCTCCTGGAGTATCAGCGATCGTCTCGTCGACAGCGCGGCCGCTCAACGGTGTGACACCACACAAAAGAAACGGCAGTTCGCTATTCGTGTCCCTCGACGTCGACGACGAGAACGGGTATATGGGTCGACCGAAGCGTCCGTTCAGTGACGCTGCCGAGAAGCGCACGCTTGATGCCGGACCGACCGTGCGACCCCATGACGACGAGGTCGATGTCATTTTCGTCGATATAGTCCGAAATGAGCGAGTGGGGTTTGCCCGCCGAGACGTTCTCGACGCTCTCGAGGCCACGCTCTTGGGCGCGGTCGACAACGTGACCGGTGGCACGCTCGGCGCGTTCTCGGACTTCACCCATCTCCCCGAACTGGCCTTGTTCGATGCGATCGACCTGTTCAGCACCGAGGCTCAGGCTCATCGAGTCGGTATCGACCACGTACAGGGCGTGGACTTCGGCCCCATACTGTTCGGCGAGGTCGAGTGCGTGATCGACCGCCGCTTCGGACGTTTCGCTGCCGTCAGTCGGAACGAGTATTCGTTCGTACATTGGTTTAGTCATCTGCAGGTGGTTCTCCGCCGTCGGTACTCACGACGTCCTGTGCGGACTGTTGCTGGCCCATCGGTTCGGGACTGTGACACTGCCGGACCAGTCGTTTGGTCTCCATCGGTGGTTCGTCAGTCACCATCGAAACGGCGATGGTGATGATGAACACTGCCGGCGTCCCAACGAGCGCCGCCCCGATAGGCGGCACGTACTGGGCATAGATGGGGACGATAGCTGCCCCTTCACCGCCAGCAATATCGGCCAGGAAGCCGATGTAGGTCGGCAGCACGCTGTTGATGATCGACGTGATCCAGATGAGCAGACCGGCGGACATGCCGGCCAGCGCACCCGGCTTGTTGGTGTTCTCCCACCACAGACCAAGGAAGAACATCGGGAACAGCACGATCCCGGCCAGCGAGAACGCGTATGCGACCAGTTCGCCGATGAGTGCCGGCGGGTTGAACGCAGTGACGGTCACCAGCGCGCCGATGACGATGATGGTGGCGCGGCCGATGAGGACCTGCTGGCGCTGGGTCGCGTCAGGGTTGATCAGCTCGGTGTAGATGTCGTGTGCGACTGCCGAGGAGGCGGTGATGAACAGCCCGGCGGTCGTCGCGATGGCCGCGGCCATCGCCCCTGCGGCCACGAGTCCGACGAACCACGTCGGGAGATTGGCGAACTGCGCGGCCAGCACGACGATGACGTCGCCCTCCGCGCCCGTCATGCCGCCCTCAGCCGCATAGGCACCGGCTCCTTGGGTATTTCCGAAGAGATCGACGCCGAAGGCCGCCATTGCCGGCGCGGACCAGTATAGCAGGCAGATGAAGAACAGGCCCCAGACGGTCGACCAGCGAGCGGTCCGCTCGCTCCGGACCGTATAGAACCGAACCAACACGTGCGGGAGACCGCACGTACCGACGATGAGCGAGAACGCCGTGGCCACCCAGAGGTAGAACGTGTTGTCGCCGAGGAACGGTTCCGAGAACTGGCGGCCCAGTTCGGTGAAGAGCGCCCCGTACTCGATCTGGGGGAGCACCGTGGAGTATCCCTGCGACCAACCGACGACGTACACACCCGCGAGGAACGCGACGATGAGGATGACGTATTGGACGGCCATGTTCTTCGTCGCTCCCAGCATTCCAGACAGTGCCAGGTAGCCGACGGTGATCGTCATCATCACGATGATCATCGGGATGATGTCGAGCCCGAAGACGTACTGGCCCACCAGCCCCATGCCGCGGGCCTGTCCGACCGAGTAGACGTACGCGATCAACAGCGTCGTGAAGGCCGCAAGCGCTCGTGCGACCGGCGAGTTGAAGCGGTCACCGACGAAGTCGGGTGCGGTGTACTTGCCGAACCGACGCATTTGTGCGGCCAGGAAGATGAGCAACACGAAGTAGCCCGTCGTCCAGCCGACGATGAACGCCAGTCCGTAGAACCCGGCGAGGGCAACGAGTCCCGCGAGTCCGAGATACGAGGCGGCCGACATCCAGTTGGCACCGATCGCCATCCCGTTCTCGATGTTCCCGATACCCCGACCGGCGACCCACATGCCCTCGGTGTCGGCGACTTTGAACACGTAGCCGATGGCGAGGAACGATGCCATCATCAGGAAGATCATGATGGCCGGGATCAGCTTGAACGAGATGTCAAGCGCCTCGGCCTGTAGCGGCACCATCATTGGTCACGACCTCCGTCGGTTGCTGCTGCGTCCGTTGTTCCACTGTCGCTACCGACTGCGGCAGGCTCGATTCCGTATTTTTCGTCCAGTTGGTCCCGAGAGCGGGCGTAGACCGCCGACAGGATC
Organism: Natrinema sp. HArc-T2; assembly: GCF_041821085.1. Lineage (NCBI taxonomy): Archaea > Methanobacteriati > Methanobacteriota > Halobacteria > Halobacteriales > Natrialbaceae > Natrinema > Natrinema sp. HArc-T2. Next base: position 407,793 of record NZ_JBGUAZ010000001.1, on the reverse strand, counting down.
AATGCCCCGGTCGGGGCACCGAACGCAATGAGGAAGTAGTGAAGTGGGAAGCCGAGCCCTGGCATACTCTGCGTCATGACGTCCGGTGCGATCCACGTCATCGTCACCGGTCCCCAAACAACGAGCATCCACACAATGAACGTCCCCCAGACGAGCTTCAGGTGATCGCGCATGAACAGCGTGCTCGGCTTCAGGAGGTTCACCTCCGAGCTGAGGTAGTCGGTATTTCGGTGGGCCTGGGCGGGTTGTCCGGCCATACCCCCGTCCGTTTCGATCTGTTTGTCGGTCGAATTGTGGCTGTTATTATCTGGCATATTATGACGAATCGTGTTAGTGACTTGTTTGTTACCTTAAAAAGATATGGGTGGTTAGTCGGTCGAGACCTGCTCCGCGATGTCGTCGACGACGTCCGGGTTACGCAGCGTCGAGGTGTTCCCGAGCTCGTTTCCGCTCGCGATGTCCTCGAGCAGGCGCCGCATGATCTTGCCCGAGCGCGTCTTGGGCAGTTCGTGCGTGAAGACGATCTCTTCGGGCTTGGCGATCGGGCCGATGGAGTCGAGGATGGCCTCGGCGGCGCGCTCCTCGAGTTCCTCGCCACCCTCGTAGCCGTCTTCGGGGATGGCGTAGACGTAGACGGCCTCGCCTTTGACCTCGTGGTCGCCACCGACGACGGCGGCTTCGGCGACGCCTTCGACGCCGACGACGGCCGACTCGATCTCCATCGTCCCCAGCCGGTGGCCGGAGACGTTGATCACGTCGTCGACCCGACCGAGGATGGTGATGTAGTCGTCCTCGTCGATCTTCGCGCCGTCTTCGGGGAAGTAGACCCACTCGTCGGCGTCTGGATCGGAGTACTCGTCCCAGTACTCGTTGATGAATCGCTCGTCGTTGTCGTACAGGGTCCGGAGCATGCCGGGCCACGGGTTGTTGACCGTGACGTAGCCGGCCTGACCGGCGTCGACTTCTTCACCCTGTGCGTCGACGACCTGTGCGTCGATGCCCGGCAGCGGCGGCCCGGCGGAGCCGGGTTTCATCTTGCAGACACCCGGCAGCGTCGTGATCATCATGCCGCCGGTTTCGGTCTGCCACCACGTGTCGACGATCGGGCACTCCTCGTTGCCGATGTGCTTGTAGTACCACTTCCACGCGCGTGGGTTGATGGGCTCCCCGACGGTCCCGAGCAGGCGCAGGCTCGAGAGGTCGTGTTGTGCGGGGTACTCCTCGCCCCACTTCATGAACGCGCGGATCGCGGTCGGTGCGGTGTAGAAGATGTCGACGTCGTTTTTCTCGACGATCTCCCACATGCGGTCTTTGTCGGGGTAGTCCGGCGTGCCCTCGTACATGACGCTGGTGGTGCCCAGTGCGAGCGGCCCGTAGACGATGTAGGAGTGGCCCGTAATCCAGCCGATGTCGGCCGAACACCAGTAGGTGTCGTCGGCCTCGATGTCGAGGACGGCGTGGCTCGTCCAGGCGCTATAGGCAAGATAACCGCCGGTGGTGTGTTTGACACCCTTCGGCTGGCCGGTCGTCCCCGACGTGTACATCAGGAACAGCATGTCCTCGGCGTCCCGGGAAACCGGCTCGACCGTCGACCCCTCGTGCTCGGCGACGAGGTCGTCGTAGTCGTGCTGGTTGTCCGCGAGCTCGTGGTCGAGGTCGTCGCCCAGTCGGTCGACGACAACGACGTCGGAAACCTCGTGCTCGACGCCCTCGAGGCCCTCGTTGGTCTTCGAGATGTGGTCGAGTGCGTCCCCGCGACGGTAGTAGCCGTCACAGGTGATGAGGTACTCGCTGTCTGCCGAGTTCATTCGCGTCGCGAGCGCGTCCGCCGAGAAGCCGGCGAAGACGACGCTGTGAGGCGCACCGATGCGGGCACAGGCCAGCATCGCGATCGGCAGCTCCGGAATCATCGGCATGTAGAGCGTGACGATGTCGTCCTCGCCAACGCCGAGGTCGCGCAGCATCGCGGCGGTGTCTTCGACTTCGTCCAGCAGTTCCTCGTAGGTGTAGGTGCGCGTCTCGCCGAGTTCGCCTTCCCACTCGATCGCGACGTTGTCGCCGGCGTCGTCCTCTACGTGCCGGTCGAGACAGTTGTACGAGGCGTTGATTTTACCGTTCGTGAACCACTCGTAGAAGGGCGCGTCGCTGTCGTCGAGGACAGAGTCGTACTCTTCCTCCCACGAGAGGAGATCGGCCGCACGCTCCCAGCAGTGTGGCCAGTTTTCTTCAAACTCCTCATAGACCCCAGGGTCAGTGACGTTTGCCTGCTCGACGAACGACTCGGGAGGCTCGAACGTGTCCTGCTCCGCGAGCCGAGCTTCGAGATCGGCATTGTCCTGTGACATGGTACACCCAGTCAATTATCGACTACCATAGTAAAGGCGGCCTCTAGTTGTGCAAAATCGACCCGATACTCGCGGGGTGACATAGGGAATATTGACTATATTAGGGGGTGATAGGCAGCTCGCCCACCCGAAAAACGGGGTGAAATCGGAGGTGCGACGAGCTACTCTGGGTGGAGACGCCAGCTCGTGCGTGCCAATCGGTACCGAATCGAGCGTCAGTGGCGCCAAATCGAACGCTGGATCTAGAGACTTAGTCTCAAATCGACCGGGAAGCGCCACCCCAGCATCCCCTCTCGCATTACAGCGCGAGCTCGAACCACGGGCAGTGGCTCGTCAACGGCCAGCTAGCCGTCCGGATCGTCTAAGAACGTCCGAAGCAACTCGTGTTGACCCTTTCGTAAGTGATTGTGCAGCGTCGGTGAGGAGACACCCATCGCATCCGCGACCTCCTCTGCCGTGCTCTCTCTGGGCCAGTCGTAGTACCCACCGAAATACGCCGCTCGAAGGGCTGCCTCTTGACGATCCGTCAGGCGGTCCTCGAGCCCTTCCCGGAACTCGCGAGCGGTCTGGACAGCCCGTTCGGTCTCGCGTTTCCCGACCAGTTCGGAGTCCGGAAACGCGGATCGAAGGCCGTCGACGATGGTTCGAATGTCCGCGTCGACTGCACAATCACCGGTGACCGTCCCCGTGCCGTCCTCGAAGACCGCCTCGCGGACGGTGACGCCGTACTCCGTCAGCGTGACGATGGGACAGGAGCCGTCAATGACGAACTCGACGCGCCAGCCGTCCTCATCGGTTTCGATCAGCCGACAGTCCTCGATTCCCGGGTCGTCTTCGGCGAGTTCGAAGACAGCAGCCGGTGACGCCCCCTCGAGGCGGACGTAGTAGAGCTGGGTCGATTCGTCGATCGGGACCAGCGAGTCGAGCTCGAAGCGACAATCGAGCTGTTGTGACGCGGCGACGAAAAACGACCGCTCGTCGCGACAGGCGACCTCGAGTTCCGTCACGCGGTCGGACAACAGGAGGTTTCGCCGACGGATGGCGGCGATCGCGTAGCCGATCTGCCGACCGATCGTCGAGAGCCACGCCCGCTCGTCGTCGTCGAACGCCCCTGGGCGATCGGTCGCGACCGAGAGCAGCCCGTAGACGGTATCGCCGTAGGCAAGCGGGACTCGCGCGACGGCACCCTCGAACGTCTCGTCCTCGAGCGATGCCGTCACGTCGGTTGCGACGAGGACAGTCCGGTCTCCAGCGTGGGCCGATCTCGCCGAATCCGCGTGCTCGAACTCGGCGGTCGGCTCGTTGTCCCACTCCTCGGGGAGCACGTGCTCGACCGCGTCGGGTTCGATCCCGCTGGACGCACGCCACTCTCGACGGTGATTCGACATCGTCGCGCGATCGATCCATGCAAACTCGTAGGCAGCGCCGTCGGTGAGCGCGGTGCACGTCGACGTTTCGATCTCTTCGTGATCTGTTGCATCTAGTAACGCGTGCGTAACGTCCCGATGTCGGCGGGCGACCGCGTACAGCCGATCGAGTTCGTTCCGCTGCTTGCGGGCGGTCGCCAGTTCCTCGTGGGCGACTGTGACGTCGCGGACGAAGACGGCAAACCCACGGTGGCGGCCCTGATCGTCCCGCAGCGGCGAGATCACCTCGGTCGCCCGAAACTGTGACCCGTCCTTGTGGACGCGCCAGCCTTCGGTTTCCGTGCCCGATTCCTCGATGGCCGTCGATAGTGCTCGCTCGGGCGCACCGTTTTCGACGGCGGCGTCGGGATAGAACGTCGAGACGTGCGTGCCGACGATCTCGCCGGCCCGATACCCGAACATGGCCGCTGCACTGCGGTTCCAGCGCTCGACGTAGCCATCCGAATCGAGCCGGAGCAACGCGTACCGATCACTTGCCGCCAGCAAGAGGCGAATGACGCTGTCGTCGCCGATCACCGGGCTCGATTGGTCGCCGGCTCGGTCGTGTCCGGGGCCCGACGGTCGCTCGACGGCGTCGAAGGCGTCGACGATTTCGGTATCGGTCGGCTCGGGCAGATAGGACTCGAGGGCTTCGAAACTGCGCCAGCCGCCCGCAGTCTTGACGACACGGGGGTTGACGTCGTGTTCAACCAGCGCGGTGTGGGCGAAGTACTGCCGGAGATCGCTCGTCGAGACCTCGGCGAGGCTGGGGTCGTGAAAGAGGTCGCTCGCCCGGTCGGCGACGTCGGAGACGAGCATCTGGAGTCGACGCGGCGTCACCGAAAAGATCCGGTCATCGGTCGAAAGGCCGTTGCTCCGGGCGTATCGCCGGAGTTCACGTTCGACACGCGTCGGCAGGTACGCAGTTCGGTTCCGGTCACCATCCTCGGACGGGACTCGAACCAGATACCGTGGCGGATCGATCCGCACCTGCTCGATGTCGTCGATCGTGAGCCGCGTGAGTTCTGCTGGCCGGAGGCCGACATCGGCACAGAGACGGAGTACCAGCGCCTCGCGGTAGGTCTCGGCAGCGTCGAGAAGCGACTCGTACTCCTGGCGTCTGAGTACTGCCCCCACACCCTGCTCGAGGCTCATGGTTCGCTCCTTTTGGTTTCGCGAACATAATTGTATCGCCTATTACCGCCGTTCGCAAGGTTTTCACAGGACCGATCGGAAAACGAGATGAGGTTTAGTTTCGGACTATCTGAATTTGCGAAACGTCACTGGCCGGGTTGGCTGCCGTCGCCGACTTCGGCCTGAATCTCACCGACGATCTCGGGGTTGCGGAGCGCGCTCGTATCCCCGAGTTCCTCGCCGTTGGCGACGTCCTCGAGCAAACGGCGCATGATCTTGCCCGAGCGGGTCTTTGGCAGTTCCGGCGTGAAGATCACCTCGGCAGGGCGGGCGATCGGTCCGATCGCCGACTCGATGCTCTCGAGGATGGCGGTGCGGATGCTCGCATCCGGCTCGCGTTCGCGTTCGGTGCTGACGTACGCGTAGACCTCGGTGTTGCCGGTCTCGTTCGAGCGGCCCACAACGGCAGCCTCGGCGACGCCGTCGACGTCGGCGATCGCGCCCTCGATCTCCATCGTGCCCAGCCGGTGGCCGGAGACGTTGATGACGTCGTCGACTCGACCGAGGACGGTGATGTAGCCGTCCTCGTCGATCCGGGCCGTGTCGCCGCTGAAGTAGCGCCACTCGTCGGCGTCGGGGTCGGAAAAACGCCGCCAGTACTCGGTAACGAACCGCTCGTCGCCGTCGTACAGCGTCCGGGCCATTCCCGGCCACGGTCGAGCGAGCGTGAGATAGCCGGCTTCGCCGGGTTCGACCTCGTTACCCTGGGAGTCGATCACGCGAGCGTCGATGCCCGGCAGCGGCGGCCCGGCGGAGCCGGGTTTCATCTCGTCGACGCCCGGCAGCGTCGAGACCGTCACGGCGCCGGTCTCGGTCTGCCACCACGTATCGACGACCGGACAATCGCCGCCGCCGATATGTTCGCGATACCAGTTCCAGGGACGTGGACTGATCGGTTCGCCGACGGTACCAAGCAGCCGGAGTGAGGAGAGATCGTGCCGATTCGGATAGTCAGACCCCCACTTCATGAACGCACGGACCGCCGTCGGCGCGGTGTAGAAGACGTCGACGGCATTGCGATCGACGATCTCCCAGAGTCGATCCCGGTCGGGATAGTCGGGTGTCCCTTCGTACATGACCGACGTGGTACCAAGCGCGAGCGGCCCGTAGACGATATAGGAGTGGCCCGTGATCCAGCCGATGTCGGCCGCACACCAGTAGGTATCCTCGGGTTTGATATCGAGGACGGCGTGGCTCGTCCACGCAACGTGGGCGAGATAACCGCCCGTCGAGTGAACAACACCCTTCGGCTGACCGGTCGTCCCCGACGTATACATCAAAAACAGCATATCCTCGGCGTTGCGTGACACCGGCTCGACCGTCTCGCCTGCGAACTCGTCACATAGCTCGTGGTAGTCCCACTCGTCGTCGCCGAGAACGTGTGGCATATCGTCGCCGAGGCGGTCGACGACGACCGTCCGGACGTCCTGCTCGAGGCCGATGCGAGCGTTATCCGCTTTGCTCTTCTGGTTGAAGGCGTCGCCACGCCGGTAGTACCCATCGCAGGTGATCAGGAACTCGCTGTTTGCGGCGTCCATCCGCGTTGCGAGCGCATCCGCAGAGAGGCCGGCGAAGACGACGCTGTGGGGCGCACCGATGCGAGCACAGGCCAACATCGCGATCGGCAGTTCGGGGATCATCGGCAGATAGATCGTCACGACGTCGTTCTCTTCGACGCCGAGGTCTCGCAGGGCCGCCGCGAACTCGTTGACTTCGACGTAGAGATCCTGATAGGTGTAGGTCCGGCGTTCGCCCTGCTTGCCCTCCCAGCGAATCGCAGCGTGGTTTTTCCGACCCGACTCGAGATGGCGGTCCAGACAGTTGTAGGCGGCGTTCAATCGCCCATCGGCAAACCAGCGGTAGAACGGAGCATCGTCGTCCTCGAGGACGGTGTCGTAGGGCTCGTCCCACGAAAGGAGATCCGCCGCACGCGTCCAGCAATCCGGCCAGTTCGTCTCGAAACGCTCGTGGATCGCTGGATCCGCGACGTTCGCCTGCTCGACGAACGAGTCGGATGGGCTGTGGGTGGAGCCCGACGATGGAGTCGTTTCCTGGCTCCGCCCATTTCGTTCGACCATGTATCGTTCGAAACGTGGTCGGTCAGAGGAATAAACGTTCCTCTGGACTAGCGGACGGTGATACGGGCTGCTGTCCCACTGCAACCACGACTGCTCTGCGGTCTCACCGGGAACTCGTGACAGCAGACCGTCTGACAGCAAGACGGGTGCCGATCAACCCCCAGTTCGGGCCGCGCTCAGAATTCGTCCTGCGTTGAATCGATATCAGCGAAATCCCCTGGATCGGAATCCTCACCGGGTTCACGAACGACGTAGACATCGTACCGCTGGTCGTTTGCGACCGGACTGCCGACGCTCGACTGGGGTGCGATGACCGAGCCCGCGTTCTCCGAGCCGATGAAGACGACCGACGCCTCGAGGTCGCCGGCGACCCGCCGGATCTCGCGGACGACGTTCGTCGTCGACGTCGCGGTCGGCTCGTCGGAACTGACTCGCTCGGACCGGACGGTCACTTCCGGTGCGACCTCTTTGGCGCGGGTCTGCATACCCGCGGCGATCGCCTCCGGATCGAACGGTTCGCCCTGCGTGATCCAGCCCCGATCCCGTGCGTAGTCCTCATCGTCGGGAATGACCGTCAGGGCGACGACTTCCTTGTCGAGGAGATCACCGAACGTGGAGGCGCGCTCGAGTGCGTTCATGGCCAACTCCGACCCGTCGAAGGGAACGAGCAATGACATAGGGGTATGTCATACGACAGCGGACGTAAATGTTCGCCCTCCGGCGGTACTCATCCCGTCTGGTCGTCGTCAGCATCGTCCCCGACGACCAGGACCGTCCGGTCGGCGACTCGAACGACCCTGTCGATGGTGCTGCCGAGCAGGGCACCCTTGAGCGACGAGCGACCCCGAGCACCGACGACGATTACGTCGCTGTCAGTCTCGGCGGCATACGCGAGGATTTCTTCGTGGGGGACGCCGGTCCGCACCGTCGTCTCGACGGCAACATCGGCATCGGTCGCTTTCGATTCGACCGTCTCGAGCCAGTCTGCGGCCCGCTCGCGAAGGTGTTGCATGGCCTCGTCGGGATCGACGATGCCCGTGTCGTAGTCGGTCCGATCGTCAGCGACGGCGATGCCGTACAGCGACGCGTCGAACCGCGCTGCGAGTTCGACCGCGTGGTCGATCGCGGTCGTCGCCGTCTCGCTGCCGTCGGTCGCGACCAGAATCGAATCGTACATGCGTGCCAATAGATGCCGCCGCGAGAAAGGCCTGTGGCTCCGACCGGATATCGCACGACTGCTCGAGCCGGCAGCGAACCCGACGAAAGACAGCGACGGCTCCGACAGCCCAGTCAGTTCCCAGTGCGCGCTCCAGTCGCAGCGCCGTCCTGCTCGTCCCGTGAGATGCCCCGCGCTGCCGTCGCCTTCACCGAGGCGACGATCGATCGACCGGGCTCGAGGCCCAGCGTCTCGACGCTGCGGCGGGTAACGAGCGCCACGAGCGCGGTCGGCTCGTCGCCGTCCGCATCGCGCTCGGCCTCAAGTTCGAGTCCCACGCGCGCGATGGCGTCACCAGCGTCGAGCCATGCGACAGTTCCCGAAAACCGGTTGCGGACGCTGGTGCCCTCGGCCCGTGGTACGTCGCTCGGTGCGTGCAGGCTGACCGCGTCGGAGCGGATCGTCACCGCTGCGCTTTCGACGTCGGTCGGAACGACCGCCAACACCTCACCGACCGGCGTCTCGACGGTCCCGAGTTCGCCGTCGCGATCGACGACTGGTCCCGACAGGACCGTTTCGTCGACGCGTGTAACGCCCTCGTACGCCGCGACCAGCCGATCGAATCGTGCCAACAGCTCTCGTGCCGTCTCCGTCAGCGAACTCCCGCCGCCGTCGGCTCCCCCGCGGGTCCGCTCGACCAGCGGGCCGATCGACTCCTCAAGCGTCACGACCCGCTGCTGGAGGCGGGGATAGGAACGCTCGAGGGCCTCGGCCGCGCCGGACAGCGAGCCACAGTCGTCGATCGCACGTAACATCGCGACATCGCTGCGGTCGACTGTCACATCGTCGATCCGCAGATAGGGGTCGAATTCCTTTTCCATGATTGCAGTCGGCGACTACTCCGGTAGTGTCCCTTCGAGATCAGGCGAAAAGTTCGTTGTCATCGTACAGGAGATCGCCGCGAACGAACCGAGCGGTTCGTTCGTCCTGTGGGTTCTTGAGGACCCGATCCGGCGGGCCGACCTCGACCAGTTCGCCCTCGAGCAAGAAGGCGACGCGATCCGAGATCCGCTCGGCCTGATGCATGTCGTGGGTCGCGAGCAAGACGCCATGGTTGCGCTCGCGTGCGCGTTCGATCGCCCGCTCGAGGATCGCCGTGTTCCGCGGGTCGAGATCCGAGGTTGGTTCGTCGAGCACCAACAGTTCGGGCTCCGCCGCGAGCGCACGTGCGAACGACACCCGCTGTGCCTCGCCACCGGACAGCGACGCCGGGTCGCGATCCCACGCGTCACGGAGACCGACCAGTTCGAGCGCCTCGAGCGTCCGCTCGTCGACTGCCGGCGAGTCGTCGAATCGGCGCGGCAGGAGTCGCTCGAGGAAGCCCCCAATCCGCCGTAGCCACGGTCGCCGAACCCGCCGTCCGATATCGACGTTCCGCGCAACCGGGGCATCGAACAGACTCGCCTGTTGGAAGACCATCGCGATTCGCCGCCGGACTGCGAGTCGCTCGTCTCTCGACAGCCCCCACGGATCCGTTCCGTCGTAGCGAATCGCGCCATCGGTCGGTCGCTCGAACAGGGCAGCCAGCCGTAACAGTGTCGTCTTGCCGGCTCCCGAGGGACCGATGATCGTCACGATCTCGCCGGACTCGAGGGCCAGCGAGACGTCTCTCAGGATCTCCGTGTCGTCGACGCCGTAGGAGACGCCATCGAGTGTGAGGTTCATCGGCTAGCCACCCCCGGTTCGGTTGACCGCGGCTGTCTCGAGGCGGGGTTCGTGTCTACCATCGTTATCGACCACCGAGTCGCATGACGATTCCATTGACGAGCAAGACGAGGACGATCAAGATGGCACCGAGCGCCAGCGCCGTCTCGAACTCGCCTCGGCGCGTCTCGAACGTGATCGCGGTCGTGATGGTTCGGGTCTTCGAGGTGCCGTCGGCGTAGGCGATGTTCCCGCCGACGATGAGGACTGACCCGACTTCGCTGATCGCCCGTCCGAAGCCGGCGAGGATCCCGGTTATAACGCCGTAGCGTGCCTCTTTGAGTGTTATGAGGGCAACGTCGGTCCGAGTTCCGCCGACGCCGTAGGCCGCATCGCGAACGGCGTCGTCGACGCTCTCGACTGCCGAGAGCGCGACGCCCGTAATCACTGGCGCGGCGAGAATACACTGCGAGATGATCATCGCTTCCGGCGTGTAGACGAGGTCAAGCGAACCGAGCGGGCCGTCACTCGAAATAAATAGCAGGACGAGCAGTCCAACGGCGACGCTTGGAAAGCCCATTCCCGTATTGATGATCGCCGTCACGAGGCGCTTACCGGGGAAGTCGGCGAAGCCGATGAGGAACGCGATCGGCAGGCTCACCAGCGTACTCACGAAGATGGCGGTCAGACTCACCATCAGCGAGACGCGAATGACACTCCGGAGATAGTTCGGTTCGGCGATCAACTCGAATGGCATCAGTTGGTGTTCCGTCTGTGTGGCTGGTCTGTGAACGCGGCGATCACTCGCCGCCCGAATCCGGCTGCCATCCCTCGGGGACGTACTGCTGGAAGTCCGGGTCCTCCGCCAGCGCCTCGGGGAAGAACAGCTGTTGGCCGTTCGCGGTGTAGTCCCCGATGAGCTGCTGGCCCTCGGGACTCGTAAAGAATCCGATGTAGGCCATCGCAAGCTGGTAGTTGACGTTGTCGTGGATCTCCGGGTTGACTGCCATGATCCCGTAGGGGTTCGAGAGCAGTTCCGGTCCGCCCTCGATCGGGCCCTGAAGCAGGATCTCGAGGTCGATGTTATCCTGCATCGAGAGGTAGGTGCCCCGGTCAGCGAGCGTATACGCGCTCGATTCGTCCGCGACAGTCAACGTATTCCCCATGCCGCTGCCGGTTTCCTGGTACCACTCGCCGCTTGGTTCGATGCCGGCTTCGGACCAGATCACTTGTTCTTTCGTGTGCGTCCCCGAGTCGTCGCCGCGGGAGGCAAACGTCGCTTGTGCGTCGGCGATAGCCTCGAAGGCGGTCGTCGCCTGGTCGGTGTCGCCCACGCCTGCCGGATCGTCGCTCGGCCCGACGACCACGAAGTCGTTGAACATCAGGTCCCGCCGGTTGACCCCGTAGCCATCCCGCATGAACTCGTCCTCTTGTGAGCGTGCGTGGACGAGGATCACGTCGGCGTTTCCGTCGCGGGCGGACTGGATCGCTTGCCCCGTCCCTTGTGCGTTTGCCGCGACCTGCACCCCGAACCGCTCCTGAAACGCAGCGTTGATCTCGTCGAGCAGTCCCGTATCGTACGTACTCGTGGTCGTCGCAAGCGCGAGTTCCGCTCCAGCGATCGACGCCTCGCTGCTGTCGTTCCTGCTGTTCAGACAGCCCGCAATGGCCGCAGCAATCCCAGTTGCACCTGCCCCTAAGAAGGCTCGTCGTCGATATTCCATGTCGGGAATAACGATGAAACGGATGTAAATAAACGTTTGGGCGACAGTGGTTACGTCGGACGCTCGAATGGCCGATACGACCGAGATTATAACTGCTTTCGGTTACGCTTATCGCTGCTCTAGAACGTTCACCGACCGTGCTACTCGGTAAGTGTCTGGCATTTGATGGTTCGAGGGGTGCATCCACCGGTCGCCGAGATCCGCCTCGCACTCCCGACGACACCCAGTCGAGATTTGGGGGTCGGCTGGCGCGACCCCGACGCGCTCGAGCGAAGCCGAGAGATACCTCGTACTATCCCTGTTTGTCCGGCACCGTCGAGTGCCTGACGGGACCTTTCATGTCCGCTCGCCGGGACGGCGGCGGTGCCATCGTCGAGCAGCGCGTCGGACCACCTGACGCCGTCCCGTAGTCCTGATTGCTACTGAGTCCGCTCTCCACGAGGCCCTCGTCGCCCGCAGTTTCAGCGTCGTCTGCATCGGACTGAGCATCGTCAGCAGCCCCACGACTCGATGTGCCAGCACTTGCCGTCCCGAGTCGTGCTCTGAGTTGCTGGAGGTCGTCGCCGAACTGTTCAAACGAGGACTGAAGCGACGATCGCAGGCGATCCTCGTGATCGGCGTCAGTCTCGTCTGTATCGCCGCTCTCGGCGGTCGCCGACTCGTCGTCCAGCCGATCCCTGTCGGCATTGCGGTCCTCGTCTTCGGTAGCCGATCCCGTCCGTTCGTCGATCGCTTCCTGAAGGTCGCCGACTGCTCCCTCGAGACTCCCATCGTCGGCCCGGTCGGCCAGTTTCGCGAGGTGGAGCAGCCGCTGGAGGGCCGCCACGTTCTCCTGCTCACCCCGGGCGATAGCCTCGGGAATCGAATCCGGTTCGGTTCCATCTGCGAGCGTGTCCAGCCCGACTGCGGCAAGCAACTCGTCGAGGTTGGTCGACTCGAGGAGGTCGCTCGCCTCGGTTGCAGTCTCGAGCAGGTCCGTCTCGGTCGACTCGTCGTCACCATCGCCGGCGACGAGCGAGACACTTGATGTGTCGGCCTCGGTCAGTATCTCGTGCACCCGGTCGTGTAGTTGCGAGTCACTCATGGATGGCCCTCGCTCTCAGCGCGCCGCTGGTTGTGTCATCCGTCCCCCGTTCGAAGCGAGAGCAGTGCGTTTGAGTCGATCACTCGGCTTCCGCCTCCGTTTCTGACTCCTCGCTCGAGTCCGCGTCCGGTTCATCGTCCGTCACCGTCTCGATAATCTCGTCGGTCATCTCCTCACGGCTGAGGTTCGCCTTTACGCCGACGTCTTTCGCGACCGACTGCAGGTCGTCGTAGGACATCACGCCGAGGAAGTCCTCGAGCGTGTCCTTCCGAAGGTCCTCGAGATCCGCGCTTGACGACTCGTCCTCGCCATCTCCGGACGAGTCGGCTTCATCGGTCGCCCCGGATTCGCCAGCAACGCTTTCGACCGTCTCTTTCGCGTTGCTGGCAGCGTTCTCGACTGAGTCCCCTGCTTTGCCGGCAGCTTCTTTCACCACCGCTTTGGCGTCCGTTTCGTCACTCTCTCCGCCTTCGTTTTCCTGATCTTCCGCTTCCTCCGCTGGTTCCTCAGCCTGTGGTTCAGCCTGCTTCTCACTCTCATCACCACCGATGCCGTCTAGAAGTCCCTCGACGCTACTCCCATCGGTGACGCCTTTGGCCATCGACTCGAGCGAATCGCGGCCTTCGATCTCCGAGAACGACTCCCGGAGGGCGTTTTGAATCGCCGTCGAGAGGTCTGTCTGGATCTCACCGAGTTCCTTTCCTTCGTCGACGCCCGCGGCGATCGTCTCGTGGACTGCTCGGCCGACCGACTCACCGACATCACGTCCGAACTGCTCACCGAACTGGCGACCGACCGCAGCGCCGACTTCGCCGCCGTCGATGCTGTCTTCGATACTCCCATCACCGAGCATATCGGCGACATCGAGCTGGTTGCTGACCTCATCAGCTACCATTCCCTTCAGTCCGGATGCCTCACTCATGATAACCACCCCGATCGGATCCGTGGAGCACGTTATTTTTCCGTGTCACAGTGTTACTCTTCGGCTTCGGTCGATTGCCCCGGTTCTTCGTCCGCTGATTCATTGTCCTTCGTGTCCGACTCGGAGTCACCTTCTGTCTCGGTGTCGTCCTCGGATTCATCGCCGTCGCTTTCGCCTGCTCCCTCGGCCTCGGTTTCTTCGTCGCCTTCCTCGGCGGACTCTTCACCGGTTTCGTCCTCCTCAGCGGGTTCGTCGCCTTCCTCGGCGGGTTCCTCAGCCACGTCCGCTTTCCCTTCCTCCTCGCCGGAACTGAGTAGTTCGTCAACGACCATGTCCCCGATCGTCCGTCCGAGGGATTCGCCGATTGCCCGCCCGAGGATCGCGCCGATCTGCCCGCCCAGCGCTTCGCCGAGCGGCTTGTCCCCGTCGATTTCGTCTTCCCACTGGGTTCCTTCGACCAGTTCGTCGACGTCGACGTTGTCGCTAATCTTCTCGGTATCGATCCGCTGGGTCAGTGTGCTATCGCTCATGCTGTTGCCTCCGCCTGTGACGGCTCCCTCTGTTCGCTGGTCTCTTCGGGTTGTTCGGGCTCGAGTCGCTCGACTAACTGTTCGATCACTTCACTGACGATCGCTGCCACGACCTCCTCGGTGGGGAAGCTAGGCACGAGCGCGGCCACCTTCTCTTTGAGCCAGCCGATCGCTCTGGAGATGCGACCGGGGGAGTCGTCACCCTCGCCCGATTCTGCGTCCTCGTCTTCCGTCTCACCGTCCGCACCACCCCCGAACAGAGCGTCGAAGAGTTTACCTGGCTTACTCAGCAGCGATTCCGCCTTCTCGAGCATGCCTCCGGACCCGTCGAAGAGTCCCGAGACCGCTGCAAGGAGGTTCCCGAGCAGGTTGTTCTCACCCGGTCGCGCCGAGACGTCGAGCGTGACCGGGTTCAGGTTCACCTCGAGGCCGAGCAAATCGAGGAACAGGCCGTCGAGGTCGAGATGGAGGACACCTGCAACCTCATCGTCCTGATAGACGTCGTCGGCGTCTTCGACGTGGTATTCGTCTTCTTCTGCTTCCGCTTCTTCTGCCTCTTCCGCTGTCTCCTCTTCCGCTTCCGCTTCTTCTGCCTCTTCCGCTGTCTCCTCTTCCGCTTCCGCTGTCTCCTCTTCCGCTTCCTCTGCTTCTTCCTCTGTCTCCTCTTCTGCTTGCGATTGCTCTACTTCCGGCTCTTCTCCCTCTTCCTTGCCTTCGCCCTCGGTTTCTTCGTTTTCGGGTGCTTCTTCGGCTTCTCCCTCGGCATCACTGTCGGCCGTTTCGTCTTCCGATTCTTCCATCTCCGCCTGTCCGCCGTCAGTCAATACTCGGCGTGGCGGCCCTGCTGCATGCACGGCACCGTCGGGGCGGCTCGAGGAATGCTCGCCCCGCTCTGAATACGAGCATTCCTCGAGTCCGTTATGTGCGAACTCATCGGTCATTATACAGAAAAGCAGAGGGCCCTAAGCGTTGTGGCGGTTGGCCTTGCGTATGCGACTAGTCGGCACAGCGTGGCAGAAACCGCTCTCGAAACCCCAATTGACACTACTCGAGCGAGCCGACACGAAGCGCGTACGCGCCACGCGTCTCGCCCTCGTCGTGATACGTCACAGGTTCCTCGATCGCAGCGACGGTATCGTCGGCGACGGCAGCCGCAGTGGCGATTCCATCGATGCGTTCACAGCCGTCCGCGCCGGACTCGAGATCGAACCAGCGAACGGCGTGGGTGTCGGGATCGCGAACCCGGAAGTTCTGAGCACAGGGCGCAACGAGGCGATCGCCGTCGGTGGCCAGCCCGTGGACGAACCCGCGAACCGTCTCGTCCCACACGAGGTCGCCGTCGGCGTCGAACGCGGCGACCCGGTGTTCGTTCGGATGCCGGCTCTCCGTTTCGCGACTCTCTGCCGCGTAGGTGTTGCCCGTCACGAACGCCACCCGCCCGTCGTTCGCGTAGGCGTGGTTCGGATAGGCATAGAGCGTCTCTCCGTCGATCTCGGTCTCGACAGCGAGGTCGACGTGCCAGCGCTCAGCACCGGCGGGACCGAGCAGGTAACCGCGTTTGTCGCCGTGGCTCGAGACAGCGATCGTCTCCCCGTCAAAGGAGACATCGCCGACGCGACGGTCGCCGTCTGTACCAGGATCCCAGGTCCACGCGAGCTTGCCCGCATTGGCCTCGAGGACGACGAGCCCAGTGTCGTGATCGCCCATACAGCGGTTGTAGCCCACCGCGAGGCGCTCGCCGTCGGCGGCGAGATCGAGCGCGATCGGTGAGGCGTCAGTCTCGTAGGTCCAGCAGATCTCGCCGTCGGTGTCGAACGCGTAGACCGTGCTGTGCCACTGTCGCGTCTCACCGTCGCGCTCGTAGCGTCGCGCAGCAGCATAGAGCCGCTCGTTTCCGTCGGCGTCCGTTCCAGTCTCGAGCGCGACGACGTAGGGCAGATAGAAGACGGTGTCTTTGACCGCCTCGCCGACGTCGTCGACGGTGTCGTAGCGCCAGCGCTGCTCGCCCGTCTCGGCGTCGTAGGCCGCGATCGTTCCGGTGTCGCCGCGGCCGGCGACGGCGATCGTCTCGTCAGCCTCGAGCGACGCGATGCCGACCGCGTGGTCGGGATGGTCGACTGTCCAGCGGGTCTCGAGTGAATCGATGTCGCGGGCAGTGACGGTGCCGTCCCACTCGCCGGTGACGGCAAGGTCGCCCGACTCGGCGACGCCGACCGCGGATCGGGTCCACATGTGCCGGCTCCGCGCCGGCTCGATCTCGCCGAGCGGTACCTGTCGGAAATCGATCCCGCTGTCGTGGTCGGGTACAGGTTCAGCCATCGTTCACTCCTCGACCGGGAACGTCTCGTGGAGGGTGTCGTGGGCATCGCCGAGCCCCTCGACGATGCTCTCGCCCTGCGTGGCCAGCCGCCCGACCGCTCGCTCGGCGTCACGAACCGCCAGCAGTCGCCCTCGCGTGTAATCGTATTCCGGGTCGGCGCTGTCCATCGTGGCGACCTCCTCCTCTAAGTCGACCAGCGCCGCGTCGAGGTGGCGCTGCAGTTCGGTGAGGCTGTCGGCCTCCACGAGGCCCTGAATCGGGCCCTCGAGGTGGCCTTCGAGTTCTTTCTCCGCGTGCTCGCGGGCGCTGTCGTCCCCGACGCCGAGGACGTTCATCAGTCCGAGTCGTAGTGCTTCGATTTCGTGGCAGCTCATGGTTGAATAGTAGTGTTGGAATCGTGTATCGTCTCGTTAGTCGGTGCAGCTTTGCTACAGCGTCTGATCGACGAGGTCGCTGACGATGCGATCCCGGTCGAGGTGGTCGGCGACGATCCGTTCGGCGTCGCCGGATTCGACGCCGCCGTACCAGATCCCGTCGGGGTAGACCGCGACCATCGGCCCGTCGCCACACCGTCCCAAACAAGACGAGCGCGTGATCCGGGCGTCGCAATGTTCGGAGTCGCGTACCTCCTGACGGAGGCGCTCGAGGACTGCCGGCGAGCCCATCTTCGCGCAGGTCTGGTTGGTACAGACCGCGACGTGTTTCTCGGGTGCGTCGTGACTGTGAGGTTCGTCGTCGATATCCTCGCGGTCGGCGTGGGCCTCCTGGTGGGCCAGCGCACGCAACATGGCGCGTGCGCCGCCGACGTCTTCCTCGTAGCCCTCGAGGTCGACCTTGTACTTGCACGTATCACAGGACATCTCGACGCTGCCCGACCGCGCCTCCTGCCAACGGTCGGCGAAGACATCGAGCAGCCGCGAGTCCGTCCCGAGCGGGTCGCCGGCCAGCGCGTCGACGTAGGGGTAGTCCTCGTCGAACTCCGCAGTCCAGTCGCGGACCCGCTGGGTCAGGACGCCGTCGCCGAGCATATAGGGGAGCACGACGACCGCGTCGGGCCGGTGTTTCGAGAGCCCGTGGAGGGTGTCCTCGAGCGTCGGCTCGGTCACGCCGATGAACGTCGCCTCGGCGCGGTCGAAGTCCCGGCCCTCGAACAGCAAGCGGGCCAGCTTGTGGACGTCGCCGTTCGCGTCCGGATCGCTCGAGCCGCGGCCACAGACGACGACGGCGACATCGTCCTCAGCGCGATCGACGCCCAGTTGCGCTTCGACTTCGGCGGCGCGATCGTCCAGCAGATCCAGGATGGCGGGATGGACTCCCAGATGGGCGCCGTTGTCGATCGCGATGTCGTGTTCGGCGCGGGCCTGCTCGATCGCCAGCGGTACGTCGTTTTTGACGTGGCTCGCAGCAAAGAGCGAGCAGTGGACGACGGTCACCCGATCGGCGACGGGTGCAAGTCCCGCGAAGGCCTCTTCGATCGACGGCTCCGCGAGTTCGAGGAACGCGGCGTCGACCGGGATTCCCAGTCGTGACTCGAGTCCGGCGGCCAGTTCGCGGACCTGTTCGTTCGACTTCTCGCGTCTGGAGCCGTGGCCGATCAGGAGGACGGCTTCGTCGTCGAAGCCAGCCACCGACGCGGGCGTGGATTCGTCAGGTGTACTCATCGATCGTCGATCGTGTTACGTCTCGTCGCCGTCGTACGCCGACGCTTGCTCGAGACTGCGCTCGAGTTTGCGGCGGCGACTCGGCGCGAACAGGCCGGTTTCCTCGCAGTTCTCGTAGAGCCAGGTGCCGAACTCGGGGACAGCGTCGTCGTCGACACCGAACCAGTAGCCACCCGACGAAGTCGCCGAGAGATCTCCCGTGGGGGCGTCGATCGGACAGTCGGCGATCAGCTCCTGGGTTACCTCGAGCAGTTCGCGGTCGTCGTGGACGAAGGAAATGCCCACGGTGCCACTCGAGGACTTGAAACAGATCGTGCCACAGCCCTCGAGCAGGCCGCGGAGCAGCTCCCGTTCGTGGCTCGTAAAGGCCCCGAAGCGGTAGTTGCCCCGCCCGTCGACGGGGAGCGAGAGGGCGCTGGTGCGACCCAACAGCCCTCCAACATCTTCCTCGCCGATCGACAGCGTGTACTCGTCTTCCGTGCGCGTGATCGAGGTGTCGTGGGCGTACTCGCGGGTCGTCGTCTCGTGTGCGACGTTCCCGCCCGCAATCGCGGCCAGCACTTGGGCGGACTCCTCGTCGTTGGTGACGACCTCGATACCGTCGTCCGAGACATCGCCACTCCCAGCAACGTGGCCCCAGAAGTACGCCGTCGCGGCGTGTCCCGCGAGTGGGTCCGAGGGGACCACGATCTCGAGCGCGTCGCCGTCGCTCATTCGCCCACCTCCTCGACGATGATCGCGTCCGTGGGGCAGGCCGCGGCGGCCTGCTGGGCCTCGTCAATGCGGTCGTCGTCGAACGTCGCGACGACGCGTTCCTCGTTGTCCGTGACCTCGCCCTCACAGTCATAGACCGGATCCGCGTCCGGGTCGACCGTCGCGAGGCCGTCCGCGCCTTCGATAAAGCGCGGATCGCGGGTCAGACAGGCGAAGATGCCGTCGCAGGCGTCTTTCTCGATGGTAACTTCGTATCGTGGCATAGTGTGCTCAGTAGTCGTACTTCGTCTCGTAGCCACGCGGTGTGACCATCCGGTCGTCCCAGACGTAGGTGTCCTCGGTGCCGACGACGATCGTCGTCGTCATGTCGATAATCTCGCTTTCACCGAGGTCCTCGAGTTCGCCGAGTTCGGTGATCATCACCTGTTCGTCATCGCGGCCCGCGCCGTGAACGATACCGACCGGTGTGTCGGGGTCGCGGTGGGTCAGCAGGATCTCACAGGCCTTCTCGAAGTTCTCGCGGCGCTTGCGGCTCCACGGGTTGTAGATCGTGATCGTGAAGTTCTCGCTGGCCACCGAGTGCAGCCGCGACTCGATCTCCGGCATCGGGACAAGGTGGTCCGACAGCGAGACCGAGACGGTGTCGTTCACCAGCGGTGCGCCGAGGCGGGCCGCACAGGACTGGGCCGCCGGCACACCGGGCACGACTTCGAAGTCGACCATCGAGGCCGTCGCGCCCTTCGACTCGAGGATCTCGAGTGCCAGGCCCGCGAGCGCGTAGACGTTGGGGTCGCCGCTGCCGACGATCGCCACGTCGTTGCCCGCAAGCGCGCGGTCGATCGACTCTTCGGTCCGGGAGACTTCGCCGCACATCGGCGTGTCGTAGATGTCGTCGGCCTGCTCGGTGATCTCGTCGGGAATCAGCTCGATGTAGGTCGTGTAGCCAACGATGTGGTCAGCCTCAAGCAGCGCGTTCTTCGCGCGCTCGGTCATCCCCTCCGGGTGGCCGGGGCCGAGACCGACGGCGATCAGCTGGCCGGGCTCGGCGTCGAAGTCGTCGATCGTCGCGCCGACTTCCTGCTCATTCGACTCGTCGTCGGAACTGGAAGCGCCGCACTTGCTCGAGGACGAGGAGGAACTCGAGGAGCCGCCGCATTTCGAACTGCTCGAGTCGTCGGTGTTGCTGCTCGAGCCACCGCATTTCGAACTCGAGGACTCGGTGCTCGACTCGCTGCTACTCGATGCGCCACACTTGGAAGTCGATTCGTCGTCAGCGTCTGCGTCAGTGTCCGTACTCATGGGTATTAGAAATCGTCGACGTCACGCCCGCCGCGCGGGGTGACGAGGTACGTTCGATCGTCGTTGCGCCAGGTCTCGGTCTCGTGGTTGCCGATGATCAGCGAGGTTCCCATCCCGGAGACCTTGTCGTCGTGGTCGGTAGCCTCGCCGAGCGTCGTGATGAAGTGGCTCTCGCCGTTGCGGCCGGCGTCTTCGCGGCCGGCGTCGTTGACGATCGCCACGTAGGCGTCGTCGGTCCGCTCCTCGCGGACAATCTCGACGGCCTCCTCGTAGTTGCGCCAGCAGTTGTAGAGGACGATCACGAAGTCGCTGATCGCGGCCGCCCGCAGTTTCTCCTCGATCTCGTCCCAGCCGCGCCACTTGTCCGACAGCGAGATCGTACAGAAGTCGTTACACAGCGGCGCGCCGACATTCGCAGAGCCCCCGAGCGCTGCGGTGAGGCCGGGGACGATCTCGATCGGTACGTCCGTCGCGTCGTCTTCCTCGGCCATCTTGAAGATGAGGTCGGACTTGCCGTAGACCGACGGGTCGCCGCCGGAGACGTGGGCCACGTCCTTTCCCTCCCGGACGTGGTCGAACGCCGCGCGAGCGAGTTCGATCTGGCGGCCCATCGTCGAGCGGACGATCTCCTGTTCGAAGCCGTCCTCGCGGGTCGCGACGCCGTCGTCGTCGACAGCGTCCTCCGGTGGCAGCGTCCCGTCGTCGCGCAGAAACTCCTGATAGAGGCTCGAGGCGATGACCACGTCCGCCGATTCGATGACCTCCTTGGCCCGCATTGTCATGTGCTCGGGAAGACCGGGGCCGATGCCGACGACGTAGAGGGTGCCGTGGTCGTCAGGGGTGCCGTCGCCAGTTGTGGAGTCAGCGTCGGAACTCATCGGCCGATCGCCACCGTGACCTCGTTTTCGTAGCCGATCTTCTCGAGGACGAGGTCCTGTTGGGCACCGCCGGCGATCGCGGAGGCCTCCGAGACGCCCGGCCAGCCGATCAGCTCCTTCGATTTCGAGGGCGTCGGCCCCTCGTGGGCGAGCAGCGTTTCCTTGTCGAAGGCGACCACACCGAGATCGAGTTCCTGAGCGGCTTCGAGCAGCCCCTCCTCGTCTTCTTTCCGGGTCGCGGTCCCGACAAACTCGACGTCGTCGAAGTCGTAGTCGGTCTGTGCGAGCGCCTCTTCCCACGCGGCGAGGAACGACTCCTTGCTCGCGCCGGAGACGCTGCCGGTGCCGATGACGCACCCCTCGTCTTTGTTGCGCTTGAGGACGGTGACGTCGTCACCGACGAGGACGGCCTTCGGGCCCTCGAGTCGAGCCACGGGGCCGAGGTTGTCGTCGAGGACGGCGAGGTTCGTCTTGACCGTCGAGTCGCCGTTGACGACGTGGGCGTCCATCGCCTTCGCCTTCGACTCGACGCCCTGCTTGCCTGCGGCCTCGCTTGCGGTGGTCATGGCCGGGACGGCACCCATCGTCGCGAGATCCTGTGCGACCTGATTCGCGCCGTGGTGGCCACCCGTGATCGGGATGGCCCACGTCAGTTCCTCGTCGACGACACAGATCGCGGGATCCTCCCACTTGTCGTCTAACAGGTGGGCCGTCTTGCGCATCGCGATGCCCGACGCCATCAGGCCGATGAAGCAGTCGTACTCGCCCCAGTGCTCCTCGAAGACATCGCCGTGGTATTCGATGATGTCGATCGTCTCGTAGCGATCGCCGATCTCGGCTTTGATCTCCTCAGCGGTGTCCATCTTCCGACCGAAGGAAATGATCGCGATCTCCTCGGCGACTTCGCCGTCCGAATCCGGCGTCGAACAGTGGCCGCCCGAATCCGATCCAGCATCGTCGGTCGCGTCGTCAGCGTTGTCCGTACTCATAGGTTAGTCGTCTCCTGCCTGTGTTTCCGATTCGCTCGCGTCGCTCGAGTCAGCGCCCCGATTCGCCCAGTCACCGTAGAGAAACGAGCGCTCGTAGCCCGCACCGGTCACCGCGTCGCCGATGACGACCAGCGCCGAGGCGCGATAGCCGGCGTCCTCGACCTTGTCCGCAATCGTCCCGATATCGCCGATGATGACGTCCTCGTCGGGCCACGACGCGTGATAGATCACCGCGACCGGCGTTTCTGGGTCGTGGTCGTCTTCGAGCAGCCGGTCCATCGTATCGCGAACCGCGTGGGTCCCCAGGTAGATGCAGGTCGTCACGTCGCCCATCTCCACGAACTCGGAGATGTGGTCTTCCTCCTCGGTCAAGGTCTTGCCCTGCGGGCGAGTGAACGCGACGTGATTCGAAACCTCGTTGAGCGTCAGTTGGGTTCGCAGCGTCGCGCTGGCCGCGAAGGCCGACGTGACGCCCGGCACGAAGTAGGTCGGGACGCCCTCGTGTTCTAACGCGTCCATCTGCTCGAGTGCGGCCCCGTAGATCGCGGGATCGCCGCTGTGGAGCCGGACGACGTTGTCGCCGTCCTCGTAGGCGTCCCGCATGAGCGGGATCAGTTCCTCGAGGTCTTTCCCCACGGAATTCACCAGTTCGGCGTGGGCGCAGTACTCGTCGAGGAGTTCGCTGTTGACCAGCGAGCCCGCGTGGACGACGAGGTCGGCCTCCTCAAGCAGTTCCTTGCCCGCGACGGTCAGCAGTCGCGGGTTGCCGGGGCCGGCCCCGACGAAGGGAACGCCCTCCTGGTCGTCACCGGCGCTGTGTTCGAAGATCCGGTCGTCCAGTTCCTCGCGGCGGCGGTCGCTCTGTGAGTCGATCGCGTCCTGTGGGTCGTTGGGTGTCTCGTCAGTCATCGGTTTCCTCCACGGCTGCCGCAGAACGACCGCCGGCATCCTTCGTCTCGGTCTCGAAGGCGGCCGTCGCCTGTTCGACCTCGAGGTCTTCTTTCTCGGCGTAAGCGAGCGTGTAGTAGTCGCGCTCGTCGATCGTCTCGGGATCGTCGGTGATGATCGTCTCGCCCTGTTCCATGAACAGCCGGCGACCGTAGGTCACGTCGTAGCCGCCCTCGACGAGCCCCTCGTGGGTCGCGGGCGCGTCGGTGACCTTGAACAAGATCATCCGGTCCGGTCCCGTTGGGCTCGCACCGGCGGCGGCCTCTCGCAGCGAGAGGCCCGCGCCGGCTTCGATCTCGACGCCCATCGCGGTCGCGAACGCGGTGACGGCACTGACGCCGGGGACGATCTCGAGGTCCACATCGGGATGGAACGCATCGATCGTCCGGCGCAGGTGACCGAAGGTCGAGTAGACGTTCGGATCGCCGAGCGTCACGAACGCGACGTCGCCGTCGCGTGCGTTCGGGGCGATCTCCGCTGCGGCCTCCTTCCACGCCCGGCGCAGCTTTTCCTCGTCTTTCGTCATCGGGAAGTCCAGGTCCCCGATCTTCGACTCGTCGACGTGGTTCAGGGCGACCGTCCGCGAGAGTCGGCCCGGCGAGTAGACCACGTCGGTCGACTCGAGGACCTCTTTCCCGCGAACCGTGACGAGGTCGGCCTCGCCGGGGCCGAGCCCGACGCCGTACAGCGTCATTGGCTCACCTCGCCGTCCGTCTCGTCCGGGGTCGCGCTCCCGACCAGCATGTAGACCGGGTTATCCGAGTCGAAACTCGTCGCGCCGGCGAGTTCGTAGCCGTGGCTCACCTGGAACTGGACGACTTCCTCGAGCAGGTCGCGCTCGCGGAAAGCCTCGGTTGCTCTGCCGGCGACCTCGAGCCGCGAGACGTTCATGACCACGCGGTCGACTGCGGTGTTGACGGCGTGGTCGAGCACTGCTTCGAAGTTCCGGCTCCCGCCCAGAAAGAGCGCGTCGGCGTCGTCGGGCAGTCCCTCGGGCGCTTCCGCATTGCGTAGTTCGATGTCCGCTCGAATCACATCCTCGTTGGCGGCGATGTTCTGCTCCGTCGTCTCGAGGCGTTCGGGTTTGCGCTCGATGGCGGTCACCCGCCCGGCTCGTTGTGCGGCTTCGATCGTGATGGCTCCGGTACAGGAGCCGACCTCCGCGAAGTGGTCGTCGGGCTCGAGCGCGAGCTTCGAGCCGACGACGGCGCGGACCTCCGGCTTGGTCGGTCCGGCCTTCGCGTCGTGTGGAAGCGCGATGGGTGGCATCATCCGTGGGAAGTGAGTCCGACACTAAAACAATTTTGTTTGTGGTAGAACAACTGCGATTGCCCAGGTGTGGTTGGAGTAGCACAACTTTCGTTGTCAAACCTAATACGACAGTCTGTCTCACGAGAACACCTAGTCGAGACACCGTTGTTGCGAGCACGAGACGAACGCGGAAAACGAGACTCGAGTCGCGGGCACTGACTCGATCGAACGCGATCGCCGCGGGCTACCACTCCATGCCGCCGTTGATGCCGAGCACCTGCCCGGTCATGTACTGGGCCTGATCGCCGGCGAGGAAGCGAACCATGCCGACGACGTCCTCGGGTTCGGCGAACCGGTCCAGTGGGATATCCTCGAGGATCTTTTGCCGGACCCGTTCGGGAACCTTCTCGAGCATATCCGTCTCCGTGAAACCGGGTGCAACGCAGTTGGCCGTCGAGTCGTGCGCGGCGAGTTCCAGTGCGAGCGTCCGCGTAAACGCAAAGAGTCCGCCTTTCGAGGTTGCATAGTTGGCCTGCCCGTAGTTGCCCTGCTGGCCGACGACGCTCGAGATATTGATCAGCCGACCGTTATCGGAGGTTTTGATGTCCTCGTAGAACCCCTTCGTGCAGTTGAACGTCCCATTGAGGTTGACGTCGATGACCGTCCGCCAGTCCTCGTAGGTCATGTTCTCGAACGTCCGATCGACGGTGATCCCCGCGTTGTTGACGAGGACGTCGATCTCGCCGAGTTCCTCGTGGACTTCGTCGGCCATTCGCTCGACCTGTTCGGGATCGGAAACGTCGGCCTGGACGGGGACCGCCGTCTCGCCGTTTTCCTCGATCGTCTCGGTCACCTCGCGGGCCAGCTCGTCCGAGGAGCGATAGTTGACCGCCACGTCGGCACCGCAGCGGGCGAGTTCGAACGCGATCTCGCGGCCGATCCCGCGCGAGGAGCCGGTGACGAGACAGGTACGATCGGTCAGCGGCTTGCGCGCGAGGGGCTCGAGTCGCTGGACTGTTTCAGCCATGGTGTGTGGTACGTGGCCGCACGTGTTAACTATTTAACCGTGTTTCAAAATTCGTGAACACCTGTGCGAGCGTTACCGTATCTCGAGGCGCTCGAGGAAGCGATCGAACGCGCCGCTCTCGGGATGAACGTGGACGTACGTGCCAAGCGAGTCGTACTCGATCAGGCCGTCGTGATCGCCGTCGATGCCGTCACCACGAACCGTCTCGAACGCGAACCGGGCGTCGTCGTCGACGTCGGCACTCGAGTAGTGGAACTCGTGGCCCCGGATCGTCTCGCCGGCGCGAGCCGTCAGCGTTCCCGCCGTGGCCTCGAGTTCGACGTGATCGAGCGCCTGATACCGGTCGCACATGGTCACGTCCGCAGGCAGGATCCCTGCCATCGCGCTCGTCTCGCCCTCTGCCGTCGTCAGCGACTGGCACATGGCCATCAGGCCGCCACACTCGCCGAGCACTGGCAGCCCCTCGGTAGCGCGTTCGCCAAGGTCGGCTAGCGTGCCAGCTGACTCGAGGTCGGCAGCGTGGAGTTCGGGATAGCCACCGGGCAAGTAGACCGCGTCACACTCCGGCACGGGATCGCCCGCGACCGGCGAGAAGGTGACCAGATCGGCCCGCTCGCGGAGCCGCTCGATCGTGGCCGGATACCGGAAACAGAAGGCAGCGTCGCTGGCGACGGCGATCGTGGCGTCGACCGGCGCTGCCGTCTCGGATTCCCCCGTCTCGGGCGCGGGTGGCTCGCTCGCGACGACCGCCAGCCGGTCAGCTCGCAGCGATTCTGCAGCGTCCGCAAGCGCCTCGCGCGGCAGCGCGGCCTCGTCGCCCATCTCGAGCCCGAGATGCCGGTCGGGGATCTCGAGGTCGCCCGAGGGCGGAATCCGGCCAAAGTACTCGAGGGAGTCTGGCAAGGCATCGCGAATCCCCTGCTCGTGGCGACCGCCGTGGGCGCGCTGGGCGACGACGCCGGCTACCTCGACATCACGACCGGTCGCGTCGGCGTACTCGCGAAAGCCCAGCGCGGTCGCCGCGACGCTCTCCATCCCCGCTTTGGCGTCGACCACGAGGACGACAGGGAGGTCGAGCGCCTCGGCAACCATGGCGGTGCTCGAGCCGTCGCCGTCGTACAGCCCCATGACGCCTTCGACGACGCAGATGTCACCTGCGCCGCGCTGATAATTTCGGCGGAGGCCGTCTTTCCCCTCGAGCCACAGGTCGAGCGTGCGGGAGGGCCGTCCCGCGATCGCCTCGTGGTGGCTCGGATCGATGAAATCCGGACCCGCCTTGGCCGGTTGGACCGCGTGGCCGGCGTCCTCGAGCGCCTGGATGATCGACAGCGTCGCGACCGTCTTCCCGACGCCGGAACTGACGCCGCCGAGGACGAACCCCTTCATCGGCACCACACCGAGACGACGGTGGCCGTCCCTGCAGTCGTAGTCCGTGTCCGCGCGAGCGCGGTCGTTCCCACTATCATCATTGTACTTGCGTTAGTACAAGTCGACTTGAACCCGTCGGTGCGTCCGACGGTTCTCGAGAGAGGAGGTCGGGACGAGCTCGTCGACAGTCAGTGCCAATCGGCAGGATACTTGTCCCTCGTTTGTATCGGTCAGGATGAATGAGCTCTATCGAATCAACGACGGACCCGATGCCCGCGCTGAAAGAGCGCGCCGGCGTCGTCAACGCCTTGATCGACGGTGCACAGACCGTCCTCGTGCGCCACCCGACGCTCGATCCCGGCGAGATCGACGAACCGTTCGTCCTTTACCCGGCCTACAGCCACCAGAAGCCGGCCCGCTATCAGGCCAGCTACGAGGACTATTACCATCGAGCGAGCACCAAACCCGACGCCGGCGTGCCGATCCGCGCGATCGCCGACGTCCGCGAGGAGTACACCGTCTCGAGCGACGACCTCGAGGCGCTGGCCCGCCACTACGTCTACACGCCGGACGGCCTGCGCGACAAGTACGATCCGGACGACGACCTTCGAGTGCTGTTGCTCCGCGTGTCAGCACTCGAATCACCGCGGCTGATCGAGGAACGCGGCAGCTACCGGGGCTGTCGGGCCTGGATCGATCTGGCCGAGGCGGTCGAGATCGACCCCGAAGCAGTCACGCCCGTCCTCGACGACGCGACCTTCGCCGAACGCAAGGCAGCGGTTCGCGACGCGCTCGAGTGATCGACACCACCGACGAGTTTAACCGCTCGAGTCGGTTACGACCGCTCCCTCGACTCACCATGAACGACACGACCGACACCGACACCGCCGAGCACCTTCGTGCGGCGCTTCGCCACCTCGAGGCGGCCCGCCAAGATGGAGAGCTCCGGAAGACGAACGCCGTCGCGCTCGAGAACGTGTCGAATACCGTGTCGACGGTGCTTCGCGAATACGAAGACGACGGGTAGCGGCTGCCGTTTTGACAGGCGAGCGCATCGCCGCTGCTCGCGACTTTAACATCGATCGGCGCGTACGAGCGTACATGACAGCCGACGCGACCGACCGCGACTCCGCGTTCCGATTCGACTACGATCCCGCGACGATACGCTTCGGCGCGGGCTGTGTCGACGACCTCGCGACCGAACTCGAGCGACAGGGGCTCGAGCGCGCGCTGCTCGTCTGTGGCTCGACCGTCGGCAGCACACCGGCGGTGATCGAGCCGGTCAGGGCGGGCCTGGGGGATCGATTGGCGGACGTCTTCGACGAGACGACGCCGAAAAAGCGGCTGGCGACGGCGCTCGAGGGTCGCGAGCGGCTGCGGGAGGTCGACGCCGACGCGATCGTCAGCCTCGGCGGCGGCAGCAGCCTCGACGTCGCGAAAGCCGTCAGTACCCTCGCGGCGAGCGATCGAGCGACCGACGACGTCGCCGCCGCGTTCGCCGAAACAGGGACGATCACCGTCCCCGACGACGGATTGGTACCGATCCTCGCCGTACCGACGACGCTGGCCGGTGCCGACCTCTCGACGGGCGCCGGCATCACCGCCGCGCCCGCAACGCTGCCGGTCGACGAGGAGGTCGGCGGTGGCGTCGGCGATCCGGGATTGATGCCAGCAGCCGCGTTCTACGATCCTGAACTGGTCGCGACCACACCCGACGCGGTGCTCGCGGGGTCGGCGATGAACGGCTTCGACAAAGGGATCGAGACGCTCTACGCGAATAACGCGACGCCGGTGACCGACGCGACTGCCCGCCACGGGCTCGAGAAACTCGTCGACGGGCTCGCAGCGTTCGGCGACGGAAATCGCGATCTCGACACGTTCGAGACGATCCTCGAGGGTCTCATCCTCGTCCAGTACGGCATCTCGCGACCCGGCGAGACGACGCTCTCGATCGTCCATGCGTTCGGCCACGGGCTGACGCGAACGGACGACGTCCAGCAGGGGGCCGCCCATGCCGTCGTCGTCTCCCACGTCCTCGACTATCTGTTCGAGCAGGTGGGCGTCGACGCTCGCGTGGGGATGCTCGCGGATGCACTCGGCGTCGGCAACGCCGCGGATCAGGCCGCTGCAGTCGTCGCGGCGGTCACCGAGGTCCGGGACACACTCGGGCTCCCGACACGGCTACGCGACGTCGACGGTCCCGAGCCCGACGCGTTCACTGCCGTCGCGGAGGCGATCCTGGCGGACAGCTTCATGACGAATGCGCCGCCCGGACTCGATCCGACCGTCGCGGAAATCGAACGCGTGCTCGAGGCGGCGTGGTGATCCCGGTACGGAATATGAATGCGTGGGATTGCCAAGCATAGATCTTATCGCAGCGGAGCGCGGAGTCACCCCTGTCACTGGGCGATAGCAAGTCCGGTGATTGATAGACCGTCTCGTGTGTCAAGCACCGATGATACAGGCCACGCGTCCTCGAGGAACGGAGAGAGAAAAGCACGAACGAGGATCTGAGCACCGTTTCGCGTGGCCGTTTGGGGGCACTCGGTACCGGACGCGGTACCGATTTTCACGACGCGATCGCTATAGTAACAACTGAAACGATTTACACACCGATCGCACAGCCGTCTGTTCGATCGGGTGTGCATTGACGTTCAGTGGCTACTATAGTCGTCGACGTACGATGGCCGCTCGGCGTACTCGATCGGGTCACGAACGCCGATCCGCTGGAACGCCTGCAGTCGGAACGCACACGCATCGCAGGTGCCACAGGCGGGTTCGTTCTCCCGATAGCAACTCCACGTGTGTTCGTACGGAACCTCGAGTTCGACGCCGCGTGCGGCGATGTCGGTCTTCGAGTGCTCGACGAACGGCACTTCGATCGCGATCTCGGTCTCGGGTTTCGTGCCGACGTCGACCACCTGCTCGAAGGCCTCGAAGAACGCGGGTCGGCAGTCAGGGTATCCTGAGAAGTCCTCGCTATGAGCACCCATAAACACCGCGTCGCAGTCGTTGGCCTCCGCGTAGGAGACCGCCATCGCGAGCAGATTCGCGTTCCGGAAGGGAACGTACGACGAGGGAATCTCGTCGCTCTCTATGTCGGCGTCTTCGACGGCCAGCTCGTCGTCGGTGAGACTCGAGGCCCCGATCGCCGCGAGGTGGCCGGTCTCGATCCGCAGGAAGTCGGCCGCGTCGAGCTCGTCGGCCAGTCGACGGGCACACTCGAGTTCGCGATCCTCAGTGCGCTGGCCGTAGGACGTGTGCAACGCGTAAATCTCGTAGCCACGCTCGCGGGCCTCGTAAGCGACGGTAGCGCTGTCCATCCCGCCGGAGAGGAGGACGACGGCGCGGTCAGTGGTCGATTCGTCGGTCGCGGAGTCGCTGGGAGTGTCAGTCATCGTGAGGTCGAATAGCGGGTAATTACGTTTCGGGCGCGTCGTTCCAGAGGTCGACGTGGAGCCGCGGCGTGTACCGGAAGCCATGCTCCATCGCCAGGTCGGCGACCCGGCTGCGCGTGTCGGCGAGTCGCTCGCGGGTCGCTCCCTCGGGCATCAGGAGCACGTCGTCGTCTCGGATCGGAACCTCGGCGGTCGCTCGCAGGTCCGCGAGCAACTCGAGAATCTCCGGCATGTCGTCGGCGTCGGTCACGACGAATTTGAGCTGAAAGTCGTAGTCTGCGACGAGTCGGGCGAGCGTATCGAGGTCGATCCGGTCGGCTTCGTGGCGCTCGGCCCACTCGCCCTCGCCCTGTGGATCGCGTTCGGGCGTCGGTGTACTGCTCTGGAGTTTTGGGCTGATCGAGGCGAGGTCGATCGGCGCGTCCCGGTAGATCGTCCCGTTGGTCTCGACGGTGGTGTGGTAGTCTCGGTCGTCGAGGGCCTCGAGCAAGGCAACGCTGTCGTCGTGAAGCAGGGGTTCGCCGCCGGTGAGAACGACGTGGTCGGCGTCGTAGGACTCGATCTCGGCGAGGATCTCCTCGAGGCTCATCCAGGCGTGGGTCGGCTCCCAGGAGGTGTGATAGGAGTCACAGAACCAACACCGGAGGTTACAGCCGCTCGTGCGGACGAACACCGACGGGACGCCGGCGAGGGTGCCCTCGCCCTGGAGCGAGTAGAACAACTCGTTGATCGGCAGGCCATCGGACGACCCGTCGGTTCCGCGCTCGGCATCGGTCGCAGCGCCGGGGGCACGATCGGCGGAGTCGGAAACCGGCATCTCAGAGCGTGCTCCCCCCGCAGAGTTCACTCGTCTCATTGACCTGTACCGCGACATCGGTCACTGTCTCGGGCAAGGCCGCCGCGAGTTTCCGCTCTAAGACGACGCTCATCACCTCGGCTGTCGGCGGATGCTCGAGGACGATGACTGCGTCGTCGTCGCCAGCCGCCTCGAAGGCCTCGATGAGGGGATCGCCGGCCTCGAGCAGGAACATATGATCCCACTCGTCGATTATGTCGGTAATATCTCCTTTGTCGGCGATCCATCCCTCCTCGGTCAGCCGTCCCGCGACGGTGACGGAGATTTCGTAGTTGTGACCATGCGGTCGCGAACACTTGCCGTCGTGGTGTCGAATCCGGTGCCCGGTACTGATTCTAATCGGTCGGTCGCGACCGACGTGGAGAGTGCGACGGTGCCCGACGACATCGGTGTCCGCCGTGGCGTCCAGTCCGGATTCGGAGATCTCGGCAGGATTGGTCATACTTCGGTATTCTTTCGAGAATACTTAAGGATGGCCGCTTTGGACTGGTCGGTTCCCGGACGTGTCCGTCGCGTGCAGACCCGCAGAGAAGCGTTGCTCGCGTAGCCACTGACCGGTTGTCGGCAGTATTAGCCCTTGAGCTGGTCTTGAAGCCTGTTTTTCGCCTCGGTGCGTCGTTTGCGCGAAAATTCGGGCGTCTCGTCCGAGAAATCGATCTCGATTTCGTCTACCGTTCGACGGTAGATGTTCGTTCGTCTTCCCTCATCAGAAAGTCGTCGTCCCTCACAGGTCAACAGTCCCGCATTGACGAGTTCCTCGATTCGACGATAACAGGTCGCGATCGGAATCTCGATATCGTCGCTGAGCGTTTGTGCTGATTTCGGTGTGCCTGCTGCACAGAGTATGTCTACGCTGTATTTACTCCCCAGTGCGGAGAGCACTGCAGCCGAATCCCCCTCGGTTTGTTGTATTTGGCTCCGAGACATACTCCTCTCGTTACTAATTATCAAGATTGAATCTTGTGGTTACTACCACTTTGTCGAAAATCATTCTCAGATTACAGGATTGCGAACGAGATGGCGGCAGGCGAGACACATTTGAACGGTGGGTGCAAACGAGCCAGTATGAACGTCGCGGTCGTAACGGTCGGAGACGAGCTACTTGCCGGACGGACGACGGATACGAACGCTACGTGGCTTTGCGAACAACTCGACGACCGCGGCGTCGGCGTCGAGCGTGTCACGACTGTGCCAGATCGGGTCGGCGACATCGCTCGCGTCGTCAACGAGTATCGCGCCGAGTACGACGCCGTCATCGTCACGGGCGGACTCGGCCCGACTCACGACGATCTCACGATGAACGGCGTCGCAGCCGCACTCGGACGCGATCTCGAGGAACACGACGAGGCCATCGCCTGGCTCGAGGCGGACGGCTACAGCCGCGACGACCTCGTGGCGGGGACCGCCGAACTGCCCGTCGGTGCGCGGGCGCTTCACAACGACGTGGGTGTTGCCCCCGGTGCCGCACTCGAGGGTATCTACGTCCTTCCCGGTGTGCCTGCCGAGATGAAGACGATGTTCGAGACGATCGCCAGTGAGTTCGTGGGGACGCCGACCCACCGCGAGACGGTCGTCGCCGACGAACCCGAAAGCGCGCTCCTCGATCGCATCGCCGAACTACGGGACCGCTTCGATGTCTCCGTCGGGAGCTATCCGGGAGACTCGGTTCGGGTCGAACTCAAAGGGACTGACGAAACGACCGTCGCCGACGCAGCCGCATGGCTCCGTAAACGGGTCGAATCACCGTAACGTGGTGCCGTCAGCGGTAGAGATAGAGCATCCAGGCAACGACGACGAGCAGGCCCAACACGAGTGCGCCCCAGCCGACGATATTCATCGGGAGCTCCGTTTCCGTCGCGAGAACAGCGGCATCGGTCAGTGTGGTCATGGTTGGCGCTCGGTCCGCATCCCTCTTAATCCTTCAGAAATCGTGCTCGTCGCCCCGTCCGTCGCGTCGCCGTATGCGTGCTGGGCCGTGACGACGACGATATCGTCGGTCGGCGACACGATACCGCTTTCCGGCTGGCGTGCGACGCTCGGATATGGAATCCATCGGCGTCGTCGTCAACCCGATCGCCGGGATGGGCGGTCGGGTCGGGCTAAAGGGGACCGACGGAAAACTCGAGGAGGCGCGCCGTCGCGGTGCCGAGCCGCGAGCGCCGGATCGGGCACGCGAGGCGTTGCGCTCGCTCCATCGGCGCGCACCTGACCTCACCGTCTACACCGCCGCCGGCGTGATGGGCGAACGGGCGGCCCGGGACGCTGGCTACGAGCCGACGGTCGTCTACGATCCGGCAACAGTCTGTGAGGACGACGCTGCCGATCCGGCACGGCCCGGCGACCCTGCGGACGCCGAAACGACGGCAGCCGACACCCGGCGGGCCGTCCGCGCGCTCCTCGAGCACGATGTCGAACTGATCCTGTTCGTCGGCGGCGACGGCACCGCAGTCGATGTCGCAACCGTGCTCGAGGACGCAGACGCCACCGACGGACTCTCGACCGAGTCTCGAGACACCGGGATACCGATGCTTGGCGTCCCAGCGGGGGTCAAGATTTACTCGTCGGTCTTCGGTGTGACGCCGGCTGATGCCGGTCGCATCGCCGCCGAGTTCGACCGCGTCGAAGCTCGCGAAGTCAACGACATCGACGAGGATGCCTATCGCGAGGGGGAGGTCCGGACGGAACTGCGGGCGATCGTGCCGGTGCCCGTCGCGCCGGACCTGCAATCGAGCAAGCAGGTTTCGAGCGGGAGCGTCGACTCACTGGCGACGGGGTTCGCTCGAGAGGTCGAACCCGGTCGGACCTACGTCTTCGGACCCGGCAGCACCGTCGGGGCGATCGAAGCGGAACTCGGCATCGATCCCTCGCCGCTTGGTGTCGACGTCTGGCGGGCCGACTCCGATACCGAATCGGACGGCACTGACTCCGGACGCGGCTCCGACGGGCGCGAGGGAACGGTACTCGCCCGTGATGCCGCGGAGGCAGATCTCCTCGATGTCATCACGGAGCCAGTGACGATCGTCGTCTCACCGATCGGCGGGCAGGGCTTTCTCTTCGGTCGCGGGAACCACCAGATCTCACCGCCGGTGATCCGGCAGGCAGACGATATCGCCGTCGTCGCCGCGGACGAGAAACTCGACGGGATCGACTCGCTGCACGTAGACACCGACGACGAGGACCTCGACGACCACCTCCGGGGCTGGCAGCAGGTACGAACCGGGCGGTTCACCACGCGAATGCTGCCCGTTACCTGACGCCGGAGCGCCGAGTACTGGACGTTACGACGGAGGACGGGTCGAATAATTTAAGGGAGTCTCCGTAACAGCCATCAGTCACAACCATATAACGATCGCACTCGAGATAATGACCATATAGTCAAGATTAAGGTCGGGTCACCCCTACGGTGTGCTATGGAAACGCGGAAAGTGCAACGACTCGGCCCGTCGACACTCGCAATGACCCTTCCCGCGGAGTGGGCGTCCGAACACGACGTCGAGAAGGGTGACGAGGTGTCGTTGCGGACCAGCGGCAAGGGTACTCTGACCGTGATGCCCGAGTCTGCGAGCACGGAGGAGACGGAAGCGATCATCCACACCGACGAGCTAGACGCCGCCGCCGTCGAGCGTGCGATCGTCGCTCAGTACGTCCTCGGACGGCGGATCATCCGCATCGAGCGTGAAGACGGCGCGCTCGAGTCGGATCACATCAATGCAGTCTATCAGGCCGAAACGCAGCTTATGGGGCTTGGCGTCATCGAGGAAACCCCCGAGAGCATCTCGATTCGCTGTTCGGTCGATCCCGAAGACTTCACGCTCGACAATCTGCTCGAGCGCTTAGAGCGAACGGGGCAGACGATGCGCGGCGAGTCGATCAAGGCGCTGGCTCACGGCAACCCCGATCTTGCCCAGCGCGCCCTGAACCGGGAACGACAGGCGAACAAGATCTTCGTGCTCCTGTTGCGCCTGATCTTTACGGCCTACCAGAACCCGAACCTCGCGCGGGCGGTTGGCTTAAACAGCGGCTTCCCGCTGATCGGCTACCGCTCGATCGCGAAGAACCTCGAGCTGACGGCAGACAACGCCGAAGATATCGGCGACATCGTCATGGAAACCGAGGGCCACACGCTAAACGTCGACAGTTCGGTGATGCGTGAGATCCGCGAGCTCAACGAGATGGTCGACGAAATCACGTCGCTGGCCGTCGAAGCAGCTGTCGAACGCGATTACAACAAATCCAACGAGGTCCGGACGCTGTTCCACGATATCGCCAGCCGAGAACAGGAAATCCTCGACGAACTCCCCGAGATGCAAAACAGGGATCTGCTTCGCGTCCGGGAAGTGCTCGTCAGCCTCCAGCAAACCGCCCAGTACGCGATGCGAAACGCCGAGATTGCGGCGAACCTCGCGCTCAACGAGGAATCCGAACACACCACGATCAAGTAATCGGTTCGGCAGGTGAGCGTCCAACGACCAGTCGACGCCGTGTGGCGTCATCGGTGAGAGCGGCCCCGGAACCGCTCAGCAATGAGTGAAGTTAAGAGACCCCACACACAACGCCCGAGCATGGCTACGCAAACCGAGACGGACAAGGGTATCGGACTGGGGCTCGCACTGGGCGCACTCGCAGTGATCGGCGCACTGGTCATGCTCGTTGGTGCACCGGACGTGACGGCTGCCTGGGGATTCGCTGGGGCCGTTCTCTTTAGCTCGCTGGCGGTCGTCGGCATCCACCTCTCCTCCTAACGACTCGAGAGGGCCCGCTGCCGGGTCGAACGGCGCTCAGCGCTGGCTCCATGCCGTTCCCGCCGTTAAGAGTTAAGACCGACGAACACCTAGTAACGTGTACGGACGATGAACGACTACTCCGACGAAGAGCGGCGAATCATCTCGTACCTCCGCGAGAGCGCCGCCCGCGGCGAGCAATACTTCCGAGCCAAAAACATCGCGGACGCGATTGGACTCTCGTCGAAGCAAGTAGGCGCTCGGCTGCCACATCTCGCGGAGAAAACCGACGACGTCGACATCGAGAAGTGGGGACGTGCTCGGTCGACGACCTGGCGAGTCACCATTAGCTGAGCATCTCGACACTGTTCACGGACCATCCCCGATGTCGGCTGTCACCATCGGTAGTCGGTCACCCGCCGGTCCACGGATTTTTATCCGTCTACCCCACACGTACGGGCATGACTGTCCGTGTCGATCGGTCGTTCGACGTCGCGGCGTCGCCCGAACGCGTCTGGGAGTTCATCGCCGATCCGGCGAACAGAGCGCGAGCCATCAGCGTCGTCGAAACGTACACAGTCGAGGATCAGGAGGGACGACGCGTCACCTGGCAGGTGTCGCTGCCAATCCCACTCATTCGTAAAACTGTCAGGGTCGACACCGAAGACGTCACGCGACGACCGCCGGAGTACGTCAAGTTCGTCGGCAAATCGAAAGTGATGCGCGTCACTGGCGAACACACGATCGTTGAAACCGATGCCGGGTCCCGGCTCGAGAATCACTTCGTCGTCGACGGCAAACTCCCCGGCGTCGAGAAGTTCTTCAAGCGCAACCTCGATTCGGAACTCGAGAACCTCCGGCGCGCACTCGAGCGGGACCTCCAGACGACACAGTAACGATGATTGGAACGACACAGTGTGACAATGACTTCCCCCAACGCTGCCAGCGAGGAAGCTGACGACACCCTTACGATCGCGCTCGCACAGCTCGAGATCGAGGCCGGCAACGTCGAGGCGAACGTCGATCGTGCACTCGAGGCGGTCGAACAGGCTGCCGCTCGCGGTGTGGACCTGGTCGCTCTGCCGGAACTGTTCAACGTGGGCTACTTCGCATTTGACCTCTATACGCGCCACGCCGAACCGATCGCCGGCGAGACGTTTTCCCGGCTGCAGAACGCGGCAACCGACCACGGGATCGCCGTCCTCGCGGGGACCATCGTCGAAGACCTGGCGGCGACCGACACCGTCGAGACGCCCGCCGACGAGGGACTGGCGAACACCGCAGTGTTGTTCGACGCCGACGGCACGCGCCGACTCGTCTACCGGAAACACCACCTCTTCGGCTACGAGTCCGCGGAATCCGAGCTACTCGTCCCCGGCGAGCGACTCGAGACGGCGACGATCGGCGGTGTGACCGTCGGCGTGACGACGTGTTACGATCTCCGATTCCCGGAACTCTACCGGCGACTGGTCGATGCCGGTGCCGAACTGATACTCGTCCCGAGTGCGTGGCCCTACCCCCGCATCGAACACTGGCAGACGCTCTCGCAGGCGCGCGCGATCGAAAATCAGTGTTACGTCGCGACGATCAACGGGGCCGGCGAGTTCGAGGATGCCACGTTGCTTGGCCGGTCGACCGTCTACGACCCGTGGGGCATCTCGCTGGCCTCGAGCGGCGACGGGCCAACGCTGGTGACGGCCACCGTCGAGCCGGATACGGTCGCCGACGTCCGCGCGGAGTTCCCAGCACTTCGGGATCGGCGCCTGTAGCCCGGAGACGGCTTCGCTTGCGGTTGCCATCGGTCAGCCCTCGAGCGTGAGCGCTCGACCGCTGACTTTTTGGTTGGGCACGCCTTCGGTACGGACGCCGGCACAGACGCTTTTCACGTCGAAACCGGCACTGCGCGTCGCTCCGGCCCGTCGCATGCGCTCGGTACCCGGGACCGAGCGCACACCCGTCTCCTCGTCTTCCGCACCCCCTCTCCGCGTCCACCTTTCGCCTCTTCGTTCACATCCTAAAACGGGAAGCCACCGTAGCGGAGATAGACCATATCGAGAATCAAGAGCAACTGGAAGAGTCCCTGCACGCCGCCGAGCATCGCGTTTTGCTTGCCGATTGCGGCGATGATCGACGGATCGGGGTCGACCGAACGCATCTCCCGGTACATCCGAAGTTCGCCGGGCAGCAGGAAGCCGAACCCTTGAACCGAGAGGATCGTGACAAGAGCGAGCGCGACGGCGACCGTGGGCTCGGTCATCGCGAACTCGTCGATCGTGAGCGCGACCCAGGCCAGCGAGCCGACCGTCGCGAGGGCGAAGGGAACCTGCCAGCGCAGATCGTCCCACACCTCGAGCCGCCAGCCCAGCAACAGCAGGATCGGGATCACGTTCACCGCGGTAAACAGCGCCAGCCACGACTCGGCATGTGGGAAGATGCCGATCCGCTGGGCCAGCGTGATGCCGCCAGCGATCGTCACGAACGCAAGCGACGGCAGGAGAAACGCCGTCTTCGGCGTGAGCCGCTGAAACACCGCCGAACTCTGTTCGTCATCCAGACCACCGATGACCGGCCCGAGGACGGCCCCCATGAAGAGATCGATCCCAGTCCAGAGGACACCCGCCATTACGTGGACGTACGTGTGCTGTTGGACCGTCGCGACCGTCACCGCGTAGCCGAGTGCAGCCAGCGGCAGCAGTATCACAGCCGCCGCGAACGCCGGATTCGCTCGTTGCCCCATTCCCCTGATCGTTCCACGAACCGTTGCCGTCGACATGTATGATGGATGCTACCTCTAGATTATAAAAGATTGTTTACACGCAACGGCGTTCGGTCAGGTCGCTCCGTACTACCTCGATCGGTCGTCAGCAGGAGAGACACCATCGAAACGAGTGAGACTCCGCCGGAGGGCAATCGGGCGATCGAGTGCGCCGTGACCGTCAGCGACTCCTATCGCTACCGGTCCCGCTCGACGGTCTCGCCGGGCATCGTCGTCGCGCCAGTCGTGAGCTTCAGGCCAGGTGTGAGGCTCGTATTGATGCCGGTTTTGACCCCGTCGCCAGCGACAACGCCGAACTTCCGCCGATCGGTCGGGACACGGTCGCCTTTGACCGTAAACCGAATGTCGTCGTCGTCGTGGCGCAAGTTCGCCACGTTCGTCCCCGCGCCGAAGTTGACGTTCCGCCCGAGGACGCTGTCGCCAACGTAGGAGAGGTGACTGACCGACGCCCCCTGCGAGATGACGCTGTTTTTGATCTCGACGGCGTGGCCGACTTCGGCGTCGGCTTCGATCAGCGTCGCGCCACGCACGTAGGCGTTCGGTCCGATTTCCGCTCCCTCACGAATCAGCGCCGGGCCTTCGATCACGACGCCCGGTTCGACCGTCGCGCCCTCCTCGACGACGACCGCACCCTCGAGCCGTGCGTCCTCGCTGACATTGCCGTCTACGCGCCGCTCGAGGTCGGCGAGTTTCCACTCGTTTGCCTCCAGCAGTTCCCAGGGACGACCGACGTCGAGCCACCGCTCGAGGGTGACAGGCGTGACGTCGTATTCGTCGATCACGCGAGCGACGACATCGGTGATCTCGTGTTCGCCGCGCTCGCTTTCGGGCACCTCGAGCCACTCGCGGGCTTCAGCCGGGAAGGCGTAGGCCCCCGCGTTGGCGAGGTTCGTCGGCGGATCGGCGGGTTTCTCGACGATCCCCGTTACGGAGCCGTTCCGCCCGGAGTCGGTGCTGAGAACGCCATAGTTGCTCGGATCGGTGACTTCGATCGCACAGACAGCTGGACAGGCGTCGAACAGCCGGTCGATCGCAGCCTGATCGTAGAGGTTGTCACCGTTGAGGACGGCGAAGGAGCCCTCGAGATGGTCGCGGGCAGCGTTGACGGCGTCGGCCGTCCCAGCCTGTTCTTCCTGAACGGCATACGAGATCGGGACGCCGCGGTAGTCAGCGCCGAAGTATTCTCGAACGGTCTCGGCTTCGTAGCCGATCACCAGCACCACTTCGTCGGCACCGGCGTCAATCGCCGCGTCGACAGTGTGGGCCGCGAGCGGTCGGTCGGCGACCGGCAGCATGGGTTTCGGAATCGATTCGGAGAGCGGTCGCATGCGCGTACCCTGGCCTGCAGCGAGGACGACTGCCTTCATGTACTGACCCCTTCCATGAATCGTCGGATAAGCGGTTCGTTTGCCGGTGAGAACTGAGAGGGGACCAGACCGTTGATAGGATGGGAGTCGTTGCCGTGTCGGTGCTGACTCCGCTAAGGACGAGAAAACAGCGCTACGCACGTCTTGAATGGCTCGTCGCTGCCCAGAATACCAGCGGCGAATGGATCCCGGCGGCTCTCTCCGACGGTCTCGCCTCGAGGGTTCCCTCCTCTCGTTAGTCCTCAGAGGTCTTGATGTCGGCCGACAGCCCCTGAGCCATCTCGATCTCGTCGGCGTTGTTCATCGTCCAGGCGGTGCGCTCGGTGACGGCTTCGATGGCCTCACGCGCACTGGGATACCCGTTGCCGGACTTCTTGACGCCGCCGAAGGGCAGTTGGACCTCCGCGCCGATACACGGCAGGTTCGCGTAGGCGAGTCCCACCTCGGCGTGATCTCGGAAGTAGTTGAGCTGGCGGTAGTCCTCCGAGATTATCGCGCCCGCCAGTCCGTAGGGGGTTACGTTGTGCATCTCGACCGCGTGTTCGATGTCACCTGAGTACTCGAGTAAGGCGACGTGGGGACCGAAACACTCCTCGTTGAGACAGCGCAGGTCGGGCTCGTAGTCGATCTCGTAGACGAACGGACCGACCCAGTGGCCGCCCTCGTGGCCGTCGGGAATCTCGCTGTCCGCGAGTTCGAAGCGGTCGACGAGAACGTTTGCACCCTCCTCACGTGCGAGGTCGTTGTAGCTCCGGATCTTCTCGACGTGGTCGGCCTCGATCGCCGGTCCCATGAATGTGTCTTCCGCGAGCGGATCGCCGACCGCGACATTCTCGGCGACGTCGACGAACCGAGCTTTAAACTCGTCGTAGACGTCCTCGTGGACGATCAGGCGCTCGCTCGAGACACAGCGCTGGCCGGTGGTCTTGAACGAGGACATGAT
Organism: Natrinema sp. HArc-T2; assembly: GCF_041821085.1. Lineage (NCBI taxonomy): Archaea > Methanobacteriati > Methanobacteriota > Halobacteria > Halobacteriales > Natrialbaceae > Natrinema > Natrinema sp. HArc-T2. The sequence continues at coordinate 367,134 of NZ_JBGUAZ010000001.1, read as the reverse complement.
CGCCGCGTGGACCGCGGTGTCCATGTCGGCCTCCTCTGTGATTACGATCCCGTTCTTGCCGCCCATCTCACAGGCCGCAAGCTTGCCGGGTTCGCCGCCGACCTTGTCACCGATCTCGTGGCCGACCTCGGCCGAGCCGGTAAAGAGGACGGTGTCGACGCGCTCGTCGTCGGTGATGGCTGCGCCGGCATCGCCGAAGCCCTGGACCATGTTGAAGACGCCGTCGGGAATCCCTGCGTCTTCGAACATCTCGGCGATGATCTGGCCACACCACGGCGTCTGTTCGGCGGGTTTCCAGACGACGGTGTTGCCCTCGACCAGCGCGATGGCCATGTGCCAGAAGGGGATCGCGACCGGGAAGTTCCACGGCGTGATACAGCCGACGACGCCCCGCGGTTTGCGCCGCATGTAGGAGTCTTTGCCCGCAACCTCCGACGGAACGACGTCTCCGTGAGGGTGGCGTGCGTTCCCCGCTGCCCACTCGACCATGTGCCAGGCCTCGGTTACGTCGGCTTTTCCCTCCGAAATCTCCTTGCCGCACTCCTTGCTGACGGTCTCGCCCAGTTCCTCGTGGCGATCGCGCAACTCGTGATAGATTTCCCAGAGATACTCTGCACGGTCGATATACGACAGATCACGCCACTCCGGGAAAGCCGACTCAGCGGCCTCGAGTGCCGCGTCGACATCGGCCTCGGTCCCGCGCTGGAAGGTCGCCAGCGTCTCGCCGGTCGCAGGGTTTTCGCTCTCGAACGGGTGTCCGTCCCCAGTAGTCCACTCACCGCCGATGTAGTGTCCGTGTGCCTGTTCGGTGGCTTGCTGGCTCATACCAGAGGGAACGGCGTGCGCGGTGAAAATCCTGATGGTCGTTCACATATGCCGAGTTGCATGCCGAATTCGCGGTGTCGTGTGCATCGCTTCGTGGACTCACGCTGGCGACCCGGTAGACTGATGGGCGAATCCGACCATCGCCGTCGGTGCCCAGTGACGAGCAGTCGGTTCGACCACGAGCGCAACAGTCGTCTCCGAGACCATCTGAACGACGCTTATCCACCGCCGAGGTCAGCGGCCTTCTCGAGTTCGCTACGTAGCGTCGTCGAGTCGAACTCGTGGTCGGGACGCAGCCGGACGAAATCGAGAAACGCTCGCGCCGAGAGCAGCGTCGAGGGATCGTAGGCCATCGTCGCCGCGTCAACGGCCTTACGCGGACCGATTCGGGGCTCGAGGACGGCCAGTGCACAGGCCAGATCGTACGCCGTCGTCTCGTCGGCGCGATCGTCGTGAACGCTGGTCGCATCGATGAAATAGAACTCGCCGTCACTGAGCAGGATGTTTTCGGCACGCAGGTCACCGTGAGCGAGCCCGTGTTCATGGAGACTCGCTAGCATCTCGAACAGCTCCGATGCCCGGTCGGCGACGACGGCATCGGAGACATCGTCGAGCGATTCGAATTCGGGGAGATACTCGAGGACGAGCACACCCAGTCCGTTGACCTCGAAGGCGTCAATCGGTTGTGGCGCGTTAGCGCCGATCTCGCGCATCCGCTCGGTCGCTTCGTACTCGTGTTCGACCATCTCGCGAGGCGTGTCGAATCGGTCGAAAAACCCTTCGGTGCCCGAGGAGAACGCGCCGACGTTCCTGCCGGTCGTCAACACGGCATGCACCAGCGCGTTCTGCCTGGAGACGATCTTGACGAACCACTCGTCGTCGATCACACACGGCGTCGAGAGCCAGTTGTCGGCCTCGAGAAACTCGACGCGAACGCACTCGCGGTCGTAGCGGTCCGCCAGCGTCCGGACGACGCGCTCGATGCGGCTCCACTCGACGGTTCCCCGCGCGAGCCGGCGGATGTCCATACATCCACGACAGGGGCCGCCGGCGTTAACTTTTGCGAGGTCGCGTCACCGTGTTGCTCGAGTCGCTCGATGATGAGTGTCGCGCGCGCGTGCGCTCGCAGGAGAAACACGATTCGGGTCAGCAGTTGTTATCTACGCAACAGTATTATCACTCGAGGAACCATAGCCACCACCGATGTTTGCGATCGATGATCTGAGTGACGCGATCGACGTGACTCGTGCGTTTCTGACACCGATCCGTCCTTGGATGTGGCTCAAGTTAGCGCTCATCGTCTTTTTCGTCGGCGGAGTCAGCACGCCGACGTACTTCGGCGGCAGTGGATTCAGCGGCCCGGCGCCAGAAACAGGACCTGATCCCAGAACTGGTGTCGACGTCGGCGAATTATTGCCGGTGATTATCGTACTCGCAGTCGTCGTCCTCGCTATCGGACTGGGCTTTCTCTTTCTGAGTTCGCTGTTCGAGTTCACGCTGCTCGAGTCACTGCGCTCGAGTGAGGTCCACGTTCGTAAATATACGTCACGCAACGTCGGCCACGGTGTCCGACTTTTCGGCTTCCGCGTCGCACTGGGGCTCCTCGGTCTCGTGCTGTTCGGACTCCCTGTGGTCGCAATCGTCTTCTGGACATCGGGATCGGTCTCGCTGGGACTGATCGCCGGGTTGGCTCTGCTCGCGATTCCGATCGGACTTGCCTTCGCCATCGTCGATCGACTCACCACAGTCTTCGTCGCGCCGACGATGCTTGAGCACGAACTCGGCGTCGTCGCTGCCTGGAAACGGTTCTGGCCGACACTGACCGCACATTGGACCGAGTACGTCGTCTACCTGCTGCTCGTCTGGGTACTCCAGTTGGTGTTTTCGGTTGCGATTGGCATTCTGTTCGTGCTCTTGCTGATCCCCTTTATTATCCTCCTCATCATCCCGTTTATTGGATTGGTCGTGCTCGTCCTCGGCCTCCCGGTCATGATCCTGTCTGCGCTGTTGCTCCAGGTTCCGATCGTTATCTACCTCCGATACTACGCGCTGTTGGTGCTTGGCGACACGGACGCAGACCTCGATCTGATTCCCGACCAGCGAGCGACGGTTCGGGGCGGCGGCCCCGACCGAACCGACAGGTCAGGTGAGAACTGGAACACGGAACGCGATGGCTCTGACGGGGACGATCGCGGACAGAACGACAGCGACGATCTCTGGGGACACGACGAGTCCCGGGACCGAGACGACACCGACTCGAGCGACCGAGCCGATGACACCGGCTGGGGTGACTCGAGTGGCTGGGACGACGAAGACGATGAAGACGACGGCTGGCGATAGAAAAGGAGAACAGCGGAATTAGCCGAGGAGGTCGTCGACGCTTTTCGTTGTGAGCGTCTCGGTGTCGATTCCGTCAAGACTCGTCTCGTTGTCGATTTTGTCGATGCTCGTCGAATCGGTGCTGCTCTCGTTATTGCTCGTGGTGGAATTGGAGCCGTCGCTCGAGGCGTCCTCGTCGACAGCGGTCGTCACCGCCTCCGTGAGGGATGTGACGTTCGGTTCCTCGAGTCGCTGGACGTACTCGGGATAGACGCCGATGGTCACGAGCAGGTCCGTGTCAGCCTCGACGGCTTCGGTGATGTGAACGTTGACGGGGAGGTCGTGTCCGTCGAACTCCGCGTCAGCGGTAAACCGCGACTGGGTCGTCGACTGGTCGAGGATCGTGACATCGGTGTCGTCTTTGTGCTCGATATTCGCGATCCCATCGTAGTTCTGCCTGACGAGGTCGACGAGTTCCTGTGTCGACATCTCCTCGATGGGATTGAGTTCACGACCGAGAATCGAGACCTGCGGGGTCGTCAGGACGTTGAAGACGGCACCGCGTTGCCTGCCGAGTTGCCCCATGTCCACTGCCTTCTCGTGAGTGGTCATGTAATTGGTGACGGTGACAATCTCGTTGGTTGGGCCGACCTCCCGCTCGACGGAAAGCGGTTCAATGCCGGTCTGTTCGTAGCCCGTCTCCTCGCGAACAGCGGCCTCGACGCCCGCGGGTGACGACTTATGTTCGTCTAATCCAACCAGTCCCAGACAGCCTGACAGCCCCGCGAGGCCGACAGCGCCGAGCCCTGCAAGAACGGTTCGTCGGTTCATCTCTCTACAACTGTCCCGTCAGGTACTAAGTGTTTGTTGGAACGGAAACTGTCTACGACGCCGAAAAAGATCGGTGGGTACACTGTTCGAGTCAGGCAGCGACCAGCGAGTCTGGATTCAGGGCCAGGTGCCGGCTTCCTCGAAGGCGTCGGCGACGCGCTGGATCGCGACGACGTACGTAGCGGTCCGTGGGTTGTCGAGGTCGTGTTCCTCGTAGGTCTCGACCAGTGCGTCGAAGGCGTCGACGATAACTCCCTCGAGTTCCTCGTTGACGCGCTCTTCGGACCAGGCAAAGCGCTGGCGGTTCTGGACCCACTCGAAGTACGAGACGGTGACACCGCCCGCGTTCGCGAGGATGTCCGGGATGACGAAGACGTCCTTGTCCTCGAGGACCTCGTCGGCGGCTGGCGTCAGCGGCCCGTTTGCGGCCTCCGAGATGACGTCGGCTTTGACGTCTTCGGCGAGGTCGGCGTCGATCGCGTTCTCGAGTGCAGCGGGAATCAGCAGGTCGACGTCGAGCGTGAGCACGTCCTCGTTGGTGATCTCCTCTTCGCTCTCCGCGAAGCCGACGACGCTGCCGGTCTCGTTTTTGTGGTCTTTCGCCGCGACGGGGTCGAAGCCGTCGGGGTTGTAGATGCCACCGCTCGAGTCACTGGCGGCGACGACGGTCGCGCCCATCTCGTCGATCAGCTTGGCTGCGATCCAACCCGCGTTCCCGTAGCCCTGCACGGCGACGGTCGCACCCTCGAGGTCCTTGTCGAGGTAGTCGAAGGCCTCGCGTGCAGCGATGACCGTCGAGCGACCGGTTGCTTCGACGCGACCCTCGCTGCCGCCCGAATCGAGCGCCTTCCCCGTGATGACGCCGGGCTCGGTCGTGTTCTCGATGGTCTCGTAGGTGTCTTTGATCCAGTTCATCTCCCGCTGGCCCGTGTTCACGTCAGGCGCGGGGACGTCGCGGTCCTCGCCGATCATCGGCGTCAGTTCCTTCGCAAACGCACGAGTGAGTCGCTCGAGTTCCGCCTCGGAGTACTCGGCAGGATCGATGATGATGCCACCCTTGCCGCCGCCGAGTGGGATGTCGACGATCGACGTCTTGTAGGTCATCCAGCCGGACAGCGCCTTGACCTCGTCACGGGAAACGTTCGGGTGATAGCGGATGCCGCCCTTGTAGGGACCACGGTCGCCGTTGAACTGCGAACGGAACGCCTTGAAGCGCTCGAGATCGCCGTTGTCGAGTTCGATCGTCAGGTTCGTCTCGAGAACGCGCTCGGGGTGTTTGAGTCGCTCGATCACGTCATCACCGATGTCGAGGTACTCTGCAGCCTCGTCGATCTGCGCTTGCAGACTTTCGAACGGGTTGGCTTCGTCTGACATTGACAGTAGCTTCCGAGGTAACCAAAATAAACGTGACGAATGCACCTCATAGTGCATAAAAGACAATATAAGGAATTGAAAGAGAATTAAATATTAGGAGAACGACATCGCCGACACGTGCGGTCGATCACTTCAGTTACCGAACTATTTGGGACGACTAAGTCGGCTTTTAGCGGCTATTCGGATAGCTACTGCTGTAAGAGTGATTCGGTTAGCAGACAGTGAGGACGAGTGTGCTCGGTGACGGACCCCCCTCTCTCAGAGTGAAAGGCGAATCGAGCCGGTGATAGCGGTCGCGTTCGGCATGTACCACGCCAGCTCCGACATGTCGGTTGGTCACACCCCTCATTCAGAGTGAACGACAATTCCTGTTGTGACAGTCGACGGTCACGCTGAGTTAGGCGTCAATTCGATCGATGCCGGGTCGGTCGGACACGGAAGCTGAGAGGACCCCCACCCCCTGTTCAGAGTGAAAACGGTAGTGAATGCGGATTGGCTCTGTAACCAGCTCGGCTGTATTCGGGCGAATTATCCTCTTTATCGGAGATATTCGTTATCGGTTCGAGATCCGCTAGGGATTACTAAATTATTGCCTATAACATAACATTCAATACTAGTATATAGATAGTGGTATACTCGAAACTATAGCTATGAGAAGTTAACACATTGTATTGTGGCCCCTTCTCGTGAGACAGGGGCCAGTCACGGCACAGGGGTCGACCTCAACGCATAGCTACTGTCCCCATTCGGCAGTTAGCGACCGTATTCGTCGTCACTCGGCCTCGAGTTCCGGTAGGCAGACCCATTGCGAGTTCTAATCGTCGAGGCGAACTTACTACGGATACGTCAGTTTCAGTCTGAACGAGGGGTGGGTGGGTCGGAACGAGACGATCTGTAGTGACTCCAGCGGGATGGTCGACCGAGAGTTCCGCGGGAACGTACGTGAGTGCCGTGTCGGGGAGTGCCAGTGTTCAGTCTGCATTCGGTCGAGGAGTTGATCACTCAGGAAGTCGATAAACGTCGGCTTCAGAAACGCTACCCTGCATTTATCAGTCTGAACTACCTTCCATAGATTTATACATACCGTCTTCCAGAACGAAACTATGGCTGAGCAGACCAGTGGGGACCCACTTTTCCGATCTCACGATCCTATCTTTAATCGGAAAGAACTCCTCCACGTCGGTCACGTTCCGGACGAAGATCGCATCGTCGGACGTGACGACGAGATCCAATCCGTCGCGGCTGAGGTCGGCGCGATCACGCGCGGTGATCCACCGAACAACGTGATGATCTACGGAAAGACCGGGACCGGTAAGAGTCTCATCTCCCGACACGTCGCGACTCGAGCCCAGGACGCCGCCCGAAGCAACGAGATCGACTGTGCCGTTCTCTACGTCGACTGTTCGGAAGCGAACACTGAAACCCGCGCGACACGACAGTTGGCGCTCAGTTTGAAAGAGCAGACCGGCTATCAACAGAATATCCCACTACGGGGCGTCGGGACGATGGAGTATTACCAGCACATCTGGGGCATTCTCGAGGATTGCTTCGACGCGGTCATCGTTATTTTGGACGAGATCGACAAGCTGGACAACAGCAACATTCTCATGCAGCTTTCGCGTGCGCGGGAGGCACAGAAGACAGACACCTACATCGGCGTCATCGGAATCAGTAACAAAGTCCAGTATCGGGAAACCCTCGACGAACGGATCGACAGTAGCTTCGGCCATCGAGAACTGTTCTTCCATCCCTACGACGCCTCCCAACTCCGCGAGATCATGCGCAACCGCGAGGACGCGTTCCAGCCCGATGTCCTCGAGGGTGGGACGATCGAACTCTGTGCAGCGCTCGCAGCCAAGAAACACGGAGACGCCCGGAAGGCGATCGAGATCCTCAAAGAGGCCGGCGAACTCGCACGGCGGACCGGCAGCGAGACCGTCTCGGAATCCCACATCCAGCAAGCACAGGAGGTCGCCGAGATCAACCGCATCGAGGAACTTACCAGCGGGGCGACCGTCCACGCGAAACTCGCCCTCTACGCGCTCGCGAGCCGCATCATTACCGGCGGGCGAGAGACGTACAAGACGCGGGAGATCTACGAACGCTACGTCGGGATCTGCGAACTCGTTGCTAACGATCCGATCACCGAGAACGGACTCTACCGCCAGCTCAAAGAACAGGCGTTTCTCGGCGTCATCGAGTCCGAAAAGACCGGCGGCGGGCGATCACAGGGCAGTTATCTCTTACATCGGCTCGTCACCGATCCGAAACACATCGTCAAGGCCGTCCGCCGCGATTCCTCGCTCGAGGAACTCCCGACGTACGACCAACTTCACGAAACCAGCCCGTCGGCGACGAACCGGGATCTCGACCTCGATTCCTTTGCGTAAACTATCGAGGCGCCGACGTGAGCTGCGACCCCCCGCTCGCTCGAAACGCGTTTCACTCTGAACGAGGGGTGTGGGTGCTCGCGAGACTGGTCGATCGACAGGGACGAACACTATGCGGGCCAGGAGCGGCCACGCTGTACATGATTCGGCTTACGGCTTGGGTGTGCCGGCGCTCTTTACGCGGTCTCGAGTGACTCTGATCGCCGGTCGACGACAGCCCCACAGCCAGTACAGACCAGCAACCGCTCGGTGCTGGTCGTCGTGACATCCCAGTCGCCAGTGATCGGACTCCGGTGACCACACTCCGGACAGAAGAGGACCGTCTTGTGTGCTTCAGGTGGGGGCAGCGAGTCGTCGTGAGTCGGTTGCGTTGCCATTGTCGTCACTAGCGACTCGAGCGGAATAGGGGTTGTGCGAAACGATCGATCGTGACGGATCGTGGCGTCGACATGGGCAGTCCCGCGTACGACACAGTTCGTCGTGACGATGTCGAACCGCCACCGACACCCGTTCGGACTCGACGCGAGTCTCTGGACTGAGGGCGGAGAACGCGGCGAGCGACTCGAGACCGAACGCGAGCGCCTGGCTGGCGACGAAATCCCTGGCCGGGGAGAGCAGTGGGAAGCGGTGCTCGCCGAGGTTCGGGACTGGCGACGGACCCTCGAGCGGAACTCGTGATCGAGTTCAGAATTAGAGGACGACCGAGATCATGTAGGTGTTCAGGGTCGCAGCCACCAGCCACGGGACCGCGAGTCCGACCGGAACGATCGGGCGATACGGGCGCTCGAGGAGGAGCCGACAGACGAGACCGACGGAGATTGCAAACGCCTTCAGGGCGAGCATACCGGCCACTCCGTGCCCCTCGATCGCCCCACGTGCTGCCGGGTTCGACTCGGAAAGTCCGAGCTGGAGACCGACGAACGTCGTCACGACGTCTGCGATCAGGGCAACCGCGACGACCACCCAGAGCAGGCGCTCGAGACCACCGGACGAGATGTCTCCCGGCAGGAGGCGCCACGGAACCGCTCCCTCGGAGCTCATAGCCTCCCCACCGGAATCGAACCGGCGTCGTGCCACTGGGAGCACGCGCCGATTCCATCACGCGAGGTATTGTTATGGCAGGCGTAGCGCGACGGCAGATAGCAGTAAGCACGTCTAGCAACTCGAAACGGGGTGCTACCGATCGAACCTGTGCACCTGCGGCACCTGCAGGCAGAACCCCTTTTGTCGATTTCGACGTTCCTTTCGACGGTTACCGACGCCGTTTCGTGGCGGGAGACAGTGGCGAAACGGGAGCCGGCGATGGCCGGAGTTCGACATGGCGGAGACAGAGACCGAGCACTCAGCCCACCGACTCGCGACGCTTCGAGAACGGCTTGAGCAGGGCATGGACCGACGTGCGTTCCTGCGAACGCTCGTCAGCGGTGGCTACGCCGCCGGAATGGCCGCCTGGCTCGGTGTCGACGACTTTCTCGCAGCTGACGACGACGAGGTCCCCGTCGTCACCGCGCTCGTCAGGGACGACCCTGCCGATCCGTGGTCGATCCGGGAACGGACGCAAACGGTCCCTGCCGAGTGGTACGCCGCCGTCCAGCAGGCCGTCGAGGTAAACGAGCACCTGGCCCGGCTCGGCTTTACGGGCTATCTCGGCAGCGCGGTCGTTCCCGACGATTTCGACAGCGGAACCGCCAGCGTCTCCGTCGGGCTCTCGAGCGACGGTCACACCATCCCCGAAATGGTCGACGAACTCACAGACGGTATCGATCTCAACGCAGAGACGATTATCGACGTCGACGAGATCCAGAACAGTCCGGAGCACCGATCCCCTCAGCTCGTCGATGCGCTCGTGAACGAACGGGTTCCAAGCGGCGTCGCCTGTGAAACCCCCTCAAGCATGGCGACGCTCGGCCCAGCGCTGTATCACCCTGATGGGAAGCGACGCTTCTTCGTGACGGCCGAACATGCGTTTATCGACGATCACGACGCAACCGATGGGACACTGTTGCTGCCGCGCGAGGACCGTGACACAGTCGAAGTGGGGACCGTCGCCCACTACCACCCCGTCGAAGACGTCGCGGCGATCGAACCCACCAGCGAGATCGAACCCGCGAGCCGCATCGACGCACCGTCACGACCTCGCGTTCGCGGCCAGTTCACCAAGTTCGGGCTCGCTACCCTCGTCGCCCAGGGCGCAGAACTCGAGAAGGTCGGCGCACTGACCGGGCACACGACCGGCAAGATCCAGGGTATCGACGCGGTGACCTGCTTTACCGACGAGTTCTGTCGCCGTGGACAGATTCGCTGGGGCGGCGAGATGGATCTCACGGACGGCGACAGCGGCTCCGTGAGCTATCACCGCGACCCCGAGGGCGATGACGACGACGTGCTCGTCGCGGGCTTTAACAACGCCCGGACGTGGTGGCCCGGCCAGAGCTACGTCTGGGGCGTCGGTGCCTATCGACTGACTGCACAACATGGCTATCACTTCTGATCACTGGCCACCCTCGCAATCACATGAGTAACGATCCCTCCCGTCGTTCACGACGCGACCGTACTCGACACACGTTCAGCGCCGTCACGAGCACCACCCTCCGACTGCTCGGTGACGTCCTCGTCATTTCACTGTGGGTCCTGTTTCTGACGCTGTTGTTCCTCGAGACGGGTTGGCCACGCTGGACGTTTTACGGGCTCTTGCTGGTCGGCGTCGGCCTCTACGTCGCTGTTACCCCAAGCTGGACCAGAGACTGGTGAAAAACGGCGTCGTCGCCTACGCGAGTGCGTCCTCGAGCCGGTCGATCAGCTCGGCGTTGCCGACGTGGACCGGCGTCCGATCGTGGAGGCCGTCAGGCTCGACGGTCAGCAGCGACTGGATCCCATCCGAAGAGCGCCCGCCGGCCTGCTCGACGACGTAGCCGATCGGGTTCCCCTCGAACTGCAGCCGAAGTTTGCCTTCGGGCCGGGACTCGAGAGCAGGGTAGCCGAATGTCCCACCGTAGGTCAGCACCTGATTGACGTCGCCGATGAGCGCACCGCCATACCGGAGTTTGAGTTCGGATTCAATCTCGCGGGCGTGTGCGCGGAAGTCGTCGGGCCAGTCGGGGACGCGACCGCCGAAGCCGTAGACGACCGGCTCGTCGGGCAGCGTGAGATCGCGGTCGACGAGCGTGCGCTCGCCGCCGGAGAGTTCGTACTCGGCGACGGTCTCATCGGTCGCGATCACCATCGTCGTGATCGGCCCGTAGAGGACGAAGCCGGCGGCCACGAGCGTGTCACCGCGAGCAGGCACCGCGGCGTCGTAGACGCCGAAGATCGTCCCCATCGTGTTGTTCGATTTGAGGTTCGAGGAGCCATCCAGCGGATCGACCGCCACGGCGTAGGCACCCGACTCGTCGGGATTGCCGCCACAGTCGATGACGTCGGCCCGTTCCTCGCTGGCGTACTGCCCGACGCCCTCGAGTTCGGCCAGCCGATCGCCGAGTAGCTCGTCGGCCCAGACGTCGGCTTCGGCCTGGGTCTCGCCGCTTGGGTTTTCCTCGTCGACCGTGCCGCGCCGACCGATCAATCCCTGCCGGATCTCGGTCGCCGAGCGACCGATCGTCGAGACGATCTTCTCGACGACTGGGTCCGAGACCGTCATTCCTATTCGGTCGCCTCGAGTGCAGCGTCGGCGGTTTTCTCCTCGTAGATGACCTGCTCGAGTGCGTCAAGCAGCCGAGTGGGGTCCTCGCGCTGCCAGACGTTGCGGCCAACGGCGAGACCCTTCGCACCGGCGTCGATGACGGCCTCGACGGTCGAGAGGAACTCGTAGTCCGACGTTTTGGAGCCGCCGGACATGACGACTTTCATGTCGCCGGCACACTGGACGGCGTGGGCCATCGCGTCCTTGCTACCGGGGTATTTGACCTTCGCGATGTCGGCACCCAGCTCGAGCGCTAGCCGGGTCGCATAGGAGATCGTCGAGGGCTTGGTGTCGTTTTTCAGGCCCTGTCCGCGCGGGTACGACCACATGACCATCGGGAGGTCGTACTCGCGGCCCTTCTCCTGGGCGTCGCGGAACTCCTCGACCATCTCGATCTCGTTGTTCGAGCCGCCGTAGACAGTAAAGCCGAGCGCATCGGCACCCAGTTCAGCGGCGTAGTCGACCGAGCAGTTGACCGCCGAGTCGGGCTCGCCCATCCAGAGGTTCGACGTGCCGTTTAGCTTCAACAGCAGGTTTACGTCGTCCTCGTAGCTAGGGTAGTATCCCTCCGCGATCCCCTTCTGGACCGCCATCGCGGTGACGGCGTCGTGAGTTGCCGTCTCGAAAACCGTCGACGGGTCGAGTTTCTCCGGCACATCCTCGAAGTCGACTGGGCCGTGCTCGAGTCCGTGGTCCATCGCCAGAATCAGTGACTTACCGTCGCGAACGATCGGAGAGTCGTCGATCGGAATCATCTGTTAGACGGTCCAACAGGCCGCTATAAATCTCTGATGATCCGGCCCTTCAAAGCTTGAGTACGAACGTAGTTAGTAGCTGTCGCAGCGGCGGGCTGTCGCCGTTTCGGGCTCCTCGGTTGGACGGAACGGACCCGTGATATCAGTCGAGCAGTTCCCGGGCGTTGTGTCGCCACATCCGGACGTGCAATACGTTGAGCTCGAGGAGATCGGCGACGGTCATCGCGTCGATCGTCGCCAGCCGTTCGGCAGAGCGGATGCCGGCCTCGGCCAGCGTGTCGGCGTCGGCGGGACCGACACCCGTCACCGCCGTCACCGGCGTCGGTTTCGGATACGGTCGCTCCGTGGGTCGCTCCCGGCCGACCGAAATCGGCTCAGAGCGGTCGTACTCGAAGGCCTGCCAGGTCTCGTCTCCGCTGACCTCGATCCACTCACGTTCGGCCTCGCCGAGCCCGCGAACCGCCGTCGAGCGCCGATCGAGATCGCCGTCGGTCTCGAACGACCACGGCAGCGACAACCGTCTTCGGAGCGCGTCCGCGATCGGTTCAGGGACGCCTTCATCACGCAATCGGCAGTACGAACACTCCCGCTCGAGGACCGCCTCGGGGTCGATCCCGGCGTCCTCGAGTGCGTCGCGTTCCCCGGAGTCCAGCCCGGATTCAGACACCGGTTCAGTCCCGATAGCGGTCTCTGCTCCGGACTCGGTCGCTTCGAGGAGGTCGTCCTCGTCGAACGCGAGTTCGATATCAGCTGCGTCCTCGCTTTCGCTGCTGGTCCCGACATCGACGGTAATACCGATATCGACGACGCGGGACCCGCCGGCCTCACTCTCGCTTGCTCCCTCACTCGAGTCAGGTACGACGTGTTTCTTGCTCACGCGGTTCACCAGTCATCCATAGCTCACACTGTCTCGTCTTGAAACTTGTCCTCAGCTGTCGAGCGGCCAATCGCAGGAAAAAGACCGCTTCGGACAGGTATGTTATTTAGCACTGACACTCAAAGGTCGAGATAATGCGAGCTGCCCATCTCGTCATCGCCCTCTGTTGTGTCAGCGTTGGCTTGGCCGGCGTTCCCGCCGTTGCCGGTGCGCCACCACCGTCGCAGCTCTGTGGCGTCTGTGGCCCCGGCGTTGCGAACGATGCCCAAATTGACGGTGCGACTGGTCATGGAACGCTTGACGTGTACGTCAACGAGACCGGCGATTCGCGGTGGCACGCCCGCGTTCCCGTCACCACCTCGGTCGCCAACCGATATCGAACCAACGTGACCGCGCTCGAGGCTGCAGTCGACGATGCCTGGGCGCGATACCACGTTGCCGACGGCGACGTTCGGGCCGTCGAGACGACGCTCGAGGGTGATACCGTCGTCGTGAACTACACGGTCGAAGACGTCGCCAGACGCGGCGTCGGCGACACCTGGATCATCGAGTACTTCGCGACCGGCACGTCGCCGACACACTACCAGCTCGTGGCCGACCGATTGACGATACACACACCCGAGGGGACCGCAATCACGAACACCATTCCTGCTGCCACGGTCGACGGCAATGCGGCGACGTGGACGACCGAGAACGGGAACGAATGGGACAGCGATTTCGACGATCAGACGTACATCACCTACGGCAGCGGCGGCATCCTCGATACCGTGAGAGGCTACGCCACGATCGGCCTCGAAACCGGTCCGACGGCGCTCGCACACGGGGTTCGCGGCGGGGTCGTCCCTGCAGTGTCTATCGCGATCGTCGGAATCGTGATTGGTCGCACCGAACGAGGGTATACTACCGTCGATGCGGCGACGCTCGAGCAGGTGATCGTAGCCATCGGTGTGATCGGTGCGGGTGGATTCCTCGTTGTCGGCGCAATTTCGACCGGAACTGGCATCGCACCGGATGCCGTCGCACTAACTTCGCTCGGAGTCGGCTACGCCCTCCTGGGGAGCGCAGGATGTCGTCTCGGTGGCCGACTCGGGACCCGTGGGCTGGCCGGGCTGTCGGTGCTCGCGGCGATCACCACAGCAGCGGTGTCCCTGCTGCTCGTCGGCCCGCCAATGGACGCGTACCCGTTCTGCCTCGGACTGGCGACCGCACTCTGTTTGCCGATCGGTCATGCGTTCGCCCGTGGGCGCACGCCAATCGCGCTCATCGCAGTCGCTGCGCTCACACCGATCGCCGCGATCGCGGTCACCTCCCCGCATCCGGTGTCCGGGTACGGGATGGCCCTGTTCAGTCTGCTGTTCCTGCCGTGGGCTGTCTGCGTCGCCATGTTCGGCTATCCGCTCGCGCTGCTGGGACGGCACCTCGCACTCGACGACCGATACTGTCGGTAGGACGACTCGAAAATCGACCGATCGAGCGCCACTGATCGACTCCGAGTCGACAGTCTGGCCACACACTCGCCGCTCATACGGACACCTATCAGTCAGTGCCGGCGCACCCGCGACCCGTCATGCGGGTGCGCCAGTAACCAGTGATAGCAGACCCTATCAGCACGTCGTCACTCGAGAAACCGCTCACCAACGCTGACGTCGCTCGGTGGCATCGTACACTGGTCTTTCTTCCCGAACCAGCGGTAGCGGCGGGCGGCGACGAAGTCGTACGCCCAGTCACGGAGCTGACGCGGCAGGAATCGAAACGGGCCGAGCAGGGTATAGACACCGCCGAGGAGCCTCGCGATGCGGATGACTGCATCTGACTTCGTGTAGCAGTCGTCACCCTCGATGAGGACCACCGACTCGAGTTCGTCCGTCGGGAGGCCGTGGTCAGCCAACAGTTCCTGGCCGACGTCGGACTGGAGGGATGCAAAGCGGAAGCGCCCGTCCGTGTCCCGTGGGAGGATAAACTGGACGAACCCGTTACAGAGGTTGCAGACGCCGTCGAAGAGGACGACCGGGTTGTCGTCCGGGTTCGCATCGCTCATTGGTCACTTGCTGGTTGCAGTCGTCTGTAGTTCAGCGTTCCGGTCGCGTGAACACGACTGTTCGACCACTGTGACTGTCTCTGGGGGCGGCGTCGCTCCCTCGAGTGCGATCGGTTGCTCGGTGTAGGTCACGGTGACGTTCGTGATGGACGTGTCGGCGTGTGCGGTCGAGTGCTCGCACATGGCGGTAGCGAATCGCTCGGCCCGCACGTCGCTGTCGAACAGCGAATTCAGATACTTTCGCCAGCGGAAGCCGGGGAACGCATCGGATGCATCCGGCGGTCGATCAGTCCGGAGGGTCGCTCCGCGAAGCACGTCGATGTCCTCCCCGCCGTCGACGTGTCCGGCGACCACGTACCAGCCGTAGCTTGAGCTCGGGTTCGGTGCGAACATCGTCCACTGGTAGTCATCGGGCACCGTCGAGTCGACTGGTTCGATAGCGTGCGCTTCACCGAGCAGCACACCACTCCACAGGACGACGATCGCCAGCACGCAGACGAGGACGAGCGACCAGCACTGCCGTGCTCGACGGCGGGTCGGTGGTGAGAGTGAGAATGAGAGTGAGGACACCGACCCGCCGGTAGAAGATCGACCCATACGACTGGCTGCGCCTCGGATCGCCGCTCTACCGCGCTCGAGCACACCAACCCGATCGACTGCAATGCTAATGATGTGCTCGAGAGTGTCCCATACCCGCGGTGGGAGAAACAGGAGGAACGCACCGGCCAAGACGACCGGAAAGAGGCCGACGGCCATCGAGAGCGCCAGCCCGGTGACCGCGGCGATGAATGCCGAGACGTACGCGATCCGGAGACGACCAGCGAGCAAGAGCAATAGCGGCGCGCCGGTCACCAGCCCCGTCCAGACGTAGGTGCCGGTCGTGAGCACGAGCGGGTAGTTCACGACGGCATCACCGAGTAGGATAGTCAGATGATCCAGTCGGAGAGCATACCCGAGTGCCTCACCGCTGTGCCAGGTGTCACCCGTGGCTTTGAGAACGGCGTTATTGACGAACATGACGACGACGTGAACGAGGATCGCCGCAGTCGCTGGCGTCGTAATCCGGACGTCGCTGCCGGATCGGACCGCGGATTCGTCGTCGCGCTCGAGGTCGGAGTATCCGCTAGATTCATCGAGTGTGTCGATCGCCCAGCGATTCCCGAGCGGGAGAAACACTCCTAGCAGCAGCAGTTCGCGGAGGAGCCTATCGGCCCCGTTCAGGACGAACGGGTTCCGAAAGTGAACCGAGAAGAGCAGCACCACCGAGCAGACCGTCGCGATCCTCGTTCGGTACCCGACGAGCAGTGCTGTGGCGGAAACAGCAGCACACCCGAACAGAACGACCTGAAGCCACGGCTCCCCCGACAGTGCATGAATCGAGTATTTCCCGGGTGCGTATTGCTCGACGAGCAGCGAACGCGGCAACACGCCGCCGTCGGTATAGAACGTCTCGAGGTATTGCGAGCGGTGGAGAACATCGAACAGCAGGAGACTGCCGAGGACGAGACGGAACGCAGCCAGCGCGCGTGCATCGATTCCGACGCGCCGCGTAAGCGCAGTGTGGACGCGTTCACGAGCGCGGCTGACGCCGGGTATGGGCGAACCGGCGTCACTCATACGCTCTGCTGTACCGGTGCACCTGCAGGGCAGCCGGATCCCATCGGCACCCACTGACAGTAGTCCGTATCATACGTTGCGAACTGCTCTCGTCATGTGATCGAACCCGCTAGCTGTTTTCGACCACTCATTAGGTACATAGTATATATTTTGTGAAACCGCGGCGACGAACTGGAACCCACGGTTCCAAGAGCGACGAACTGCGCCAGCAGCGGCTCTCGAGCGATGTGCCACTCAACCGGCACTGCTGCCCGCACTGTCTCGGCGGCGGCTCACTGATGAAGTGGCTGTTCCGACATCTCCGCGCGAAGCTCGTCGAGGCGCGATCGGGAGACGCCGTCCTCGAACTGCTGGAGCAGTTCGTACACCTCGGCGCGAGAGACCTTGACGTCACCCTCGCGGACGACGTCCTCGGGACGTTCGCGTAGCTCCCGGAGCGTACCGACCGCCAGCAGATAGGGGATCGCCCACGCCGAGAGGCGGTTGCCGTGCTGTTCGGGGACGATCTCGAGATAGCGCTGGGCGTCGTCGAGGTAGCGTTCGGCGCGGCCCGTCACGCGCTTGATGACGTTCGTGACACCGCCCTGGTGGGCTTCGTCGGTGACGGCCTCGACGTCGACGTCCTCCGCCGCGAGCCATTCGGCGGGGAGATACACGTTGTTCTCCTCGTGGTAGTCGTCGTCGACGTCTTTCGCGATGTTGACCAGTTGCAACAGGAGAGCAAACGAGCGGGCGTTTTCGCGCATCTCCTCGGCACGCTCCTGTGAGCTGCCCCGGGCGACCAGGCCGGTGATCAGGGTGCCGACGGTGCCGGCGGCGTACCAGCAGTACTCCTCGAGTTCCTCGATCGTCTGCAGACGTAGGCCGCCCTCGTTGGCGTAGCGGTCGGTAAACATCGCCATCCCGTCGACGAGTTCCCGGACCGGTTCGCGCATGATCTCGCGGGGCTTCTCGTCGAGCGACTCGAACGTCCGCAGCACGCGCGGCGTCTCGGCGACGACGTCCCAGTCATCGGTGCGCTCGTCGGGGATCCAGGGTTCGACGTCGTCCATGAACGCCGCGACCGACTGCTCGGCATCGGGATCGAGCAACTCGTCGTACGTCGAGAGCAGTTCGGTCTGGGTCTCCGGTGGGATGTGTCCCGCATCCTCGATCGTATCCGCAATTCTGCATAAGAGATATCCGAGACAGATATGTCTCGCCATCGGCTCCTCGAGCCGATCGATCGTGATCGAAAAGGTTCGCGAAACGCCATGAACCGCATCGTAACACCACTCGAGGTCGCCATCGGTGGGTGGTTCGGGCTGGCCCGTGGTCATCTACTCACGTTAGTTTGGTGACCATCCGGAAAAACACCGCGGTCGCGGCGTGATCTTCCGATCGAACGCAGACTGACACGAATCCGGTGTATGAGCCCGCCTCTCGCCTGCACTGTACGGAGTGCCGGCGCTTGCCCAAAACTGGCCGTCGGCGACGGAACTATCGTAGCCACTGCCAGTCACTGCACACCTGATCGCACAGCCGTCGTGCGCCCGATGTGTCAAACCGTTCAATTGTTCCGATAGCAGTGACGTTCGCGACCCACGCCACGACGACAGGAACGGCCTACGAAGTGTTATCCACTCGATAAAAAGAGTAATGCGGTGTTTGAACATATGACATAGACACTGATGCCAGGCGGAACAAGTCAAACACTGCGACCGTTTTTGTGGCGTGCAACAAACCTGTATCCTGACACGGAGATCGTTTCCCGCAATCACGACGGACTCCAGCGATACACCTACAGCGAGTACGAAGCACGGACGTGCCAACTCGCGAACGCGCTCGAGGCGGTCGGTATCGAATCGGGCGATCGGGTCGCCACGTTCTGCTGGAATCACTCGCGGCACTTCGAGACCTACTTCGCCGTGCCATCGATGGGCGCACAACTTCACACGATCAATCCGTTACTCCCCGACGCACACATCCAGTACATCGTCGACAACGCCGACGATCAGCTCATTTTCGTCGACCCATCGTTCGCCCCGAAGCTCGCGGGCGCGGTCGCCGACGCCGACGACGAGTTCGACGGCGTCGACTTCGTCGTTATGGGCAGCGAGGAATCAGACGACCTCGAGGCGACGCCCTACGAGCTGTTCATCGAGGACCACGAGTCAGACTACGACTGGCCCGATGTCGACGAGGATCAGCCGGCAGGGATGTGTTACACCTCGGGGACGACCGGCAACCCGAAAGGCGTCGAATACACCCAGCAGATGCTCTGGAGCCACACGATGGCCTCCCAGACGCCACAGGGGATCCCGATGGCAGACGACGACGTCGTCATGCCCGTCGTCCCGATGTTCCACGTCAACGCCTGGGGGATGCCGTTTACGGCGACCGCAGGCGGTGCCAAGCAGGTCTTCCCTGGCCCATCACCCGAACCCGCGGACCTCGCCGGCCTCATCGAAGACGAGGGCGTGACGATCAGCGCCGGCGTCCCGACCGTCTGGCTCGGGTTGATGGACTATTGTTCGGAAAACGAGGTCGATCTCTCGGCGCTCGAGACCGTCATCGTCGGCGGCTCGGCGGCGCCGAAAGCGATGATCGAGTGGTTCGACGAGCAGGGTGTCGAGGTCCTTCACGCATGGGGGATGACCGAAACGGCCCCGATCGGATCGGTCTCTCATCTCAAAGCCGACCTACAGGATGCGGACTATGACACCCAGATCGACAAGCGCAGTAAACAGGGGCTGATGGCTCCCGGCCTCGAGTTCAAAGTGATCGGCGACGACGGCGAGGAAATCGCCTGGAACGGCGAGGCGTTCGGCGAGCTGTGGATTCGCGGGCCATGGGTGACGACGGAGTATTTCAAACGGCCCGAAGCGAACGAGACGGACTTCGAAGACGGCTGGCTCAAGACTGGCGACGTCGTCACCGTCGACGAGGACGGCTACATCCAGATCGTCGACCGCGAAAAAGACGTGATCAAATCCGGCGGCGAGTGGATCTCCTCGGTCGAACTCGAGAACGCGATCATGGCCCACGACGACGTCGCCGAGGCAGCCGTCGTCGGCGTCCCACACGAGCGCTGGCAAGAGCGGCCAGTTGCGTTCGTCGTCCCTGGCGAGGATGCAGACCGCGAGTCGTTGCCCGACGAAATCGACGACATGCTTGCCGAGGAGTACCCCAAATGGTGGCTGCCCGACGAGATCGAATTCATCAAGCAAGTGCCGAAGACGGCGACGGGCAAGTTCTCCAAGAAGGACATCCGCGAGGAGTACGCCGACCAGTCGCTCGTCGAGGGACAGGTTCCGGACGAGGCTGCCCCGGATCGCGACTGATCCCAGACACGTCGCTCACCTACCGTCTGGACACAGCGATGTTGACTCGCTTCGCACTCGTTCCTAACACTACTAAGCAGAACACAGTCTGGGCAATACGATAGACGAAATAGCGAACAATAAAGAGCCGAGAAGACGAACCGGCACGTATGGACTTTGCACTCTCCCCCGAACAGCAGCAGATTCGGGATATGGTATCGGAGTTCGTCGATGAGGAGATCGTCCCCGTCGCCGACGAGATCGACCACGACGACGAGTTCCCGTCTGACCTCATCGACGAGATGGCCAAGCTAGGCCTGATGGGGATGCCGTTCCCCGAGGAGTACGGCGGTGCCGGCCTCGACTATCACTCCTACGCGATCGGGCTCGAGGAGATCTCCCGTGGCTCGGGCGGACTCGGAACGATCGTCGCTGCTCACACCTCGCTTGCAGGGAACATGCTCTACGAGTTCGGCGACGACGACCAGAAAGAGGAGTACCTGACGCCGCTTGCAGCCGGCGACGACATCGGTGCGTTCGCGCTCTCGGAAGCGGGTGCGGGCAGCGACGTCCCCGCCATGGATACGACCGCCGAGAAAGACGGCGACGAGTACGTGGTAAACGGCGGCAAGCTCTGGATCTCGAACGGCTCGGTGGCCGACACGGTCACCGTGTTCGCGAAGACCGACCCCGACGCAGGTAACAAGGGCATCTCGTCGTTCATCGTCCGCCCCGAGGAAGACGACGGCTTCATCGTCGAAGGCACCGAGGAGAAACTCGGCGACAAGGGCTGTCCGACCGCCGAACTCCGCTTTGACGACCTCCGTATCCCCGAGGACCGACGGCTCGGCGACGAGGGTGAAGGCTTCGTTCACGCCCTGAAGACCCTCAACGGTGGCCGAATCACGATCGCCGCCCGCGGTGTCGGCATCGCCCGCGCGGCCTTCGAGGAAGCACGGGACTACGCCACCGAGCGCGAGCAGTTCGGCCAGCCAATCGGCGAGTTCCAGTCGATCAAACACAAGCTCGCGGACATGGACACGAAGATTCAGGCCGCCAAACTGCTCATGCACAAGGCCGCCGACAAGAAGATCCGCGGTGAGAACTACATCAAGGACGCCTCACAGGCCAAACTCTACGCCTCCGAAGTGAGCCGCGAGGTCGCAAACGAGGGCATCCAGATCCACGGCGGCTACGGCTACACAAAGGACTTCGCCGCCCAGCGGTTCTACCGCGACGCCAAACTCAACGAGATCTACGAGGGCACCAGCGAAGTGCTCCGGAACACGATCGGCGACCAACTGCTCGAGCAGTAGCGACCGCCCGACACAGCTCTATTCTTCGAGGCAGTCCCGAACCCACGTGTAGTGGTCGCGCACGCGCTGTGCGCCGGGCTCGGTCAGTGCGTACACGTCGTGAAGTCCCTCGGTTCGCTTCTCGACGAAGCCCGCCTCGACCAGCGCCGACAGCGAGCCGTAGAACGACTTGGGCTCGAGTCGGTCGTCGTAGTGAGACTCGAGGCGTGATTTCAGTTGCTGGCCGCGCAGTTCGCCGTCGTCGGCCGCCGCGAGCAAGAAGCAGATGTCTCGGCGGCGACCGCTCCGGAGCCACTTGGTCATACTGCGGGTTCAGCGCAGTAGGAGTCGAGCGTTACGGTTTCTTACTCCGCCGCGAGCTGGCGGTAGACGATCGTGACGATCGTCCACGCGAGCCCACCGAGGACGGCGACTGTGAGCAGCGCCCGATCGCCGACCTCGAGCAGCGCGGTGCCGTCGGGAAGACGATAGTGGCGAAACAGCAGCCATCCCGACCCTGGATCGCCGAGAACGACGTCGCCAGTGCCAACGGCAAGCGAGAATAGCACGGCACCCAAGGCGTAGAGTCCGAGCATGGCGAGGGTACCGACGCCACCGGCCAGAAACCGGGCGAGCAGTGGCATGCCCGGCCGTCGGCTCAGTGTCTGGCCGCGCGCGCCGTAGATACCGAAGCCGCGAACGTCACCGGGTGGGTCGCCCACGCGAACGTTGGCAGGATACTGATAGAGGACGGCGGCCATCCAGAGATCGCCGATCGACCCGGTCGCGTTCGCCGCTAGCGGAACGATCAACAGCGGTGTCGGGACGACGACCATCACGGCGACGCCGGCAGCCGTCAGCACCACGAACGGGGCGAGCAGGGCGACGAGCAACTGATTGCGAGTATAGCGCGCGCCGCTGGTCCCGGCGTAGGCATAGGGAAGCACGAAATGGGAGACGCCGATCCCGTAGTCGGGGTTATCGCCATAGCGCGCCAGGAACACGCCGTGGAGCAGTTCGTGGGGGACGACCACGCAGACGAGCAGGCCGACGGAGACAGCCAGCCAGCCGAGCACTGTCGGCGGTGAAGATGGCGCGATCACGATCGGCTCGAGTGAGGTGCCACGAATCCACGCGAGCACGTGCCCGAAGCCGTAGGCGAAGCCG
The DNA here is from genome assembly GCF_041821085.1 of Natrinema sp. HArc-T2. NCBI lineage: Archaea > Methanobacteriati > Methanobacteriota > Halobacteria > Halobacteriales > Natrialbaceae > Natrinema > Natrinema sp. HArc-T2. Next base: position 344,665 of record NZ_JBGUAZ010000001.1, on the reverse strand, counting down.
AAAAACCCGGTCGCAGAGACGGCGAGCCACTGGAGCGTAACCGTCCGCGTCAGCTCGAACGCCGCGAGCGGTCGACGGGCCGTCTGGGACTCGGAACGGCTCACGAGGCGACCCTCGAAGGCAACCGAAAAATCGGTGTCGATGTGTCTCCGCCGTGACCGGGTCGCGTTCGGTCACGCGACGGGCTGCTTCGCCGGGCTAACATGAGCACCACACCGGAACCGACAGATTCCCGGTGGTTGCCCCGTGAGTGGCGTCTATGACTGACGACCGGACGGCTGATGCAAACGGCATCACAGCAACCTACGAAGAAACCGAGACGGAACGACTCCTCACGTTCGAGCGCGACACGGGCCAAACTGCAGCGGTCGCACAGAACCGCGAGGGCTACGCGATGTTGAAAGTGCGGCCATCAGCTGCGGGCGACGAACTCGAGCGCTACTACGGGTTCGATATGGCACTCGACCACGTCGGTGAGCTACTGAGCGTCTCGCCGCATGACCTCCCGATTCCGGACGCGGCCGCGGACATGGGAATGTAGCTGTTGCGGTTGGACGACGGCCGTGGCGGCCAGTTCGATGCCCCGAAGCCGACTTGCGTGCTGGCCGTCTCGCGGGCGGGAACACGAGGTGGCCGACAGAAGGCGGCAAAAACTGGGTCGGATACGAGGCGATCAGATGAAAGCGGCAAAAGCGAGAGCACTAAATATGCGGAGTCAAAGGATGTAGACGAGAATAGCCGTGGCAACAGAGTCGTTCCCTCGTCCGATCGGTACGCGGCGACGCTTTTCAGCACTGCTCACAGCGACCGCGCTGGGCGTCTATTTGCTTTTGATCGTCGGCGCAACGACCTCGCTGACGAACGCGACCGCGTCGTGTTCGACGTGGCCGACCTGTCACGCGCCGGTCGACCCGCTGAGCCAGACCGAACTCGCAATCGCGTGGACCCACCGGCTGACGGCCCTCGTCGTCGGCCTGCTCGTCGGCGCGACGGCGCTTGCCGCAACCGTCGGTGACGCCTCCCGTCGCGTCAGCTCAGTCCTCGCCGTCGGCGCCCTCCTCTACGTTGTCCAGATCGGTGTTGGCGCCCTCACCGCGACGGTCGGCCCTGCCGCGATCGTTCCCGGACTCCACCTCGCACTCGGGCTCGTGATCTTCTCGGCGGTCGTCCTCGCACTCGCCTGGGATCTCGAGCTCGCGACCGGCAGCGACGACGATGCCATCGACTCACCGACGCCGCTCGAGGAACTCGACGAGGACATCTCACCCGCAACCGAGCGGACGCTGCCGTCGAGTCGGCTGGCTCGCGCCCGGCTGACCGCACGTGCATACTTCGGCATGACGAAACCGCGGCTGATGTGGCTGCTCTGTCTGGTCGCCGCTGCCGGCATGGCACTGGCCGCCGGCCCCGACCTCGAGCTGTCGACCATCCTCGCGACACTTGGCGGTGGCGTCCTCGCGATCGGCGCGAGCGGGACGTTCAATCACGTCCTCGAGCGCGACGTCGACCAGCAGATGTCCCGCACAGCAGAACGACCGCTCGCGGTCGATCTGATTCCGGTCCGGAACGCACTCGCGTTCGGACTCGCGTTGACTGTCGCGTCACTCGGATTGTTCCTGACCATCAATCGACTGGCCGCGGCGCTCGGTCTCGCCGCGATCCTGTTTTATAGCGTCGTCTACACGCTGATGCTCAAGCCGAACACGGTCCAGAACACGGTCATCGGCGGCGCTGCAGGAGCACTTCCCGCGCTCATCGGCTGGGCTGCAGTCACCAACGAAATCGGCCTGCCGGGGCTCGCACTCGCGGGACTGATCTTCCTCTGGACGCCGGCACACTTCTATAACCTCGCGCTGGCCTACAAGGACGACTACGCCCGCGGTGGCTTCCCGATGATGCCGGTCGTCCGTGGCGAGACCGTCACCAGAAAGCACATCCTCTACTACATCGCCGCGACGCTCGCGAGTGCGATCGCACTGACCTGGATCACCGAGCTCGGCATGCTGTACGCCGGGACGGTCGTCCTCTTCGGGGGCATCTTCCTCTGGGCGGCCGTTCGTCTCCACTTCGAACAGACCGAAGCCGCAGCGTTTCGCTCGTTCCACGCCTCGAACGCGTTCCTCGGTGCCGTGCTGGTCGCGGTCCTCGTTGACGCACTCGCGTTCTGAGCGGTCGGGTGCCGACACTCGTGGGTGCGTTTCAGACTGCTTCACTCGTTTGTGATTGCTCTCGAGTCACTACGTTGTGAAGACACTCGAGAAAGAAAGTCGGGACCCAGTCTCAGTAGTATCCACCCCCATCAGAGTCGCTGCCATCGCCGAGTGGATTCTCGATGACGGCATCACCGATGCTCACCTTCATACTCATCCCCGACAGGTCGGCGTCGCCGTGGACGCTGCAATACACGTCGTACACCCCGCTTTCCCCGAACGTGTGGGTCGTCTCCGCGCCGCCAGGGACCTCCCTGTCCTTCTCCCAGTTGTCCGAGGCTGCCGTGACTGTATGGCGCGTCTCGTCCTCGTTGGTCCACGTGATCGTCGCATCCGTGTCGGCGTGGACGTTCCGCGGATCGAACTGCTCGTCGACCATCGACACCTCGGTGGTCTCTTCGCCAACCGGACCGCTCCCACCCAGACAGCCCGTTACGAACAACGTCGCCATCCCTCCTGTCGCCGTGAGGACTGTTCGACGGTTCATACATGTTACCATGCGTATTTCGACACAATAGCTGTTCGGAGCGATCGCTTTGACCGACTGTTCCGATCCGCTGTCGCTATCCCTGACTGGTCTGGTGTTGAGCGTCCGCCAGTCCGGTCGAACGCTCGTGGTCCAGCCGAGCGTACTGTTGTCTCTCGAGGCGATCGACTGGCGTACCGTCCGCTGGTTCTCACAACGACGACCGAAGCGAGCGCCGACCGGGGCTGACAGTTGCTCCGCCGCGGAGGAAATGAAAAGCAAGCCGATTCTCGAGACCGACTCGAGCTAACCGGAAACGGCTGCGCGAAACTCAGTCGTCGCTCACCACAGCAGGTGGGGCCAGACGAAGGTAAACAGCAGCCAGATAATTCCCGTCAGGATGACTGTCATGATCGCGTTCAGGATGAGTCCTGTCCGGAGCATATGACGCTGTTTGATGTAGCCGCTGCCGAACACGATGGCGTTCGGCGGTGTCGCGACCGGAAGTGCGAACGCGAAGCTCGCGGCAATCGCGCCGGAGACCGAGAGGAAGAGCGCGGTCGAGAAGTCGGTCAGTCCGAGCGTCGCCGAGAAAACGCTGCCCAGACTGATCAGGATGGGGACGATGATGCTGGTTGTCGCGGAGTTCGACGTCATCTCGGTCAGGAAGATGACCAGCAGGACGACCGCCCCGATGACGAGCACGATGGGTGCGCCGACGAGGTTGCCGAACACCGTCTCGGCGATCCACTCCGTCGCGCCTGTGTCCGCCAGCGCGTTCGCAAGCGAGATACCGCCGCCGAACAGCAACAGCGTACCCCAGTCGATGTCGACCAGTTCGTCCCACTCCATCGTGTCGGCCAGGACGAGCGCCGGCACCGCGGCGACGCCGACCATCACGTAGTAGAGCAGGCCCTGATGTCCTTCGACGCCGAGGACGGTCATTTTATCGCCGCCGAACAGCGTCGTCATCCAGGCACTCGAGAGGAACGGCTCGAAGACTTTACCGAGGCCGCCGAGCATCCAGAGACCGGCCGTCGCGGCGAAGATCATCGCCACGCGCTTGCCCCGCGGGTCGAGGTCGCCCTCCGCCTCGAGTTGTTCGCGGGCGATCGAGCGCGCCTGATCGACCTGCGGGATCTCCGGCGGGTAGAGCACGTACGTCAGGAGGAACCAGATCAGCGGGAGCGTCACGACGACGACCGGGAAGCCGACGAGGAACCACTCGGCGAACCCGATCTCGTAGTCCAGAATAGCGTTGAGCTGACCGACGAGGATCGCGTTCGGCGGCGTGCCGATGATCGTCCCGACACCGCCGACGCTCGCTGCGTAGGCAGTCCCCAGCAACATCGAGATCTGGATGTTCGTGAAGTCGGCTGTCGAGCCGACGGCGCCGCCATCGGGGACCGCGTCGGCGTCGGCCACGTCGGCGTCGGCTGCCGACTCCTGCGACGACGCGAGGTCGTCGCGATCGAGCACCTGCGTGAGAATCCCGACTGCGATGGGCGTCATCATCGCGGCCGTTGCGGTGTTCGAGACCCACATCGACAACACGGCGGTCACGATCATGATCGCGAGAACCAGCCGTCGCGGTGAGCTGCCCATCTTGGCGATGGTATATAGCGCGATCCGCCGGTCGATATCGTACTTCTGAATCCCGTTCGCAAGCATAAAGCCCGCGAGGAACAGGAAGACGATGTGGTCCGCGAACCCCGCGAGTGCGGTGTCCATGGAGTTGTAGATACCGGTGCCAGTCAGCAAAACTGGAATCGTCAGTGCGGTGACCGCAAGTGGAAGCGTCCCGGTCACCCAGAGGAAGCCGGCGAAGAACATCGTCGCGATCGCGTACTGGCCCGCGACCGAGAGGCCGGCCGGTGTGGGTGCCGCTGCGATCGCCACCATCCCGATCCCTGCAAGGAGAAATTGTACTAATCGTCTGTTTAAACCACCCAACAGTCCGTGTATCATTGATACAGGCGGGAATTATCATTATTGTTCTTAAGCCCTTCTATTCGTGAACGTGTCACTAGAAGTGATCGACGATCGCCCGTACCTGCTCGTCGGCGAGTTCGGCGCTGTAGAGTTCCAACAGCGTCGTTCGCCGTGCGTGTGACAACGACCGGTTTCCACTCTCGAGCATCGAGATATGTGCCTGCATGAGTTCGTCCACCTCCCGTTCGACTGCTCGTTGGTCGTATCCGGCTGCGACTCTGAGCAGTCGCCACGCGAGCGGAGAGATTCGGTCCGGATCATACAGGTCCGAAGCGCCCATGCATAATGGGACAGAGAAGCAGTAGAAGTGTCTATTGGAATCCACGTCCCGAGGGCCGTTTACACCGCGATCCAGTCGTCTCTGGATGCCAAGTGGATCGTATTTGATTTCTCGATGGAGCCCGTCCGACCTAAAACCTGATTACCCGGCCACCTCCTCTGCCACCAGTCATGGATTGACGAGGTATAACACATGTTTGGAAGCCCCTCATCGATCATTGGGCGAGCACGGAGGGGACGGTCACCGAACCGGGTTCTCACGGCCCGACTAGAACGGTCGACACGTTTTTTCAGCGCGCTTGCGGTAGCGCCGACTATGAGCGAGTCCACGACCAACGACCCGATGCGCGGTGAATCGTCCGCCCGGCAGCGCGGATCGGACGGGGAGAAATGGCTGAGTGGATTCGTCTCCCTGATCGGGCTGTGGATCGCCGTCTCGCCGTTCGTCTACGGACCGGCGGCGTCCATGCTGTGGAACAACCTGCTGGTCGGCGGCGGGATCTTCCTGCTGGCCGGGTACAACTACTACCGGCTCACCAACGCCTACGCCACCAGTACCGGCGTAATGTCGCTCGCTGCCCTGCTGGCGCTGTGGGTCTTCATCTCCCAGTGGGCCATCGGCGGCGAGTTCGCGATGAGCGGCCTCGAGGCCGCATCCACTGGCCTGATCTGGAGTAACGTCCTCTCGGGGCTGGTCGCCGCAGGACTGTCGGCGTACGTCGCCTACACCGGCGGTCGCGAGGTCCCACGTGGGACGGCAGCACAAACGTAACTCACCTCACCGTCGTGGTGGATACGGCTCAGCCCCAGGATCGGGCGTCCGTCGCTCGAGCAATTCCAAGACCGGTTCGCTCGCGGCTAGTCGAACGCCGAGTTTTGTGAGCTGGTCTCGCAGTGTTGCCGGCACGAGCGTACCGTACAGCGAGCCAAGCAGTGGCAGCGGACCGACGCGGTAGTGGGTTTCGGGATCGAGCACCGTCGCGGCTGTCAGAATCGTTTCGGCGACGTCTTCGGGGTCGTTGATGAGACGACCGCCACCCTCGACGGCGCGAACCTGCTGGAGAACGCGATAGAGGTCGGTATACTGCGTGGGCCTGACGACGGTCACGTCGGCGTCCGTCGCTGCCGTCGCGTCACCGTCGGGCCGGGCCGGCGATCGCGCGGCTGTGGCTGCCGCCTCGAGTTCACTCAGAGCGCGATCGTAAAACGGCGTCGCGACGAGTCCGGGCTGAACGACGACGACCTCGACGTCCGAGCCGACCAGTTCCTGTCGAAGCGCATCGCTCAAACCCGCGAGCGCCCACTTCGAGGCGTTGTAACCGCCGATCCCGGCCAGTGCGAGCCGGTCCGCAGCGCTGGTGACGGTGATGATCCGGCCACGACCGCGTTCGCGCATACCCGGCAGCACCGCTCGCATGAGTCGATGCGGGCCGAAGCAGTGGACGGCGAACTGGCGCTCGAGCAAATCCGTCGGTACGTCTTCGACCGGCCCGAACTGGCCGTAGCCCGCGTTGTTGACCAGACAGTCGACGCCGCCAGCTTCGTCGCGGACGCGAGCGACGACACGGTCGATGTCCGCGGACTTGGTCAGATCGAGCGCGACGGGCTCGGCACCGCGGTCAGCCAGGTTCTCGAGCCCGTCTCGATCACGATCTCGCGCGGTCGCGTAGACGTGCCAGCCATCGGCCAGCAGTGCGCGAGCCGTTTCGTAGCCGATGCCCGACGAACAGCCGGTGACGAGTGCAGTCGAAGGCATGTGCTGTGTTATGCTATCATGGGTGAAGGGCGTCCCGTCAGTCGCGTCCGGAGAGGGTCACGAATCCCAGACGTTCTGCGGCTCCGAACAGATGGCTCATCCCCGATTGGCCGTCAGTTTCGATACAGCCCACGAACCGTCGGATCGATACACCGGTAAATCGTTACAGCAAACCGTCTCAGTCGTCGAACGGATCGAAGTCGTCAGGAGGGCCTGCATCGTCGGGTGGCCCGGCATCGCCGGGCGGACCGCGGTCGTCGGCGCCGTCGGCATCGTCTGTATCGTCTGCGTCCTCCGTGTCATCGGCGTCGTCGGTGATGCCAGTCTCCTCGAGCGCCCAGTCGAAGACATCGTCGTCACGACCGTCGTCAGCGTCGACCTCGTCATCAGTGTCCACGTCGACATCGTCCTCACGATCACTGTCGACTGACTGGGCATCCGCTCCGGGTTCGCCATCCGAACCGCTATCGACGCCGTCGTCGGTCGGGTCGCTCGTGGCCGTCGCCGAGTCGGGCTCGTCGACGTTCCCGCGGTCGTTCGTCGCGTTCACGCCATCCGAGTCGATCCCGGACGCCTTCGACTCGTTGGGCGTCAGTTCCGGGACGAACAGGACCGCGAGCGCGCTGAACACGAGTAAGACGGTCGCGATGGTGACGAACAACGCGACCGTCGATGGACCATCGTCGCGGGAGTGAGACATTCGTACAGTCGATGGGAGACGGGCCACCCGCTTTGTTACGTTCAACCCACAGCTCGATAGGCACTGGATTCTCCTGTCGGCCAACGGTCACTGACCACTCGGTCGTGTCTCGACACCTGTCGGCGCTGGCGACAGCGTCTCGAGTGCGATCGATGTGTAATCCGGTTTGTCCGACAGTATCACGGCTTTAGTCGGCTGGCGGTCGGTCGCTCGAGCGGGCAGCCGGCACAGCCGACGCCGGCCATGACGGTCGGCAAGACCGTCGCCCGCGGCCGAACAATGATATAGCCGGCCCACCGAGTGACACCCAACGGATCTCCCGATAATGACGAGTCATTACGATCACGCGCAGGTACAGGAGTTCTGGCAGTACGTCTGGGAGCGTGACGATGTCTACGCGCTCGATTCCGACGCCGAGGATCCGACCTACGTCCTCGGAATGTTTCCCTACACGTCGGGGACGCTGCATATGGGTCACATCCGCAACTACGCGATTACGGACGCCTACGCGCGCTATCGCCGGATGCAAGGCGACAACGTCCTCCACCCGATGGGCTGGGACGCCTTCGGTCTTCCCGCCGAAAACGCCGCGTTCGAGCGCAAGACCGACCCCGAGTCCTGGACGCAGGCGTGTATCCGACGCATGCGCGAAGAACTCGAGACGATGGGCTTTGGCTACGACTGGTCCCGGGAGGTCACCACCTGTGAGCCCGACTACTATCGGTGGAACCAGTGGCTGTTCGAGCAGTTCTACGAAGACGGGCTCGTCGACTACGAGGCGGCAACGGTCAACTGGTGTCCCGACTGCGAGACGGTGCTCGCCGACGCACAGGTCGCTGAGCGTGACGGCACCCGGGTCTGCTGGCGCTGTGAGACCCCCGTCGGTCGCCGGGAACTCGACCAGTGGTTCTTTACGATCACCGACTACGCCGAGGAGCTCCACGAGGGGCTCGACGATCTTGAGGGCTGGCCCGACGGCGTCCGCGAGATTCAGCGCAACTGGATCGGTCGTCAGGAAGGTGCGCGGATCACGTTCGAGGTGTCTCACGATGACGCGGATGCTGACGGGATCGACACCGTCGACGTCTTCAGCACCCGCCCGGAGACGATCTACGGCGCGACTTCTCTCGCAGTCTCGCCGGGTCACGATCTGGCGCGGGAGTTGGCCGAAGAGGACACAGCAGTCGCCGAGTACGTCGAGACCGTCCGCGAACAGGACCCCGACGAAGTCGGCTTTTCGGGTATCGAAACCGACGCGACGGCAACCCACCCACTGACCGGCGATGACCTCCCCGTCTACGTCGCCGGCTACGTCTTAGAAGACGTCGGCACCGGGGCCGTGATGGGCGTGCCCGGTCACAACGAGCGCGACCACGAGTTCGCGCTCGCACACGACCTGCCGGTCGAGCGTGTGATCGTCCCTGAAGGCGACGGTAACGACGGCGAACACGACGAAACGGGACCCTACACCGGCGAGGGCACTCTCGAGGGAAGCGGCGAGTACGACGGCCTCGACAGCGAGACGGCCCGCGAGCGACTCGTCGCCGACCACAACGCACTCGTTGACGACGTCACCTACCGGCTGCGTGACTGGCTGATCTCCCGGCAGCGCTACTGGGGGACGCCGATTCCGGTCGTCCACTGTGACGACTGCGGGCCGGTCCTCGTGCCCGAAGCGGACCTTCCGGTCGAACTCCCCGAGTTCGTCCGGACCACGGGGAACCCACTCGACGCCGCTGAGGAGTGGAAACAGACGACGTGCCCGGCCTGTGGCTCCCCAGCCGAACGCGAGACGGACACGATGGACACCTTCGTCGACTCCTCGTGGTACTTCCTGCGATTCCCCTCGCCCGAGCTGGCGGACGCGCCGTTCGACACCGACCGCGCCAACGAGTGGCTTCCCGTCGACGTCTACGTCGGCGGCGAAGAACACGCCATTCTCCATCTGCTGTATACCCGCTTTTTCACGAAGGCGCTGGCCGATCTGGGACTGCTCGAGCACCGCGAGCCGATCGAGGAACTCCGCAGCCAGGGAACGGTCCTATATGACGGCGAGAAGATGTCCAGTTCGAAAGGAAACGTCGTTGCGCCCCAGGAGTACGGCGCGGAGACGACGCGGTTGTTCGTCCTCTCGGCGGCCCACCCCGAACAGGATTTCGAGTGGACGGCCAACAACGTCCGCGGGGCCTACGACCTCCAGCAGACGCTCTATGGGATGGCGACCGACTTCGTCGATGAGGGCGACACCCGTGTCGAACGCCGCGATCACGATGAGTACGTCGACCGGGAGATCGATCGGACGATCGCCGCCGTCACCGAGGAGTACGAGCGGTTCCGGTTCCACCGCGCTGCAACCGAGATTCAGGAACTTGCACGCCTACTCCGGCGCTACCGCGAATACGACCGCCCGCACGACGACGTCTATCGGCGCGGGCTGTTGACACTGGCCGCGCTGATCGCCCCGATGGCCCCCCACCTCGGGGAAGAACTCTGGAACAAACTCCGGGGTGACGGCTTGGTCGTCGAAGCCGACTGGCCCGAGCCTGCAGGCGATCGCTCGGCCTACCAGCTCGAGCGCCAACTGGTCGAGCGCACCCTCGAAGACGTCCGGGACATCGTCGACGTCGCTGCGATCGACGAACCCGACCGGATCGAACTCGTCTGCGCTCGCGAGTGGAAATACAGAGCCGCCGAACTGGTCGACGAGGCAGCCGCTGACGGTGGCGACACCGACGCCATCATCGAGCAGGTGCTCGCAGCCGACGACGTCGCCGCCGACCGCGAGACCGTCGGCGCGTTCGTCGGGCAGTTGCTTGGCCGCGACGGCGGCGCGGAGTCCGGCCAGTTGCTCGCCCCGGCCCGCGAACTCGAGACCCTCGAGCAGGCGACCTGGCTCGTCACGGACGAGTTCGGGGCGACCGTCACCGTCCGCCGGGCCGACGCCGACGACGAGCGAGCGGCGAAAGCACGACCGGGCAAACCGGCGATCCACATCGAGTAGCGATCGGTTGCCGTGTCTCACGGCCCCGTTGTGTTTTCGCCCGCGTTCGGGTGGCGACGACGCGGCGGGACCGTGTCTAAGATTGCTCTGGATCCGATCTGTGGTGGTTGATCCGCACGTCGCTATCCGGGTACGCCGGGACAGCGTGACGGCAGCCAGTCTGCTCTCAAGGACCGGTGACACGGTCGAATCCGCGAAGGACAGTTTTATTCCATCGGGTTTGGAAGGCCCAAATACGATGGTGGAGGGTGGCTATAGCAGTGATGAACCGTCAACGAAACCGCCGAGCCAAGCGGTAATCGAAACAGTCGCGGACGCGGAGGGCGTGCAGTCGGTCGACCTCGCGCCGCCGCAGTACGAATCACTTCATGCAGTCGTCGACCCGGCAGCGCTCGACGCGCTCTTTGCCGAGCGGTCGAACGGTGCGACCAGACCACGCGGAACGGTCTCGTTTACGTTCTGTGACTATCATGTCACCGTCGGATGCGACGGAGTGGTCTCGCTCGAGGGGTCGACCGAACCTGCAGATTGATACCACCGGTTGTGCCAAGAGACGGCTCCGACCGGCAGTACGGCATCGACGGTCGCGGTCGATCACCGACGACTCGGGGATGGGGACACGGAGGCGAGCTCCGTCGGTGACGATGTCGTCCGCGACGACTCGAGGCTCGAGAGCAACGGCACCGTCGACCCTGCTACGTCTCGTAGCGAACAGCAAGCATGATACGGCGGTGCTCCCAACGTCCGATAATGGCAACTGCTGATGCGAGACGACGTCTCCGGGAGCAGCCGATGGGCGTCACGGTCCTCCTGACGATCGTCGGCTACGCGCTGGTACTCGGAACGTTCCTGCTCGACGTGCCGATCTATCCCGACCTGACGAACGCACAGGTCAACCTGCTGTCGCACGTGATCGCGGTCATCAACACGACCGCGACGGTAGTGCTGACGCTGGGCTGGTACTGGATTCGCAAGGGTGAGGTCGAAAAACACCGCCTGGCGATGGTCAGCGGCTTCGTGTTGATCCTCGGGTTCCTGGTCGTCTATCTGCTCAAGGTCGGCGGCGGCGGCACGAAGGAGTTCGTCGGCCCGCAGGGCATCTACTACGCCTATCTCGTCATGCTGGCGATCCACATCATCCTCTCGATCGTCTCGGTGCCGGTCGTCCTCTACGCGCTAGTCCTCGGACTGAGCCACACGCCTGCCGAACTCCGGCAAACGCCCCACGCAAAGATCGGGCGGATCGCCGCCGGCGCGTGGATCCTGAGTCTCGTCCTCGGCGTCGTCACCTACGCGATGCTCAACCACATCTTCGACTACGAGTTCGCGGCGCTGCTCGTCCCGCTACTCTAGCTCCCAGGCGGACCAACAGTTTCTCACGTCAGCCGCCCGTACTTGCGAGTAACGAATGCAATTCGTCGAAGAAATCGTCGTAGACGAGTTTCTCCCGACCGTCCGGTCGCTGCTGGCCGGCGATCTGCGCGATCGGGGCTTCACCCAGAGCGAGGTCGCTGACGTCCTCGGGATCAGCCAGAGCGCCGTCTCGAAGTACGCTCATGGCGACGTGACCGTCAACGATCGCATCGCCACCGACGACCGCGTCCAGACCCTCGTCGAGGAACTCGGGACCGGCCTGGCCGCCGAGGAGATCTCTCCGGTACAGGCCCTGATCGAACTCGAGGTCCTGATCCGCGACCTCGAGGCCGGCGGCGACCTGCTTGCCCAGCTTCACGAGGAGGCCGTTCCGGAACTGGCCGACCACGGCGCGAGCTTTCGCGTCCACGATCCCGAAAGCGACCTGCGGACGAGCGAGCGGGTACTTTCGTCGCTCCGGCGCGGGCTGCGCATCCTCGAGACGGCGAGTGGCTTTACTGCGCTCATCCCCGCAGTCGGCGCGAACCTCGTCGCCTGTACGCCCGACGCAGAGGATGTCGACGACGTGGCTGGCGTGCCGGGTCGGATCTTCGACGTGAAAGGGCGGGCCACCGTCCCCGCAGACCCCGAGTTCGGCGTCTCTGAACACGTCGCAAACGTACTGCTGGCCGCGCGTCGCCATGGCGCCGATGTCACAGCAGGCATCAACATCACCTACGATCCGGAACTGATCGACGAACTGGCCGCACAGGGCCACGTCGCCGCCGAGTTCGACGAATCCGACGACGTCGCCTCGAGCGTCGGCGCGGCGATCGAAGACGAACCCGAAGCGACGGTGCTCTACCAGACCGGCGGGATGGGGATCGAGCCGTTGATCTACGTGCTCGGCTCCGACGCGGAGTCAGTCGCGGACACGATCCGATCGCTGGTCTGACGACCCACAATGGCGACGGAATCACAGGAGTTCTACGGCCGCTGGGCACGACTCTACGATCTGGTCGCACGCCGAACGCCCGGAATCGCACGGCTCCGCCGGCGAGCGGCCGCCGCCTGTCGGCTCGAGCCCGGCGATACCGTCGTCGAAATGGGCTGTGGCACGGGGGCGAACCTTCCCTTCCTTCACGAACAGGTCGGCCCCGAGGGGACCGTGATCGGGATCGATTTCACCCGGCCCGTCCTCGAGCGAGCGCGGGCAGCGACTGCTGACGACGACAACGTCCACGTCCTGCAGGGCGACGCGACGCAACCGCCGCTCGGAGCCGACGCGCTGACTGCGGTCGACGGCGATATCGATGCCGTCCTCGCGACGTTCGTCGTGGGGATGCTCGCGGACCCAGGCAGTGCGGTCGACGACTGGTGTGACCTCGTCGGTCCCGACGGCACCGTCGTGCTCGCCAACGCCGCCCCGAGTCACGAATGGTATGCCCCGCCGGTCAACGCCGTCTTTCGGGCGATCGTCGTCCTCTCGACGCCGCCGACCGCGAAGCTCCGGTACGAAAACGATCCGCACCGACGGCTCGAGCGAAAGATCGACGCCGCACATACCCGGCTTCGCGAGCGGGCGGTCGCCGTCGCGGACGAAACGCACGTCTTTGGCGTCGTCCGACTGACCGGCGGTCGACTCGAGTGACCAACCAGCGACGATTATGACGACTGATCGACGGTCTCAGACGGCTCCATCCGCGCTCGCAGCTCGTCGGGCAGCGGCGTCGCCCGACCCGTCTCGGGATCGACGTGGACCATCGTCGTTTCGGCAGTCGCGGTGACGGTCCCGTCGACCCTGATCTCGTACTCCATCGTGCAACTGGATTCGCCGAGGTAAGTGATCCAGAGCGCGACCGTCGGATCGTCTGCTTTCGTAATCGGGCGCTCGTAGTCGATCTCGAGGCTCGCGACGACGAACGAGATGTCTTCTGCCGCCATATCGGCCATGGCTTCCAGATAGTCGACACGGGCGGTCTCGAGGTAGCTTACGTAGACGGCGTTATTGACGTGGCCCTGCGGGTCGAGGTCGCGATACTGGACCGGAATCTCGACGGTGAACTCCTCGCTCATTATGCAGATCCGAACGCGACTGTAACAAAAATATACACCGGTCCCGGAAACGCCCCGGAGACACCCTACTTCGCGTACAGCCGTGCGTGCTCGCTACAGAAGGCAGGCTCGCGCAACTGGGCGTCGATCAGGTCCTCGTGGTAGTGGGCGTCGAACAGCCGACAGCCTTCGCGGTCGCAAAACGCCTCGCCGGTCTCGAGGTAGTGGTACGCCGCCAGAACGTACCCACACAGTGCGTCGGTCGTCCGCGGGTCGTTCTCAACCAGGAAGTCGCCCTCGACTTGATTCTCGAGGACTTCCCGCGGTGGCGTATCGCCCGACAGCAGGGCGTGGCGCTGCTTTTCCTTGTAGTATTCGTCGGGCTTTGCGGGGGCCTCGTAGAGCCCGGGCACCGACACCAGCGCCGGCTGGCCGAGGACGGTCACGCGCTTGTGCCAGCGACCGTCGTGGTCGCCCCACGTCCCGATGGCCCGATCGAGGTGCGGGACGTGCAGCGTCTCGAGACCCCGCTCGTCGGCGGGGAGCGCGGCATTGAGCGCGCGCTGAATCTGGATCCCGTCGTAGAGGACCCCTCCCTCGCGTTCGGGGTGCTCGAGGGCACGTTCCTCGTAGCGGATCGTCCCGAGCATCGTGTTGCCCGTCCCGCGGTCGTACGGCGAGGTGACGCGCGCCTCGGCGAACCGTTCCGCGAGGTCGTCCGTGCGGTGGACCGCGAGGAAGCGATCGCCCACGCTCACGTCGGCGTCGATCCGCGCGTCCAGCCAGTCGGCGATCGCCTCGACGTCGGCGACCGTCGTCGGGGCGCGATAGCAGATGACTTGTTCGACCATCGGGCAGAGGGGTGTGGTTAGTCGTCAGCCGGTGCGGCCCGTGAGGTCAGCTCGACGGGCTCGGCGTCGACCTCGAGTTCGTCGAGCGCGACTTGGGCGGCGCGTTTGCCCGAAACGAGCATGGCACCGAAGGTCGGGCCCATCCGCGGGAGACCGTAGGTCGTCGCGGTGGCCATCCCGGTCGCGATGAGACCGTCGTGGACGAGGCCGGTGTGCTCGACGACGGCGTCCTCGCTCTTGCCGACCCACATCGAGTCGTGGCCGGGGGAGTCGTGGCCGGGCGCGCCGTAGGTGTCGTCTTCAGTCTGATCCATGACTTGGCCGCGGTCGCGGGCGTCCTGAATACCGGGCGCGTCGAGGACGCCGCGCTCGTCGAGTTTCGTGACGGCCATCGCGTCGTGGCCGGTCGCGTCGATGACCAGATCGGCCTCGACCGCGATCGGGTCGACACAGGTGATCTCGCGGGGCAGGGCGTGGACCGGCGTCCAGTTCATGACGATCCCCGAGACCTTGTGGTCCTCGCGGATGACGATATCCGTGAATTCGGTCATGTTCTGCATCTTCGCGCCCGCGTCACAGGCCGCTTTGATGAGTCCCGAACAGGCCTCGGGCCCGTTCGCGACGTACAGCCCCTCGCTGTCTTGGGCTTGTTTGTAATCCACCTCGAGGTCCTCGAGGATCTGTTGGGCGGGATCGCGTACCGTCACCTTGTTCATCAGGAAACCGCCGAGCCAGAAGCCGCCGCCGAGGTAGTTGTTCTTCTCGACGACCATCGTCTGGACACCGCGCTCGGAGAGTTCCTTCGCGGCGGTCAGCCCCGAGGGGCCGCCGCCGACGATGATGACGTCCGAGTCCGAGAAGTCCATGAACTCCTCGGTCCACTCCTGTCCGATCGCACGCGTGACGTCTGCTTCACCGACCTGACTGAACTGCTCGAATTCGCTCATACAACTAGGTGGTATGATCTAGTGGTAATAAACCTGTCGTAGCCGTTGCTCTGAACGCCATTCACGGGTGAGAGTGACACGCAAATATGTTGTCGTCGGTCGATACCAACCGATCGACTGCTCGAGCCGCCGGTTAGCTCGGCCGGTCCGCAGACAGCTCGTCCATCCGGTCGGTCTCTGCCTCTTCACCGCGGTAGGTGTCGAGTCCCACCAGCCGGTTGAGGACGCACTTCTGGAGGACACCGGTGGCGAAAAACACGACACCGAAGACGACCAGCAGGGCCGGCACAACGGTGCCGATCGAAACGACACCGACCAGCGCGGCCAGACCGATAATCGCTAGGAGTGCGCCGCCGACGAGCCGCCAGGTACGATCGAATCCGCCTACGTTTTTTTCCATGAGTAGTAGCTCCGCGTTTACACGCGATATGAAGTAGACCTCGAGCGAGAATAAGATGGTCGGTACCACACCTCATTGGATTGGGAACGGTCGAACTCAGTCATATTGATGCTCGACGCACGCGCCCACGCGACGCGTAGCGCACGCACACCCGCGCTGTCGCCCGGTTTTGGCGAAAGCGTTATCAAACGCTCAATCGTACCGAGCGACGATGACCGATACTCGTCCGCGACGACGGCGACCGGACGCTCGAGCGCCCGGAGGTGGTCTGCGGTGGAACTGATAATCACCGAGAAGGACAACGCGGCCCGCCGGATCGCCGACATTCTGAGCGGGGGGACCTACGACTCGAGTCGCGAGAACGGAGTAAACGTCTACGAGTGGGGCGGCAAGCGCTGCGTGGGGCTGTCGGGCCACGTCGTTGGCGTAGACTTCCCGTCGGAGTACTCCGACTGGCGAGACGTCGAGCCCGTCGAGTTGATCGACGCGAGCGTCGAGAAGACGCCGACGAAAGAGAACATCGTGGCGACGCTGCGACTGTTGGCCCGTCGCGCCGAACGCGTGACGATCGCGACCGACTACGACCGCGAAGGGGAACTGATCGGCAAGGAGGCCTACGACATCGTCCGCGAGGTCGACGAGGAAGTCCCCATTCGCCGGGTGCGGTTCTCTTCGATCACGGAAAACGAGGTCCAGGGGGCGTTCGACGAGCCCGACGACCTCGATTTCGATCTGGCGGCTGCCGGCGAGGCCCGCCAGATCATCGACCTGATCTGGGGGGCCGCGCTCACGCGCTTTCTCTCGCTGTCCGCCGGGCAACTCGGCGAGGATTTCATTTCGGTTGGCCGGGTGCAGTCGCCAACGCTGAAGTTGATCGTCGATCGCGAGCGCGAGATCGAGGCCTTCGATCCCGAGGACTACTGGGAGCTGTTCGCCGACCTCGCCAAGGATGACACGACCTTCGAGGCCCAGTACTTCTACCGCGACGAGGACGACAACGAGGCCGAACGCGTCTGGGAGGAAGCCGTTGCCGACGAGGTCTACGAAACGCTTGCCGAGCGCGGTGCCGCGACGGTCGTCGACGTCAATCGGCGAACGCGGACCGACACGCCGCCGACGCCGTTCAACACGACTCAGTTCATCCGCGCGGCCAGCGCGCTCGGCTACTCGGCCAAGCGCGCGATGTCGATCGCCGAGGACCTCTACACCGCCGGCTACATCACCTACCCGCGGACGGACAACACCGTCTACCCCGACGATCTCGATCCCCAGGAACTGCTCGACGACTTCGTCGGTCACAATACGTTAGGTGAGGCAGCCGAGTCGCTGCTCGAGGCCGACGAGATCAGTGCAACCGAAGGCGACGAGGAGACGACCGACCACCCGCCGATCCATCCAACTGGCGAGATCCCTGCCCGGGGAGACATCTCCGACGACGAGTGGGAGATCTTCGAACTCGTCGTTCGGCGCTTTTTCGCGACCGTCGCCGACGCCGCGGTCTGGGAACACCTCAAAGTCGTCGCTGAGGTCGACGACTACCGGCTCAAGGCTAACGGCAAGCGTCTGGTCGAGCCCGGTTACCACGATGTCTACCCCTATTTCAGCACGAGCGAGAACTACGTCCCCGACGTCGACGAAGGCGAGGAGTTGGCGCTGTCGGATGTCGAACTCGAGGCCAAAGAGACCCAGCCGCCGCGTCGATACGGCCAGTCGCGGCTCATCGAGACCATGGAAGACCTGGGGATCGGGACGAAATCGACCCGCCACGACATCTTAGAGAAGCTGTACGATCGTGGCTACGTCGAGAGCGATCCGCCGCGCCCGACCCGGCTCGCGATGGCCGTCGTCGAGGCCGCCGAAGACTACGCCGACCGCGTCGTCAGCGAGGAGATGACCGCCCAGCTCGAGGCCGACATGGACGCCATCGCCTCGGGTGAAGCGACCCTCGACGACGTCACCGACGAATCCCGCGAGATGCTCGAGGAGATCTTCGCCAATCTCGCGGAGTCACGCGACGAGATCGGCGACCAGCTTCGCAAGTCGCTGAAAGACGACAAGCGACTGGGGCCGTGTCCAGAATGTGGCGAGGACCTGCTCGTCCGTCGGAGCCGTCACGGGTCGTATTTTGTCGGCTGTGACGGCTACCCCGACTGTGAGTTCACGCTGCCGCTGCCGTCGACGGGTAAGCCGCTGATCATGGAATCGGAGTGTGACGAGCACGGCTTACACGAGGTCAAGATGCTCGCGGGTCGGCAGACGTTCGTCCACGGCTGTCCGCTCTGTAAGGCCGAAGATGCTGGCGAGGGCCCGATTATCGGTGACTGTCCGGAATGCGGTGAGGACAGCGCGACGACGGAGTCGTCGCGAGACGAAGGCGGTGAAACCGCCGAAGAAGGCGGCGAGTTAGCGATCAAAACACTGCAAAGCGGCTCGCGGCTCGTCGGCTGTACGCGCTATCCCGACTGTGAGTACTCGCTGCCGCTGCCCCGCCGCGGCGAGATCGAGGTCACCGACGAGCACTGCGACGAACACGACCTGCCTGAACTCGTCGTCCACAGCGGCGACGAACCCTGGGAACTTGGCTGTCCGATCTGTAACTACCAGGAGTTCCAGGCCCGCGAGAGCGAGTCGGGCTCTGACCTCGAGTCACTCGATGGAATCGGTGCTAAGACCGTCGAGAAACTCGCCGACGCGGGGATCGAGGATCTCGCTGATCTGACCGAGGCCGATCCCGACGCGGTCGCCGAGGACGTCGACGGCGTTAGCGCCGATCGCGTCCGAAGCTGGCAGGCAAAGGCGTAGGTCAGACCCGCTTTTCCACCTGACGAACGCCTTCGGAGAGTCGCTGGCGTTTGAAATACAGCGCTTCGACCGTGAACACGACCGCCGCGATGACGACGACCAGCCAGAACACGGCGGGGAGCTGCGAGTAGAGATACCACGTCAGCATGACGAAGAAGGCTGCCGAGCCGACGAGCCCGAGTAGCGGTGGGATGGGATTGACATCGACATCGTCTGCGTCGCGGATCGTCAGCGCCAGCGCGCTCATCGTACCGAAGACGAGGATGAAAGCCAGCGAAGCAAACTCCACGACGGCCTCGAGGCTCCCGAGAGCGGTGAACGCAGCCGTCAGGGTGCCGATGACGAGCACGGTCCGTGTCGGCGCAGCATCGACGTCCGTGTCCCCCATCTCGTCGGGGAGAATGTCGTCGCTGATCAGGTTCTTCGCGAACAGCGCCTCGCTAAACATCGTCGAGTTGATCGCACTCGCCGTCGAGACGAGGCCGGCGATCCCAATCGCGAGCATGGCCCATTTCGAGATCGCGAGCGCGCCATAGAGCAGCGCCGGTTCGGGCTGGGCAGCGATCACTTCCTCGGGCAACAGCGTCGTGATTACGAACCCGACGAGGATGTAGATAGCCGCCGCGATCGGGATCGAGATGAACACGCCCTTCGCGAGCGTTGCATTGGGATCGTCGAACTGTTCCTGATCGTAGAACAGGAGTTGCCAGCCCTCAAACGAGACGAAGCCGACCGAAGCGGCGATGATTGGATTGAGCCCGAGTTCTGCGAAGCCAAGCCGTAGTTGATAGTTCGCCGCACCGAACCACAGGCCGATCAGGCCGAAGGCAGCGATGATTCCCGCTTGGATAAAGACGAGATAGCGTTCGACCGCCGCCGACGAGCCGGCACCGAGCAGATTCAATCCGACGAAGGCGGCGACGATGCCGACCGAGATGAACTGGCGGATCGGCAGTCCCCAGACGTATTCGTAGCCGATGAGCATCTGGCCGTACATCCCGAACGCGTAGGCGTACATCGCTATCGTTCCGATGTAGCCGACAATGAGCGTCCAGCCGACGACGCCGGCCACAGTCGATCACCCCGTCAACTCCTCGATGTACGAAACCGACCCGCCGCTTCTCTCGGTCACGTCGTTGAGCTTGATGTAGGAGTAGGCACAGCAGAAAACGACGACGGTCGCCAGCGAGTAGGCGAACCACGTCAGGATACCCGCCGCGGCCACGACGATACCAATCGCCGCGTAGATGCCGCCGCCGACGATACCACCCACGCCGAGCGCGACGACCGTTGGGACGCCGAAGCCGTCACCATCGTTATCGCTCATGCGTCACCTCCCATCGTCACGACGGTCTCTCCTGCTGCGAGCCGCGGGTTTACCTGTGCGATCGGATGGACACGGAACTGCTCGACGTCCGGGGCCACGGCGAAGCTATTCTCGAACGAGCAGATCGGCAGACAGACCCGATCCTCGAGGAGCCTCGTGATCGCCCCCTCATAACGGCGTCGTCGCTGCTCGCGTTCTCGCGTGTGGCGAGCCGCTGCGAGCCGCTCCATAACCGCGTCTTCGCGATAGAAGGTCCCGTTCGTCACCCCGGCCATGTTCTCGTGGAACGTCGGATAGAGGTGTGTGTCCGGATCGGGCGTCCCGCTGACCTCGCCGACGAACACCGAGTAGTCGTGCTCGGAGCCGGAGACGTACGTCTCGAGGAAGGCTGACTCGGGTTTCGAGACGACGAGCGCGCCGCGACCGGCGTCCCGCAGGCCGCCGGCCAGTGCCTCGCCGAGCTCTTTGTGTTTCGGGTCCATCGACGTCAGGATACGAATCTGTCCGGGTACCAACCCCGTCTCGCTGAATAGCTGGTTGGCCCGGTCGGTGTCTTTCGGATTCGCGAGTGCTGCCCACTCCTCGGTCGGCATGTTCCAGTCGCGGGCGACCTGCGGTGGCAGCGGGCCGTACTGGCGCTGTCCCACCGGCTCGATGAACTCGGCGACAGCTTGCTCGAGGTCGATGCAGTAGCTGATCGCCTCCCGCACTCGCCGGTCGGTCGTCGGCCCCTCGTTCAGATTGAACCCGAAGTAAAACCAGGTGTAGCCCTGCTTGCGTTTCACCGACGCGTTCGTCACTTCGTCGACGTGGTCGACGGTCAGCGGCGACACTGGCTCGATCGCCTCATTACGATTCGTCCGGAGGCTCGTCAGCTGGGTTATCGGGAACTCGACGTACGCCATCGTGAGCCGATCGATTTCGGGTGTCGGCTCGTCCCAGTAGTCGTCCCAGCGGCGCAGTGTCGCCTTTTTCTCCTCGCTGAACGACGCCACCTCGAACGAGCCAGCGCCGATTGGGTCGGTGGCGAACGCTTCCCGGTCGGCTTCTCGCTCCTGCCGAGGGACGATCGGGAGGGTGAGCGCGTCCTCGAGCGCCGGATACGGGTCTGCGAGCGAAAAGCGAACCGTGCGCTCGTCGACGGCCGTGACCGACTCGAACGGGCTCACCCGCCACGCTGTGGGTGCGTCCTCCTCGAACGGTGCGGTAAACGAGTAGACCACATCGTCGGCGACTACCGCGCGACCGTTCTGGAATCGCGCGTTCTCCTCGAGTTCGACGACGACCGTTTGGCCGTCGGATTCGATCTGCGGGTCGCCGGCAGCGATCGCGGGCACGATTTCGGTCCCTTCGCCGTACTCGTAGAGCCCATCGAACACGCGCCCGATTGCCTGCTCGGAGCCGATCGACGTCGCAGTGAGTGGGTCGAGCGTAATCGGCGGGCGGAGCGTCCCGACGCGGAGCGTCGATCCCGACTCCGACCCGAACGTCGTCGAACAGCCCGCCACCGCCGCCGTACTCGCACCGCCGAGCGCAGCGAGCAGGTCACGCCGCGTCGGCCCTGTCGGTCCCTCGCTCGTTCTGTCGTCCATTCGTCTCAGCACCCCGTTGTCGACTGCTGCGTCTCATGATCGGTCCGGTCGTGAAACCGGCTTATGAGAACAATCGTGGTGAGTGACATTGTGCAACCGGCCTGCACCTGATGGGACCGCGAGCGGGATATCGTTCCCGTGGTCGTCACAACCCGCTGGTCGGATTGTCGAGACAGTCACTACTGGCTGACGAGACGGGACAGCCGACCGTCGTGTCGATCTGACTGTGCCGGGCATACCATTAACTGTGTGTCTCTATACGTATCGTTCTCGACCAGATCGCGTCGCTCGCGATCGCACGTGTCACGAGACGGACTATGTCACACCACAATGAGATCACGACCGGAGAGGGGCTCGAAGTCACCCTCGGTATCGACCAACTCGAGACGTTTCTGACGGCTGACGATCCCGACGTGCGGGAGTACGCAGCCCGTACACTGGCCGAGGAGGCGACCGATCGACCGGCGGATGTCCGATCCGCGGTGACATCGTTGACCGAGTGCCTCGCCGACGAGCCGGCGGTCAGATCTCACGCAGCCGCGGCGCTGTCGGCTGTCGCAGCAGTCTACCCGGCAGCGACACAGGAGAGCGTGCCGGCGCTGCTCGAGCGACTCGACGGGCCAACCCCGAACCGAACGGACGTCGCCGACGCGGTCGCCTCGATTGCAGTCGACGACCCGACTGTCGTTGCAGACTCGGCGACGACTCTCGCAGCTGCCGTCACAGACGACGAGCGACACGTCCGGACTCGAGTGACGGATGCGCTCGCTGCGATTGCCGCGACCGATCCCGAAGCCGTCATCCCGGTGACCGACGAGATCACGACGGCGATCGACGACGACGCCGTCTCGGTTCGGGAAAACGCCGCGGCGATTCTCGCGGCTGTTGCCGCGGCCGATCCAGACGCCGTCCTCGAGACCCGTGACCGGCTCGTCGACCATCTCGATGACGAACCAGCCGTCCGCGAGCATACAACACGGGCGCTGTGTGCGATTGCGACCGATCGACCGGCGGCGGTTGCATCGTCGGTCGACGCCCTCGCGACGGGGCTGACCGACGAGCAGAAGTCGGTCCGCGTCGATTCCGCGGCGGCGATCGCGGCCATCGCAGCGACCCGTCCCGAACCGGTCAGCGAAGTCATCGAGGCGCTGGCTGCGACCCTCGCTGACGAGCCAGCCGTGAGAACGGAAACCGTCGGTGCGCTCCGGGCGGTCGCCGAGGACGATCCTGACGCGGTCGTGCCAGCCGTCGACACGCTCGTCGATCGGCTCGACGACGACAACGAGGCTGTTCGGACCGACGCGGCTGCGACGCTGGCGACGCTCGCGACCGACCAGCCCGACGCGGTCACTGCTGCCGTCGACACCCTCGCTCGCCGGGTGGCTCGCGACGACCAACCGGTTCGAAACCACGCCGTGACGACCATCGCCGCCGTCGCCGACGTGGCTCCCGAGACCGTCGCTCCCGTCGTTGCCGACCTCACCAGCGCCCTCGCGGTCGAAGACGAAGCCATCCGACTCGCGACCGTTCGGGCTATCGCTGCCGTCTCGACGACCGACCCGGCCTCCGTCCGGTCTGTCGTTCCCGAACTCGCCGCCCGTCTCGACGATCCACACGAACCGGTCCGCCACCGAGCGGCTGCGGCGGTCGGCGCGATCGCTCGCGAGGACCCCGGCGACGACGATAACGTCCCCGCACTGATCGAGCAACTCGAGGACGACGACGAGTGGGTCCGTGGCTACGCTGCCAGCAGGCTCGTCGAGATCGCGATGTCGCAGACGGCGGCTCCCCATCCGGCGGTTCGCTCGCTGTGTCGGCGACTCGACCACGAGCACGTATCGGTCCGGCTCGGGGCCGCCCGCGATCTAGTGACCATCGCCGCCGAGCGGCCTCACGAGGTCCGCGTGGCCGTCGACGCACTCGGCGAGCGGCTGTTGGACGACGACGCAGACGTCCGCCACACCGCGGCGCTGGCCCTCGAGCGGATCGCGACGACGGATCCGGACGCGATCGACCCGGCGCGGGCGGGACTGTTCGACGCGCTCGACGATGCCGATCACAGCGTCCGCGAGACGGCCCGCCGGACGCTCGCGGCGGTTGCTGACGACACAGCGGATGACTGCCGACCGACGGTCGCGCTTGCCGTCGCGGAAACCGAGGCCGACGCGGAGCCGCGTCGCGTCGCTGCCTGCGAGGGACTGTCCGTTCTCGGCCTCGAGACCGGTACCGAAGCCGACGCTGCCGTCGTCGCCGTCTGTGACCTGCTCGTCGAGCCGGCGCCGACCGTCCGTGCCGCGGCACTCGAGACGCTCGAAACGCTCCTCGAATCCGACGCCGAGACTGAGCCGACGCCGCTCGAGGCGCTCATGGCAGTCCTGTCGGCTGGCGACGAGCGCGCGGCTGCTGTCGCGACGGCGCTTGCAGATGTCGCCCGGATGAATCCAGAACTGATCGCGGCTGCGGCGACGCCGCTTGCCGGGCGACTGCGAGCAGCGGACGGTCGCGAGCGACGCGGGCTCGAGCGTGCGCTGACAACGGCTGTCGCGGAGACCGACGAACAGCCCGTGACCGCGAGACTGTGCGACGAACTCGACGCGGATGGGGCGGACCGTCGATCGATCGCTGGCGAAATCGCTCGACTGGCTGGCGCTGCCCCCGACGATGCGGCGGCAGCGCGTGATCGACTCGTCGAACTGCTCGAGACCGACGACGAAGCTGTCCGTGGATACGCGACGCTGGCGCTCGGAACGCTCGCCGTGACGGGCCACGACAACGGTGCAGCGGTGAAAGACACACTCGAGGACTTCGACGGGCGACTGCGAGCAGCCGCCTCGCTCGTCAGCGGCGAGACGCCGTCGCACACCGACGAGATCAATACACAGCTCTCGGGTATGGGGCGGCGACTCGAGGGCAATCCGTGGGCTGCCGGGCTGGCTGTCCTCGCGCTGTCGGTCCTCGCAGACGAGTCAACACAGTTGCGTCCGACGGGCATCTCGAAGATCGCAGCCGGCCTCGGCGTCGAGAGTCCGATCGTCCGCGTCACCGCCGGGCGAGCGCTGGCGTCGATGGCTGCCGACGATCCCGACAGCTTCGACGCGGTGACCGACGAGCTGTGTGCGGCGCTGTCGGATGCAGACGCCGACGTTCGTGCGACGGCTGGGGCTACACTGGCCGACATCGCCGAACTGACGGAAACGCTCGAGGGCGACGCAGATCGGCTCGCAACCGACCTGCGTCCGCGGCTCACCGATCCCGACGGGCGCGTTCGGACCCGCGTCCTCCGGACCCTGACGGCGATCGATGCCGTCGACGCGCTCCCCGCCGTTCGCCCGCTCACTGCCGATCCGGTTCCCGGGGTATCGGGCGCGGCGACGACCGCAACGGAGCGACTCGAGTACGTCCGTGACCACGACGAAGACGACGGTCGCAACTGGCCGATGGCGGGTGCGGGGCCGGCAGGAACGAACGCCGTCGCAGCGGGCGACGCACTCGGACCCCGACCGACGGCCCAGTGGCACGTCGAGACCGCCGGCGACGTCGAGGCCCCACCAGCGCTGGTCGGCGACACCGTCTTCGTCGCCGACGGGAACGGTGTGGCCGCGCTGGCGCTCGCAGACGGCAGCGAACGCTGGCGCGTCGAGATGGACGCGATCGAAACCACGCCCGCGGTCGTCGACGACACCGTCTACGTCGCCCGCGATGCCGTGGTCTCGGCGTTCGAGGCCGACACCGGCGAGCGCGGCTGGCGACACGCACTGGACGAGCCGGTCCGAACGCCGCCGATCGTCGCCGACGGAACGGTCTACGTCGGCGGCGACGCACTCACCGCGATCGACGCCGAGACCGGCCAGACGGTCTGGATGGAGCCAGTCGACGATCGAATCGCCGGGCTCGCCGTCGCCGATGGCGTCATCTACGTCACCTGTAGCGAGCGCGTCGTCGCGTTCGCAGCCGACGATGGGGACCAGTGCTGGGAGACAGACCTCGAACTCGAGGGGACGATCCACGGCCCGCCGGCGGTCGCGGACGGGAGGGTCGCGATAAGTTGTGGCGACACGCTGTGTGTGCTGGCTGCCGCTGACGGTGAACGGCAGTTCCGCTTCGATACTGGCGGTCGACTCTCGGCGTCGCCGGCGGTCGCGGACGGGTCCGTCTACGTCGCCAGCGAGGACGGCAGCCTCTATGCGATCGATGCCAGTACCGGAAGCGAACGCTGGCGAGACGCACTCGGACAGGCAGGAAGCGGGCCGGTCGTTCTCGGCGACACCGTCTGTCTGGGGACCGCCGATGGGAAATTGCACGCGCTCTCGACTGCCGACGGCTCTCGATGGTGGACGGTCACGCCAGAGACAGTCGGCGCGGAACCGGCGCTCGTCGTCGCGAGCGGTCAGCTCTGTTTGGGAGACGAAGCCGGACTCACTTCGTTCGGTGCCGACCAGTCGTCGTGGACGGCGTCGATCACTGGCCTCCTTACTGGGCTCGGAGACGGACCAGCAGAAGGGTAGCCGCTTACGACTTCTTGCGGACCAAGATCGCCCGACCCTAACGGATCACTGCCACAGCGATGGACAATCGTTCAGTCGGACGCCGACTCGGCGGCGTCGGAGTCGGCAGCTGCGTTCGTCGTCCCGTCGCTGCTCGTCTCGAGGACGGATTCGACGTGGTCGACGATCACGTCCGGCTGCGTAATGCCGAGTTTTCCCCAGTGTTTCTCACCGTCCGCGTCGGTAACGATAGTCGTCGGATAGCTGGAGAAGCCGTAGCTGGCCGCGATATCACCCATCGGGTCGTAGCCGACGGGCCAGTTGCCGCCGT
The DNA here is from genome assembly GCF_041821085.1 of Natrinema sp. HArc-T2. Taxonomy (NCBI): domain Archaea; kingdom Methanobacteriati; phylum Methanobacteriota; class Halobacteria; order Halobacteriales; family Natrialbaceae; genus Natrinema; species Natrinema sp. HArc-T2. Next base: position 318,119 of record NZ_JBGUAZ010000001.1, on the reverse strand, counting down.
GGGCGCGCCACCACTCTCGGAGTTCTGCTGGCGGCTTGGTTTCGGGAGATTGGAAGGTGACGCCGAGAAACGTCACCTCGTCGCCATGGTCTGTAGCGATCCGAGAGTACGCCTCTGCGACCTTTGGCATTTGGGTCTGACAGTTGCCACAGCCGGTGACGAAGAACTCGAGGACCATGATATCGCCGTTTGGAACGGTGAGCGTGCCGGCCTCGCTTCCCCGTGCGTCGATCGTTTCGACGGTAAGCGGTCCATCGTCGCTGTCCGATCCGCTGTCGGCTCCGAACGAGGGAACGCCCCCGAGGAGCAGCCCACCTGCACCGGCCAGGGCACCGACGCTGCCGAGCCCAGCCACGATTTCCCTGCGTCTCATAGTGCTCTCACCACCCGGAAAAGACGTGATCGGAGCCGACGGTACTCCATATGTCTCGAGATGGGCGCGAGCAACTAAGCTGTCACTGGTTTGTGAGTCGAATCGACCCCGTACCCAAACGGGCGCGCTCGAGCAGGGCCGATTCGTCGCGGCGTTCGCTGCGCTTTTGGCGCTGTATCACCCACTGCCGAGCGAGACGCGTGACTTCCCTCATCGTTACAGCACTGGCTGGCATCCTCTTCGGACTCGCGCTGGCGGCACCTCCGGGGCCGATGAACGCAATCATCGCCGAGGAGAGCGTCGTCCGCGGCTGGGCGGCTGGCTTCCGGGCTGGCCTCGGAGCCATGCTCGCAGATGCGATCTTCTTCGTGCTCACGCTGGCCGGCGTCGTCGCCGTCATCGACCGCCTGTCGGGGCTTCGGCCCGCGCTGTACGTCGCCGGCGGCGGTCTCATGTTGTACTTCGCCGTCGGCGCGATCGACGAGGCCAGAGCCGCCACGTCGTTTACCGACGCCGCCGAAGCCGCGGCCTCGGGCTTTCGCAAGACCTTCGCGCTCTCGCTGACCAACCCCTACCAGATCAGCTTCTGGCTCACCGTCGGCGTCGGCTTGCTCGAGCCCGGGACGCTCGACGTCCTCGCACACGCCCCGGCAGTTGGGAGTGCGCTCGCGGGATCGCTGGTCGTCCAGACGGGATCGCCAGCACTGCTGGTCGGCTTTTTCGCCGGCATCGCGTGCTGGATCGTCGCCTATCCGGCGGCGCTGGTCGCGGCGGGTCGGCGCGTCGACGCCTTCGCGCCCATTGTCGCTGCGGGCAGTGCCGTCGTCCTCGTCGGCTTCGGCGTGCTCTTTCTCGCGATGGGGCTCGACCTCGTCTAACCGTGGCCTGGCCCGCGCTGACGGTGGATTACCAGTAGTTGGTAATACGGGCTCTTTATTTAGCGTCGCTCGCGAAACGCACGTTCAGTACAGGCCAAGCAGATAACGAAGTAATAATCAACTCTACACTCTATTAACAGAAAGCATATATTATAGAAATACTACATGTTGTGCATGGATGATGAGCACTATTTGATGATAACAGCACATCTTCGCGCGATTCGTTCGGCTATCGTTGCCTTAGCGTTTGCAGTTCTTGCTGTTGTGACTATTATGAGTGGAGACAAAACGTGGGCAGCCTCTCTGCTTTACATTAGTATCGCTATTTGTGTATATTCGTTTATTCAAACTGTTAGCAATTCGTAACTCGATCTATCGTGTTCTATACGCATGTGCAGTGACCGAACTGCCCAATTCAGCTTCAGACATAATGCCGAATAACGAGCTCGCGCTCCTATCTCCTGTTACACCAGTCACTGCTGTGGGTAGTTACGTTTCGAAAAACCTCGCTTCGAGCGGGCGCTGCCCTCGACGGGTCGGTTACTCGCCCAGCGCTGCAATCTCGTCTTCGAGCCACTCGCTGAACCACTTGACGCGTTTGAGCCGCTGGTGGGCGATGCTCTCTGCGGTCTCGCTCTGGACGCGCGAAGCGGCGTCGTAGCCACGCTCTAAGACCCGTTCGACCATTTCGTCGCTGTCCATGTGCGTCCGAGCCTCGTAGCCCATCCGCAACAGCATGAGCGCAGTGCCGTTCGCGCCGACCTTATCGAGGAGATCGGCCTCGATGAGACACTGGGTCTCGAGTGTGAGGTCGGTCAGGTCGCCCTGATAGGAGTGGTGTTCGATCGCGCGACACACCTGCTGGATGAACGAGTCGGGATATTCGCCGTGGGACTCGAGGTACTCGCGGGCGACGCGAGCGCCGGCCTCGGCGTGGAGTTCCTGGTCAGTCTCGAGTTTGGCGACGTCGTGAAAGAGGGCAGCGACGCGGGTGACGTCGACGTCTGCGCCCTCGCCGTCGGCGATTTCCGTCGCGAGCTCGACCACGTTGAGGATGTGGTTGTGGCGGTACTCGGCAGAGTGCCACGGGTACCAGCGCATCCGGCCACCTTCGTCTTCCTTCTCGACGCTGGCTGCAAGATACTCGAAGACGAATCCTTTCATCTCCTCGAACTCGGCGTCGGTCACCCTGGTTTCCTTTATCTCGACACCCACGATAGATCCCTCCGCAGCAGACGAACGATAGTCATTACCGGAATGTTCGGTCGTTTCGCTCTTTAGCCTTTGGTTCGGTCCAGTTTTGGGCGATGTGACAGTCATGGCGTCACCGCCACTCGAGCACCGAACCGTGGCCGCCACGGAATTCCGTCGCTGCACCAGCCGATGGAAACAATTTTCCGTTAAAGTCAAACAGTCGGCTCGGAAAGAGGGTGGTATGAGCAGCGAACAGGAAGCGGAGTCGATTCGGTGTCTCGTCGCCAAAGTCGGCCTCGACGGTCACGACCGCGGGGCACACGTCATCGCACGCGCGTTCCGTGACGCCGGCTTCGAGGTCATCTATTCCGGACTGCACAAATCGCCCGACCAGATCGTTCAGGCCGCCGTGCAAGAGGACGTCGACGTCCTCGGCATCTCCATTCTCTCGGGTGCCCACGACACGCTCGTCCCGAATATCATGGACGGCCTCGAAGAGTACGGTGCCAAAGACGACACGCTCGTGCTGGCCGGCGGCGTCATCCCTGACGAGGACCGCGAGGGGCTCAAAGACGACGGCGTCGCGGCGATCTTCGGCCCCGGGACCTCGATCGAGGAAACCATCGAGTTCGTCCGCGAAAACGCGCCGCAGCGATGACCATGGACGAAGCCGACGAATCGTTACTCGAGGCGCTGCTGGCCGGCGAACACCGCGCACTCGCCCGGGTCATCTCGAAGATCGAGAACCGGTCGCCGGGCTATCGCGACCTCGTCTCGGAGCTGTACGCCCACACCGGCAACGCCGACGTGATCGGTATCACCGGCTCGCCGGGCGCAGGCAAATCGACGCTGGTCGACAAACTCGCCGAGGCCTACCGCGAGCGCGGCGAGACGGTCGGCGTAATCGCGATCGATCCCTCGTCGCCGTTTACCGGCGGAGCCGTGCTGGGTGACCGCATCCGGATGGCCTCCACTGTCGGCGACATGGATGTCTTCGTCCGCTCGATGAGCGCCCGTGGCACCCTCGGCGGACTCTCGACGGCGACGGCAGACGCCGTCAAGGCGATGGACGCCTTCGGCAAGGACAAGATCATCATTGAGACCGTCGGTGCCGGGCAAAACGAGATCGACATCGTCCGGACCGCCGACACTGTCGCCGTCCTCGTCCCGCCGGGCTCGGGCGACGACATTCAGACGCTGAAAGCAGGGATCCTCGAGATCGCCGACATCTTCGTCGTTAACAAAGCCGACCGCGAGGGCGCGGATCGGACCGTCCAGGAACTGCGCGAGATGGTCCACCTCGGCGAGGAAAGCGGCCCCGCCGGCGGCGGTGGGCACCACGGCGTCGGTGCGATGGGTGACGACGGCTCGAGCTGGGGCGATGCCGACGAGGACAGTGCCGAGGACGACGCTGACAGCTGGACCCCGCCGATCGTCGAAACGGTCGCCACGAAAGGCACCGGCGTCGACACCTTCATCGACGAACTCGGGAACCACCGGTCCTACCTCGTCGACTCCGGCACGCACGCCGAGAAGGTCCGCCAGCGCTACGCCGAGGAGATCCGAACGCTGCTTCGCGAGGACGTCCACGCGCTGCTCGAGGACGAACTCGCCGACAGCGGCGGGATCGACGACCTCGCCGAAGCCGTCCGACAGGGCGAGACCGATCCCTACTCGATCGCGACCGACGTGCTCGCACCCGTCGAGGCCTGCGTCGAGAACCTGGCTGCCGACGCGGACGACTCTGGGTCCGAGTAGTCCAGCCGTTCGAACCGCAACAACCGGCGCAGTTGTGATCGAGGTGCCGGTTGCAACAGGACCTGTCTCTGAACCGGACTTCTAAGACCGTTGCCTTCCTACGTTCCCGTATGAAAGCCCGAACAGTCCTCGGTGCAGCCCTCGGAACCGTCGGTGGGGCCATCGTCGGGAATCGCCTGCTGAAACGGCGTGCCGGTGACCTCGCGAACCCGCTGGTCGGCATCGAACGCACCTATCGCTGGCGGGGGATCGAGACGACCTACACCGTCGCCGGCGATCCGACCGATCCGGACATGCTCTTGTTGCATGGGATCTACGCGGGCGCGAGCAGTCACGAGTTCGAACCGATCGTCGAACAGTTAGCCGAGGATTATCACGTCTACGCGGTCGATCTGCCGGGCTTTGGCCGCTCCGAGCGACCGCCGCTGGTCTACACGCCGTCTCTGTATGCCGAGTTCATCCGCGACTTCGCGGGCGACGTGACGGCGGAGCCGATCGTCGTCGCCTCCTCGCTGACCGGCTCGTTCGCGGTCGATGCCGCCGACGAGACCGACTTCCAGCAACTGGTGTTGATCTGTCCAACCGACGAGACGGCAACCGACCGACCGTGGCTCCGAACCCTGCTGCGGACGCCGGTCGTCGGGACGACGCTCTATAACCTGCTCGTGAGCAAACCCTCGATCCGCTACTTCTACGACCGAGAGGGCTACTACGATACCGATCGGATCGACTCCGAGGCGGTCCAGTACGCCTGGGACAGCGCCCACCAGCCCGGCGCGCGCTACGCCCCTGCTTCGTTCGCTTCGGGCACCCTCGATCCCGACTTCGACCTCGCGACGGAACTGGCCGTCCTCGAGACACCGACGACGCTCGTCTGGGGTCGCGATGCGGGTCTCGTTCCACTTCGGGACGGGCGCGATCTCGCCGAGGCTGCCGATCTGGAGCTGGTCGTCATCGACTACGCGACGCAGTTGCCCCACGCCGAACATCCCGACGAATTCGTCGCGTATCTGCGTGCGGAACTGTCGCCCGTCGATACCGGCGAGTAGCTCACTTCGGGACGTTCTCGAGGGGTGGAAGCGATGCCTGCTCTCGGTTGTCGCCCATTCCAGTCGTGACCACGAGGCGCATGCCACGGCGGACGCTCATCTCCGTTTCATGAACCTGTGTCTCGGGCAGTAACACCAGTCTGCCGGCGGTCGGGTTCGGACTGTTCGGGATGAAGACGTTGTAGACGTTCCGTCCTACCACGTCTGTGACCGCCGGAGGGCTTTCACCCGTGACGAAGCCGATCATGTAGACATCCTCGCGAGGATATTCGACGAGAACGACGCTCTCGTAGGCCGTCCGTCGCTCGACGAGCGCGTTGGCGACCTGACGGACGCTCCCGTATATCGTACTGACCAGTGGCACCACGTTGACGAGCCGGCCGATGTTCCCAAACAGGTGCCTGCCAACGCTCAGTTGGGCGAGAAACCCGAGGGCGACGACCATCGTGATGATGATGGCGACAGCCAGAAGCTGAGCGACGACTTCTACATTGGCCGTATACTGGGCCAGCCCGGTCCCGTGGACGAGTGGGTTGACGAACTGTAACAGCCAGTTGACGAGGAATCGCAGCACGTACAGCGTCACCACGAGTGGCGCGATGAGGATCAGCCCCGCGACGAAGCTCTGTCTGACAGCTGCCCTGACGTTCATAGCGACGGTGGTTTCCCGCCGGTGAAATACCCACCGGCACCCGTGTAGCGCCGCTGGAACGCCGAGTCAGGGCGACACCGGCTGGAACCCGATCACACGTTCTCCCGTCGTCTCAGAGACCGTGATCTCGAGTGCGACCTCGAGACCGGTCTCGACTGCCTCGGGATCGACCCCCACGACTTGCCCAGTGATCCGCACGAGACCGAAGTTCGCGATGGCCGTCGCGTAGGGAGCGTCCTGCTCGAACGCCGGCGTTGGCACGTGCGTGATGGTGAACGTCTCGATTTCGCCGGTCTCTGGGAGGACGATCTCCTCGAGATTGGTCGCGCCACAGTCGGGACAGACCCGCCGCGGCGGCAGTGAGCCGTGGCCGTTCGCACACTCGAGACAGTAGGCGTCACCGGTTTCGGCGGCGTCGAGCCACTCGTCGAAGCCGGCGTCTGCGACTTCATCGATGTCGCTCATGCGACCACCTCCAGCGTCTGCGCTGGCGTCATCGCGATCGCTCGGCTCACGCGACCACCTCCAGAACGTGCACCATCGCACTCGCAACCGTCCCACCCGCGTTGTGGGTGACGCCGGTCGTCGCATCCGCAACGTGGTCGCTGTTCGGATGCGTACCCGCAAGCAGCATCGCCATCTCGGCGACCTGAGACGCGCCGGTCGCACCGACTGGGTGTCCCTTGGCTTTCAGCCCGCCCGAGAGGTTGACCGGCAACTCGCCGTCGGCGGTCGTCCGCCCGTCGCGGGCCGCCGAGATCCCCTCACCGATCGGCTCGAGATCGAGCGCCTCGAGCGCCAGCACTTCGGCGATCGTAAAGCAGTCGTGGACCTCCGCGACTTCCACGTCGCCGGCGTCGATGCCGGCGTCGGCGTAGGCCTCTTCGCCAGCCTCGCGGGCGGCCGGCGAGCGCGCCAGATGGTCGCGGTCGTGCAACGCCATCCGATCGCCACCCTGGCCGGTGCCCGTGATCGCGACGGGGGCCTCGAGATCGTGCTCAGCGGCGTAGTCCTCGCTGGTGAGCACGAGCGCGGACGCGCCATCAGAGACCGGACAGGCATCGTAGAGACCGAGCGGCTCCGAGACCGGCGGAGCCTCGAGGACGTCGTCGACCTCGATCGCACGCTGGTACTGGGCGTTCTCGTTCGGCAGCGCGTTGTCGTGGTTCTTGACCGCGATGTGGGCCAGCTCCTCGCGATCGCCGCCGAACGCGTCGAAGTAGGCCTGAGCCATCAGCGCGTACGCACCGGGAAACGTCGTCCCGGCGCGGACCTCCCAGAGGTCGTCTGCGGCGATCGCAAGCGCCTCGGTCGCGCCCGCGGTGCCGAGGTTGGTCATCCGCTCTGTGCCACCGACGAGGAGCACGTCGTCTTCACCGGTTCGGATTCGTTTGACCGCTTCGCGGACCGCAGCGCCGCTCGAGGCACACGCGGACTCGAACCGCGTCGCGGGTGCCTGAACGCCTGCGGCTTCGGCCATCAGCGGTCCCTGATGGCCCTGGTGTTCGGCGAGTTCACCCATGAAGTTGCCGTAGAGGACGCCCTCGACGTCGTCTCGATGGACACCGCTATCCTCGAAGGCCGCGATGCTCGCTTCAGCGAAGAGATCCCGTCCGGTCCGCTCGGGGCTGGCTCCGAACGCCGTCAACCCAGTTCCTGCGACACGCACGTTAGCCATGTACACACATACTGGATGGATCCGTTAATAGTCCGCGGTTACGGAGACGTTGTCACACGTGATGATCGCCACCATCACAGCACACTGTTCTGCGTATTCTGTGTGGGGCCTGTCGGAAGCCGGCTTCGAATCGAACTCGAGTCGCTTTGACACCAGCCAGATCGGGACTTAGAGTGGGCGAAGCGGTGGTTTTGGGCGTCCTCGAGAATCGGCGTGGCCGACCACGATTGCTGTCCGACTGGCGTGTCGCTCCAGATGACCAGCCAGTCGTTGTCCGGTACCAACCACGGTATCTGGCCGCAGCTGAGTCTCATCGTCCCAATCTGTTGGGAACGCTTGGTTAGAAATTGATCGTGGCAGTAAGCATCGAACCCCTAGAAAGCCGGTGTCGGACCGGCTTACAGGTCTATGGGTGAGTGTACGCATGTCACCCCGAATTGAGCAGTGATGCCTGCAGGAATCGACTGCGTCAGATTCTCGGGGCGGTTCGTCATATTGTGTCAAGGGTAGATAAAACGCTGGTGATGTGGCACGGGTTGCCGTATCACAGACAGTTGACCACTACCCGACGCACACTACAGACAGGCACTTGCTGTGGTGGTGACCGATGAACGACGACATCGAGCCGATCACGCCTCGAGAGGCGGCTGATTGTCCGCTTCATACTGCGAACTCGAGGTGAGCACGACGGCTCCAGAACCACGAGTACCGGCTCGACGCGTTCGTCGAGTTGTGTCTCACGGTCGAGCCCGACGATTTCAACGACCTCACCGACCGTGGATCGCCACCACTCCCGCATGTGGCGACAACGGGCCGTGAACTGATCACACGTCGCGAGCTGCCCGCAACGCTCGTGTGTTCCTCGAGTTCCACGCGGCGATCGACGCCGTTCCAACGCCGAATCACGCTCCCTCGGTTCCTTCAGAGAACCGCTAGCAGGCCTACCCCGCGTCTGAATTTCTGCTGAAGCCTCTTTTCGAGTTGTTCCTAGCCCAAAGTAGCGAATATAGCTGCTTCAAGACCTGTACCTTGCGGTGTCGAACCCTGGTTACGGCGGAGAAATTGTAGTGGACTCGCCGGGCGGGCAACTGGAATCCTCGGCCATGGTCAATCGCAGTACGGCGGAGGTGTCGGAGCATGAGCCGATTCTGCCCGCACTGCGGTGGTCGGATGGTGACCCAGACCTCAGCCGGCGGCCTCCCCCGTCGCGTTTGTGAGAACGGCCCACACGATCTGCAGGAGGTGTCTCGAGGCCGATGAGCGCCTTCCCAGAACCCACTGACGGCGAACCTGTCGACTTCCTCGAGGAACGCGACGGCGACACCGAGTCATGGGCTCGAGCGGATCCACGCGAGGCGCTGATCGAGCCGTTCGGACGGTTCGGCTACAAGGTCACGCTCAGAGACGGCGAGAGCGTCCACTACTGCGCGCTTGGCCTCGAGGACGACGAGTACATCGGTCGGTGTGACTGCAAAGGCTGGGAGTACCACGACGGGCCGTGCGCCCATCTCTGCACGCTCCGGAAGGCCGACTTCCTCGGACTGATCGACGTCGAGGCGACCGACGGCAGCCCCGACGACGAACACGAAATGCACCACGCAACCGGCGAGACGCTCGAGGGAGAGCCACATGACGCCGCGATCGAGCGGACACGAGACTACGAGCGGGAGATGGAGGGTCGCGCATGACGCGCGCACACACCCGCGCGATAACCCTCTCCGTAGGGATCCCCACCCCCCTTGCATACGAACTCCGAACCTCGACGCCGTCTGCGTATTCACCCGATATGCAAATCGAGGTGATCCACTGATGGCCCGGATGGATCACAACCCCTCGAGTCGTGTTTCGTTCGGCTGTCCCGACGACCTTCTCGAGACGCTCGACGAGATCGCCGAGCGCGAGGACAAGAACCGCAGCGAGAAGCTCCGCGACCTGGTCCAGAAAGAAGTCGAGGCGAAAGGCGATCTCGATGAACCCCAGCCGATCCTTCCCGACAACGAACAGCTCGCCGACGCCTACCGGATGCTCCACGAGCGGGCGTCTGCACCTCACAAGATCAAGCGTCGCGTGAAACTCGAGACAGCGAAGAACAAGCTCTACGACAACGACACGCCGAAAGCGGCTGTTCTCGAGGAGATTATCAAGCCGCTCGAAAGTCTCGGCTACGTTTCGGTCGAACCGGGCAACCAGAGCGTGTGGATCTTCGTTCGACCGATGCGCTACACCGACAGTGAGGACATCGTCACATTTGGAGAGAAAGCAGTCTCATAGGTAACTCTGCTAGAATTTTAGAAAGTTTATGCCTTTTCGGGTGGTGAGAAAAAAGGCCACGTATAATAATAACAAGGTTGTTGTCAACGCTACAAATGGCCAATGAAATCGTAGGATTCGATCTTTTTGATACATTTTCTTTCATTATACCTGGCTCATTGGCGTTGATTCTGACATATCCGTTTGTATCACCAAGAGTAATTATGGCTATCAATGATCTGAATTCTTCTATCTTGCTGATCTTATTTCTTGTACTTTCATTCATAATTGGGCACATATTCTTCGGCTTGTCTAATAAAATACCAAAGATTAAAGATGAATTCACAGAACTAGAAGATAAAAGGGACAAATCCAGACTTGAGCACCAGAACAAATTTTTCGAGTCTGCGCCTAACTTTCTCGGACTAAGTGAGGAGTATGAAGGGAAGGAGCTTTATTATACTTCGAAGTCACATCTATTCTGTGAAGCAAAGGGTAGCGGCCGTGTAGCTAAATTCCATACACTTCATGATCTTTTCCATAGTACCACACTTATTTCTTTTATTTCTGGGATTGTATACATAACATATGGGTATTTTTATGATGGTCTGATTGGGATTTCTGGCGGAATCCTCCTCATCCTCTCTGTCTCGTCTTTTTATTCTGCAAGGTATTTTCAACATTGTCATGTAGTCACGCTAATAACTGAGTTCTATACAAATTTCCTGCGAGAGAACGAGATTCAGCAGTGCGAGTGTTTCGACAATGATGGGGATAACCCCAGTTAGGTCACCCTCACTATCTGAGGCTGCCAGTCATTGGAGTGGTCCTCCCATGTTGACGGTTCTCGCCGCGTTCATCCCCTTGATTTCACTGGGATCGAGTACAATCACCGCTTCATCCTCTTGGGGGCCGACGACGTTTTTGACACCCTCATACCACATATATCCGACATCGTCGCCTCGAGGCGCGAGTCCCCGGAATTCGGTATAGGTGGTCGACAACATCGGGAGCTGCCCAACACCGTTGTTGTTGATGCTCGTCGACGATGGGAACGGCGAGAGAACGAGCAGTTGGTCGACATCCTCGAGGGGCTCGCCGTCAGGATCGACAACCACGACATCGACGCCTCGGAAATCACCGGGCACAAGTACGGCATTGGTGGTGATAACCGTGGCCCCGTCGCCGGATCGAGTGAGAATCGGTTTGGCTGCGTTCGTCGTCGTCGTACTCGAGGGTGAGGCTATCCGGGCAGTCGAAGGCCGTCTCGCATCCATTGTCGTCGTGTTGGACAGCGAGACCATCCGACCCACTGAAGGCCGTCCGGCGTCCGTCGTTGTGGTACTCGACAGCGAAGCGCTTCGGGCGGCAGTGCCAGTACTCGACGAAGCAGCGGTCGCCGTCGCGTTGCTCGATGCGTATGAGGCCATGTTAGGTTAGTCCATCCGAATGCCGACAGGTGTGGGAACCCCTTCCTTGAAGATAGTGAACTTGTCTACCCCTCCGTCGGTCACGGTATCGAGGTGAGCCGAGCGGTTGCCGGAGCCGTCACGAATCCAGAGGTCGTGCTCGCCGATGAGTGCGGCTTCGTACTTGCTCGAAGCCTGTAGCGTCGTCTCGACCATCGGGTAGTTGTCGTTGTTGCCGTCGGCATTCACTTCGCCCTTACCGTCGTAGGTTCCCCCGGAGGTACCACCCTCGAAAACGGCGTTTACAACGCTACGGGTGCCGCCCTCGTTACCATTGTCGTCGTAGTCGCCGAGGACAAGAGCGGTGTATTTCGACTCACGAATCTGTGCGGTCGTGTAGTCCCACAGTCGGGTGAGTTCCGAGATACCGACAACACACCCCTTGTCTGCGCCGTCTCCCTCCTCTCGGGTTGCAGCGAACACGAAGCCCTTGCCATCTACGTACTCAAGCCACCAACGGACTTGATCAGAGACGTGCATGGTGGTGTTTTCCCACGAGACGTTGTTTCGGGGGAACACCCGCCAGTCGTGGGGGTACTTGTCTCCCCACGTGTCTGCCGATGCGTCCCAATTAGGACCGTGTTGTAGCGACATCTCGCCAGAGCCGTTGTCACACCCGATTCTCACATCGTCGCCGTTTGGGCACGTGAAAACCATCCAGTCGCCGTGACTGAAAGCGGTCGTGCCGGCGCTACTCTCGTCTTTGAGGGTCCAGTTCGCCAGACTGGCGATCTTGTCCCGCATCTGTGCAAACGCTTCTCCCCACGTCGTATTGACTGGTCCGTCGAATGTCATTTGTACGCTTTCACCTTGACCTGCGTGTCTGCTGTGCTGCTACTCTGCTTGCTAATCCAGGCGCTCGAGGCACCGAGGCCGCCTTCTGGGCCGGCATGGTATGGAGAATCCGAGGGTGCCAGTGGGATCTTGCGATACTCGCCCTCCGAGCGGAACGCGACGTAAATCGGCTCATCGAATCCCCAGACAGTGACCGATGTCGCTGGATATCCCCAGTTGAGACGGTTCTCTTCGGTCGTCGTCACTGGGAGCGGCTCTTCCGTTACGAAGTATGCCGCTTCCTGGCTGTCGTCCGACTGCTGGTCGATCGCCTCGAGGGCGTTTTCGCCGCGCTGCTCGAGCAGCAACGCGAGCAGCAGTCGGTTGGTGTCGTCCTCGAGGAGATCGTCACCCCACGAGGTTGCCTCGAGGCCGTACTTCGCGAGGATACGCTCGACCTGGCTGTTGGGTCCGATCGTCGAGCCGCCGACCATCAGGAATCGCCCTCCTGCTCGGTACCGCCGTCGGTCGCGACCGTCCGGACATCCCGGCGAAGGGCTTTCAGCGTCGCAGTGTGTTCGTGAATCGCATCGAGCCACTCGCTCCGTTCTTCCCGTCGCTCGCCGCGTTCTTCCCGGTAGAGTTTCCACATGAGTAGGAACGCGACGGTTGGGAATCCGAACTGATTCAGTAGGGTGAGCGGCTCCATTTAGATCAGCCCTCCGGCGAAGTCGGTCGCGCCATCGATCATGTTGCCGCCGGCGTCGGTTGCGCCGTCGACAAGATCCTGACCTGTGTCGACCGCCCCATCGACGGCGTTGCCGCCGTGGTTGACTGCACCGTCGACAACGTCGTCAGCCGTGTCGACCGTACCGTCGACGGCGTCGTCGCCGGTTGAGATGAGGCCGCCGAAGAGGTCACCGCCGGCGTCGGTTGCACCGTCAGCAACGTCACCGACGAAGTCGCCAGCGCCGTCCGCGGTGTCGGTCGCACCGCCCCAGAGGTCACCGAGCACGTCACCACCGAAGTCGCTCGCACCGTCCGCAAGGTCTTTCGAGCCACCCCAGATGTCACCGACTGCGCCGCCGATTCCGCCGGCTGCATCGGTCGTACCTCCCCAGATGTCGCCAATCGCACCACCGATGCCGCCAGCAGCGTCCGTCGAGCCGCCCCAGATGTCGCCGATCGCACCGCCGACACCGCCTGCTGCCTCACCAGCGCCAGAGGCGGCGTTCAGCGCCCCGCCGAAGAGACTGCCGGCAGCATCGCCGACACCGTCTGCTGCTTGGCCCGGCCCGCGAGTCATACTCAGGACACGGTAGATCACGTAAGCGAAGGCGATCGCGCCGATCACCATCGCGATGTTGAAACCGCGGCTGTTCTCAGCCGCCTGCGTGACGTTGTCCGAGACGTTGCTGACGGCCTCGGCTGCAGGCTCAGCGACATCACCGGCATTTTCCGCTAAGTCGCCGGCTTTGTCCGCTGCCTCGCCAGCAGCGACCGCAGCTGCAGGCCCCGGCATTAGCTCACCTCCATGCCGATACTGTCCGTCGGGCTCGTCGCGACGATCGCGGCGACGAGCCGCTCCGTATGTTCTCCGATCATGCTCGAATCGTGACGAAGACCAGCAACACCACCTGCAGCGCGAGCAGGCCGATCATGATGTCGTCCTGTGTCCACTGCGTCCCGTAGACGAGCCGCTCGGTTGGGCTCGCCGGCGGCTGCTGGGAGTCGGATTGCTTCGGCGGGCTCGAGGGCTCGGGCGATGACACCGGCATCGTCGTCACCGCAAGCTCGCCCGGTGCAGTGCCTTCTGATAAACCGCCTTGCACGGGGGATCACCCCCGAACTCCGATCATGTCCTGCTTGACGGCTGCGCCCAGGCCCTCGATCCGGGCCTCGGTCTGGAACCGCGGCAGCGACAGCAGAGCATTGCGGGCTCGAGGCGTCCCGTTGGCTCGTTCGGGGGCCTCGAACGCGACAGTGTACGGTGCATCGACGACGACCTGCAGCTTGAACTTCCGCGGAAGGTACGGCTGCAGGGGTGTCCGCTCGAAGCCAAAGCGAACCTCCTGTTGTGCCTGGTCGCGAGTGTGCAGGATCGCCGTCTGTGCCTCCTTGAGCGTCTGGTTGACCTTCCCGCCCGCGCCGGGTGCAGTCTTGCGGATCTCGACCGATGCCGGATCACGAGCGATGTAGAAGACGTCGAGGTCGGTGTTTGTCCCAGCCGACGTGTAATCGAACGACCCGGAAGCGTAGTCGATACTGTCCGGATCGACGACCGCGCCGTCCTCGTAGAGGACGAACGATTCCGTCGACGGCGAGTCGATCGCGTTGTGCGAGAGATCGAACGTCTCCTGATCGTCCGCCGTCCCGTTGGTAGTGAAGTGCTCGTACGCTGGTAGCACGAGTCGAAGCTCGCTATCCGGGTCGTCTCGGAGTTGCAGTGGTCGACCGAGTTTGGTTTCGGCGACGACCGACGCCTCGCCAGAGGTGCCTTCTTGGGTGTCGAACTCGCGGAGGGTGAGGCTACCGGGAACCCAGTTTGCCGACTTGAGCTTGCGTTTGATCGCCATTACTCGAGATCCACCTCCGCCAGCGCCGACTCTTCGAAGTAGATCTCGCTGTTGGTGTGGTCGATCTGCGCCGACGAATCGACGAGGATGTACGCTTCGTCGATGTCGCGCACCTCGAGCTTGCTGCCCTTGAGCTGGTGCTTGACGGCGTCGACCTTGCGCTCGTCCTGCTGGTCAGAGACGCTGTTCTTGATGTAACTCGCGATCGTGGCCTTGGGATCCGAGACGACCTGAATACTCTCGTCGGTCGGGGACTTGTAGCCGATCGCGATGCGCGTGTTCGCTGGGAGCGGATTCCCGTTCGAGTCGTTGAACTTGCCGTAGATCGGCAGTCCGGATTTGTCGCCGACGCTGACTGCGTTTCGGATGAGCACACCCACACCGTCTTTGGGGCTGATCGTCAGGACCGGTGTCAGTTGATCGGTGATGTTCGTCTGCGTGGTAACATACTTGCTCACGTCACCGAGGGCGGCGTACAGCGAGAGGCTCATTTACGCGAGCACCTCGTTGATCATACCCTGAGCGTTGAAGCGCTCGGCAGCTTCTCGGACGACGAACGCACCCGAGCCGAGCGTGAACGCTCGGTTGCTGACGACCGTCTCGCCGAGCGCCATCCCGCCGAGACCGAAGATCTCCGATGGGAGCATCGTGCCAGTTGCCGTGTCGACGAGGTACGGAGCGAGGTAGCCGCCCGCGACCATTCCGACATCCACCCACACGTCACTGTCAGTCAGAGCCTGCGTGGCCTGATCGAAATTCATCGCCATGCGAGTCCGACCAACCGGCCGAATTCGGATATAACAGCGCGTCAGAACCGCAGTCAACCGACGTAGTTTGTGGCGCTTGCCCGTGAATCGCCGTCATATAGCAATAATGATAGTGGACACAGACTGATGTCAGCTGTGTAGCGAAACAATTGTAATCTCTGTAGAACATATCCGTAATTATGGATGAGCCACCACAGGGTCGCTGTGGTTATTCTTGGCCTGATGACGGCAACGAACACGCAGAGCCGTTCCCCGAAAGTTGTTGCTACAGACCAGCGCTACCGCAGAGTGATCATTGTGCTTGGCATGCAGATCGTGAGAAAAATATTGAAGACCTTGAGAGTACTCGGATCTCTTCCGAGGTTCGAAGACAGAATTCACCGGTCACAGAGCGACTTGATGGCGCAGATCTATCTGGTATCGACTTATCCCAGGTTACACAGCTGAGTGGAGCCGGCCTCAGAGGCGCAAATTTTTCAGACACAGATCTTCGAGGTTCTGATCTCTCTGGAACGGATCTCCGGAGGGCTGATTTTTCTGGAGCCAATCTTCGGGGTTCTGATCTCTCTGAAGCAGATCTCCAGGGGACTGATTTTTCTAGAGCAAATCTTCAAGACGCCAACTTGTCAGAAGCAGATCTCAGATGGGGTAACCTAGAAGAGGTAACCCTATCTAGAACAAATTTCAAGAAAGCGGACTTACGTGATGCAAAGTTACCTTTAGAAGATGATTTTTCATTAGATGCTGACTTCACAGGTGCTGATTTGCGTGGCGTTGACCTTCCAGATGATTTGAACTATATTTCATTTAGTCGCGCGTTTTTATTCCAACATCCAATAGACTGGGATGAAAGAATGGGTGTTCAAGATTCAGATGATGTTGTATCAGAACTCGAATCTTCAGAATATTTTGGACCTCCAACTGATGATATAGGGAGATATGTCTGCATGGAGAGATGGCCCAATGTAGAAGTTGAAAAGGCACTAGGTTTTTTCTCATGGTCTGCTGATTTCTCCGGCAAATCGGCTCATTTGGCTGATTTTTCTGGAGCCCATATTTGGAATGCAGATTTTTCTAACTCATTTTTAGATAGTATTGACCTTAGCAATTCGACTTTATGGTTATCTGATTTTTCCGATGCAGATCTACAAGACGCTGATCTAACTGGGGCAGACCTCAGAGGTGCTGATCTGACTGGAGCCGATCTTCGAGGTGCTGACCTTACCGGTGCAGATCTTCGGAGAACTGAGTTAACGGGAATAATAATTGATGGAAATACAAAATGTGAGCGATTATTTGAAACGGAAGAGCTAACATCTAAAGAATGGAACGCCGTTGCCCGAGCATATCATTCTATTAAAGAAGTATTTAGCGAGAATGGAATGACTGGAAAAGCACGAAATTATCATACACTAGAACGCCGATCCCGTGGGTTTGAAGCTAAATCAACACATGGATGGCGAAACTCAACTTACTGGGGGTCTCAACTATCTAGACTCTTCACCGGATATGGGGTTAGAATCCAACCCCTTCTGTATTGGATGCTCGTTCTCTTTTCAGCATCGACAATTTGGTATGTAATTGTAGGAGTTGAGGATAGTTTTCTACAGAATGTCACATATAGTGTGATAACGTTTACAACCTCGCCACCGAATATTCCATCTGGAAGAATAACCCAAATAATAGCTATATTAGAAACCTATCTTGGAACGTTATTCACAGTATTGTTGGGCTATATCCTCGGAAACCGCGAACAATTCTAGACATGATCTCTTAAAACACATATTGTTGTCGGCGGAAGGGATTAATAGATGTTCTGTTCAAATTCGGCCATTAGTATACCAACAACGTCGGCTCGTGAGAGTTCGTGGCCGCGCCGGTCTTCGAGGTGGTTTTGAATCCGTTCGAACTGGTCGGCCTTGCTTCCGCGAAGCGTGACGTCGGTGCGCATGAGTTAGTCGTCGAAGGGGTGTTTGATTCGGACTCGGTCGCTGCCGTAGTGTGTGCTGTTGAGCGTCCAATCCCGTGAATCGATTCGTTGGAGGGTCGTATCGTCCGAATAGATCCATTCGGAGCCGATGGTGTTGCCCTCGGCATCGCTGAACCGGCGGAGCGTGAGTGGCTCGCCGTCGACGAGCAGTTCGTCGGGGAGTGTTCGCGGACACCGCTCGGCGTCGGCCTTGTGGACGTCGGCCGGGTACTCGACGATTCCCCGAACCTTGTCGAGGTCGTTCCCGCTGCCGAAGCCGCCGAGCATTGACGCCTGACACTGCGAGGCGATGTCTTCGTCGAGTTTTGCGAACCGCTGGGTGACCCACGCGACACCCATCCCGTCACCGTGCCATGTCGTCGCCAGCGTGTCGATTGCATCGGGATAGCCGCCCTTCTGCGGTGCGAGTCGGTGGGCTTCGTCGAGGCCCAGGAACGTGCGTTCCTCGAGCTGGGCCAGCGCCTCTATCGCGACGGCGATCGCCTCACGCCAGGCTTCGTCGGTCATGCCGTCGCGGGCAAGTTGTAGGCTGCCGTTGTCTTCGAATATCTGCTGCCACTGGGCCCGGGACAGTTCCTCAGTTCCTGGTCGGAGCGGTAGCCGCTGCAGGAGCCCCGACTCGACCAGCCCGGTGTACTCGTCCTTGTAGTCGACGAGGACTGTTCGGTCGTACTCCGGTGCGTTGCGCTCCGTGTACGCCTGCAAGCCGTACGATTTGCCCCAGTTCGTTCGGGCACCGAACGCGAGGTTCATCGGTCTTCGAGTTCCTCCGTGACGTCTTCGATTCCCTGTTCGGCCATCTCGAGGCCGCCGGCGAGGGCCTCCTCGAGGACAGCCCGCTGTCGATCGTCGGGCCACTCGACGACGCCCTCGCGGAACGTCTCGAGGTCGTCGACGTCGAAGCGAGCCCGGACGTGTGCCGTCGCGAGTTCGTCGACGTCGCCCTCGATGCCTTGCTCGCGATAGCGGTCGGCCCACGTCTCCTTGGTCGTCTCCCACTCGTCGGCAGTGAGGTCGGCATACTGAGCGGCTTCCTCGGCGTTCTCGAGGTCCATCGCCTCGGTGATGTACCACTCGGGGAGCGACTCGTCGATCATCGCGAGCGCCATGGAGCGAATCTGCTCGACGCGGTCGTCGACCGACGGAACGCCTTCGATCACATCGATATCGGCGTCGGTTGCCTCCTGGAGGTCGACGACGGCCTCCATGATCCGCCGCTCGCGATGGGCGACGATCGAGAGGAACGCCTCGGCCTGCTTGCTCTGGAAGAACTTTGTCGCGAGGGCCTTGCGGGGATCTCCGCCGGTTGCGAGGTTGCGGAGGTTCATGCTTCCACCTCCGGCGTGGCTCCGCCGATCGAGTCGATCGCCCCGTCGAGCATCTCCGCATCCTCGACGAGAACCATCACTGCGAACAGCGAAGTCATCGCGACGAGCCCCTGACCGGGCCCGAGTTCCGAGCTGCCGCTCAGGTTCTCCCGGTACCACTGATCCATGTACTCGTCGAGGTCGAGTTCTTTCGCGAGATCGGCGTACTCGTCGATCACCGCCGAGCGGTCGTCGACGCCCGAGCCCATCCGATCCTGGCTGATCGCAGCGCTGGCCCCGAGTGCTCGGCAGTAGACGTGACCGACCGTCTTCCGGTCACCCGTGCTGGTGCTTTCGCTGGTGTCGTCCGGTTCGTTAGCTGGGTCATCGACGTCGACACCATCGTCGTCGGTGTCTTCCTCAGTGTCGGCTGCTGCTACCTGTTCAGCGATTGCCGGATCGATCTCGGCGTACGCCTCTTCCTCGAGGGAGTCTTCGGGCTCAGGTTCGGCATCAGGGTTGTTCTCGAGGTCTTCTTCGTTGACGGCGTTACTCACCGAAGACCACCCCCAGTTTCGCGATTGATGCCGTTACCGGTCGATTCGTCCTCGTCCGGCGTCGGGTCAGCCGAGTCGACATCGATTGTCTTCGACCGACGACGGCGCCACAGAAGAACCAGTACGGCGATCGCAACCGCTGCCCCTACGAGGATCGCAGTTGCTCGGAGATTTAGACCACCACTCGAGGGGCTGCTCGAGGTGGTAGAGCCACTGCTTGAGGCCCCTTCAGTGGCCCCTTTTTGCTGCTCGTTTGGCTGCTCGTCTGGCTCCCACGGGTCGGTGCTGTCTGCGGGTTTCACTGGCTCGTCTCCCTGGTCGTCGTTGCTCTCGTCACTCGAGCCGCTGCTCGAGGGGCTGCTGTCACCCCCTTCGTCGCTGCTTTCTGGCTGCTCGTTTTGCTGGTCGTTGCTGCTCTCGGTTGCTTCGGGTTGCTGCTCGTCGCTGCTCTCGAGGTCGTCGCCATCTGTGCCTTCGCTGCTGGTCGGGGCCTCCCGCCAAGCCCCTTCGTCCCTTGCTCGCTGGTGGTCGTCGCCGCTCTTCGCGTTGATGTGGCTCCTGACCGCCTCCCTCGAGGCAAAGGGTGGTTGGTCGTCGTCCCATTCGTCGGTGTGTTTGTCGCACCCCTCAACGGGGCAGAAGTAGCCTGTCATGAGGTTACCAGTCGATGTCGTCTTTCATCAGTTTCCGATCGCCCAGCTCGCGGAACGCCGTCGCTGATTCCCCGAGTAGGTCATTCATTTCATTGATCGCTGCCGCCGCCTCTTTCGCCTCTGCAACGGCGATTTGGTAGCGTCGCCAGAGGAGGTTCTTCGCACCGTACAGTTCGCCTGGCGGGTCGTCCGATTGGGCTTCGGCGACGAGCGCCTCGATGTCGTCTTCATCGAAGCCGCACGCCTCGACGAGAAAGTCGCAGGCTTCGTCTTCGCCGTCCTCGCAGTGGTCGCGAGCGTGGACGCACTGCTCGCCCTGCGCGCCCTCGAGGTCGGCGAGGCGATCGTCGACGTTGGTGTCGGCGTCGAGGCGGTCACCGCGTTCGTCGCGAGTCGCTCGCTTTGCTACTTCGCGGTGTTCGTCGACACTGAGCGTGTGATCGTAGTACGCGAGCCAGTCGTCGACGCCCTGCTCGATCATCAGCCCCTTCACGCTCCTGGCGTGGGGAACTGACGTTCGCGAGAAGTCGATCGACTCGCGTTCGTGATCGGTCAGATCAGCCTGGCCGCCACGACCACCGCGTTCGGAGCGTCCCGCCGCGGCCTCGATCGTCGCCGTCTCGAGAACGTGGTCGGGAGCGCTCGAGGAGATCGCGACGGTCTTGAGCCGGCGATCGTCGTCACTGCAGAGGTGATCGGTGTACTTGTCACGGAATTGATCAGCTGCTGCTTTCGATCCGAACTCGATTCGCTCCGTCATCAGTAAGATCGGGTGATATAGCGAGCAAGCCGGCAGTTCTTGAGTGTCCGCGAGTGGCCGTCGTAGCCGCCGATCGGCTCACGCTTGTCGAGTGGTGAGCGCTCGAGAACATCTTCGAGATCGGGCGTGACGTGCCACGACTTCTGGCCAGCTGGCGTGTCGACCCAGACGACCGGCCAGTCGTCGTGACGGTACCAGCCCGCGGTGTCCGGTCCCCAGGTGAGTCGCATCGCCCTCGCGAAGGCGATCGAGAGGAGATTCCGGTCGTGGTAGACGTCATCGAGAGTCTTCTCGTCAGTCGGTGGCGGGTTGTCTGCCCCCATGCTCAGATGGGTCTCTCGAGCGAGTGATAGCAGTCGGGAATATCATAGTCTCGTACTGGTTAGACCAATGTTTAAACAGATTCAGCACCAGTTCAAAACGTAGCCATGCCGATCCATCAGTTGGTACAAGTTGGTCGTACGTCGGGCGGTGTCGTGCTCCCGAAGAGCGAGCTCCGGGCGCTTGGATTGGTCGACGACAAGGGGAATGTAAAGAGCCACCCTGTTAGGGTGACTATGAAAGGCGATGGAGAATGGGAAGTTTCTGTGATAGACTCCAATGACTATCCTGCTCAGGTAGAATAAAGTAAATACATAAACATCCATATTAAAGCCACCTATACACCAACACATGTTACAAAGTACCACATTCATTCTATAAAAACTATATCTTAAAGTATAATGTACATCAACAATGACTTTTCATAAATGGTTGATAAAGGAAGCCGAAAGGCCATACAGGAAGTTCTACAGAATACAGAGGGAGATTTTGATGATCAGGAGGTTTCTAAGGATGATCTTAAAAGAGTATATGAAAAGATCAAAAAATCAGAAAAATATAACGAGAAAGAAAATCGCCATGACCGTGGCCGTAATCGAGTTGTTAACTCAAGACTATCACACTCCTCTCAGACAGAAATCGTTAACAGAATAGATCGGGTGAGTGATAGAATAGATAAACTACATAACGGGTTAGATGACTTGCGAGAAGATGTTTATCGACTAAGCCATGATCGCCTTGATGAAATTGAAAAGAGCATATCAGAATCCAATGAAGAGGTTGTCTCTGTGGTGAATGATTTCAATAGCGAATTAGGTAACCAAAACGAAGACTTCGTAAATAATCTAAATAAGATCGATGAAGATTTGAATGACCAGGATGAGGTACTTGAGGAGATAAGAGATAATGCTGGGATACATATTGAAGATATCCCTTCTAACGTGGGAGTCAACCTTCGGGTCACGTTTGGTTTATTTTTCCTTATATTAGCAGCCTTTCAGCTCACCGCTCCACAACAACCACTGATCACTAAACTAGCGACAGCAGCAAGTGCCGGCTTTCTCGTTGACCCATTCCTCCGATTTCTCGGCAACCAGATTTGACCAGGAGTGTCACGTGACAATCAAGATTCGGACATCGAGTGCGACTAATAACTACTGTAGTTTTGTGTCCGTGAACCCCGTCCTTGAGGACAGCGATAAGTACAGGAAAATCACATACCGATCAAAACTCTCCCAGTACTACCGTATCTTGAACAGTTACTCTGCCACATCAGTGTGACACTCTGCGGCACGAATCGGACATTCGGAATTGTGCGTCACAAATGACGGTCCATCTTTGCGTATCTCGGCTACAATTCCCAAACAGTCTTCATAGTCAGAGGTAGCGAGAGTATTCCGTTCACCATCCACGTGTCGGACCATCACCGTTAACGGTGCATCCGGCCAGACGCAATCGAGCGTAAGCATATCTGGATCTGTCAGAATCTCATGGGTTTCCAGATAAGCTACTTCCTCGGTGTCATCTCGTTCTATTCTCACGTCTACCGTTACAGACTCGCTAAGAGGGTTTATCAAATGGAGACTCTGCAACGTGGCATATGAATCCCCAGCAGGAAACATACAGCCTGCTGTAGCACCAATTCCACCACTCGCAGCAAGACCAAGAAATCGCCGCCGCTTCATATTATAACCCACTTGTGATATAATAAATACTTTACTGACCAACGGGTCGATATGTTTGCATCTCTACTTACCGCGAGTACTGTGTCCGCGAATCCCGTCTTCGAGGACATTTCAAGCGCGATCGGGGCTGTATCTAAACGAACCATTCAGTCTTTCATGTTCTGTAGAGTCAAAACTGGGCTTCGAGGACACTAGAATTTGATACAACTACGTCGATTCGGCTTTTATTTCTGTTTGTACCTCAGAAAAGAGGATCATGGTCTAAATCTGATTTCACAACAATTTCCTCATCGAATCCATGTCTCTTGATAACTAAGGATACAAGATCCTCAAATTCTTGCCCTCTTTTTGGTGATATTCGAATTTCACTAATAAGGATATCTGTATCTACTTCGACAAACAAATTTTCAGCCAACATACTTTCAGTGAGTTCATCAGGTTTTATTCCATCATCTCTCTCTGATCCTTGTGCTTCTATTCTTACTGGTTTCCATACTATCGCTCGCAATTCTTTTTCATGTTCGAAACTTTTTCTTTTATAAACATAATGTGTCCATCCCTTTTGGCGGTCTTCTTCAGGCATCTGGTCACCATCTGGTCGAAAATCGAGGTATTTTACCTTCGTGAACTTTATCTCTTCATCTGATTTTTGTAGACTCTTTCTCAGTTTTGAGAAAGTTGTTTTTATCGCTACATTGTTATTTGAATAGAGGTCCCACATGGCTGCAGATTCTCCATATTCATTCAAATGCCAACAATTCAAAAAGGCAAATTTTCTATTTCTTTTCCGTGCCTTTTTCACTCTTTTCCTTCCATACCTTGAAAAACCCCCACCGACTTTCGCAATCTCTTCTTCTTTTCTTAAGGTTTCAAAAGGTACAGAAGCTTCGAATTGGTCGCCCATTAGGTCCCCTCGTCTAAAATACAATTTATCTCGTTCTAAAATTGACACAAGTTGATAAAAGTCTATGTATCTCCATACCTCCGCTTCTGGACCTGGTTTGTTGACCCCGGCCATTTTCTAGCAAAAGCCGGTATAGAGTAAAAGATTAGCGGGTTAGTTGGGTATCTGAGTGGTTTTTTACTGCTAGCCAAAAGGTGTCCGAGAATTGCGGTAGAGTCGGACGGACGATCGTGGAGTGGCATTCGCTTCTATCTATCCAGAAAATTATTGTTCGACGGTACAAAGGGGACGGATGTTGTTCGGAAATTGGCATCCACTCATCGTACTCTTTACCACGGCCTACATCGGGATGTGGGCTCACGAGGGAGCACACTACCTCGCTGGCGTCCCTTGGACTCGCCAGCACGAGATGGTATTCTGCTTCAAGATTTTCCCATGTAGTGTTGACTGGAGCAGCACAGATGTGCGTCCATTCGTGTATAGACTCTCCGGAGGAGCACCCCTTATTCTACTATTGCCAAGTGTGCTCATATTCTGGTACGAAGTGCAACCACTCGTCCACACTGGCCAATGGTTTGATGTTTTTGTTCGTCTCCCTTTGGTCGCTGCAGGACTGGTGAGTCGGAAGGACATTCAGTCCTTAGCTACACCCGATGATTGGATGAATTCGACTGAATAGAGTGGTGAGTACAGATAGTCTACTGACCGCGAGGCCTACTGCTATCTCCTCTTATGGCGCTTCCTCCTTCGATTAGGTCGATGGGGGCCAAGATATAACAGTCCTAAGACCATCCCGAACAAGACCATAGCAAGGAGAAATAAACCGAACCCAATAACTGCTGAACCGAAGAGCGACTTTAGAATCTCGAACACGGGCATATCGTCTGATATCATTCACTAATTTAAAAGAATACGGGACGATGCTGATGTCCGAGAACTCGTACAGTCTCGGACAAAATCGACTCGATCTCCCCCTTGAGAACCACCGAAAAAACTAGATTGCTGGCGGTTTTTGTCCGACATGCAGGCATTACGGACACTATGAATCTGAAACAGCACGAGAAACGAGACGACATGAAGGTGTGGCTCAGTCAGGACGAAGTGACGGCACTTCTCGAGGCTGCCGACGGAACCCAGCAGCGAATCGCATTCGCACTCGGTGCGCGCTGCGGGCTCCGATCTCACGAAGTCCTCGACGTTGCGCCGGATGACATCGTCGATACCGACGCCGGGACGATGCTGCGTGTGTGGCATGGCAAGGGCGACAAGTTCCGTGAGACGCCGGTTCCCCGCGATCTCGCGACGACCATTCGGACGGTCGACGATGTGCGCGAGGCATCAGCCAACTCACCGCTCGTCGAGATCTCGAGCACCCGGTCACTTAGACGGTGGATCCGATCGGCTGCCGATCAGTTGCACGATGAGACCGGCGATGCTGGCTGGGATCACCTCGGCTTCCACGATCTCCGACGGACCTGGGCAACCGCGCTCGCATCTGAGGATGTTGACCCGCTTTTGGTGTGTGACTGGGGTGGGTGGAACGATCTCGAGACCTTCCTCGAGCATTATCGAGGCAGTTTCAGTCCGGAAGCTCAGCAGCGAGAACGTGAAAAGGTTAGATGGCTATAGTTTAGACCCAGATCTGAGAGAAAGATAGACTACTGCTATAATCAGAAAGGTTTCATATTATGGCGGTACGACAAGAAACCAGATATGGGAGAACCGGATTGGTCAAAAGTTCTGTCAGCTATCTATCAAAGTGAGATGGTTTCTGAACATATGGGTGAGAAGAAAATCTCTGAGGATCATCCAATAGTAACTGACACCGATCTTACAATTGAGGAAGCCGAGAAGGCTATTGACTACTTAGACTCCATAGGTTTAGTTGACACTCTACCGATGAAATTTGAGAACGCTCATGGTGCGACGTTAGAGGGACGAACACTCTCCCTTACAAAAGAAGGGTTTCGTGTAGCTCATGAGCGCGCAATGAAAAAGCGTCAACGAGAACATGAAAGAATCCAAACGGGAAGGCAAAATACTGTCAATAGTGCCGTTGCATCTCTTACTCTTGTCTTAGCAGTATCTTCTGTTACTCAGACTACGGTAGCAGTTGTTTCTACAGAAAACCACATGCGACTATTATCAATGTTATTGGGTTCCGTCACGATCCTCCTATTTATAGTAGTATTTCAAATGTATCGCGCAGGATTGTTTGAATATGATAAAATATCTCTTTGATCTTATTCACTTAAGTTAAGTTCCTCTATGTGATCTCGACTGAACTGCTTCACGAAGTCTTGAGACAGCTCGCGAAGATGAGTACGAGATCGCCGCTCAGCTTTTGGCTGCGTCTGCTCGAGTCGGATCTTCTTGAAGAGATCGTGGAGTGCGACGTGATGCGTATATGTTGGCTGTTCACCAGGCTTAGTTGCAGTGTGAAGGATCCAGACAAAGCCGTCAGTAGCGATACCGACGATCGGTCGATCAGTAGCCATTGTCAGGTATTCGAACGACTCTTTCCGAGCGTTTTCGATTTTACCTGGCTTTTTCACTTCACCGAAGTTCGTGGTATCGAGGTTTAGAGCGGTGAAGTCGGGATAACGGCCATCAAGTCCCTTGAAGCCAGTCGGTTGGAACCGCGGTTCATACCCGAGAACCTCCATTACTGGACCGATCAATTTCTCCTCAATGAATCGCTCTGGCTTCTGCTCGAGTTCCTCTCCATGGAGAACAGCACCCTCGAGAATAACTTTCGCAGCGTGTTTCTCTCCTGCCTGTTCATTCAATACTCGAACGAACCGCTCGATAGCACGAACTAGATTCTGACTCAGCGCATCAGTTTGAATGGCAGATAGATCATCCTGTTGCATCGGCTCATTGTCTATTTTTCTGTTAAATGAACCTATTGGCAATTGCTATTTGCCAAGCGTTTGTGGAGACGGTTCTGGCTGGTGATCTGCGTCGAGTTCACCTTCGAGATAGAGAACTCCCCACGTCGTGATTTCGTACATATCGCGGTGAAGCGGTTCGATTAACTCGGCACTGGCAAGCATCTGGCACCGCTCTCGTAGTCGCGCCTTCGACGCTCGGAATTCTGGCCGCGAATTCATCACCGTAACCGATGACCATTCTTCTTCATGGAGATGCTCGAGGATTCGATCGTCGAGCTGTTCCATCCAAGATGCTGAATGTCGTTGCTTCACAATGAGTCACCTACGTTGAATTCGACGCGTTTCCTGCAGCCGTGCCGTTGTGGTTCCCGTTCTGGTTAACTCGTGACCACGTCTCAGTATCGAGTTCACCTTTCAGATATGCCTCTCCCTCGTCTGTGATAACGTATACACCATTTCCGAGATGAGTGAGGAGTCCCTTTTCTGCTAACTTTCGGCATCTGCGAGCGATGTGTTGCCGGGAGTATCGAATTCGCCCCTCGTCCTTCATTTTCTTCGGCGAACCCGACTCGTGCTCGTGGATATACTCTAAGATACGATCGTCCACGAGTGACATCCAGTCTCCCGAGTAGCGCATACTCTCGTAGACGTGCTGTAGGAATCTAAACGTCCGTAATATAGCACTCATACTCCAATGGTATTTTAGTGGGTCGTCGTAACATTGATGTTCCGAGAGAATAGAGCTGTCTGTACGGAGCTACCAACTCGGCTGAAGATGACTCTTGTTGGTATGTGAGACCGGGCGGCGCTGCAACGCCGCCCAGAAGGTAGTTCCGTCGGTCCAAGCATGAACTACGGAACTTCCGTGGGGCAAGTACCCCACGCACGGCAAGAGGCATCGCCAACCAAAAGGTCTGACGCTCGGTGCGCCTGTGGCGCTCGAGCAGCAGGCTACGACGCTCGACGCGAAGAACCCGCCTGCCGATTGTGTGCAGCGCTCCGCGCTGACGGCGGCTGCGATACGGAAGCAACTGCAGAACCGCAAGCATCGGCTGGCGAACTGGTGGCCGATGGTGGCACCAAGTGGGGCGACCTCACCGGTTTTCAGCGCGACATTCTCGAGGCGATCGCCGGCATCGAGTCGGACGGGATAGATCCCTACGGACTCGCGATCGAGGAGGATCTCGAGGAGTATTACGACGACGTTCTCCACAGCCGACTGTACCAGAACCTCGACAGTCTGGTCGACGACGGGTTCGTCGAGCGCGGCGAACTCGACGGTCGGACGAACAGCTACACGTTGACGACCGAGGCCGAAGCACTGCTCAAGGAAAGCGTCCGCCGGCGCGCCGACGCCTGCGGACTTCAGATGGCCGCGACCGACGGGGGAGACCGATGAGTGCCGAGCCTGAGACGGTCTCCTGCGCGACCTGTGGAGAGACCGCCCGGCGAACCGCCTGGGGAAAGGCCGACGCGGCCTGCTATCGCTGTACCGAGTGCCACGCTGGCGGCCACATCGTTCACACCGAAGACGGTAGAGAACTCCGCCGGGGAGGTGTCTTCCGCCGGCTCAGCAACTTCGCGACACGGAGGGTTAGCGCATGAGCGACGACCTCGAGCCGATCACGCCACGAGAGGCGGTCGACCTCTACGTCTCGCACCGGGAACTCGAGGTGAGCGCAAAGACCCTCCAGAACCACAAGTACCGACTCAACGCCTTCGTCGAGTGGTGTAACAAGGTCGGGATCGACAACCTCAACGACCTCACTGGTCGCGATCTCCACCGATACCGAGTGTGGCGACAACAGGACGTGAACATCGTCACGCTCCGCGGGCAGCTCGCAACACTGCGCGTCTTCCTCGAGTTCTGCGCGTCGATCGACGCCGTCGAACCTGGGATGCGCGAGCGGGTGAAGTTGCCGGACGTCGACCGTGGTGACGAAGCGCGCGACGAGATGCTCGACGCCGATCGCGCTCAGAAGATCATCGGCTACCTCGAGCGGTACAAGCGCGCGAGCCGCGAGCACGTCATCATGGCGATCCTCTGGCATACGGGGATCCGCCTCGGGAGTCTTCGGGCGGTCGATCTCGAGGACTACGAGCCCGACGAGCAGTGCTTTTGGCTTCGCCACCGCCCGGATACCGGGACGCCGCTCAAGAACCAGAAGCCAGCTGAGCGGGCGATCGCGCTCGACGACTACTACTGCGACGTCCTCGACGAGTACATCCGGTTTCATCGTCACGACGTCGTGGACAAGCACGGACGCGAGCCACTCGTGACAAGCGATCGAGGGCGGCTGAGTTCCGGACAGATCCGTTCGGAGGTGTACCGACTCACGCAGCCCTGCATGATCGAGGGCTGTCCCCACGATCGCGAGCCGAAGGACTGCGAAGCCACTGAGTACGGGCACTACTACGACTGTCCGAGCAGTCTCTCGCCGCACACGATCAGGCGCGGGGCGATCACGTACCAGCTCCGCGAGGACATTCCAGAGAAAATCGTCAGCGATCGGTGTGACGTTTCCTCTGAAATCCTTGATCGCCACTACGACCGCCGTACAGACCGTGAGAAGATGGAACAGCGACGTGACTTCATCGAAGACCTATAACAGGAAAATGACTCTCAAGCAAGCAGCTGTCAGCACTGTGGCATCGATAGCCGTCAGAATACCCTTAGGGAACGGAATTCGGCAAGTAGAAGGCCTGAAGCGCCAAATTTCGAGTGGACTCGCCGGGATTTGAACCCGGGGCCTCTCCCATGCCAAGGGAGTGATCTACCCCTGATCTACGAGCCCTCGTACGCAATCCACAGTTCCCGTCGGGCATAGATAAACCCCTCGAATTCCTCGAGCCCCGTCACGGTCACACATTCTCGGCGACAGCCGTCTGCCTAGGGGTCGGCGTTGTAGCCGCCGTCAGTCTCGGCACAGCACGGCAGGTCCGTCCGAGTGGGTTGCGAACGCTTTTTGCGGGTTCCCCGACGAAACCCGACCGATGGCCGGGGATCAGGACCGTGACCGGCGAGACGACGAGCGCACCCGCCGTACCGACGTGCGCGACACCTACGACCGAATCGCGACGCACTTTGCTTCGACGCGGGAGTACGCCTGGCCCGAAGTCGAGGCGTTCGTCGAGGCACACGCAACCGAGTGTGGCACCGCCAGCGTCGGCCTCGACCTCGGCTGTGGCAACTGTCGACACGCCGAACTGCTTGCAGCCGACCTCGAGTCGGTCGTTGGGCTCGATGTCAGTCGCGGATTGCTCGAGACGGGGCGCGAGCGCGCGGTCGAGCGCAACTTCGAGGTTGCACTGATCCAGGGAGACGCGGCCTCGCTGCCGTTGGCGGACGACATCGTCGACCTCGCGGTCTACGTCGCGACGCTGCATCACCTGCCGACCCGGCGTGCCCGCCGGGCGAGTCTCGACGAGCTCGCGCGGGTGCTGGCCCCCGACAGTCGCGCGCTCGTCAGCGCGTGGTCGACCGCCCACGACCGGTTCGACGAAACCGACGGCTTCGATACGACAGTCGAGTGGACCTTGCCCGGCGGCGAAACGGTCGATCGCTTCTATCACATCTACGCGCCCGACGAGTTCGAAACCGAACTCGCCGACAGCGACCTCGAGGTGCTCGAGTCGGAAGTCTCGAGCGGGAACTGTTATGCGACGGTGGCAGGTGCAGAGCTAACGTTGTAGTCGAACTCGAACGCTGGGCTGACGTGCTGTCTTCTGCGTCGATGGTCGGCTGCTGGCAGTGACAATCGAGAGCGGGCGACGGATCGGAAAAGGAAGAGCCTTAAACGTGGAACGAAAACCGGAGAGTGCGCGCGGATGGTCTAGTGGTAGGACCTGAGCCTTCCAAGCTCATGGCCCGGGTTCAAATCCCGGTCCGCGCATTCCTGCGGCGAACAAATTCGTGAGCCGCGGAACCCGCACGAGAGATTTGAATTACGGAAGACACACGCTCACGAGCGAAGTGAGTGAGACTGTCTTCAGGTGGTTCAAATCCCGGTCCGCGCACTTCTACTGCGGGCAATTTCGCAAGCGGCGTCGCTTGACGCTCTCTCGCTTTCCATCTTGAAGACGGGCACGTGACGACTCCGTGGATTGTAGTAGGATGCGGTCCAAGACAGCCCGTGGAGTACGAACTGCTCGGCTGGCCGCCAGATGGCCCCAAACTCCGACTCGATTATAAGCGATTCAGCTACGCCGGCAAGTTCGTCATGACGAACACCGGCAAGGCGGTGGCACGGTCGGCGGACGGCAAAATTGCCGCCGCAGTCGCGTTCAACGAGGATCGGACCGACGCGGATACCCTGTGGCTGCGCTATGTGACCGTCGACCGCGACCAGCGCGGCGAGGGGATCGGTCCCCAACTCTGCCGGCTAGTCCGTGATCGCGCCCTCGAACGGGGCTACGACCGGCTTCGGATCGCCGTCAACAACCCCTTCGCTTACGAAGCGCTCTACCGAACTGGCTTCGCGTACACCGGTAAGACGACAGGAATCGCCGAACTCGTCCTCGAGTATCCGACGCCGAACGACGACACCGACTGGGGCGACCGCGAGCGCTATCAGGCCGGTCTCGCGGAGTTTCGCGAGCGTGATCTCTCCGACGACGAAACGGCATTTCTCGACGCGCGGCGTGACAGCGAGCCGCCGGCCCGCGAGATACGTGACGAGTGATACTGTCGG
Source organism: Natrinema sp. HArc-T2 (assembly GCF_041821085.1). Classification (NCBI taxonomy): domain Archaea; kingdom Methanobacteriati; phylum Methanobacteriota; class Halobacteria; order Halobacteriales; family Natrialbaceae; genus Natrinema; species Natrinema sp. HArc-T2. Next base: position 286,939 of record NZ_JBGUAZ010000001.1, on the reverse strand, counting down.
ACAAGTCGGATCATAAAATCGAGTGTTCACGGACTGGTGTCCGACAGTGTGAGGATCAGTGGGAGTCAGACCGACTCGGTGAGCAGCGGTTACTGGTCTGCAGTAATATTCGGGCGGGCGCACGGCTGTAGATCGATAGTGGGCTGGCAGTTAATATTTTACATATGCTGCAAGACTGTTGGCGTGAGGTCGACCCGGTGCGGAGCGGTCACAGGCCAGCTCTGATCCAGCCCACTGCTCGTATCGATCGGAATCGACTTACGGGCGACGTAACAAGTAGCTCGCAATATGACGGATACAGGTGATGTCTCTGCTGAATTCCAGAAGAAGACGTTCACGATCCGGTCGCTCTCGATTGGTATTGCTCGATTTGTTCATAACATCCCACGGCTCGTTCGTGCTAAACGCGCCGACAGGGTCAGCGACCAGTTCGCAGAGAAGATCATGTTAGCGGTCACGGCAGTCAACGAGTGTCAGTACTGTACCCGGTACCACACCGATCTCGCACGCGAAACCGGCATGGATCAGGAGACGATCACGAAACTCCTCGAGAGCGATATCGGATCGGCAGTCGACGACGATGAGCAGCCTGCGCTTGTGTTTGCCCAGCAGTACGCAGAGACGGACGAGAACCCGGGCCGAGACGCACGGAACGCGTTGCGAGAGACGTATGGTCGGGAAACGGCTGCAGACGTTCTCGCGTTCGTCCGTGCGATCTACTTCGGGAACCTGCTGGGCAACTCTTACGATGCGGTCCGGCTTGCACTCGCGCGGCGTGTACACGCGGGACGACAGTGCCTTCGGTCAGCGTCGACCCGAATCAGTCGTGTCGTCGAACGGCTGCGCGAGCGGTGTCCAGTATAGCTGCCCGAGTAGTGAGGGTCCGTTGATAACCGGCGAAACCAGCGTCCGATAATCGGACGGAAATGGTGATCTGTTCGTGCTCGCACGAACACGGTGACACTGCTATGGCTATAGTAACAACTGAAACTGTTTACACGCTGATCGCGCAGCCCTCGTTCGATCAGGTGTGCACTGACGTTCAGTGGCGACTATAGCGACCCCACAACTTCGAGGCCGATTCTCAGATCACCACGTTGAGTACGGGCAGTGCGCTCGCTACTCACCTCGAAGCAGGTCTACGACGTAGCCGCCGAGGGCCTGCTCGAGGCCGCCGTACCCGACGTAGAGGATCATCGCCTCGAGGAGGACGATCCCGACGAGGGCAACTGCTTGCGCGTTTCCGGAGAGGGATTCGATTCCAAGCATTATGGGACAGGGAGGCGTGCTCAGTCGTCGGCGACGGCGCTATCGGACGTGGCGGCACAGCGGTTCGGACCGAGCTCGAGTTCGGTTTCTTCGTCTTCGTCTTCGGGTTCGTACTCGCCGGCGTTGGTCGCGATGACCTGCTCGTAGTTCGGCGGCTTCGACGGCAGGTTATCGAACATGTGCTCGACGAAGTCGTCTTCAGCCATGCGGAGGATCTCGTTGTTCTCCCAGAGGTAGCCGACGGTCGAGAACATCGGCTGGCCGGGTGTCACGTCGATGTACTCGCCATCGTTGGTGACCGAGAAGTGCCCCGGCAGGATCTTCACGTCGTTGGGCTCGGTCATGATGACGTTGTGAAGCGTCTCGTACTGGACGCGAGCGCCGTCGCGGGCGTCCTTGTCCGCGAACTGGAGTTCGGTGCGACCGATGGATTCGACGAACAGCGTGTCACCGGTCAGCAGCGCCTCGTTGTCGACGAGATAGGAGGTCATCCCCGTCGTGTGGCCCGGCGTATGAACGGCCTTGATCTCGACATCGCCGAGTTCGACGACATCGTTGGGCTCGATGGGATTGAACTCGAACTGCGGGTCCCGGGTCTCGGCGGGTGCGCCGAGGTGGTAGGGCACGCCGAGCGTGTCGGCGAGTTGGCGACCACGCGAGATGTGGTCGGCGTGGATGTGCGTGTCGAGTACGTGAGTCACTTCGAGCCCGCGTTCGCTTGCGGCCTCGAGGAACTCGTCGGTGGCGCGAGTGACGTCGACGAGTGCGGCTTCGCCGGCGCGTTTCGAACCGACGAGGTAACCCAGGCAGCCCTTCGAGCGACGCTGGAGCTGGACGATGACGAGGTCGTCGTTTTCCGTGGCGATTGGCACGATGTCGTAGACCATACTCCAGGCCTCCATGCCGTTATCGACGGTCTTGACCTCGTCAACGTGTCCCTCGTCCTCGAGATACTCCGCGAAACAGCCTGCGGAGCGACCCGTCGCACAGATCGTGACGACGGTATCGTCAGCGTCGAGGGCGTCTTCGTCGAACTCGCCGACGAGTTCGTCGTCGCTTCCGGAATACTCGACGTTCTCGGCACCGGCAATATGCCAGTCCTCGAAACTGTCAGGAGATCTGGTATCGAAAAGAACGAACTCCTCGTCGGCATCGATCATGTCTCGCAACGCGTCAGCCGTGATTGTCTCGACCATCGTCACTGTATTGTACACAGATCCCACGTATAACGGTTCGATCGGGGAGAATAATTTCCCACAAATCGCGAGAGAGTGGGTGAAATCGCGGAAGTAGACAACATAATTTCCGCAACTTCGCTCGGCACCCGCGAGTTACAGCCCGAAATCGAGGCCAAAGGTGACACTACAGACGAACATACCAATAGCGTCTTTACGCGCAAGTTGCTACTGATATTGCAGGGACAATGCAAACCTCAGACATCGAGGAGGCGCTGATGGATCTCCCGCCGAGTTCGAAGTTCATTTATAAAACACTGTCACGGGAGGGGTCGATGACGCTCAAGCAGATCACGGAGGAGACGCTGCTCTGTTCGCGGACGGCGCGATATGGGCTCACCCAACTCGAGGACAATCAACTGATCGAGGCCGCACCGGCGCTCCACGACGGGCGACAGACCTGTTACAGTATCAGCCACCGATCGCTCGGAGACGATCGCACCGGGTATCCGGAACAGGTCCTCGTCAAGCCCGACAGCGCGCACAAGCGGCTCGAGGCGTTCAAAGCGGACGATCCCGACCTCCGGCTACTCGAGGTCTCGACCGAGTACGACGAGGGCCACGTCCCGGGTGCCATCGAACTCGACCCACGGGCCGACTTCTTCGATGCTGGCACGCGGACGATTCCCAGCGCCGACCGGCTCGAGAACATCTTGGGCGAACGCGGGATCACGCCCGACAGCACGGTCGTCCTCTACAGTGACGGCTACAACGAGTTCGCGGCGTTCGTCTACTGGACGCTCAAGTACTACCGCCACCGGGACGTCCGGCTGCTCAACGGGGGCAAATACTACTGGACCGAGAACAACTACCCGCTGTCGGAGACGACTCCGACCGTCACCCCTGTCGAGTACGAGATGCAACCGCCGAACGATCACATCCGCGCGTACCGTCAGGACGTCCAGAGCGCGCTCTCGGAGGACGTCTCCATCATCGACGTTCGGTCGCCCGAAGAGTACTGTGGCGAGGCCGATGCACCCGCGCGTGCAAGCGGACACATTCCCCGAACCGTCAACATCGAGTGGGACAGCGTCGTTCGCGAGTGTGGCCGATTCGAGCACCAGCAGGCCCTCGAGCGACCGTTTGCCGACGCCGGGATCGCCGAAGACGACGAAATCCTCGTCTACTGTAACGTCGGCGAACGCTCGGCACTGGTCTGGTTTGCACTCTCTGAGTTACTCGGCTATCCGAACGTCGCAAACTACGATGGCTCCTGGTCCGAGTGGGGAAATCTCGTCGATGTCCCAATCGAAACCTGCGACTCGAGCGACCCGTAATCCCTGTCCCGACACCAGACCGTCAGCCAGTTCGCCCGGTCCAACGCGGCGCGCGAAACTGGTCTGGATTGCCGTAGAGAATTGTAACTGACGGTCATGACCACCCCCGTGCAGGCGACCGTGCTCGGATCGATGGTGCTCGCGCTCTTCGATCCCCACCTCATTGTCGTGTTACCCACGTATCTGGACGTATCACTGGTTCTCTCGCCTGTTTTCGGTGTGCCGTCATCGTCGACAGCAGAATCCAGCAATAATTACTGGCTGTTTCCCGAGTGTCTCACAGTAGGTCGCTCGAGTCGACCCGCCGCCGACATCGATACGTTTCGGCAGCCGGAGAGCGCCTAGCTATCGCGTGGCAACAGTACCGACTGAGACTGACGCCGGTCAGTCGGTGCCGCCGGATGACTCGCCGTGGGGTGCGCTGGGAGACGGCCACAGTGACAACAGATCGTCTGAACCGATTGCCACACTGACGTTCAGTCACTACGACAGGTAACTCCAAGAAATTTTTTCTGCAAGTCTTGCTATAGTCACGAACTCGAGACCATTATTTCAGTTACCTCAGCCTTCAGGTAGTGTACCTCCCAAGAATCACTGTCTATGGACCATATAGTCGTGCTTGGTGCTGGCGTCGGCGGCACGATGACCGCCAACATGCTCCGCCGTCGATTGGACCGATCCGAGGCGGAGATCAGCATCGTGGACAAGAGTACAGAACACGCGTATCAGCCCTCGTTCTATCTGCTGCCGTTCGAGTATATGGAGCCGGAGGACCAGTTCCGGGACGTCCGCGGACTCCTCCAGGACGGCATCGAATTCGTGCACTCTGCAGTGACGGGGATCGACCCCGACACAAAGACCGTCGCACTCGAGGACGGCGACCTGTCGTATGACTATCTCGTCGTCGCGCTGGGTCATCGGCTCGCACCCGAGACGACGCCCGGCATGCTCGAGGGCTGGGAGGAGACCGACTCGGTCTACCCGTTCTATCACTTCGAGGCCGCGATGCAGTTGCGAGACGCGCTCAAGGACTTCGACGGCGGCACGTTCGTCGTCTCGGTCCCCGACACGTCGATCAAGTGCGGCGGCGCGCCGCTGAAGATGACGATGCTCGCGGAGGACTACTTCCGGCGACAGGGTATCCGCGACGATGTCGACGTCGTCATGACCAAGGGCAGCGACGCCGTCTTCGGCGTCTCGCCCTACCGCGAGAAACTCGAGGAGATCTGGGCCGACCGCGACATCGAGGCCAACCTGAACTTCACGGTCGACGAGATCGACCACGAGGCGCAGGTGATCCACTCCGAAGAGGGAGAGACCCAGGAGTACGACCTCTACGCGCCCGTCCCGCCACAGTACGGCCAGCCGGCGCTCACCGAGAATTCGCCGCTGACTGAGGCTGACACCGAAAACGACGGCGAATATGTCGCTGTCGATGAACACACTCTCCAGCACGTCGAGTACGAGGACATCTTCGCACTCGGTGACGGCTGTAGTACACCGAACGCCAAGACGGCCGCCGCGGCGCGCAAACAGGCCCACGTCGTCCTCGACAACCTCACCGCACACATGGCGGACAAACGCCAGACCGCGAAATACAAGGGCTACGCTGCCTGTCCGCTGCTGACGAAGAAGGGCAAGGCGATGGTCGCCGAGTTCGATTACGAGAACAGCATCTCCGCGCCCGTCGAGAGTCGGATGAACTGGATCATGGACGTCAACATCCTGCCCAGTTTCTACTGGGACACCTGGCTGCGCGGCTACGACCCACTCCCATAACGATGGCGAGCAACGAACGATCCCTCGACGCCGACGGCACGCTCAGCGACGAAACCGAACTGGCCCGCGCGATCGAGGAAAACGAAGCGGAGCTCGCGGAACTGCTCCAGTTGCTCACGGTCGCGGAGGAACTCGCCGCGGACCTAACGCCGGAACTCCGCGAGACCGTTCGTGAGAACCGCGAGCCAATCCGTGAGCTACGGATGGCCTTTGAGCGTGAGGAGACGCTGGTCCTCTTGCAGAAAGTCGGCGAGGAATCGGACACGCTCATCGAACTGCTGGACATCCTCGCGGTCTCGAAAGAGCTGTCCGACGACCTCGTTCCGGAACTGCAGGTTGCGATTCGCGAGAACCGCGAGGTCATCGAGCGCGTTCGACTCGCCTTAGAGAGCGAGGAGACGATCATCCTCCTCGAGAAACTCGGTGACAACACCGACACGCTCGCGGAGCTGCTCGACTTGCTCGATGCGACCCACGAGCTGGCGATGGATCTGACCCCGGAACTGCGGGATGTCGCCCAGGACAACCGGAACGTCATCCGCGATCTCCGGATGGCCGCGGCGGGCTTTGCGGACGCCCACGAGGACGCCGACGTCGACATGTACGAGCTCGGGCGGAACGCGGGCAACATGATCGCGCTCGTCGAGACGATGGGCGATCCGCAGTTTACCAACGTCGTCGATGCCTCGATCGAAGGGCTCACACAGGACGACCCCGAACCGGTCGGCCTGATCGGGCTCACCAAGGCACTGTTCGACGCCGACGTTCGGCGCGCACTTGGACGGCTTCTTGCAGCGGCGCGTGCGCTCGGCAGCGCCTCACTCGAGGAGTCAGATCAGCGAGAGCGATAGGGTCGCTGTTTGTTTCTTTTTCGCAGTTCCGAGCGACTGGGCGCGTTCCAGCACTGCCGGCACGACGTCCCGATCGAACTACCGGAAAATATGTTCTGTACTCGGCAGCCGATTTCCCTATAGAGAAAATATAGTTGGTAGAACACGAGTTTAATGGGTTGCTTCCCAAGGAAGAACTGTAGAATGACGCAACCACTCGATTCCACGGACGAACCGACTGACGTACCCGGCATCGGTGATACGTTCCCCGAGCTGACGGTCGAGACGAGTATGGGCGAAGTCTCACTCCCCGACGACTACGAGGGGCAGTGGCTCGTCCTGTTCAGTCACCCCGGTGACTTCACGCCAGTCTGTACGTCGGAGTTCGTCGCCTTCCAGCAGCGGTCCGACGAGTTCGAGGACCTGAACGCCGAACTGCTCGGCCTGTCGGTCGACCGCGTCCACTCACACATCAAGTGGACGGAGTGGATCGCCGAGAACCTCGATGTCGACATTCAGTTCCCCATCATCGCCGACGATCAGGGGGCAGTCGCCCAGCGACTCGGCATGCTCCACCCCGGCGCAGGGACGGCAACCGTCCGCACTGTCTTCATCATCGACCCCGAGGGAACGGTTCGGCTCCGTCTGACCTACCCGATGGAGATCGGTCGCAACATCGACGAAATCCTCCGGTCGCTGCGTGCGCTCCAGAAGAGCGACGACGACGGCGTCGCCGCTCCTGCCGACTGGCCGAACAACGAGAAGTTCGGTGACCAAGTCCTCCTGTCGCCGCCGGGCACCGAAGCGGACGCCAAAGCGCGCAAGGCCGACGCTGCCGACGACGACGACCTGAACTACTACGACTGGTGGTTCGTCACCCGCGACCAGTAACGGACGCTGACCCACAGTCACTGAACGGCACCTCCGGCGACACCCCCTGGGTGACCGCCACCGGACCCAACATCATCCACTTGTACTATGATCGATCCAGTCATCGCCAGCAGACTTCAGTTTGCGGTGACGACGATAGTCCACATCATCTTCCCCGTCATGAGCATGGGGCTTGCGCCCTTTCTCATCTACTTCACGTGGAAGGAGATACGGACAGGCGAACAGGTATACGAACAACTCCGCACCTTCTGGACGAAGATATTCGCTATCTCCTTTGTCGTCGGCACCGTCACGGGGATCGTCCTCGAGTTCGAGTTCGGCACGAACTTCGCGGCGTTTTCGACAGCCGCCGGCGAACTCTTCGGCGGTCCGCTTGCCCTCGAGGGGATGATGGCGTTCATGCTCGAGGCGACGTTCCTCGGCATCTTCGTCTTCGGGCGTGACCGCGTTGGCGATCGGCTCTACATGCTCTCGAGCGTGCTCGTCGGACTCGGGACGTGGCTCTCGGCGGTCTGGATTCTGGTCGCTAACTCGTGGATGCAGACGCCCCGTGGCTACGAGATGGCGACGAAAAACGGCCAGCCGATCGTCACGCTCGTGGACCCGATCGCGGCCTACGCCAACCCGCGCTTCCCGTGGATGTTCGTCCACATGCAGAACGCAGCGGTTCTGTCGGTTGCGCTGTTTCTGACCGGCGTTGCCGCTTACTTCGTCTGGACGAACCGCGACACCGAGTTCTGGCGCATGACGATGAAGATCGGCCTCGCAGTCCTGCTCGTCACCGCCCCGTTTCAGGCGATCCACGGCGACGCCTACGGTCGACACGTCGCGGACACACAGCCACAGAAGTTCGCCGCGATGGAAGCACAGTACGAGACCGACTCCGGTGTCGGACTGAAGCTGCTGGCGGTTCCGACGAGCCTGAGCGACATCACCGATCCACACGCTGACGACCTCTTCGTCATCGAGATTCCGTTCGTCGCATCGCTGCTTGCAAGCGGCAGTGATCCCGGGGCGACGATAACCGGGCTGAACGATATTGACTCCGAAAGTCCACCGGTCGCCATCGTCTTCTGGGCGTTCCGGGCGATGGTTGGGCTCGGAACGTGGTTCATCCTGCTGGCGTTCTGGGGCGGCTACCGATGGTACCAGGGCACCCTGTTCGATGACGATCTGCTAGCGAAAGCGTTCATAGGATCGTCGGTACTGGGCATCTTCACCGTCGAACTGGGCTGGATCGTCACCGAGGTGGGCCGTCAGCCCTGGGTCATACAGGGCGTGATGAAGACGCATGCGGGCGTTTCGTCGTCACTGAGCGGAACGGAAGCGCTCGCTACACTCGTCGGCTTCGTCGGGGTGTATACGGCGTTGCTCGTCCTCTACTGGTACGTCGTGGTCCGACTCATCCGCACGGAGGCACCGACCCGGCCACCCACGCCGAAACGCGAAACGACTGTTCCCGAGGAGGTCTTCCCGAGCGATGACTGACCCATTGTTCGCGACGCCGTCGCTAGCGCTTGCCGATGGGCCACTCTTCGGGTTGCCGCTCGAGGAACTCTGGTTCGGGCTGGTGTTCGTCGTCTTCGGGACCTTCCTGTTTCTCGACGGATTCGACTTCGGCGTGGGCGCGCTGTTTGCCACGCGGACGTCCGAATCCGAGCGCGAGCAGTTGCTGGCCGCGATCGGCCCGTTCTGGGACGGCAACGAGGTGTGGCTGGTCGTCTTCGGCGGCATGCTGTTCGCCGTCTTTCCGTCGGTGTACGCGACGCTGTTCAGTCGCCATTACTTGCTGATGTTCGCGATCCTCGGCGCGCTCATCGTGCGCGGGCTCGCCCCCGAGATGTACGAACAGCGCCACGACGAGGACTGGCAGCGCTGGTGGGGCCGGGCCTTCGTCGTCGGGAGCGTCGCGTCGCCGTTCTTCCTCGGCGTCTTCGCCGGCAACTGGCTGTTCGGCGTCGAGGGCATCGCCTCGGTCGCGAGCCTGTTGATCGGACTGGCCGTCGTCGCGCTCACTATCGTCGACGGCGCGGCCTATCTCGGACTGAAAACGCGGGGTGACATCCCTCTCGAGACGCGACCGCTCGGCCACCTCGCACAGGTCGCCTACCTCCTGCTGGCGGTCGCTGCACTGGTCGTCGGGGGTCGGTCGGCACCGCACGTGACGATCCTCTCGGTGCCAACCCTCGGCTTGCTCGGACTGACGGTGCTGCTGGCCGGCATTCACGTGGTCGCCGGCTGGGCCGGTCGTCCCTATCTGGCATTCGCTGCCGTCGCAGGGCAGGTCTACGGACTCGTCGCGCTCATCGCGACGCTTTTGTTCCCGCAGATCGATCCGGTGACCGACCTCACGGTCGCCGATGCGATCGTATCGACGCTACCGCTGAATCTCACGACGATCGGCGCAGCCATCCTGTTGCCGCTGGTCGCGTCGTACTTCGTCGTGCTCTATTCTGCGTTCAGCGGGCCCGTCGACGACGAGACATCGTACGCGTAGGCCCGTCGCCTACGTCTACCGCCACGTACGATAGTACCTGACGCTAAACAGAAACAGGAACAGCCCGATACCGAGGTTTCGCAGAAACGAACCGCGGTCGCCGCTGATCGACAGCTGCAAGAGGCCGACGCCGACGAGAAACGTAACGACGACGACCGACAACGCGAGCGCCCACGTTGCCTCGTCGCGGGTTCGTGTGCTACTCATACTACGTGGATGATTCGCTGATCTCGCATAGGGTGGTGCGGAGTCCGAAACTGCTGAAAACGATTGTCAGTGGGCCGTTGTCTCGGGCGACAGCCCGATCCCTGCCAGTAACAGCCCGGCAGCGACGAGCAGTCCAAGCCCGAGCGCCGTGACGATATCACCGAGTCTGAACAGCCAGACGGCTGCGACGAGACTCGCGAGGACCATCGCGACGCCGGTCACGAACAGGGAACTGTTGAACGGGTTGCGGTCGGAGTGCTGTGACATGGGATGGCTCACACGTCATACGACGGACTAGAGGGGCTAAAACGATGGGCTGCGGAGTATTATTGGCCGTTTCACCCGCCAAATCACGGGTTGCAGCAATAACTGCGACGGCGGCTGTCCGCGTCTCCACAGTCGTGACTGACAGTATGCAGCTGCGTACTGTTTCTGGTCATCGTAGCAAGCGAGAACGGAAGCCAACGATTCAAATCCCAGTCAACCCAAGGATCACGCAATGGGAAACGCTGCACTCCGGGACATCGCCGTCATCGAGGAGATTCCCTTCGCAGACATCGAGGGCGTCGTCGCCGTCGACGCACACAACTGGCTCTACCGCTATCTGACGACGACGGTCAAGTGGACCAACAGCGAGACGTATACGACCGCGGACGGCACCGAAGTCGCCAACCTCGTCGGCATCGTCCAAGGGCTTCCCAAGTTCTTCGAGAACGACGTGACGCCGGTGATGGTCTTCGACGGCGGTCCCTCCGAGCTCAAAGACGACGAGATCGAATCCCGCCGCGAGCAACGCCGCAGCTACGAGGAGCAACTCGAGACTGCCCGCGAGGAAGGCGATGCAGTCGCGATCGCCCAACTCGAGTCCCGAACGCAACGGCTGACGCCGACGATCCAGGAGACCAGCCGTGAACTGCTCCGACTGCTGGACGTGCCGATCGTCGAAGCCCCCGCGGAAGGAGAAGCCCAGGCCGCCCACATGGTCAAACGCGGCGACGCCGACTACGTCGGCTCGGAGGACTACGACGCCTTGCTCTTTGGCGCGCCGCTGACCCTTCGCCAGCTCACGAGCAAGGGCAATCCCGAACTGATGGACCTCGAGGCCACCCTCGCACACCACGACCTCACGCTCGAGCAGTTGATCGACGCGGCGATCCTCATCGGGACGGACTTCAACGAGGGCGTCTCCGGAATCGGCCCCAAGACGGCGCTCTCCGAAATCGCCGACCACGGCGACCTCTGGAGCGTCCTCGAGGCCCGCGGCGACCACATCGAACACGGCGACCGTGTGAGACAGTTGTTCCGCGACCCCAACGTGACCGACGACTACGAGTTCGAGACAACGCTCGAGCCAGATCTCAAAGCGGCCCGCGAGTTCGTCACCGACGAGTGGGAAGTCGACGCCGACGAGGTGGCACGCGGCTTCGAGCGCATCGAGGAGAGTGTCACCCAGACAGGGCTGGATCGCTGGACGTAATCGGGGTTGCGTGCTCGCTCGACAATCGGTATTCAAAACCGATGGCCGGGAGCGGTGGTCAGCCGCAATGCGCGGCTGATCCCGCGACTCAGGGGAGGGCAGGCGGTTACTTAGTCTGACCGCGAGCGAACCCGAAGGGTGAGCGAGGGGGCCGACGACTGATGTGGAGAACGCTATGCGTTCGGAACGAAGGGAGGAGTGCTTTTGATCAACCTTTTGCCGAGCGACCGAGCAACGCGAGGGAGCGTCGTTCGAGACGCCAAAGGCGTCTCGTGATCACGAAAGGCGCGGAGCGCCTTTCGAACGACAGCGCAAAAGGTTGGTTAGAAGAGGTGCTGATCCTCGTCCAGCAGCTTCGCGGGCCCGCCGACGTCCCAGATGGTCGTGGAGACGCCACAGTCGGCGACGGCTTCCTCGACTCGCTCGGCGTACTCTTCGGTGGTGTTGACGTAGACGCTGGCCCCGGTGTCGGTCGAGAAGTAGACGGGGATGTCCTCTTCCTCGCGGAGTTCACGAACCGTGTTGAAGATCGCGAGGGTCGCGGGCTGCCAGTAGACCCAACCTGAAGGGCCGGTCATCGTAGTTGCCGCAAGCGACAACGAATCCTGTTCGGCGAGTTCGAACGTACGTTCGAAGTCGTTGTCCCGAAGCGCATCGCGCATCTCGGCGATCTGACCGTGGATGTGGGCGTTGCGCGCCTGGAACATGTGGCTGTCGGCGGCCTCGCGGTGGGCGTCCTCGGTCTCTTTGTGGTAGGGGACGAGTCCGACGACGATTTTGAGATTCTCGTGGAGGTCGGACGGAATCCGCTCGGAGTGACAATCTTCGTCGTTGAGCCCAGTGTAGAGTTGGGAGAACGCGCCGGTGACCGCTCGAGCGGACGAGGCCGAGCCGACTCGAGCGATCGTCGAGATTTCCTGTCGCGAGGCGTCGAGTTCCGCCGCTTCGGCCAGTGCCATCGCAGCGGCCGCAAAGCCCGACGAGGACGAGCCCAGTCCGACGTTCGAGGGGAAGCTGTTCTCGCTCTCGAGGCGCACCGGGTATACCGTGTGGGCGGCGTCGGATTTCGAGCGTGCCTTCTCGACGACGGCCTCGACGCGTTCGTACGCGCGGCCATCGAGTTCCTCGCCGTCGACGATGAACGTGTCCTCGTCGTAGTCCATGGAGAACTCGACGGTCGTCCGCGTGTGGCTTGGGGCCGTACAGAGGCTGATACTGTCGTGATACGGGAACCGTTTGATGTCGTCGCGCATCCCGTGATACTTGACTAACCCCTGAATGGGGTGGGCCATGGCCGTGGCTTTCATACCAAGATAGGTGGCTGAGGGCCGCTTAAAGCTCACGGCATTCGGCTACGAGGGCCTTCACCGCGATGCGACGCGCAGGCGTGGACTGGTCGGTTGCCGGGCAACGGTTTGGACGACCGGGGACCGGGATCGAACCCGAACGCTGAAACGAGCCGGCTTCTACCACACCGCTATGGGCACCCCACGCGAGACGCGGCAGGCACAGGCCGAGACGGTCGTTGACCGACTCGAGGCGGAATACCCCGACTCGACGATTTCGTTGCGATATTCGAATCGCCTCGAGTTGCTGATCGCGGTGATCCTCTCGGCGCAGTGTACCGACGAGCGGGTCAACACGGAAACGAAACACATCTTCGAGAAGTACGACGGCCCCGAGGACTACGCGAACGCCGAGCAGAACGAACTCGCCGAGGACCTGAACTCGATCACCTATTATAACAGCAAGGCAGAGTACATCCGCGACTCCTGTCAGACGATCCTCGAGGAGCACGACGGCGAGGTCCCGGACACGATGGATGAACTGACCGAGCTGTCGGGTGTCGGGCGGAAGACGGCGAACGTCGTCCTCCAGCACGGCCACGACGTCGTCGAGGGAATCGTCGTCGACACGCACGTCCAGCGACTCTCACAGCGACTCGGGCTGACCGAGGAGGAACGCCCCGAGCGGATCGAAGAGGAACTGATGGAAATCGTGCCCGAGGGCTACTGGCAACAGTTCACCCATCTCTGTATCGACCACGGTCGGGCGGTCTGTACGGCTCGGAATCCCGACTGTGACGACTGCGTGCTGGCGGATATCTGCCCGTCGGAGAAAGGCGACAGCGAACTCGATCTCGCGTCCGGCGAGCCATGGTGACCGGCCGATCGACGACGTACTGAGCCGCTATCGACCACGCCCGACCTTGGCAAGCCCAACGTCTTTTCGGGAATCGCAGCTATCCCCGGCCGGGACCAGTATGTCTGATACCACCGACGAGCGCGAGACTACCGGCAAAGAGGAACACGGACGGGACGTTCAACTCGAACACGAGGAGACCGATCCCGAGGAGGCGCGCGACGAGGACGAGCTGACCGAGGAAGAACAGGAAGCGCGCGAGCGACAGGACGAGACACAGCGACAGCAGGACATCGAACACAAGTCTGACGACCGAGAAGACGACGCACTCGAGCAGGAGAATCCGGACGCCCATCGGGACGAGGAGCCCTACAACAGCTAATACTGTCGAACAAAACGGAGCACACATCGATCGAACGCGAGACACTGTCGCCAGCGGCGACAGGCGTCGAGACACGACCGAGTGTTCATTGACTGTTGTCCGACAGTATAAGTCGTCCGGCCACCGCGTGTTCGCGTGATCCGCGTCGAGTCACGCCTCCGGAACGACCAGCGTCGAGAGCGTATCGGTAACGGAGACGGTGACCCGTGCGTCCATCGTCACCGTCCCGATCGATCGGTCGTCGACGACGAGACAGACGTCGTTTTCGTTGCGCTCGACAGTAAACGCGAGGTCGTCGTCGGGGAGGACCCACTGACGCGTCTGGGTGACGAACGGCCCGATCGGGGCGACTGCGATCGCGTCGATCGCCGCCGAGACCTGCGGGGCGTCGACGGTGCTGGCGTAGCCGTGGCTGCCGGCGGGCGTCGCCGCGACGACGCCGTCGGCGCGAAACGTCGCGACGGACTGGCCGCGACTGTGGACTGCGTATTCGGAGATCCGCGCCGGTTCGTCGGTGACGAGCGTCACATCGAACAGCGCACGATCGCTGACAACGGTGTCGGTCGACTCGAGGCTGACACCCAGTACGGGCTGTGGACGACTGACGGCGTCGCCGCCGATGATCGCCTCGAGCGTGTCGGGCACGCACCCGTGGTCGACCGACTCGATGCCCGAGACCTGTCCGACCGGAAGAACTGGGATGTCGACAGCGGCCCGCGCGAGCGCTGCCAGCGGCGCTTCGCCGATTGCAACCAGCACCGACGGCTCCGCCTCGAGCACGGCGTCGACTTCGTCGCTGACGATCGTCACGTCGGCGACCGACTCGAGGCGGTCACTGATTTCGATGGCGTCGGTCGCGTCCGCTTGGCCATCGATGACGCCGACGACGGGCTCTTCGCCGGCGCTCCACGCGGCATCCATGGTCGTCAGTTCACACGGCCCAATGAAAAGGGTACGGTTGTCGGTCGCCGATCGCGTGCCGGCGGTCGATCCCGCTGGTAGTGGCGACGCGTTACTCGTCGTAGGGCCAGTCGCCGGTGATCTTCATACCTTCGGCGAGGTCCTGTGCTTCGAGGTCGGCTGCGATGGCGTCGGGCGAGCGGTGGTCGACGGTCACGTCTTCGCGGGCGAGTGCGACGACGTACGCGGTCAGGAGGATCGCCTGCTCACGCAGGGTTCGGGGCTCGAGTTTCTCGATCGTATCGGCGAACGTGTGTCCCCAGCCCCGGCCCGCGCCCTCGGAAACCGATCTGACGTAACAGCCGGGGATGCCCTCGACGACGAACGGCCAGTGATCGCTGTGGGGGCCGAGCGTCGGCACCGTCTCGATCGGGTGGTCGTATCGCTCGGCGATCTCGTCTGTGACATCCGCGAGCGAGTCGAAGCCGTGCGTGACGAGCTCGAGCGTCCGATCGTTGACGACGCCGTCGTTGTTGACCACCGCTTTGATCGCATCGGCGTCGACCGCCTCGGCGTACCGGGTCGAGCCAACCAGACCGACCTCTTCGGCACCGAAGGCGACGAACTCGACGCGGGTCTCGAGGTCGTCCTCACGGGCGGCCAGCGCGTTCGCGAGTTCGACCACCATCGCGGTGCCGGCGCCGTTGTCCATCGCACCCTCGGCGATGTCGTGGGCGTCGACGTGGCTCGTCACGAGCACGCGCTCGTCGGTGTCGGGGCCGAGTTCGGCGCGGATGTTTTGGCTCTCGGCGGGTTGAATGTCGGCCTCGACGGCGAGCGTGATCGAGTCGCCGTCGAATCGGCGGGCCAGTCGCGCGCCGACCTCGCTCGAGACGCCGACAGCCGGAATCTCGCCGATCGGGTCCGCGTCAGTCCCAACGCTGCCGGTCGGCGGCAGACACCCCTCGACGTGATTGCGATAAATAAAGCCGACAGCACCGTTCTCGACGGCGTGATAGTATTTCTCTCGGCGGTGGAGGTACCGGTCGTAGTAGTCGGGGACATCGCTGCGGACCATGACGATCGCGCCCTCGAGGTCGGTCGCCTCGAAGTCCGCGGGGAGGCCGTAGCCGAGGTCGACCAGCGGCCCGGTGACGCGGTCGTCGGGACTGCGCGGCAGCGCGATGCAGTCCTGTGTCGTGTCGCCGGCCGTGATCGCGCTGTCGCCGCGGGTCCAGCCCTGTATCTCAAAGGGCTCGAGGCGGACGTTTCGCGCCCCGGCGGCGGCCAGTACATCCCGGGTCAGTTCGGCAGCCTCGCGTTCGCCCTCGCTGCCGGCCATGCGGTTGCCAATGTCGACGAGAGACTCGAGATGGTCCCAGCCGACGTCGCTCTCGAAGATCGAGCTGATCCAGGCAGTCATGACTGTCTCATGGGCGGACGGTCGGGTAATTGTACCGCTCGCTCGTCGCCACGGTTGCGCGATGGTGTCGACTGAACGGCTCGACAGTTGTTCACTGTTGGTAACAGGTCCAACTACGAATCTTTTTTACGCCGCTCCTGCTCGAAACTGGTATGCGGGAGACGCTTGCCGACTGGCGACCGGCCATCGACGAGGCGATCGCCGACCTCGTCCCACGCGAGATTGATGCGGACTATCTCGAGACGTTCTTCGGCCCGCCGACCTACGAGTACGATGCCACTGGCATCGAGAGTGCGCTATCGACGCCGCTGTGGGATCTACTCGATCGTGGTGGGAAACGGTGGCGTGCGGTCCTCCTTCTGGTCTTCGTCGAGGGATTCGGCGAGGATCCCGCCGAGTACCTCCCCTACGCCTGCATTCCCGAACTCCTGCACAACGGGACGATCATCGTCGACGACGTCGAAGACGGTGCGACGATCCGGCGGGGCGAGCCAGCGCTGCACCACGTTTACGGGCAAGATATCGCGCTCAACGTCGGGAACGCGATGTACTTCCTGCCGCTGAAAGTCATCGCGCAGAATCCGGCCAGCCTGCCAGCTGACCGACGTCTGGCTGCCTACGAGATGCTAATGGACGAACTCAACCGTACCCATCTCGGGCAAGGGATGGACATCTGCTGGCACAACGACCACGACCACCAGGTCAGCACCGACGAGTACCTCGAGATGTGTGCGTGCAAGACCGGCTGCCTCGGACGGATCGTCGCCCGGCTGGCCGCAATCATCACCGACCAACCCGACGAGCTCGAGGAGGCCGTCGCCACGTACGCCGAGCTGACCGCCGTCGCATTCCAGATCGGCGACGACATCTTGGACGTCGAACACTCGCTGGGCCGGGCCGGTGAGTTCGGCAAGGAATTCGGCAACGACATCCGCGAGGGCAAGCAGACGCTACTTGTCATCCACGCGATGGCAGAAAGCGACCCGGTGCGTGCCCGACGGCTGCAGACAATTCTCGAGGCCGAGGACAACACCGACGACGAAATCCACGAGGCCCTCACAATCTTAGAGGAGACCGGCAGCATCGAGTACGCCCGCGAGTGTGCCCTCGAGCTGGCTGCCGACGCGCGGGCGGCGATCGACGTGGTGGACTTCGACGCCGAGACGACACGGAAACTCGAGGAGTTCACGGAGTTCGTCATCGAGCGCGACGTATAGCCGTTCTTGAAACTACAGCCGGCGGTGTTCGCGGTCGACCGTGAGGCGGTCATCTGCCCACTCGATGTCGACAGGAGTAGTCGGCTCGCTCGTCATGCCATCGCGGCTGACGACCTCGAGGGTTCGGTTCTGCGCGTCGGGCGTAAACGGCGACACCGCCATCACCTGTGCGACATCGGCTCGCGGAATCGACCCCGAGAAGGAGCCGCCACCCTCGTTGACCACGACCGCACCGCTTGGTGGATCGTTCGTGAGCCTACCGGGACGGACGATCGTGTAGTCCAGCCCTGACCGGCGCAGGGCCGTTTCGGCGTCGTGTTTGGCCGACAGCGAGCCATGAATCAAGAATCGCGCTGGAAGCGACAGCCCCGATTTCGAGTTCCTGACGCCGATCGCACTCTCGAGGACGAAGTAGGAGACGCCGGCTCCGACGGCGGCGGTGATGAGGTTGATCACGCCGGTTCGATCGACCAGTCTGGTGCCGATCGTGTGGCGAAACCCCGACGGCGTTCCGAGCGCACAGTAGACGATATCGCAGTCCTCGACCGCCGCGACGGCGTCGGCTGACTCAAAGAAATCGGCGACGAGCACATCGTCGGCCCCGTGGCGCTCGAGCATGTCGACGTTCGCGTACGACCGCGTGGTCGCGCGCACCGCGAGGTCAGTCGGTCGCAGGACCGACAGGAGTTCCTGTCCGGTCTCCCCGCTGGCACCGGCAACGAGGGCTCGATCGAAAGTGCGTGAGCGAGTCATCGAGCGAGTCATCGAGCGAGTTACTGCACCGACACTGAAAACGCTCACCAGGGGTTGCCGATCACGACTGTCTACACAGCCAACACGAACCGGTGTCGGTATCTTCGACAGTCGCTGGTGGCTCTTAGTTGGCTCCGTCGCCGTCTCCGCCGTTGGACTGGAGTCGCTTCGTCGTCTGGACGAGCGGATGGCGCGCGTAGTCGACGACCTCGATATCGTCGATCCGCGATAAGTTCTCCTTTTCGGCCGTCTGTGCCATTCCCAACTCGATCTCCTGATCGATGACGATGACGTAGGCGTCCACCTCGTGGATTTCGAGTCGGTCGGCCGCGAGCACGCGGTGGTGGCCGTCGGCGAGCAACAGCGTTCCGCCGTTGTCGATGACTACCAGCGGCTCGGCCAGTCCGCGCTCGAGTTCGTAGCGCCGCCCCTCGAGTTCGTCGGCGTACACTCGGCCCTGTGTGGGCGTCAGCTCCGAGAGCGGGACGGTGCGACGCTCCTCGGTCAGGTCGATCTCGTGGATCTGTTCTAAGGTCCGCATCAGTTTGCCGACTTTTTCGGGCGTCGCGCGCTCGATCTGACTGCGGATGACATCAGCGTTCGAGATGATCCCCACGAGGTTGCCCGCGTCGTCGACGACGGGGAGTTTCTGGATGCCCGACCGGAGGATGACCCGGGCGGCATCGTTGACCTTCATCTCGGGGTGGGCGACCAGCAACTCCGTCGCCATGATCTTGAAGATCGGATCGTCGTCGTCCGCAAGCAGCAGGTCGCGGGCGCTGATGAACCCCTCGACGCGGCGGCGCTCGCAGACGGGAAAGCCGCTGTGTTCCTCGCTCTCGGCGATTCGCTTCGCGACCTCGCCGACCGTTTCGTCGGGCGACACTGTCGCGACATCGCGCGTCATGTAGTCTTTGACCCGGGGCTTCGTCCGGTCCGACACGACCTCCATAGATGATTATACGGGTGCCGCGCGCAAAAGCACTGTCTTCTATTCGGGGGTGGCACCTGCGGGTTCCGTCGCTGTTATGGGAAACCAGAGTGCGGTCCCGCCAGCGGTAAGCAGCAGTGAGACGATTGCCAATCTGACTCGCGATGAGATGTTGTATGAAAACAACGACGAAAGACGTTGGGCACCGATCGCGATCCAATAGCCGTATCGACTCGAGTCGAACACCCTTACGCCGACTCGCCGTCTTCCGACCCACCGCGCTGGGTGAACAGCCACTCGCTGGTCTGCGTGTAGGCTCCGACCGGAACTCCCGGTCGTGTCTCGAGCGCCTCGAAAAAGCGGTTGATGATCACCTCTTCGACGATGCTGACGATCGATTCGACTTCCTCCTCGTCGTCGGCACTGCCCAGAATACCGATCTCGAGTTGGGCGCCGGCCATGTCGGCGTGACCGCCGGCGCTGCCGATTCGATCGAACGCGTCCCTGAGCGTCTCGCCGAGGTCGACATCCGCGGCCCGCGACCGCGCCGAGAGATACACCATCTCGTCGTCGAACCCGAAGACGAGTGTCGTCTCGATCCCCCCCATCGCCAGCAACTGGTCTGCAGCCTGCGGTAACGCGTCCCGGTCGCTGATCCGATTGACGCTGGCAACGGCGACCGACTCTCGTTCGGTTCGGTTTTTGATCGCCCGCGCGATCGTCTCGAGGGTCTCGCCCTCGAGCGAGGGTTGTTCGATCTGGCGCAGCAGCGACGTGTCGACGTGGGGAAACAACACTGAGGCAGCCCGGAAATCGGCAGGTGAGACTTCCCGCGTAAAGTCGTTCGTATCGACGCGAATGCCGTACAACAGTGCCGTCGCCGTCGCCGAGTCGAACGCGAGATCGAAGTGCTCGAGGTACTCGGTCAGGACGGTACTGGTTGCGCCCGCCCCCTGCCGGAGGTCGACGAACTCGCCGGGGACCGGCCCGCGAGGCGGGTGGTGGTCGATGACGATATCGACGTGGAGGTCGGCTGGCAACTGATCGTTGACGCCGGGTCGAGAGTGGTCGACTAACGCGAACGCCGAATAGTCCGTCAACGGGTCGTCCGACGCCATGTTTCGGAGGTCCAGGTCGAGTAAGTTGACCATCGCCCGGTTTTCCTGATGGGAGATGTCGCCGAAGTAACAGGCGTCTGCGTCGACGCCGACGGAGTCGGCGATATCGACGAGTGCAACCGCACTCGCAAGCGCGTCCGGATCTGGATTGTCGTGGGTTACGACCGCCAGTCGACCGTCGATCCCCGCAAGCGATGCACGCAGGTCGATCGCCGCTTCAGCCGACGCGTTCGCCGTCCCCTCGAGCGTGCGGTCGGCTAACGCCTCCGTCGGATCGACGACGTGATCCGCCAGCTCCGCGAACCGATCGCGGTCCGCAGTCGTCGCGTTCCCGCCCAGATAGGCCACAATCGAGACGGCAGGGAACTGGTCACGCGCGTGCTCGAGTGCGGTCCGGTTTCCGTCGGTCCGGTCGCCGGCGACGAAGATTACGTCTGGTCGGTCGACGGTCGCAATGGTGTCGGGATCGGTCGGATCCGCGTGGCGGGCGGGCACGCTCTCGTCGCGTAACGTCTCGACGGCGCTCTCATCGTCGGTGATGACGAGCACGCGACCGTCGCGCTCGGCGACCTGTTCGGTCACCTTCCGACAGACGGTCCCGCAGCCGAGCACGAGCCGGAAAACCATTTGTCGCCGGTTGCGACCCCGAGGGGTAAAAACTACCGGGTCACGTTAGCCCACGACCGCTGCTGCCGCCTCGAGTGCGGCAGACGCGATCGGATCGAACGCCGGCAGGATGACGACCGTCATCACGGCAGCGGCGATGATCGCCGCGTAGAGCCCGGTCGGCTGAGCGAGACGATCCCGGTCGAGAAGCGGCTCCTCGATCCAGAGCGCCTTGACCAGCCGCGAGTAGTAGTACAGCGAGAGTGCGCTGTTGACGACGAGCGCGGCGGCGAGGACGAGCAAGATCGTGTTGTCCGCGGCCGCGTTGACCGTCTCGGTGTAGAGCAGGTACTTGCTCCAGAAGCCGCCAAACGGCGGCACGCCGGCGAGGCTGAACATGAACACGGCCATCGCCGCCGAGGCGAAGGGTGCCTGTTTCGAGAGGCCGTTGTAATCCTCGAACGTGGGACCGACGCCCCAGTACTCGGCCAGCGCGACGAACAGGAACGCACCCGTGTTCATGAAGCCATAAACCAGCAGGTGCATCATGGCCGCGCCCATGACGAGGTCGCCGGCCTCAGTCGAGAGGGCCGCCAGCCCGATCAGCACGTAGCCAGCGTGCCCGATCGAGGAGTACGCGAGCATCCGCTTGACGTTCTCCTGGGTCGCCGCCGCGAAGTTCCCGAGCGTCATCGTGACGATCGCGAGGATGACGAACGCCACCGTCCAGTCGACGCCGATGACGGCAGTCGTCGCCTCGAGCGGGAACGCCGTCGTGAACACGCGGATCGCGAGCACGAAGCCGGCGGCCTTCGAGGCCGACGAGAGGAATGCCGAGATCGGTGCTGGGGCACCCTCGTAGGCCTCGGGGGCCCAGAAGTGGAACGGGACGCTCGCAGTCTTGAACGCGACCCCGCCGATCAGCATGAGGATGCCAAGCCCGAGGAGGCCACCCATCTCGCCGGCTGCACTGAGGTTATCCGCGACGGCCTCGAGTTGCAGCGAGCCGGTCGCACCGTAGACCAGCGAGACACCGTAGACGAAGATCGCCGACGACAGCGCACCGATCAGGAAGTACTTGAGGCCGGCTTCGACGCTGCCGCGGTTGTCTTTCAGGATCGCGACCAGCGCGTACGACGGCAGGCTCGTCAGCTCGAGTGCGATGAAGATCGTCACGAGGCTGTTCGAGACCGCGATCATCGACATCCCGGTCGCCGCGAGGATGACCAGCGAGTAGTACTCGGCCTGGTAGGTGTGATCGCGCAGGTAGTCGTAGCTCGCCACTGCGACGAGGGCGGTGACGATCGAGATGATGATCATGAAGTACAGCGCCAACTGGTCGACGACGAACTGGCCGTTCATGACGTCGACGACGCCGTAGTTTTCGATCCCGGTCGCACCGACGCCGGCAGCGAGATACCAGACGGCGACGGCGAGCGAGGCTAGCGAGCCGGCGACGGCGGTGCCAGCAAGCAACGCGCGGTTCGTCGATCCCGGATTGATGCTATCGAACAGGAAGAGCACGAGTGCCGTCCCTGCCAGAAGCAGCGCCGGAGCGAGTGCCGCCCACTCGGGAAGTTGGACGAGTGCCATCAGAGTCCACCTCCCTGAATGATCGGATCGATCGCATCTGTTATCATGGTGAAGATCAGGTCAGGGGCCACGCCGAGGGTGATGATCAGTCCCAGCAGGACGATCATCGACGCGACGTCGTGGACGGGGGCGCGACCGACCTCGTAGTCGGTCTCGAGTCGATACGGTCCGAACACCGTCCGCTGGAGCGCGAACAGCAGGTAGCCCGCGACGATGACGATGCCGAACATCGCCAACGAGGTAAACAGCGCCGAGTATGCGAGCAGCTCAGAGCCGAACGAGCCGAAGAAGATGAAGTACTCGGCGGCGAAGCCGCTCATCAGCGGCAGCCCCATGTAGCCGAACGCGCCGGCGATCAACACGCCGACGGCGATCGGCATCCGGTCTGCCATCCCGGACATATCGGTGACCATCCGGGTGTGGGTCGCGTTGTAGATGACGCCGACCGACATGAACATCAGTCCGGAGATCAGGCCGTGGGAGACCATCTGGAAGGTCGCGCCGCCGACCCCGAACTGGGTGTACGCGACCAGTCCGAGGATGACGTAGCCCATCGACGAGACGGACGAATACGCGACGATCCGTTTGAGGTCGGTCTGGGCGAGTGCCAACATCGCGCCGTAGATGACGCTGATGACGGCGATCGCCGCGATCGGCACCGCGTATGCTTCGACCTGCTCGGGGAACATCGTGAAGTTGAACCGAAGCAGGGCATAGGTCCCCATCTTCAGCAGCACGCCGGCCAGCAGAATCGACGCTGGCGTGGGGGCCTCGACGTGAGCGTCCGGGAGCCACGTGTGGAACGGCACCACTGGCACCTTCACCGCAAAGCCGAGGAACATGCCGATGAACGCAAGCGACGCGAGCGTCGTCCCGCTCAAGCCGAAGAAGCCCTCGGGACCGCCGGCGAGCATCGCGGTCGCGATCTCGGGCAGCCCAAAGGAGGTGACCGAGTCGCCGAGCCCGAAGACGAGCGTGACGAACGACCCGAACATCACCAGCGACGCCACGTTCGTGTAGACGAAGAACTTGATCGCGGCGTACTTGCGACGCGGGCCGCCCCAGATGCCGATCAGCAGGTACATCGGGATCAGAACTGCCTCCCAGAAGACGAACCACAGGAAGAAATCGAGCGCCGAGAAGACGCCGATCAACATCGCCTCGATAAAGAGGATCAGCCCGTAGAACTGCGACTCGCGCTCGTCGATCGGCGTCCACGAGCTAACGATCGCCAGCGTACAGAGGATCGTCGTCAGAACGACCAGCGGCAGGCTGATCCCGTCGAGGCCGACGAACCACGAGATCGAGTAGTCGCCGATCTCGAGCCACGCCGCCTGTGATTCGAACGCCAGGTCGCCGTCGAGCAAGGCGTTGCCGCTGCCGTCGAAGGCAGCGAACAGCCACAGCGACAGCGCCGCCGGCACGAGGCTGATGGCGAAGGCGAGTTTGCCAGCGATTCGATTCGGCGCGACGAACGTGACCAACGCGCCGACCAGTGCGACTGCGATAAGCGCTTCTAGCATCATGCGAACCACCCTCCGAGAGCGCCGAGAATCAGCAGTAAGCCGATGAACCCGGCCACCAGCAACGCCGCGTAGTTAGTTACGATACCCGTCTGGATGCGTTTCACCCAGTTACTGCTGAACAGACTCACTGTCGACGTGCCGTTGACAAACCCGTCGATGACCGTCTGGTCGAACCGGTCGGCGGCTCGAGCCACTGGCAGTGTCAGGCCCTCCGCGAGCCAGACCTGGTACTCGTCCTGGTAGTAGTTGCTTCGCAGGACGTTGTACGCCCCACCGAGTTTCTGCGTGTGGCGGGATGGCTCCGGCACGTTATACAGCGTGTGTGCGGTGAACGCGCCGGCCAGTGCAAGCCCAAGCGACAGGCCCGCACTCAACAGCATCGTCGTCGTCTCGGAGCCGATGTAGCTCTCCTCGAAGGCCATCTCGGCGACCGTGTCGTGGTACGCGTGGTAGGTCAGTCCCTCGACGTAGCCGTACTCGCCGTCGAGCCAGAACTCGAGGAACGTGATCTCGAGGTCGAACAGGCTCGCGACGGGAGCGAGGTTCACGAAGCCGGCGACGGCTGCGAGCGTCCCGAGTGTGAGAAGCGGGAGCTTGACCGGCCAGCCGACCGGGTGTGGGTCCTCAGCGGCCTCGGAACGGGGTTCGCCGTGGAAGGTCAGGAAGACCATCCGGAACGTGTAGAAGCCGGTGAAGAACACCGCGATCAGTCCCATCGCGTAAGCCGCGAGGATGACTGGTTCGTCAAGGCCGACGGCCAGTGCATCGAACAGCACCTCGTCTTTCGACCAGAAGCCGGAGAACGGAACGATCCCCGCGAGCGCGAGCGCGCCGGCGAGGAACGTGTAGTAGACGACGGGCGCTTTGTTCTTGAGCCCGCCCATCTTCCACATGTCCTGTTCGTGGTGCATCAGGATGATGACGGCCCCGGCCCCGAGGAACAGGAGCGCTTTGAAGAAGGCGTGGTTCATGAGGTGGAAGACGCCGGCGACGTAGCCGCCGACGCCCAGCCCGAGCATCATGTAGCCGTACTGGCTGATCGTTGAATACGCCAGCACCTGTTTGACGTCGTCTTTGACGACGGCCATCGTCGCCGCAAAGAGCGCGGTAAAGCCGCCGACGAAGGCGATGATCGAAAGCGCGGTCGGACTCAGTGCGTAGTAGCCGAACATCCGCGCGACGAGATAGACACCGGCCGCGACCATCGTCGCTGCGTGGATAAGCGCGGAGACGGTGGTCGGACCCTCCATCGCGTCAGGCAGCCAGGTGTGGAACGGGAACTGTGCCGACTTGCCGAGCACCCCGCCTAACACGAGCAACCCGGTGATCGTCACCCAGGTCTGGGCGTCGAAGCCGAACAGCGTCGCGCCGTCGTCGATCGCGGTTTCGGCGGCGGTGACGAACGAGCCCTCGCCGGCGAAGCCGACCGTGCCGAACGTCGCCGCGATGGCGACGACCCCGATCAGGAAGAAGTAGTCACCGAAGCGAGTGACCAGGAACGCCTTCTTCGCTGCCGAGGGAGCCGATTCCGTGCGGAACCAGAAGCCGATCAGCAGGTACGAACACAGCCCGACGAGTTCGAAGAACATGAACGCCATCAGCAGGTTGTCCGCGAAGACAAAGGCGAGCATGCTGAACGTAAAGAGCCCGAGTTCGGCGTAGTATCGCGGGAGCCCGGTCTCGCCTTCGGCGTTCATGTAGCCGAGACTGAAGACGTGGACGAGCAAGGCGACCAGCGAGACGATCACGAGCATGAGCGCCGAGAGCGGATCGATCAGGATCCCGAACGTGAAGGCAACTCCCTCGGCGCCGGTCTCGCTTGCGGCTGCGCCGGCCGTCCACTCGTACAGCGTCGTGTGATGTGCGTTCCCGCCGCCGACTGCCGCGAACATCACGAGCGAGATCAGCAGCGACCCTGCCGTCGCGATGATGCCCGGGAGTGCGCCTTTCTTCGGCAAGTGCTTCCCAAAGAGCAGCGTGACGACGAAGGCCACGAGCGGAAGCACTGCGATCGCCGGTGCGAATCCGAACGGTCCTGTTGCTGTTGCTGCCATCTTACCACCTCATCGTCGTTGGAACCGTAACGTCGACGTCACGGAAGTTACGATACAACACCAAGATGATCCCGAGTCCGACGGCCACCTCAGCGGCAGCCAGCGCCATGGTAAACAGCGCGAACAGCTGCCCGGTGAGGTTGCCGTGATAGAACGAGAACGCGATCAAATTGATATTGGCCGCGTTCAACATGAGTTCGACGGACATCAGGAACAACAGTGCGTTACGACGCGTCAACACCCCGAACAGCCCGATACAGAACACTGCCATCGACAGCATCACGTAATACTGCACGTCGACGGTCATCGATTGTTACCTCCAGTGGCTGCGGACTGGCCGGTCGTGTCGGCACTCGAGTCGTCGGTCCCACCGTCGGTGACTGCCGGCGTCGGGCCGCCAGTCGTGCTCGCTTCCTCGCCAGCGCTTGCGAGCGCGGAGACGGGCTCGCCTTCGTCCTCGCGCTTGGCGAGGACGAGCGAGGCATCGAGTGCGGCGTCAAGTGCGACGGCGACGAGCAAGACGGCGGCGAGGAACGGTTCGGTGCCGCCGATCTGCTGGAGCTCGTCGAAGCCGAACAGCGCGTAGCCGAGTTCGGCTGTGATCGAGATATCATTGGGGAAGCCAGCCCCTGCGGCCGTTGTCATCGGCTCGAAGGCCGTATTCAGCGTGATCAGCGCCATCACGCCGAACAGCCCGACGGCGAGCAGTCCCGGGACCAGCGTCTTGCCGAGTCGGAGTTTCGGTCCGGTCGTCATGCCTGTACCACCTCGTCCGTGTCGGAATCGTCGCGCTGGGTCAACATGACAGCGAACGTGATGAGGACGAGGACCCCGCCGACGTAGACGAGAACCTGCATCATGGCGACGAATTCGGCCGCCAGCATCACGTAATGGATTGCCACGCTGAGCAGCGCCACGCCCAGCAGGAGCGCCGAATGCCACGGGTCCTGCATGAGCACGACACCCACCGCGCTGGCAAGCGTAAGTAACGCAAACAGCGCGAACGCGATCAGCTCGTAGTTCATGTATTGGTAGTTACTGCCCGTTTGCGGGACGGGCGGACCCGTTACTGGTAATCGACCTCTCCTTCACCCTCACCGACCCACGCGTCCCGATCGGGTTCGCGGGCGGCGAGTGGGTCGATGTCTTTGTACCACGGCACTGCCTTCAGCTGCTCTTTGTTGTAGACGAAATCGTGTTTCGTGTCCGCGGTGAACTCGAAGTTCTCCGTGAGCAGGATGGCGTCGACGGGGCAGACCTCCTCGCAGAGCCGGCAGTAGATACACTGGCCGATGTGGAGGTTGTACTGTTCGCCCTGTCGTTGATCGTTCGTGACGATCTGGATCGTATCGTTCGGACAGACGTTCTCACACTGCCGACACCAGATACACCGCTCCTGGCTGAACTTGTGGACGCCGCGAAAGCGCGGCGAGACGTCCGGTGCAGTCTCCGGATACTCCACTGTGAAGGTGGAGCCGTCCAGTGCGTGTTTCATCGTCGTTGCCATCGATTTGAGTATCCCGATCATGCTATCAGCCCCACGATTACCGCAGTCAGGACGAGATTGGCGAAGGCCAGCACGAGCAGCCCCTTCCAGCCGATCTCGATCAGTTGGTCGATCCGGACGCGTGGCACCGCCGAACGCAGCCACTGCGTCGCGAAGAACACCGCCCAGATCTTGATAATAAACCAGACGATGCCCGGCAGGACAGGGCCTGCGGGCCCACCGAGGAAGATCGTCGCAATGATCGCCCCACCGAGGAAGATGTGAAGGAACTCACCGAGGTAGATCAACACGAAGTAGACCGAGGAGTACTCGGTTTGATACCCCGCGACGATCTCGGTCGGTGCCTCCGGCGTGTCGAAGGGGTTGCGACCGACCTCCGCGAAGTTCGCCACCAGAAAGAGGACGAACGCGAAGGGGTTGACGAACGCGTACCACGTCGGAATCGAGATGCCCGCGATCTCGACCAGCGTCTCGTGTTGGGCGGCAACGATCTCGCCCAGCTGCAGCGTACCGGCGAAGATCACGATCGACATCCCGGTGATGACCAGCGGGATCTCGTAGGCGATGTTCTGTGCCACCGCACGCAGTCCGCCGAGCAGCGAGTACTTGTTCGCCGACGAGTAGCCGGCCATCACCAGCCCGAGGCTGGCGATCCCGGAGACGGCGAAGACGTACGCGAGCCCGACTTCAGGGTCTGCGAGGTGGATCCCGTTGCCCATCGGAATGACGGCAAAGCCAAGGAGTGCCGAGGCGACGACGACGATCGGCGCAAGATCGTACGCCGGCCGGTCGACGCCTTCCGGAATCACGAGTTCTTTCGAGAGCATCCGCACGGCGTCGACGATGATAATGCCGATCCCCCAGGGGCCGAGCTGGTTGACTGCGATCCGATCGGTAAACGAGGCGGTGATCTTTCGTTTCGCCCACGGCCCCGCGAGTGCAGTCATCGTCAGCATCAAACTTCCGATCACGACAGCCGAAACGAGCGTCGCGATCAGTTCCCCGCCGAGACCGAGCCCGTCGAGCCCGGTCAACTCCCCGATTCGCTCGGGGAGCAACACCGTATCCTGCAACGGGACCGTCGACAGCGCCGACGCCACAGCGGTCGCGGCGACAGGTGCGCCGGTCATGCTAGCGGTCCACCTCTCCGAGGACGATGTCGAGGCTGCCAAGCGAGGCGATCATGTCGGGGATGTACTCCCCTTCGGACATCTCGGGCAGCGCCGAGAGGTTGTGGAAACACGGACTCCGGATCTTGAACCGACCCGGTTTGTCCGTCCCGTCCGCTCGGATGTAGATCCCGAGTTCCCCTTTCGCTCCCTCGACGCTCCGGTAGATCTCGGTGTCCGCGTCCGGCTTCAGCGTCCGCGGGACGTTGCTCTGGACAGTGCGTTCGTCCTCGGGCCAGTCCTCGAGCAAGTCGAGACACTGCTCGATGATCTTCGCGGACTCCTCGACCTCCTGCATGCGGACGAGGACGCGGCTGTAGTTGTCACAGCCGTCCTCGGTGACGACGTCCCACTCCAAGTTGTCGTAGTAGCCATAGGGGTCGTCCCGCCGGAGGTCGTAGTCGATGCCCGACCCGCGGGCGACGGGGCCGGTACAGCCGTACTGTTTGGCGACCTCGGGCTCTAAGATCCCGGTGTCGTGGGTCCGGATCTGGAAGATCTCGTTTGCGGTCAGCAGGTCGTTGTACTCGTCGACCTTCGCAGGGAGGCCATCGAGGAAGTCGCGTGTCTTCTCGATGAACTCCTCGCGGGGTTCGGGCAGGTCCCAGGCGACCCCACCGAGTCGGAAGTAGTTGAACATGAGCCGCTGGCCGGTCAGGTCCTCGAGAATATCCTGGACGACCTCGCGATCGCGCATCCCATACTGGAAGATGGCGGTGAAGTCGCCGTAGACGTCCAGTGCGAACGTCGCAAGCGCGAGCATATGCGAGGCGATCCGGCAGAGTTCGGCACCCATCGTCCGGATGACCTGGGCGTACTCGGGGACGTCGATGTCCGCGAGGTCTTCGGCGACGCGTGCGTAGGCCCACTCGTTCAGGAGACCGGCCGAGACGTAGTCCCAGCGGTCCGGGTACGGCATGATCTGGTGGCGATAGGTTCCCTGCTGGCACATCTGTTCCTCACAGCGGTGCAGGTAGCCGATGTCGGGATCGACGTCAACGACGGTTTCGCCGTCTAACACCGTCTCGATGTGGAGCACACCGTGGGTCGCCGGGTGGTGTGGCCCGATATTGAGGAACATCGTGTCCGACTCGTCGTCGTGGTGGTCGGGCTGGATCGGATTGGCGTGTTCCGTCAGCGTCACCAGCTGGGGTTTCTCCTGGTCGTAGCCTCGCGAGAGCGGATGGCCCTGCCAGGTCTCGGGCAGGAGGATCCGTCGCGGATCAGGGTGACCCTCGTAATCGATGCCGACGAGGTCGAACGCCTCTCGTTCGTGCCAGTCGGCAGTGCGGAAGACGGGTTCGGCGGTCTGGCTGACCGGGTCGTCGGTCGTGGTCGGGACGACGACCGACACTTCTTGCGTTGGGTCGGCGTACTTCCGGAGGTGGTAGATCGATTCGTACCGGTCCGGATACTCCTGTGCGGTCAGATTGGCAAGGTGGTCGAACCCGGCCTCGTCCCGGAGGTCTTTGAGGACGTCCTGGACATCGTCCGGGCGGATGACGAATCCCGGCGCGTTCAGATGATCATCGCGTGCGAGCGCGCGGTCACCGACGATCGCCTCGAGTTCGTCTTCGGTGACCTCGACTGCCGTCTCTCGTTCGAGTCCTGTGCTCATGGTGAATCAGCCCAGTTATAGCGCATTACGAGGTCCTCTTCGTCGATGTCGTCCGCGAGCTTCTGGACGAGTTCGTCCTTCGGCAGGTCGCCGAACTCCTCGAGTTCGTACGGTTTCACGACGACGGGCGTCGACTCGCCATTGCGGATCCGTTCTTGCAGCTTGAGGATGCCGTAGACGAGCGCCTCCGGCCGCGGTGGGCAGCCGGGGACGTGGATGTCGACGGGGATGATCTCCTCGGCACCCTTCACGACGTTGTATCCTTCCTGGAAGGGGCCGCCGGAGATCGTACACGAGCCCATGCCGACGACGAATTTGGGTTCAGGCATCTGGTCGTAGACCCGTTTCATGCGGGGGCCGAACTTGGAGACGATCGTCCCGGGAACGATCATCACGTCGGCCTGTCGGGGCGAGGCGCGCGGAACGCCAGCCCCGAAGCGGTCCAGGTCGTGCTTGATCGCGTACGTGTGCATCATCTCGATGCTGCAACACGCGATCCCGAACTGGAGCATGAACATCGAGTTGCCCCGCACCCAGTTCATGAACTTGTCGAACTTCGTGAGGATGAACGGGGTCGACCCGAAGGCCTCGCGAAGCTTGGAGTTGAAACGGTCGTCGGCACCCTCACCGATCCGCGAGTCGCGGGTGTCCGTCGACGGTGCGGTGCTGTCGTAGATCTGTTGGCGTGGTTGTTCGCTACTCATGGTCTGTCAGTATCCAGTTGGCGGGGTGTCCGTGCCCACTGTACCGCGCCTGTGCGCCACGCCCACGCGAGTCCGACGAGCAAGATGGCGACGAACGCCAGCATCGGCCCGAGCGCGCGGGCAAGCGGGATATCCGCCGCGAGCGCATCCTGATAGGCGACCGCCCAGGGAAACAGGAGGACGGTCTCGATATCGAAGACGAGGAACAGCAGCGCAACCATGTAATACTGAATATTGAACCGGACGCGCGTTCCGCCGGTCGGAATCTCGCCACTCTCGTAGGTGGCGCGTTTACTCGTTTCGGGAACCGTGGGCCGCAGGAGATACGATACCATGATCATACTGAACGGTATCAGTACCCCGACGAGCGCCAGTGCCCCGATGGCGATCCAATCATTCATCTCGGTAACGTTCGGGGCTTCAAACTGCACGCACATAAGGGTTGATCCTTCGTTTTTGCGGGAAACACGGGCCACAACGGGACTTCAGCGTGAATTGATCCCATGTGAATAGTCACACGATACTATATATAGATGCCTGGAGGGGGGACGGACCGGTAAAACGATATTACTCGGCGTTTAACCCGCCCGAAATCCCGCGCTCGAGCGGCCATACCCGCTTTCTAAACGGGAACAAACAGGAGTTGTGACCGGGCCCGGAACGGCGAGCTGTCCGCTCTAGCCCCGCGCTCGCTGGTTACTGATCACGCTCTCGGAACGCCGGCGTCCCCTCGTCGTGGAGGGCTCGAGAAACAGAGCCGACACCCTCGCGTAAGTCCTCGTGGTACGCGACCAGTCGGTCACGAACGTCGTCGTGCTGGCGAGCGAGGATCTGGGCGGTCGACAGCGCGGCGTTAAACGACTTGCCGGCGTCGACGGCGACCAGCGGCGCGCCGGTCGGCATTCCGATGACGCTGTCGACGGATTTTTCCTGAACTGGAACGCCGATGACCGGCAGCGGGTACGCGATCGAGGCGGTCATGTTCGGCAGGTCCGCTGATTTGCCGCCCGCGCCGGCAATGAGTACCTCGAGCCCGCGATCCTCTGCCGTCTCGGCGTAAGCCGTCATTAAGTCGGGCGTCCGGTGGGCCGAGGTGACGTAGGTCTCGAACGTAAAGCGCTCGTCGGGCGCGTTCTCGTAGTCTGTCTGCTCTGCGAAGCCGAGTTCGTCGACGAAGGCGTCGTAGGCACCGCGACGTTTCCCGCCGGTCATCATCGTCTCGAGGTCGGAATCACTGCCCATCACGATCCCCACATCGGGGGTCTCCGCAGCCGGGCGGTCCTGGTCGGCTTCGTCGTGCAAGCGGTCGATCAGGTCGCTGACGCTGTCGCTCATGGGTGAGGGTGGTCGGGCAAGCGACTTGAAACGGTGGTAAACGAAATGAAGACCGGGTCGGGTGCAGGCCGGACGACTACGACTGGAACGTCATGGCGGCCTCGAGGTCGCGTGCCGTCTCGAGGAGGTCATCGACCGAATCGTCGTCTCCGTCGGCAGTCACAGTGACGTGGCCCATTTTCCGAAGGGGTCGCGCCTGGTGCTTGCCGTACCAGTGAAGGGCCGCGCCAGGGGTCTCTAAGACCTCATTGATATCTCCCACCTGTGCCGGCCCCTCTTGTTCGACATCGGCGAGTAGATTCGTCATCACGGTCGGCGAACGCAGGGCCGTCGAACCGAGCGGCCAGCCCAGCACGGCCCGGACGTGCTGTTCGAACTGCGAAGTCTGTGTCCCCTCGATCGTCCAGTGGCCCGAGTTGTGCGGGCGCGGCGCGATCTCGTTGAGCAGAATCTCGCCCTCGCTCGTCTCGAACAGTTCGGTCCCGTAGACGCCACGACCGTCCATCACCTCGAGGACGTCGCGGGCGACGTCGTACGCGCGCTCGGTGACGGCCTCGCTCGAACGCGCGGGGACGATCGTCTCCCGGAGGATCTCGTCTTCGTGGACGTTCTCGCCCAGCGGGAAGGTGGTGACCTCGTCGTCCCCTTTGACGGCGATGACCGACACCTCGCGCTCGAAGTCGACGAACGACTCGACCATCGCGGGGCCGGCGACCGACTCGAGGGCGTCCGCGGCGTCGGCTTTCGACTCGACGGGGACGTTGCCGCGCCCGTCGTAGCCGCCGGTGCGGGCTTTGAGCATCACCGGTGCGCCGTAGTCGTCGATCGCCTCGCGGATGTCGTCGGCATCGTCGACCTCGCGGAACGGCGGCACCGGAACGCCCGCGTCCTCGAGTTCGCGTTTCTGGACGAGTTTGTCGTGGATCGTCTCGAGCGTCGACGGCTTCGGGTGGACCGGCGTCCCCGTCTCCTCGCTGATACGGTCCATGACGTTCTGGTCGGCGAGTTCGATCTCGAACGTGAGGATATCGGCGCGCTCGGCGAGCTCACGGATCCCCGCTTCGTCGTCGAACGCGGCAACGATCTGGTCGCTGGCCACGAGCGCTGCCGGACAGTCCGGCGTCGGATCGAGCACGATTACCTCGACACCCAGCGGCGCGGCCGCTTCGGCGAGCATCCGCCCGAGCTGTCCTCCTCCGACGACGCCGATCGTCGGTCCCGGCGTCCGTAGCGTTGTCATTACGCCGCGGTTGTCGTCGCCCGCGCTTAAGAATTCTCAAACTGCATGCTCGAGACACGGTAACTCCCTGCCCGTCACCGACGGCATCCGATCTCGAACCTGGCGCTTCGCAGGTGACTGCCGTCACACGGTCTTGTCAGTGGGTTCCGATGCAATCGTGACCGCCCTGCGGTCGGGCCGGGACATCGTGACAACAGCCCGTCTCAGGCGCTGCGACCGTTATCCTATAAAAATCTTCGTGGACAACACCCGCGTCGGAAACTGACTAGTAGTACATATGTCGAGAGGACCACATCGATACGAGTATGACGAGTAACATTTCACGGCGCCAGTTGCTCGGTGGGGGAAGTCTCGGTGCGCTCGGCGCGCTCGCTGGCTGTCTCGCGACTGGCAGGGGCGCAACGGAAACCGTGACGGAAACATACCAGACCGCGGACCTCAGTTCACTCTCACTCGAGACTGTCAACGGCTCGATCACCGTCGACGGAAACGAAGACGACACGATCGCGGTCACAGCCGACAAAGCGGCACCGACCGAAGACATCCTCGAGTCGGTGACTCTCGCGTCCAGTCGGAACGGCGGCCACCTGGCGCTCGAGACCGACTACGACACGACGCCGTTTCTGTTCGGCCCCGATCCCAAAGTCGATCTCGAGGTGACAGTCCCGACAGGGATCCGACTCGCGCGAGCGGAGACGACCAACGGCGACATCGAGACTCAGAACGTGACCGACGACCTCGTCGCCGGGACGACGAACGGTCGGGTCGACATCGAAGGTGTCGACGGCGGGCTAAGCGCCGAGACGACCAATGGCGAGATCCACGCCGCTGGCGTCAGCGGCGACGTGGACGCGAACACGACCAACGGAGATATCGATATCTCGCTTGCAGACGGCGGTGGCGACCTGACAGCGGAGAGTACCAACGGCGAAATCACGGTCCGGACACCTGTCTCGCTCGATGCGACCGTCAGCGTCTCGACGACTAACGGCGACATCTCGTTTGAGGGCTTCGACACCTCGAGCACGTCGGGCGACGGCTCACTCGAGGTGACGCTGGGCGATGGCTCCCGTCGGATCCGCCTCGAGACGATCAACAGCGATGTGACGCTTCGAGGGACCAACACGTCGTAAGCGGGATGGATTGGGGGAGTGCCCGAGTATCTGGCTCGATCGAGTGGTGTTCCGTCCGGTACTCGTCAGCACGTGGCCACCACAGAACGGTACCTCTTTTACCCATCCTCCCTACCGCTCGCCTATGACCACGCTCGGACTGGTGGTCGCGGAGTTCAACCGGCCGATCACCGAGCAGATGGAGCAGGACGCACTCGAGGCCGCAACGGCCGCGGGTGCCGACGTGTACGAGACGGTCCACGTGCCGGGCGTCTACGACGCGCCGCTGGCCGCCGATCGCCTCGCACGTCGTGACGAGGTTGACGCCGTCGCCGTGATCGGCACCGTCATCACCGGCGATACCGATCACGATCAGGTGATCACCGACGCCACCGCACAACGACTCTCCGACGTGAGTCTCGAGCGCGATACGCCGGTGACCCTCGGCGTGACCGGCCCCGGCATGTCCGCCGCCGAAGCGCGCGAACGCGTCGAAAACGCGGCGAAAGCCGTCGACGGCGCGCTCGACCTCGTCGACGAACTCCCAGCCCCCAGTCCCGCAGCCGATTCCCAACAATGACGATGGAATTCACCGACCGTGTAACCCGAGTCGAACCGTCCGCAACGCTTGCTATCTCCGCGCTCGCAACCGAACTCGAGGCCGAGGGCGCAGACGTCGTCGACCTCTCCGTCGGCGAGCCCGACTTCCCCACGCCCGAGAACATCGTCGAGGCCGGCAAGGACGCGATGGACGCCGGCCACACCGGCTACACGACCTCCGCCGGCATTCTCGAACTGCGTGAGGCGATCGCCGACAAACTCGCCGACGACGGCTTAGAGCACACAGCCGACGAGATCATCGTCACGCCCGGCGCGAAGCAGGCCCTCTACGAGATCGTCCAGGCACTCATCGAAGACGGCGACGAAGTCGTCCTGCTCGACCCCGCGTGGGTCTCCTACGAGGCGATGGTCAAGATGGCCGGCGGCGACCTGACCCGCGTCGACCTCTCCGAGACCGACTTCCAGCTTGAGCCTGCCCTCGACGACCTCGAGGCCGCGGTCTCGGACAACACCGAACTACTCGTCGTCAACTCCCCGTCGAACCCCACCGGCGCGGTCTACTCCGACGCCGCGCTCGAAGGCGTCCGCGATCTGGCGGTCGAACACGACATCACCGTCATCTCCGACGAGATCTACAAGGAGATCACCTACGGCGTCGAACCGACCAGTCTCGGCACGCTCGAGGGCATGGCCGACCGCACCGTCACGGTCAACGGCTTCTCGAAGGCCTACTCGATGACCGGCTGGCGACTTGGCTACTTCGC
This sequence comes from Natrinema sp. HArc-T2, assembly GCF_041821085.1. Lineage (NCBI taxonomy): Archaea > Methanobacteriati > Methanobacteriota > Halobacteria > Halobacteriales > Natrialbaceae > Natrinema > Natrinema sp. HArc-T2. The sequence goes on along the minus strand of NZ_JBGUAZ010000001.1, from coordinate 250,822 downwards.
CGGTCCCGAGGATCTGATCGACCAGGCTGGCAAGCTCCACAGCCACTCCGTCTCCTCCGCCGTGAACTTCGTCCAGCATGCCGGGATCGAAGCGCTCGAGAACACCGACGAGGCCGTCGCCGAGATGACCGAAGCGTTCGAGCAGCGCCGTGACCTCGTCGTCGACCTCCTCGACGAACACGGCGTCGACGTCGCCGTCCCCGAGGGTGCGTTCTACATGATGCTGCCCGTCGGTGACGACGATCAGGCCTGGTGTGAGGGCGCGATCGAAGACGCTCACGTCGCAACCGTACCCGGCAGCGCCTTCGGCACCCCCGGCTACGCGCGGATCTCGTATGCGGCGAGCGAAGAGCGACTCGAGGAAGGCATCGAGCGACTGGCCGAGGAAGGCTACCTGTAAGCCGGCAGCGTCGCACGCGGCGTCTCCGTCGCTGATTTTGCTTCTGGCGGCTGCTCGAGAGCGAGACTCGAGTCCATTCAGATTACTTTCACTACGGTTTAGTGTTGTTTATTTTCCCACACATACAGCATTGTTTATGGACTGCCCAACCTGCGGGAAGTCCCTGACGACCGAACAGGGAATGCGCCAGCATCACACGAAAGTCCACGACGAGCCGCTGCCGAATCGAACCTGTACCGGGTGTGAGTCCGAATTCTACGATCCGAAATCCAGACGCGAGTTCTGTGACGACTGTAATCCCAACGCCGGGAAGCACAATGGGAACTGGAAGGGTGGAACAGAAACTGGGACGTGTGATCGCTGTGGATCGACGTTCGACTACTATCCCTCGGACAAGCCGGGAGTGTACTGTTCTGAGTGCGTCGAGAACGCCAGCGGATTGCTACCCGAGAACCCGTCAGAGAAGGGAGAACGGGTTGTTGTCGACTGTACAGGCTGTGGAACCGACCTCGAGGTTCGGCCGGCGCGACTCGAGACTCGAAACCGCGGCGTCTTTTGCACGCTCGAGTGCTACGGCGATTGGCTGTCGGAGAACGTCGTCGGGCCGGATCACCATCAGTGGGAAGGAGGCTCGATCGACTACGGACAACAGTGGTGGCAGATTCGACGGCAGGCGCTCGAGCGCGACGACTACGAGTGTCAACATTGCGGGACGAGCGCTGAGGAACTGGGTCGAAATCCAGATGTCCATCACCGCCAGCCAGTGCGGTCGTTCGATCAGCCCGAAGACGCACACACGATGGACAACGTGATAACGCTCTGTCGGAGCTGTCATCGCCACGCCGAAGCGGGGACGATTACGCTTCCGGCTCACGACGAAAAGTAACACTATTGTGCGATGGCAGTCTATCCAGCGAGTGAAGCCCCGTAGCACTGCAAGAGAGACGGGGTGGCGAGCGATCCACGAAGTCCCGTGGTGTAGTGGCCAATCATATGGGCCTTTGGACGTGTTTCGGTTCAGTCCGTCACGGAAGCAAGCCCATGACGGCGGTTCGAATCCGCCCGGGACTATGAACTCGCAGTTTTGAATCCCCGCACCTGCAGGTGCGTTCGATGATTCGGTTCCATAGCAAGCTACCGACCATTTTTGGTGCAGTTAGTGAACATTCATGCCCGACACAATGATAATATAGCAGTAATGCGGATACCGTCTTGGAATGGGTTCCTTCGTTGGTTCCTACCAATGGATGTCTTCAAGGACATCCGTGATGACTTGTGCAACCTGTTTGAGGAAGCGTACGAGCAGCACCCCTATGCGCAGCAGCAGCAGTACGAGTCTATGGCTGTGTCTAATCTAAAGGAGGATGCGAAAAAACGGGCGACGGTCGCCTATAGCTACAGGCCTAGCAATCCTGTTACGCAAGCGAAATCGTTAGTATCTGGTCTCAATGAGATCTTCACAACAGTCTTACTTGTTATTGCTGTCGTTGGGTCGTTTTTCGGGTTTACGTTCGCCTCGTACGCGGCAAGAGTAGGACTTGAGCTACTTCAGTCGGCTGAATCTGTTATTATCTCAATTGCACTTGGCGGTCCTAGCCTGCTCGGATTACTTGCATTGGCATTCCTTCTCTGGTTGAAAGCCCTCGCTGTCAGCCCGACTATCGTGGAGACCTTCAACCAAGAACTGGTGATTGGACCACAGGAAATCGTCCGCACGGACGACAAGGCCGAACTCGTCAGTGTCATTGTCTGGAACGATTCATTGATTGGTCCCGGAGCGATCAGGCTCGTCAACACATTCTCTGTCTTCTGGATTCTCTCAGTAATACCAGGGTTGAACCCCTATAGATTCGTTTTGTTCACAATAGAGTCTCACATGGATGTGTTCGTTGAGGTTGATGGATATCGCGAGGCGGCGTTGGTCTTATTCAATAGAATGCGTCCGAGCGTCGAGTGAATCTCATATCGATGAGAAAGGTCAATTACCGCTATGGCAACCACCAATAGAACGAACCCTTCACGCAGAAGCGGCCTCTGAACACACGCTACCCCGCCCTAATAACTCCATAGTAATCCCTGCGTCCTCGAGTGCCCATCCTATGTTCGGAACGAGCGGTATCCGCGGCACTGTCGGCGAAGCGGTAACGGCCGAACTCGCGCTCTCGATTGGACGCGCCGTCGCGTCCGACGGCTACGAGCGCGTCGTCGTCGGGCGAGACGCTCGAGAGAGCGGCGCGGTCCTGACCGATGCAGTAACCGCCGGACTGCGTGAGTGTGGCGCGGACGTGCTCGAGGCGGGCGTCGCACCGACGCCGACGATCGCCAGAGCGGTCCCGCGAACGAACGCGGATGCAGGCATCGTTGTGACGGCCTCGCACAACCCCGCGCCAGACAACGGGCTCAAACTCTGGTCGGCCTCGGGCAAGGCCTTCGATCCCGAGCAGCTCGATGCGATCGCCGCCCGCGTCGAGGGCGACGAGTATGACCTCCGCCCGTGGGACGGACACGGCTCGCTCGAGACGCTCGAAGACGCGACGGATCGCCACGCGGCGGCGCTGGTCGAGGCCGTCTCGATCGACAAGCCGCCGAGCGTCGCCGTCGACATCGGGAACGGGACCGGCGCGATCACCGCATGTGTGCTCTCGGACCTGGGCTGTGACGTCGTGACGTTGAACGGACAGCGAGATGGGCGCTTTCCGGGCCGGCCAAGCGAGCCGACGCGAGAGACGCTCGGCGATCTCTCGGCGCTCGTCGAAGCGACGGACGCCACGGTGGGGATCGCACACGACGGCGACGCCGATCGGATGCTGGCCGTCGACGAGACAGGGTCGTTCGTCCCGAAAGACGTCCTCCTCGCCCTGTTCGCGCGTGAGACTGCAACTGCCGGCGACGTGATCGCCGCGCCGATCGATACGAGCATGGCCGTCGACGACGCGCTGGCAACGGTCGGCGCGTCAGTGAGCCGAACGCGGGTCGGTGACGGCTTCGTGGCCGACCGCGCCACGCGACCCGACGTCGTCTTCGGTGGCGAGCCGAGCGGGGCGTGGATTTGGCCGGACGAGACGCTCTGTCCGGACGGCCCGCTTGCGGCGTGCAAACTCGTCGAACTCGTCGCCGACCGTGGGCCGCTGTCCGGCCTCGTCGGAGAGATTGAAACGTACCCCATCTGTCGGACGTCGGTCAAAATCGAGAACAAAGCCGCCGTGATGAACCAGGTCCGCGATCGCGTCCGCGACCGCTACGACGACGTCGAAACGCTCGACGGCGTCTACGTCGATGCCGACGACGGCTGGTTCCTCCTGCGTCCGAGCGGCACCGAACCCGTCGTCCGCCTCACGGCCGAAGCCCGAGACGAGTTCCGGGCCGAGCAACTGGAAGCCGACGCCGTTGGACTCCTCGAGAGCGCGATTGCGACGGTGTCTGGAATCCGCCCGTGACCGCTGCCGAGCGTCATCGGAGCGGCAGAATTCTGGCTCTGTAGCGGTTTAACGAACTGATAATCAAGTAGCTCGTCTCCTACGGTTGGCGTAGAGACGTGGTGCAACGAACGACACCGCTGCCGTGCGCTGTCGGCTGCGGTCGAACGGAACTACTGCGGAGACAACTGAAAGGATGACTCGGACGTTTCACCGTGATGACGCGACATCGAATGGGGGTACGACGAACGAATCGAACGGACTGGACACGCTGCTCATCGGGATCGACGCAGGGTGTCTACCGGTCTTCGAGCGGCTGTTCGAAGCCGACCGGATTCCGACCATCGAGCGGCTCTGTTCGAAGGGGGTGACCGCGCCGCTCGAGTCACAGATCCCGCCGTGGACGCCGAGCGCGTGGCCGTCGATCTACACCGGGGTCAACCCCGGAAAACACGGCGTGGTCGGCTTCGTCAGCTACGACGGTTACGACTGGCACGTGACGAGCAACGACGACGTCCACGAACAGTCGCTGTGGACGCTGCTGGATCACCACGACCGCTCGAGCGTCGTCGTCAACGCGCCGGTCACCCACCCGCCCGACGAGTTCGACGGGGCGGTGATTCCCGGATTTCTCGGCCCGGAAGATCCGCCGTGTCACCCCGCTAGACTCTTAGACGAGGTCCGCGACGCGATCGGCGAGTATCGCGTTTACCCGAGCTACACGCGAGACGACGACTCGCTCTCCGACGACGAGAAGATCGACGAGTATCGGAACCTCGTCCGGATGCGCGGCCAGGCGTTTCGCTACCTCGTCAGCGAGTTCGAGCCGGACTTCGGCTTCGTCCAGTTCCAGAAGACGGACACGGTCTTCCACGAGTTCAGCGGCGAGCAACGACACGTCGACCGCGTCTACGAGGCGACCGACGACCAGATCGGAAAGATCCTCGAGGCCTGCGACCCGGACCGCATCTTCCTCGTGAGCGACCACGGGATGGGCCGGTACGAGGGCTACGAGTTCCGGGTCAACGAGTATCTGCGCGACATGGGCTACCTCGAGACGACGACCGGCGGCAAGGGAATGCCGTCGTGGACGCCGATGCGCAGACGGCTCCGCGAGGGCGAGGAATACGACACCTGGGAGCCGGGCGTTGCTGCACGCGCCGCGTCGGTTGCCGCCCGATTCGGCATCACCGCCCGTCGCATCAGGACTGCCCTCGAGCGGGTCGGCCTGGCCGACATCGCCATCGAGTACGCACCGAGTGGGGTCTCCCGGACGGCCAACGAGCAAGTCGATTTCGCCGAATCGGAGGCCTACGTCCGTGCACGGACCGAACTCGGCGTTCGAATCAATCTTGAAGGGCGAGAACCGAACGGAGTCATTCCACCAGAAGAGTACGAGGAACTCCGCGAGAACCTCATCCGGGCACTCCAGGCCATCGAGACGCCCGACGGCGAGCCGTTCTTCGAGACGGTCGCGCCGCGCGAGCAGTACTTCCACGGCGACGAACTCGACGAGACGGTCGACATCGTCACGATCCCCGCTGGCTTCGAACATATGCTCTCCGAGCAGTTGGGCGACGGTGACTACTTCAGCCCAGCCGAACCGTGGAATCACAAACTCGACGGGGTCTTCGTCGCCGCGGGTGAGGGTATCGACGAGACCGCCGCGCTCGAGCGGGCCCACCTCTTCGACGTTGCGCCGACGATCATGGCCGCGATGGGGGTTCCATACAGCGACCGCATGGACGGCAGCGTCGTTCCCGTCGTCGACCCGATCGAACCGACGACCTATCCCGAGTACGACGGCGACGACGGCCAGCGGCCGGCGACGGACGACGCGGTGACCGATCGGCTGGCGGATCTCGGCTACATGAACTAGCTGCCGACTTGCGCGGTCGGTTCGAATCGCTGCAACCCGCTTATCCGCGGTATAAGTATGGCCCGCCGGTTCCGACGGCCGAGTACGACATCGATCTCTCAATGGGATTTATTGCAGAAGTCCACCTCGTTCACGACGACCTTCCGCTGGTCCCGACGATAGCGCAGTATCCCGGCGTGACGTTCAGCTACGAGTACGGGACGACGGTCGACGAGCGACGCATCAGGTTCATCTCGGTCTCCGGCGACACCGACGCGTCGCTCGAGGCAGCGATGGCTGCCGATCGGACGGTCTCGAATCCGACCCGCATCGCCACGTTCGACGGCCGCACGATCTACCGCGTCGTCGTCGACACGCCCCTCGAGCTCCTCCCCGCTCGCTGTGCCGAGCACGGGGTGTTCGCGTTCACGCTCACGAGCGGCGAGGGTGGCTGGATCGCGCGGGTCTATCTTCCCGATCGCGACGCGTTGGCGGCGTTTCGATCCCATTACCGCGATCACGGCGTCTCGTTTCGCGTGAACCAATTGTATGACTCGTCAGTGTCCGACGAGCGGACGTACTTCTTGACCGACCGCCAGTACGAGGTCCTCACGACGGCGTACGATGCCGACTACTTCGAGGTGCCACGCGGCGTCACGCAGGACGACCTCGCCGATCGACTCGAGGTTTCGGATTCCGCGGTCTCACAGCGGCTTCGGCGCGCCATCTCCGAACTGATCGCCGCGACGGTCGAAAACGGGCGCGCGCCCGATCGCCATCGATGATCCGTCCCGAACGATGGTCAGCTACCGAAACCGCGACTGTGATCCGACGGTGACCGTCCCGATCGAGGCTTATCAGATCGTTAAATGCGTCTCTCTCAGTGATACGAATCGGCTGCGCTCGCAACCGAACCGCCGAATTGTGGCCTGCACAATCATTTCGGACCGCAAAACTGCGAGTCCGCCTCCGTCGCGGTGGTCGGCGTTCGAACTTAAAAACTTGCCATCCGAATCCATAGCTACTGGACCCCATCATCACTCACAACGACTTGTATTTCAATGTCGGATGGAAGTGATCTGCAGCGCTCGAATCGTGACGTTTCTCGTGGTTCTCACTCGACCGAAGGGGAGGGCGGTCGGCCAGCTCTCGACGGATCGGTTTCACGGTCGAGGAGGGGGTTCTTGCGAGGAACTGTGGCGGCGTGTGCCGCTGGAATCGGACTGACGTCGACCGCCGCCGCGTCGTCGGACCCGTATGGACAGTACTACGACGACTACGCGACCGTCGTAGACGTGACCGAGGCCGGCGCGGACGATACTGGCACCGAATCGATTACACCCGTACTCGAGGAGGTCCGCAGTGACGATACGCTGCTCGTGTTTCCCGAGGGGGAGTACTTCATGGACGAACAGTTCCGGTTTACGGGCTTCGACAACTTCGGCGTCGTCGGCGAGAACGCGACGCTGATCCCGGCGGATTTTCACGAGTTCGACGGGCCGCAGTATCGACTGTTCCGGCTCGGCGTCTCGTACAGTCCCGGCGGCCACCTTCGCTTCGAGGGGTTCGACGTCGATCAGTCGGCCCCCGACACCGGGATCCGGACGATCGAAGCCACCGCCGATCGACTCGAGGTACGCGACGTGACGATAAACGGCTTCCACGACAGCGGCACGTGGGGGCCGGGTCTGTTCAACGTCACCGACCCCGACGGTCACGGGATCGTCGAACGGTTCCGAGCGCCGGACGGCGGTGCGTGGGTCGACAATACGCCCAACGCCGGCAACCGCTGGCGCGGCCCGATCGGCATCGAAGCGAACCAGAACGTGGGGACGCTCGAGTTCAGACACTGCTGGCTCGGTGGCTTTCCGAACAACGGCCTCTACGCGGCAGGCGGCGATGGAAGGATCATCGTTCACGGTGGCTGGTTCCGGAACAGCAACGGTGCGAACGTCCGTGTCGGTGGCCAGGGCAGCGAAATTCGGTGGCCGACCGTCGAAGTCGATTCGACGCGACCCGAGGATCGGTCCCAGCGCGGGATTCGGATCGAGAACGGTCGGAATATCGAGATCTATGGGGCTGCCGTCGAGATCACGTCGCCGATGCCAACGAGTCACGCGATTTCGGTGATGAACACCTGCGAAAGCGCACGGATCGACAACACTCGCCTAGATGTCCGAGGGGCGGACGTCAACCACGGGATCGTCGTCTCCCCAGACACGGGCGAAACGACGATCGTCGAGACGGAGGTCACGCACGAAACTGCCGGCGGCTACCCGCTCTGGATTCGGGAGAGCGACAGGACCGAGCAGATACTCGCCGAACATCTCACGATCTCGGGGCAGGCGGGTGACGCCAGCGGTTTCCGCGACGGGATTCGCTGTGAACGCGACAACTGCCGCTTTAGCAACGTCACCGTCACACAGCACGGACGCGATGGCGTCGACCGAAACGCCCTCGTCAACACGGGCGCGGACATGACGGTCTACCAGAGCGAATTGCGCGCCAGCCAGTATCCGTTCATCGATCTCGGCGCCGACGCACTCGTTCGCGACTCGACGCTCGAGTCGTCGGGCGGCCAGAAGGCCGTTTGCCTCTACGACGAATCGACGAGCCCGGCGTTCAAGAAGAACCGGCTGGTCGACGGGATCCGTGACCTTGGGGCGAGCAACGTCACGACCTGGGAGAATACGTACGCATAGCCGCGTCTCACCCCGTTTAACCCCCGTATAATAACGCCGCACAGCCGCCATTGTCTCGCCACAGTGAGTACGTCGGATCGCGAGCGAGCGTCGTCGATGGTGGCTGCCGACTATCAGTGTGACTGTCACAGGGTGAAACCGTGAATCGGAGTATCGCGAGCGGCGTCTTCTCGGTCGTCAGTGCAAAAGTCGTCGTGCTCGTCGTCACTGCGCTCTCGACGCCGCTTCTGTACCGGTTTCTCGGCGCATCGGCGTTCGGCGAATACGCGTTTCTGTTGTCCGTCTTCGCGATCTACATGATCTTCGTCAGTTCTGGGATTACCGACGGGGTCCGCAAGTTCCTCGCGGAGGACCGGGCCGCGGCCAACTGGAGCGAACACGTCGTCGGCTTTTACTTTCGGCTGGCGATCTTGCTCTCCGTCCTCGGGGCGCTCCTGCTGGTGCTCGCGACACGGTTCGGACTCGTCGGTCGTGCGTTCGGGTCCGAACTGACGAGTTACTTCTACGTCCTCGCCGCACTCGTCGTGACGGCGCAGTTTCGCGATTACGCGCGGAAGACACTCATGGGATTCGGCCTCGAGCGGTACTCGGAGCCGCTGAAGATCCTCGATAAGGTTGGATTCGTCGTCGTCGCAGTGCCGCTGGTGTATCTCGGTGCCGGTGTGATCGGCGCGCTTGCAGGGCATCTGGTCGCGAGTACGCTCGTCGCCGTGATCGGGCTGACCCTCGTGCATCGTCGCATGCCGCTGTCGTGTCTCTTCAGCCGCCCAACGAAGCGGTTCCCCCGGAAACAGATGCTCACGTTCAACTCGATGAGCATCGCGCTGGTCTTCCTGCTGATGTCGCTCTATCACATCGACATCGTGATGCTCCAGCGCTTCCGTGAGAGCGCTACAGTCGGTAATTACAAGGCAGCGCTCACGCTCGCCGAGTTCCTCTGGTTCATCCCGATGGCCCTCCAGACGGTATTCGTCCACTCGACGTCGGAACTGTGGTCACAAAATCGGCTCCGAGAGATCTCGGAGCTCGCGTCCAAGACGACGCGGTACACGTTCCTGCTGACGGCCGTCATGGCGGTCGGGCTCGCGGCGTTGGCGGACATCGCCGTGCCGATCTACTTCGGTGAGGATGCTATGCCGGCGATCACGCCACTATTGCTGTTACTGCCCGGGTCGCTCGGCTTCGCGCTCGCACGCCCGGTACTGGCGATTTCACAGGGGAAGGGCATGCTCCGCTATCCGGTCGCAGCCACCGGCGCTGCGGCCGTGATCAACGTCGTGCTTAACGTCGCTCTCATCCCCCGCTTTGGGATGCACGGTGCCGCCGTCGCGACCAGCATCGGATATGGGTCGATGTTCGTTTTCCACTGCTGGAGCGCTCGGCTGGTCGGCTTCGATCCCCTCTCGGATGCACGACTCGGGCGTTCGATACTGACGACCGTCCTCGCAGCCGGGCCGATCGTCGCCCTCTCGATGGCCATCACGAACCCGTGGCTCGCACTCGCAGTCGTCCCGCCCGTCGGGTTCGTGATCTTCGTCACGTTCGCGCTGCTCGTCGGCGCGCTGGACCCCGCCGAACCCTTCGAGGTGCTGTCGACGTTCCCCGATCCGCTCGGCGCGAAGGCGGACGCGATCGGGACTTGGCTCGCGACCAGTGGGACGAAGCGAGAGGAGCGGAACTGGCTCCATAGTTTGCTGTTCGTCGCCGGACTCTCCCTGCTCGTCTCGGGGCTCACGCTGGGGATCCTGGGGTCCGGGATATAGACCATTACACCGTGACAGAGCCGGTACGCGCTGCTCGTCACCTTCTCGTACGCGGATGATGGAGAAACAGGATTCGTCAGTCCTCGAGCCGAACGAGCCACTCCCCACTGAGACGGCACTGACGCCGGAACCGAGAACAGTTACGGGATCACCGAACGACCACGCGAGTGACGGTGCGCTCGCACGGCGCTATCGCACCTGCTGCTCGAGCGATTCGCTTTCGGCCATGTCGAACACCATCGCCAGCAGGAGGAATGCGGTGCCGGCAACGAACAACAACAGGCTCGTCGCACCCTGAATGGCAGGTGTGCCGACGTTCGAGAGCGCCGCAGACACCGCCACACCCGTCCCGACGACGCCAATGGCAGCCGTTGCCGCTCCGACGAGGTAAAACAGTGCGAGCGGGTGGAAGTCCAGGACGAGATACTTCGTTTTCAGCCGCCACAGGAAGTCTCGAAGCAACATGAGCGAAACCTTCGGGATGTACTCCCCGTACGCGATGCTCGACTCCTCGTCGCCGTAGACGGCCGGCATTGCCACGTCGGCGACGCGCATTCCGTGGACGTTCAGTTTCACCAGCAGGTCGTTGCAGTAGCCATAGTACTCGTAGAGGTTTTCGACGTCGATCGCCGCGAGCGCGTCGTGAGAGATCGCCGTGTACCCGTTTTGGGGATCCATCGTCTTCCAGTAGCCCGAGGCGATCTTCGTCAGAAACGTCAGGGTCGCATTACCGATGAACCGAAACCGCGGCATCGCAGCCCGGTACTCACGCGACAGGAGCCGGTTTCCCTTCGCGTAGTCGGCGCGTCCCTCGACGAGCGGATCGAGGAGTCGCGGCAGCTGGGAGAGGTCCATCTGCCCGTCCGCGTCGACGGTGACCGTCGCGTCCACGCCGTCCGCGAGTGCGGCGAGATAACCGGTCTTGATCGCGCCGCCGGCACCGCGGTTCTCCCGGTGCTCGATCGGGACGACTCGACCGATGGTGTCGCGAACCGTCGCCCGATTCGCCAGCGCGGTCGCACCGCCGTCGGCCACGAGTTGCTGGACGGTTGTGCCATCGTGGCTCCCATGCTTGCTTGTGTCCGCCCGCGCGGCCTCGAGGATTTCGCTCCAGGTGTCGTCCGTCGACCGGTCGTCGATCACGTAGATCCGATCGACGTATGCAGGCATCTCGCGGATCACATCGCCGACGAACCCTTCCTCGTTGTAGGCGGGGATCACGACGCCGACACTCGAGTCGCGGTACATCACCGGTCACCCAGGAGGTCGGTGGCAGTGACGACCTCGACGTTCTGCGTGTCGATATACTCGAGTAAGCCGTCGAAGGCCTGCTCGCTCATGCCGTCCTCGCCGATGTATTCGAAGTGCAGGACTGCGAGTTCCCCATACTCGGCAGCATAATCGACGTACGTTTTCGTCTCGTTTCCGGCGTCGCCGGCGAAGAACCCGACGTTGTGGGGGTCCGTCAGCGGAAGCCCATTCGGGCCGCCGCCGAACCGGAACGCCTGCTCGTGATACTCCCGGACGAGGTCGTTCGCCGTCGAGCCGAGGATGTTCCGCGGCGTGACGAAGTGCTTCGCGCCGTCTTCGAAGCCACGATTCTCGAGATATGCTTTCGTCCGCCGGATCATCCCTTCCTGCTGCTCGGGGCTGAACTCGTGGAGGAACTTCGAGCCGGTTCGCGGCCGGGCTGCGAGGTCCCAGCCCGCGTCGTCCAGTTCGGTAAGTTTGTCAAGCGTGAGCCGGCCACCCTCGCCGACGGCTTCGGGGATAACCGCTTCGACGCCTGCGAAGTCGTACGCCTGCATGTGGTCGAACGCGGACGCGTGGTGGCTCTCGAGTGTCCCATCGAACAGGAGCATGACACGGCCCGTGTCGGGCCGGTCGACCGCCCGGAGGTCGTCGACCTGACAGTCTATCGGGCCGGTCGTGTCACCGCGGCGGCGGGCGATCAGCCGAATCTCGCGCACGTCCGAGAGCTCGGGTTGGGTCTCGATCCGATCGGTGCCGAAGTCGACACGTACCCACCGATCGACCGGTCCGGTAAGCGTGCGTTGCATGGCGTGTACGTTGCGCGAGTTCGGCGCGAACAGTTCGAGCGTGAGGTGCAGCTGGTCGCGCCCGGTGAAGTTGACAGCCAGCGAGAAGTTCTTGTTGCTCAGGTCCAGACCGTCCGGAACCGTCCTGTAGACGGCCGCGTACTCGGCGTTCTCTGACGCGGTGAGGTGTGCCGACTGCGACCCGGCGTACGGATCGTCCGTCCCGGACTCGAGGTCGCCAGCGTCGATCATCGCCGACCACTCGCCGAGGTCCTCGAAGCGATCGATCGGTTCGCCCGGGAGATCCAGGCGGTCTCTGCTTCCGGAATCGGGGGTGTCACCGCCCGACTGGGCCGACGTCGGCTTGCCGTCCGCGCCACGCAATTCGCGTACCTGCGAGAGGCAGCCGGCAAGTCCGAGCGTTCCGGCCGCTGCAACCGTGGTTACGAACGATCGTCGGTTTCGATTCGTCATTGACCGCGTCGACGAACCGTTCGCTCTTCCTTATACGGTCGTTAGCGGGTTCGTCGCCGACGGGTTCCGGGTGGCTCGAGAGTGTCGCGTCGCCGCCCACTCGGGTCACTGCAGTCACTGCTTGCGGGTGAGGCCGTTTACCCACGCGATAATAATCCGGACCGGACCGGAAGTTCAGGAAAATGACTCGCGTCAGCGTGATCATCCCGACGTACAACAGGGCGGCGACGCTTCCGCACGCGATCGACAGCGCGCTCGCGCAGACGATCGACGACCTCGAGGTGGTCGTCGTCGACGACGGCTCCACCGACGACACCGAGTCGGTGCTGGCCGCCTACGAGGACCAGCGGGTTCGGCCGGTCGTCCACGAAGCCAACCAGGGTGCGAACGTCGCCCGGAACACAGGGCTCGAGCACGCACGCGGGGAGTACGTCGCCTTCCTCGACTCGGACGACGAGTGGCATCCCGAGAAACTCGAGCGACAGCTCGCGGCGCTCGAGGAGCGCTCGAGCGACTGGGTCGGCGTCTACTGTGACACGGGTTACGACCTGTCTGGGGCGGACGGACGGCTCCGATCGACCGCCGCGTCCGTGCTCGCACGCCTGGACGACGAACCGACGCGGGAGGGAAACGACGAGCTGGTCGGCGAGATCCTCGCGGACAACGTTCAGCCGGGTGCCGGCTCGACGCTGCTCGTCCGGACCGCGGTCGCCAGGGAGGCCGGCGGTTTCGACGAGGACCTCGACCGGTTCCAGGACCCCGAGTTCTGCCTGCGCGTCCTCGAGCACGGAAAGCTCGCCTACGTCGACGAGGAGCTCGTCGTCCGCGAGGAGACCGGCAGTCCGCCGGCGGACGTCGTCGCGACCGCCAGCGAGCGATATCTCTCGGCGTACGAGTCCGAGGTCGAACGGTTCGAGGAACAGGGCTACGAGATCCGCTCGAGCCACGCACTCGTTCTCGCGAAGCAGTACTTCGCGGAGGGGCGGTTCCTGCGAGGGCTGTGGCACCTCCGTGCGGCTTCGGTGTCGGCGCGGACGTATCCCGGCGTCTGCTGGGTCGCCGGGACCGGCGTCCGGCGGCGACCGATTCCGATCGTGGTGGTGCTCGTTCTCTTGCTCGTCACCGCGACGCTCGGCCGGCGCGCGCTCACTCGGTGAGTCGGCCGCTTCGGCAGGCCTGATCGGGTTCGGTCTCTTCGTCTCGCAGACGAGCGTCCGATCGACGCGGACCGTTGCAGAAACGAAAGTATCCCGTTTCTATTGTTATCTCACCTGTAGTAAAACCGACTGACGTCGACGGGACGGACGAATGAGGCGCGATATACTCTCACGGCGGAGCGTATTGACTCTCGCAGCTGGATGTACACTCACGAGCGCTGGCGTCGCCAGCGTGGTCGGCGACACGACTGCCACCGACGAGGGGATGGTCTCTCGAACATCGTTCCCCATTCGCGAGGGAACGGACGAGGAAACGACCGTCTTCGTGACGAGCGCGGACACCGAGGGGCCGACGGCGGTCGTCGTCGGCGGAGTACACGGAAATGAGGACGCGGGTTATACAGCCGCAGGTCAGATCGCCGACTGGACGATCGATGCCGGCACGCTCGTCGTAATCCCAGAGGCCAACACCGTCGCGATCGAGCGCGGAACCAGAAACGACGAGGAGGGGACCAACCTCAACCGACAGTTCCCCGAGGGAGAGACGCCGCAGACAGAACTCGCACGAGCGATCTGGGACGTCGTCAGCGAATACGATCCCGACGTGGTCGTCGACCTCCACGAGTCGAGGGGTATCTACGCGGGCGATCCTACGGATGGCGTCGGCCAGGCGATATTCTACTCGGACGGCGACGAAGCGACCGCTGCTGACACTGCCGAGTACGTCACCAGAAACTACGTGGACGATCCCGACCTCTCGTTCCAGGCCGGGCCGTTTTCCTCGCCCGATACCGAGCCGAACGGGCTGCTCGTCCACAAGGCCGCTCGCGATCTGAATGCCGACGCGTTCCTCGCGGAGACGCTCTCGACTGATATCGAACTCGAGACCCGCGTCCAGTGGCACCGGGCGATCGTCGAACGGCTCTTCGAGGACGAACTCTTGCTCGAGGGGACCGATACTGGCAGCGTCTCCGACGAGCCGGTGACGGAATCCGAGTCGGACACGTCCGCTGACGGCGACACTCAGCCGTCGGACCGCGAGCCACCGGTCGCACGGATCGAGACGCGACCGCGAGGACTGGCAGACACGACGCTCGAGCCGGGTCAGACGGTGACGCTCGATGCGTCGCAATCGTCCGATCCGGACGGTAATCTCGCCCGCTACGAGTGGCGCGTCGGTGCCAACGGCGCGTTCGACCGGACGGGCGAGACGATCGAGGTGACGATCAGCGCACCCGGGGACCATCCGGTCACACTCCGCGTCGTCGACGACGATGGTACGACCGACACTGACCGGATCACGCTCTCGGCGGGCTGTTGATCGATTCGTCATCGACCGCGCGTCCCCGCCAGAGTCGATAATCGCCACCGCGATAGATCGGAACCGGCGATACGTCGCTACGCGGGCAGGCGGTCGCCAAGAAACAGTCCGCTGGGCGACTCGTGATGAATCAGTCGTTGCTCGTCCGTAGCTTCCAGAGGTCGTCGAAGGTGATGACCTCGACATCGGCGCCGTCGATGTGCTTGAGCAACGCCTCGTAGTCGGCTTTCGGCATCGTGTTGGTTGCCTCGAACGTGTGGAAGTTGAGAATCGTACACTGGTTGTGCCGAGCGGCGAGGTCGACACACCGTTTCGATATCTCGAGGTCGTGGCCGATCGTCCGCGGTAACGCCAGCGGATCGAAGCCGTAGACGCTCGTCGTATTGACGTTGCCGGCCTGATTGAAGCCACCACAGTAGTGGTAATCAGTCGCCTGCTCGAGGCTCGTCTTGTCGAAGCTGTTGTGTGGATGGACAATGTAGTTCGCGCCTTCGAACCCGTTGTCGATGAACCACTGCTTGTCCCGCCTGAGCCGTTCGTTGATCGTCGCTTCGTCGTCGAGTTCGTGAATCGGTTCGTGCGTTCCGTGGACGACGATCTGATCGCCAGCCTCCTGTCGGTCCTGGAGTTCCGAAATCGACATGATCCCGTCTCGTCCCTGTTCGGCCCACCGCGGTATCGGCGCCTGAACCGCCGGGAACCCGTACTCATCGTGGAGCGGCGCGGCCGTCTCGTAGTAGTCGAGCGTCCCGTCATCCCAGCTCAGCATGACATACCCCTGATCGGGCGTCGGATGGGTTCGCAGGTCGTCGATCCAGACCTCCGCCTCCGGCATGGAGTGAAGCACCTGAATCTCGAGCCGGTCGAGGTGGTCGAGTGCGGGTTCGTACTCGCTCTGCTGGAAGACGCCGGGACTCGTTCGGAACCAGCCGACGTCGGGTGCACGGTACCGGATCTGCCGCAGTGAGTATACTTTCGCGCTCCCGAACTGGTCGACGACCCGCAGGTTGACCGTGATGCTGTCGGGCGTCGTCGTCCGCACCGCGAACGACAGGTCCGTTTCCGTCAGATCCTCGCCCTCGAGGCTCCGTTCGGCGATGACGCTCTCGCTGCCGTTCGATCGGAGTCTGAAGCTCTGATCGCCGTCGAACACGACATCCTCGTCTGCCCCACCCGATCCCTGAACGATGGTCCAGGCGTCAAGATCGCTGAAGTCGTCGAGCGAGTCGCCCGGCTGTCGATATCGTTCTCGGCTGTCGAATTCGGTCTCGAGCGGCGGAACGCCGTCGGTGAGTCCCGGGGTAGAGCTGTCCGATCCGTCGGGTGTCACGGCTGCCGACTTCTCGCGGAGCTGGTCGGTTGCAGACTCGATTCGCTCTGCACAGCCGGCTAGGCCTGTAATTCCGGCGGCGCCGGACAGTGCGAGGAATCGACGTCGCGTTGTGCGTTTCTGTGACATCAGTGAGCCGGAGTTACCGACAGCGATACCATTATTATAGATCGGATAGGCCGGCTCGGCGACCGTCCGATACGGTTAGTGGCGACCGCTCTGGCACTTAATGGTCGTATAGTAATTGAGTGCCCGTTCGAGCGTTCCACGAAGACGTACGCGAACGGAGGTCGGGCGGCGCTCGGCGCTTCCACGCTGTAATCGTACGTCGTCTGCAAGGTGGTCTTCGACGATGAACAGGGAACTCTTCGGTGTAATCGGTGGTATTGACACGTTCGAGCGGTTCAGATCAAGCGACGACTTCGACGAAGTGCTCGCCGGATCGACCATCACAGTCGGTATCCGAGACGCAGATCTCAGAACGCCCGGCTGGAGCGCCACGTACACCGGCGACGAGGGGTGCTGTCTCGTCTGGGGAGAGGCGTACGTTCCCGATGACGACCCGAACGCCGCGCGTTGGCTTCTCAAACGCTACGAGACGATCGGCATCGAAGCACTGCGAGAACTCAACGGATCGTATCTCGTCGTGATCGATGCTGAAGTGAGTGGCGACGCGTTCGTCGCCACGGACCCGGTCCGCTCCCGGGAGTGCTTCTATACCGACGATCACGGGGTTCGCGTCTTCGGAACGGACGCCGCTGCGATCGGTCGCACGATCGCGGAGCCGACGCTTGACCGTGACGGCGTCCTCGAGTTCCTGCATCTGGGTGTGATACTCGGCGAGAAGACGGCCGTTACGGAACTCTCTCGACTCCCGCTGGACAGCCGTCTCACGCCCGCATCGGTCGACTCCTTCGACCGGTTCGTCTACGATCCACAGCCGTCCCGGACGTTCGATCCCGTCGACGAGCTCGCCGACCGCCTTGGCCGGGCGTTCCGGCGGCGGTCGTCGCTTCCCGGCCGAACGGGTGTGCTCCTCTCGGCGGGCTACGATTCGCGGATCATCCTCTCACAGGTCGAGGACATTGACCGAAGTTACACGGTCGGCTCACTGGACGCCCAAGAGGTTCGCGGTGCGCGAGCGCTCGCCGCCCAGTACGGCGCGAGCCACACCGCCTTCCCGCCGGACGAGCGGTACCTCCGGCCCGACGAGTCGAAGATCCGTTACTCACAGGGGATCAAGGAGTCCTTGCACATCCACCACGCCGGCTACACGGACGAGATCGATGTCGATACGATGTTCCACGGCCTCCTCTGTGATACGTTCTTCCGGGGCCATTTTACCGCCTCGGAGGCCGTCGACGTGCTCGGGAAACGAGTGCCGACCGGCCGACTCGAGTCCGATCCGGACCCCGTCGAGTCGCTCCTCGAGAAGTTCGGCTACAACCGCGAGGCGAGCCTCGAACTCGCCGAGCGGACGTCCTTCGACGTCGATCCGGAAGCGTTCGTCACGGAGGCAATCGCCGACGAGTTCGAGACGCGACGACGCCGCACAGATACGGTCCAGAACGCGCTCACCTGCACTGGCATCGCGAACCAGCCGTCGATACCGTTTCACAACCACCTCTCCGATCACTTCGTCACGTCGTTTCTGGCGACGGATCGCGAGCTGATCGACTGGCATCTCCGGACGCCACCGGAACACCGAACAACGGAAACGTTCCTTCGCGCGTGCGAACAACTCGACAACGACATTCTGCGACACAGACCACCCGATCGACCGCACGATGCGCGGCTGTTCAACGAGGTCGAAGGATTCGTCCGTCGAAAGACACCGTTTCTCTCGTCGTTCGAACCGCCGTGGCCGGACCGGGAGACGCTGTTCGATCGACACGACTTCGATCGACGGTTGTTGGGCGACCTCGAGCACGTCCACAGCCTATCAGCCAGACACAAACTCCGGCTCACCGACCTCCGCGGATGGCTCGGGTGCTGGTCAGCGTTACCGGATCAACTGCGTCACTGGCTTCGTCCGTCGAACCCTGTGATCGCGTAACTGACTCATCCTACATCTACGGTCTTACAGGTTCCTTGAGGACGACCCACGACAGTTATCAGCCGTGAAACCGACTTTCGCTGCAATTTATGCAGTTCATTACCGTTAAACCGTGAGAAACCTTATATACCAAGGTATTTTAGCGTGGAATATGCGTCTGACGCCGTCTTGGTTGCGCTCTTCGTCGGAGGGGGATGGCGAAGAACGCTCGGGGGGTTCGGGGACGACTTCCGGATTCACGATGGTCTATTCCCCAGAGAACGATGTTCCGACGGGCAATGCGGACGAAACACGAGCGAGGGAGTTCGTGCCGGAATCCGATACTGCTCTCGTGTCCGTTCTCGATGAAATGAACACACCTGTCACCGTTGACGAGGTCGCCGATGAACTGATCGAACCGGCCCGACCGCCGATCGAAACGTGGGCAATCGTCCACGAGCGACTCCATCAGGAGCGACTGCCGGCACTCGATGCGACCGGCGCCATCGAGTTCGACGAGACACAGGGGTTGATCGAGCGGTCTACGGGTCGCGCGAACGAGGAGCGGGTGATTTCACCGTCCGTACTCGTAGCGCTCTCTTTCGGATTGCTGTGCGTCGTGATCGCGCTGATCTCGGTTTCTGTCTTGATTTCATAACCGAAACGCGGTGTCTCTCTTGCGGTATCGTTGTTCGTCGAGAGACCGCCATTCACCGTGTCAGTTGATGAGTCGGCTGATCGTGAGCACCGTAAAGACCGACAGGATGAGCGCGCTCAGGCCGATTCCAGAGAGGAACGAGATGACCGGCAGCTCCATCACTGCGCCGATGAGGACCGCATAGGAGAAGACCGTTGCACCGATGTAGTAATCTTCCCACTCGGGGCTCTCAGCGCGCTGTTCGTCGGTCGAGTCGCCGGTCGAGTCGAGGTGCAGGTATTTGTCGACTTGGTCAGCGAGGGGCTTTCGCTCGACGATGCCGCGGTTCTGTTGATACTCGATGAGACCCGCCTCGTCGAGCTTCGAGAGATGCGACTGATACAGCGGGATGTAGACCCGCTGGCGCTGTGTCGAAGTGAGCTCTTCGACGGTGGTATCGTGTTCCCACGCTGCGACCTGCTCTGCGATGTCGCGCATGCGTACGGGATCTTCAGTGCCCCGGAGATACCGGAGGACCATTCGACGCCGTTCGTTTTGCAGGAGATGAAAGATTTCGTCTTTCGAAAATGCAGGCTCCTCAGAGGGACGATCAGCCGCACCATCCGCATCCTGACCGTCGTCAGTCACACCCTGATCGTCTGTGTCATTGGAGCTGATATATTCCGCTTTCATTGCACCAGTCTCCCCTATTCAGAAGTAGGTAATAAAGGATAGAAATCGTGTATTCGAGAATTACTCATTTTATGCAATTTCACAGAAGGAATTCACTCTTTATGCTATTTCAATGCTTCCAAATACCGGTTCAGAGGTACTGAAAGTCAAGATCTCTGAATCAAGAAAGCCATTTATTTCGAGAGAATCTTCTACGCGGATTTCAGACACTCAGTCCGAATTTTGGACCGTTCACGCTTCCATGACTCTCAAAAGTAGGGGAGATATCACTCGATCGAAATTAGTGTCGAGGTCGTTATACATCACCGTCAGACAGCCGTCACACCGACCCAGAAGACGGGGGCTTATCTGGGCGATAATAAACCGCCACTGGCCCCTAGCGATGATAGAATGAGCGACACTAACTGGTGGTTTTTCGATCTGGCGGCCGGTATCGCCGTCACTGGCGCTCTCACGTTCGGAATCGTCTCCGGGATTACCGGCATTGGACGAATCGTGCTGACGATCCCGCTCGTTCTGTTTCTTCCCGGGTATGCGCTCGTCTCGGCCCTCTTTCCGGACAAGCCGAACGACGACTACCAGTCGTTCGACGACGAAAAAACGGGACTCGGCAATCCGTTGCTGGTCAGTGGCGGACTCGAGGCAATCGAACGGGCTGTCCTGTCAGTCGTTTTTAGCGTCGCGCTCGTTCCCGCGATCACCCTTTTCGCGACCGTAACCCCAGGGGGAGTGACGCTAGAACCGGTCCTTCTCGGACTCGCAGTGCTTACCGTTATCCTCGCATCTCTCGCAATCGGTTCACGCTACCGCTGTCCGGCCGATCGACGATTCGTTCCGACGCTCTCATCCACCACCCCGTTTTTCACTCGGAGTCAACTGAGTCCGTACGACCGAGTCAACTGTCGGCCATACAACATCGCCATCGCGGGTGGACTGGTCCTGTTGCTGGCAAGCGGCGGATTCGCCCTGGCGAACCCACCCCAACACGATGGGTTCACGGAACTGTCAGTCGAGACAGAAAGCGTCACCGGTGACATCGACACGATGTACGAGTCGACCTATCCCGCAGGAGAGTCCCGGGAACTGGGGGTGACGATTACGAATCAGGAGCACGAAGAGCACCGCTATACGACCGTCGTCCTGCTCCAGCGCGTACGTTACGAGGGCGACGACGTGACCGTTCACGAATCGACTGAGTTAGACAGAACGACAGCGACGGTAGCCGACGGCGAATCGACGCGGCAGTCCCTCGAGATCACGCCAACGATGCGGGGAGATGACCTGCAGCTGACGGTGTTGCTCTACGACGGCGACCCACCGGCGGAGCCGACGGTCGACAACGCCTATCGCGTCGCGCGGCTGCCGATCGGGGTGGCATAGATGTGGCCATGGGAGCATCTCGCGTTCGCGTACGTCCTGTACTCACTGACGATGAACGTGGGCTTTCGAGCGTCTCCCTCGGGTCGCGAAACGATCGCCGTTGCCGTCGGGTCGCAGTTCCCCGACCTCGTCGACAAACCGCTCGGGTGGACGGTCGAATTCGCGGAGACCGGCTACTCGATCGGACACTCGATCTTCGTCGCGCCGGTCGTCTGTCTCGTCGCGTACGCGGTGGCCATTCGAAGGGGGAATCGAGCGATTGCAGGAGCGTTCTCGATCGCGTATCTTTCACATCCGATCGCCGACCTGCTCAGTCAGCTGCTCAGAGACGGCGTCGTCGACGCTCGAATCGCTCTCTGGCCGGTCGCGTCGCCGCCAGGTACCGATCACGGCGGGTTCCTCGACCACCTGCTTCTGTACCTCGCTCGGTACGTGTATCAGCTGCTCGCCGGCGGATTGACGATCGAGCTCGCGGTCCAGTTGCTGCTTGGCCTCGCCGTCGTGGCGCTTTGGCTCTCCGACGGCGCACCGCCGGCTACCGACATCTGGCGATTCCTGCGGACCCGAAGCCATCAGTGACCGGCGAGCGGTCGCTGTTGGATCTACCGTCCTCCGTTGCCACCACCTGCTCTCCTCGAGTGCGTGTCGATCATCGTCTCGACCACAGGCAAGTCCGTGGTTGTCTCGAGCTCGAGACGGCGCTGTGATCGATCTGACGTGCACACAACCCGTTTGTCGTAAATCTCCCTTGCCCGGTTTCTAACGCCACAGAGAAGCGAAAGAGAGCAGCCGTTCATCGTCTCCGTTACTATCGCTCGAGACTGCCTCTCGGTGATACCTGTCGGGCCGGTTGTACTGATTCGAAAAAGCGACCGTCCGGTCCCGTCGTCGATCAGCGACTTGCCGGTGATGGCGTACACATCGTCACGTCCCCGTTCGTGTAGACCGTCGCCTGGTCAGGGCGACAGAGCTGTGTCGGAGAGAGGTCTTCGATCCGCGCGGTTCCGTTCGTGTTCGTCACGTACGTCGCGTCGGTCGATTGGGCCGATCGATAGACCGAGTAGTCGTGGTCCGCGACGCCGCCTTCCGGCACCGTCGCAGTCGTCGTCGAGGGATACGCGCCGGTCCGACTGAACAGCGTCTGATACGGGTGATCAGTGTAGAGTTGTTGATCGGGACGGATCTCTTCGCCGTCGGGCGACCCCGTCAGTTCGGCGATCGACTCGGCCGCAGCGAGTTCCGTCTCGTTGTACGCGAGCCGCTCGTGCTGGTCGTCAAAGACCGGATTCTCGACGTTGCTCTCGGCGGCGAGGACCATCGAACCCGGATACACGAGCACACCCACCAGTAACACGACGACGACGAGCGACGGCGTCAGGCTCCCTCGGAGCGTCCGTAGCCCGATCGCACCGAGGATAGCCATCGGCGCATAGAGGAACGCGAACCAGCGTGTCGGAATGAACGTCCGAATGCCGAACATCGGGAACCCGAGAATAAACACCAGCATGAACGCCGCCGCCAGCAGGAGCGTGAACACCGACTGTTCGGCACGTCGCCGGTGGACGACGTACAGACAGCCGGCGAACGTGGCACCGAGCAACAGCAGGAAGCCGAGATTGTCCACATAGGGAACCACCTGTTCTATCAGTGTCGGCGCGGCTTCGGCCCCCGCTTGCGCCGTCTCGGACTCACCTGCGGTATTGAGGAAGCCGGCGCTGTCCTCGAGCGTCTGCGCGAAGTAGCTCAGGACCGTTCCCAGGAACGAGTCCTGATTATACGGCGTCAGCGACCAGACGAAGATCGTCAGCCCGAGGTTGAAGACGACGAGCCCGACGAGGTTGACCGGCTTTTTCGTCCGGAAAACGCTCGTGTCGAGCCGCGTGAGTCCGAACGGGCCGATCACGAACACGAGCTGGGCGAGAAACGCCGCGAGCAACAACACGAGCATGATGAACGTCGACACCTGGTGGGTGAGGATGACGGCGACGCTCAACAGGAGCAGCAGCGCGAAGTCCCGGATCGTGTATTCGATCCGCATTACGCGGATCAGCGCATACAGCATCGCGAGAAAGAAGACCAGCCCCAGGCTCGTGGGGATGATGTGTATTCCCCACCGCGCGACGTGGTTGCCGAACGCGTAGAGCGCCGTCGCCAGCACTGCCCACCGCGTCGTGACGAGCAGGTTCGTCGTCGCGTAGACGAGCAGGACTGACAGCGGCATCACGAGGCCGACGGAGAGGTACAACGCGGCGCGGATCGGGACGTCGTATAGCAACGACGAGGCGGCGACCAGGAGGTGGTAGAACGGCGATCCGTAGTGTTTGTTATCGGAGATGGCGCTCAGCGACTGCTCCGTGAGAATTGCGTCGACGAGTTCACGGTGGGTCCAGATGTCGATTCCGATGTAGCCTGGCGTCGTGTAGAGCGCAGCGAATCGGAAGACGAACGCGAAGCAAACGATCTGGAGCAACAGCAGGCCGGGATGGAGGTCGCGATCGCTCGCGAAGACGATCTGGCCGATAACGAGCGTGCCGACGACACTCGCCAGCCCGAAGAAGGAAAGCGTTCGTTCACCCTGAACGACCGGCAACACCACGAGACCCGACAGCCCGACAAAGACAATACTCGGAAGCGCCATCGATACCGACGAGGGAAGCGTCGGAACTGCCCGCGCGTCGTCTTGCTGATACAGGGAGACGATATACAGGACGCACGCGGTACCGAGGATGACCGGCACGGTATTGATGTAGATCTGTGATGTGAGAAATCGCAGCGGGAACAAGGCCAGCGCGAGCACGAGCCCGCCGATCGCCGCGACGGTGTCGAGTCGCAGCGGCCGCAGCTCCGACAGTGAGCTATACTTCATGACTGACCCCCGTCGGATAGCTCGCCCTGGCGTCCGGATCGAGTACTCGGCGATACAGTCCGTGGAGGCGCTCTCCAAGCGAGTCGACGGAGAGCCCGTCGATCGATTCGCGCCCGTTGGATCGACCGGCATCTTCGACGGCTTGCTCGAGGCCGCCAAGGAGCGCCCCGTCGTTGTCGCTGACGGTGCAGTTCGTCAGACCGCGGATCGTCTCGCGGACGAAGCCGACGTCGGTCGAGACGATCGGCAGATTGCATGCGGCGGCTTCTTTGACGACCATCGGGCCGCTCTCGCGCTTCGAGGTGACCAGGAGGACGTCGCTCGCATTCATGTAGTAAGGCATCTCGTCGTGATCGACGCCGGAGACCGTCCGCAGTTCGAGGTCGACCTCGGCTCGCTCGACGAGCCGGCGGGCCCGCGGATAGTCCTTCACCGAACGGGTCCGGTCGTACGGGAAGAGCGCGATCGGCTGCTCGGTTTCCCAGCCGAGGTACTCGCGCGCGTCCGCCCGCGCCATCGGCTGAAACAGGTCGGTGTCGACGCCGAACGGAATCAGTTCGTGGTCGGTCTCGAGGTCGCGTGACATGACCCGGCTCGGCACGATCGCGGCGTCCGCCCGGCGGGCACCGTACCGACTGCACGATCGCAGCCACGTCCGGTCGCTCATGAGGTCCGTCCCCCACAGAGTCAGTACCACCGGGCGGGTCGGCTGGGCGAGCGCGAACGGAGCGACGAGCCCGTAGTTCGCGTGTATCAGATCGTACGACGACGACCGGACCGCAGAGAGCACGTTCGCGTAGTATCGCGCGTAGTCCGTCGGCGTCCGACCCGAATCGCCGCTGTGTTCGCCGGGCACCTCGAGGACCGTACAGTCGACGTCGCGGTCCTCGAGGGCCGAGACTTGCTGTTCGAAAAACGGTCGTGACGACGTGACCAGTTGGAGTACCTTCATGGATGATCCGGGTTCGCCGCAGGAGTCGTTCGATCCGCCGTGCTCGCCTGCGCGAGCGTTTCGATCTGTCGGGTGACGACCTCTGTCACGTCGATCCGTTCCTCGAGCAGGCGCTCCCGACGGCGTTTCCACGTTTCGGCTGGTTCCTCGACGATCGAGACGGCCTGCTCGAGCCCGCGTGTGTGTCTTTCGTCGCCAGTGTACTCGAACAGCAGGCCGTACTCCTCCTCGAGTTCCGTCGTGTAGCCCAGTGAGAGCGGGTTCACATAGACCACCGGCGTGCCGAGCACGGCGGCTTCCGCCGCGGTCGTCGCTCCCTCGCTCAGGACGACGTCGGCGTACGCGAGCAGATCGTGCATCCGGTCCGGCGAGGTCTCGAACTGGTACGACGCGAGATCGGCTGGCGGCTCTCCTTCGGCCGTCAGCAGGACCTGCAGACCCGCATCTTCGAGTCGATCGACGACCGCTCGAGGATTGTCGAACCCGCCGTGACCGACGTCGTGGGAAGCGTCCCAGCTGCTGAGCCGAACGACGGCGAACGACGCGTCGGCGTCCAGCCCGACCTCCTCGAGGACGGTCGGGTCGGGCTCGAACCGATCCGGGTGGAGATAGGCGAGTTCGTGATATCCCGGGTACGTCACCTGTTTCGGCCCGATCTCGTCTCGATAACACGCCGGCGTGGCGATCGTATCCGCGAACGGATAGCTGAGCGTCGTGATGAGACTCGCGTGTTCGGTGTCGTAGAAGACGAGGCTCTTCGCGCTCGTCACCGACGCGACGTGGGCGGCGGCGACGCCGCCGATCGCCGTGATCACGTCCGGCTCGATCCGCCGTGCCCGCCGGAGGAGTCGCAGTTCGTAGGTCGCCTGCACGGCTGCCAGCGAGACCAGCGAGTCCGACTCGCCGGCGAGCACCTCGTGATCGATATCGTACGCCTCGAGGAGCCGAACGGCGACGTCGCTCTCGCGAGCGAAGACGTGGACCTCGTGCCCGCGCGCTTCCAGTTCCGCGATCGGGTGCCGGAAGAAGTGGACGTGTCCGGGATGCTGGATCGTGATCATCACGCGCATCGTCGGTCCACCTCCGTGGAACGGTCGCTCGAGAGGTACCGCTGGTCTCTCATCTCCTCACAACCTCCGGTAGACGAATCCCGCATCGACGGCCGCGTCCTCGTCGATCGTGCCGGTCACGTCGACCAGCGCGGGCTCGTCAGCGAGTTGGCTCGCGACCGCCTCGAGATCCAGCTGTTCGAACTCCGCGTGGGGCGTCGCAAGCAAGACCGCGTCGAACCCCTCGAACGAGAGTCGCTCCTGGACGTCGATCCCGAACGCGTCGCGGGCCGTGTCGTTGTCGGCGAACGGATCGAATCCTTCGATCCCGATGTCGTACTCGGAAAGCTCATCGATGACGTTGCCGATCTTCGAGCTGCGGATGTCCCCGACGCCTGGTTTGTACGCCAGTCCCAACACCAGCACGCGACTCTCGCGGAGCGTCTTGTGACACTGGTTGAGGGCTTTGATCGTCAACTCGGCGACGTGGTCGGGCACGGACTCGTTGACCTGCCGGCCCGTCTGCATGAGTTCGGGCTCGAAGCCTTCCTGGGCCGATCGGTACGCGAAGAAGTACGGATCGACCGGGATACAGTGGCCGCCGACCAGCCCTGGCCGGTAGTCGTGGAAGTTCCACTTCGTGCCTGCGGCCTCGAGGACGGCCTGCCCGTCGACGTCCATCGACTCGAGCGCCATCGAGAGTTCGTTGACGAACGCGATGTTGAGGTCGCGCTGGGCGTTCTCGACAACCTTGCAGGCTTCGGCGACCTCGATCGAGGGGGCGCGATGGACGCCCGCATCGACGACCGACTCGTACAGCGTCGCCACGTCCTCGAGCACCGTCTCGCTCTGCGCGCTGACGACTTTGGTCACGTCCGCGAGCCCGTGTTCCTCGTCGCCCGGCGTGGCGCGTTCCGGCGAGTAGCCGACGAAGAAGTCTTCGCCCGCCGTCAGTCCGGACGCGTCCTCGAGCGCCGGTACGAGGACATCGCGCGTCGTGCCAGGGTAGACCGTCGACTCGAGGACGACCGTCGTCCCGGGATCCATCTTCGATCCGACGGTGGTCGCCGCGCTCTCGACGTAGCCGAGGTCCGGTCGCTCGTCATCGTCGATCGGCGTCGGCACGGCGATGACGACGTAGTCGGCCTCGCCGATCGCGGTCGCGTCGGTCGTGTAGGAGATGTCGCCGTCCTGAATCACCCCGTCGGAGAGGTCACCGGTCGTATCGATACCCTCCTGCAGTCGACCGACCGTCACGTCGTCAACGTCGTATCCGATCACGCGGTAGTCCGACTGTGCGAACCCGACTGCAAGCGGCAGTCCGACGTACCCCAGCCCGACGACGCAGATCGTCGCTTCGCGCGAGAGTTGCTCCGTCGCCCGTTCGAGGCTGGTCTCCTCACCGCTCGGTTCGGCCGCGTACTGGCCGCTCGCTCGCTCGTCCGATTGCTTCTCCGTATCGCTGATTATCGTGGTCATGGGTGGTGCGTTGTCGCTGGACCGTCACACGACCGAGTGCGACGGTGACTGTCCGGAACTGTTGGGCCCGCAACCGGCGGGCCGTGCTACAAACTCGGCAAGTCGGTGTCGGGGGATTACTATACCGCGAATAAACGAGTGCAAACGTCTCGCATGGCGAAACCGAGCGGCGAATGGCGCTGCCGGCAGCATTGGCCCGGTCGACGGCTGAACGCCGGGATGAGCCCTTAAACCGTTGTTAAACGCTCCTATACGGATTCATAATGAAGGTGCAGAGTATCGGATCTCCAGTGCGGTCGGCGAGGTCACGGCCACCGTGACTCGGTCATACACCGACCGCAGCAGAACCGCGTCAATCATGGTGTCACATTCCCCGATCGGAGTCAGAGCCCAGCTCGCATCGATTCATAGCACCGTCTCGATCGATACGGTTCTGACTTCAACCCATCAGGGCGTCCACGCGAGTCCCTTACGGACAAGTGGTATCTGGATCGGCGGTCGATCCGGCGAGCCGTTACAACTGCTTCGTACGACATCATTCGGGGATGTGGCCCTGGTCGCGGTTCTCTTCGTGCTCATCAGTGTGCTCATCGGGATTCGAACGGCAGACGTGTTGTCGGAACGCGAGCTCGAGATTTCGCCGCTCTCGCTCCTTGCGAATACGGCAGGCAATACAGCGGAATCACCTCACGCAGGCACTGACAGCCCTCGGGCGTACGAAACGTATCTATCGGCCGAGACACCGCCGCAACTCCTGAGTGACGAAGGCAAAGTCGTCCGGCTGCTGGTCGCGAATCACGGTCGCATTCGCCAACACCGAATCGCAGACGAGACCGGCTGGTCGAAGTCGAAAGTGAGCCGGATCTGCTCACAGATGCATGCCGACGGCACGATCGAAAAGCGATCGGTGGGTCGGGAGAACGTCATCGTCTTCGCCGACCGACCGGACGACGACGAGACGCAGTCGGATGACGTCGAAAATCCGCTTCCGTAAGCACCCGCTCCGTCGACATCAAATTGCACCACCCGGAACGCGGTCGGTGTCACCGAGCCATTGGACGACGATGGCGACCGGTTTCGCCGATTGCGTTTCGACTTTCAGCGACAAAACAGCGTTTACTCTCTTCGTAAACCGATCAGCGACGCGTCTATCGGGCGTTGTGTACTCCGTCGTTGAACGCCAGTATAGCGTTTCACCGGATCAGCCCGCTCGCTCGGACGGTCCCGATGTGTTCACGCGACCACTCTATGCTGGTGTAGCGGGGAGCGAACGACCCGTGACACTGCGGGTGTGAAAACGAACGCGTCTTACACAGTCGATAGCTCACGTCGCGTTCGTCGTACCGTCTTATTCGTGGTATAGTAATGGCCGCTGTTGTCCGTGGTCGAAGTGAGGCCCGATCCGACAGCAACGAGCGGACGGGTTCGACGATACCAATGACACGGAACAGGACTGCATTCACGGCAGCGATCTCGAACCGACTCGATACGTCCGTCACAACCGTCGATTGCGCCGCTGCACACCGCGCAGCCGGCGCGGCATGGTCGCCGGCGACGCAGCTGGAGGTGAGCGGCTAATGTGCGGCATTATCGCACGGATTGGTCACGGGAACGCAGCGGAGACGCTTCTCTCGGGACTCGAGAACCTCGAGTACCGGGGCTATGACTCGGCGGGCATCGCTGTCCAGAACGGCTCCGGCGTCAAGGTACACAAGTGCTCGGGCGAAGTGTCCGACCTCAAATCGGCGTTGAATACGCAGCCACACGGAAACATGGGGATCGGCCACACCCGCTGGAGTACCCACGGGCCACCGACCGACGAGAACGCCCATCCGCATACGGACACGGCGGGCGACGTCGCGGTGGTTCACAACGGCGTTATCGACAACTACGACGAGCTCCGGGCGGACCTCCAGGAGAAGGGCCACGAGTTCGACAGCGACACCGACACGGAGGTCATCCCACACCTCATCGACGAGTACCGGGAGGCGACCGGCGACACCGAACGAGCGGTCCGCCGGGCTGTCGAGACGCTCGAGGGAAGCTACGCGATCGCTGCGATCGTCGACGGCGAAGAGGCAGTCTACGCTGCACGGAAGGGGTCGCCGCTCGTCCTCGGTCTCGACGAGGAGGAGTGGTTCCTCGCCAGCGACGTCCCGGCGTTCCTCGATCACACCGACGAGGTGATCTACCTCGAAGACGGCGATCTGGTCGTCCTCGAGCCCGATTCCTACCGGATCACTGACCTCGCCGGCAATCCGGTCGAGCGGTCGGTCGACACCGTCGACTGGGACCCGGAGGATGCGGGGAAAGGCGAGTACGATCACTATATGCTCAAGGAGATCAATAATCAGCCGACCTCCCTCGCTAACACGATCGAAGGCCGGGTCGAGGACGGCGATGTCGCGTTCGAGGATCTTCCGCCAGGGACGTTCGACGGAATCGAGTCCGTTCAGTTCGTCGCCTGCGGGACGTCGTATCACGCGGCGATGTACGGCAGCCAGCTGGTCCGCGAGGCCGGACTCCGGACCGAAGTGCTCCGGGCCAGCGAGTACGAGGCCACGACCGGCCCGGTCGACGAAACCACGCTCACCGTCGCGGTTACGCAGAGCGGCGAAACCGCCGACACCCTCGATGCGGTCCGAACCGCCGCAAACCGCGGCGCGCGGACGCTCGCCGTCACCAACGTCGTCGGTTCGACGGTCGCGCGCGAAGCCGACGACGCGGTCTACATCCGCGCCGGCCCGGAAGTCGGCGTCGCCGCAACGAAGACCTACTCCTCGCAGGCGGTCACACTCGCGCTCCTCTCCCAGCGCATCGCCGGGGACGTTCCGGACGCGACCCCCGCCGCCGATCGAACGGCGATGCTCGAGGCGCTCACGGACCTGCCACAGCACGTCGAAGCCGTCCTCGAGTCGACCCGGGCCGAGACGCTCGCTCGGGACACTCTCGACAGCGAGTCGTTCTTCTTCATCGGCAGCGGGCTCGGCCACTCCGTCGCGCTCGAGGGCGCGCTGAAGTTCAAGGAGATCACCTACGAGCACGCGGAAGGGTTCGCCGCCGGTGAGCTCAAACACGGGCCGCTCGCGCTCGTGACTGAGGAGACGCCGCTGTTCGCGGTCTACACGAGCAGCGACGACGAGAAGACGAAGACGAACGCGATCGAAGCCCAGTCCCGCGGGGCACCGATCGTCGCCGTCGGACCCGACGATAACCCCCTCGTCGACGTCGCCGACGCACACCTGTCGGTCCCCGAGACCCATCCCGTCTGGGCGGGCCTGCTCGCGAACGTCCAGTTGCAGCTGCTGTCCTATCACGCCGCGAAGCAACTCGGTCGACCGATCGACAAACCGCGCAATCTCGCGAAGAGCGTGACGGTCGAATGATCGTCCCGTCTCACAGCTAACGTTTTTTCGCGGTCAGTTCGACGCCGCCGGTTCACGGCTCAAATCCGCGTAGCGTCTTCTCACACCGTTAGCGGAGTGCAGCGGTACAGACCCGGCGAGTGCCGAAACGCGGCGCAGCGACTCGCATGAGTCGTCCCGCTCGTGCGAAAGGAGCTATCGGATCGACTGCCGCCCCGGTGGCCCGCTCGAGGCCGCCGAGGAGGGTACGATGTTGCTGATAGTGCCGTTCGTCAGGTACGGATCGACTCGCTGACGTCATCGCGTGTCCCCTGTCGGTCGTCTCGATTGACATTGGCGTCGTCTCACCGCTGGTCCAGCACGCTCGAGCAATCGGCCAGCGCCGTCTCGAACGGCGGCTACGCTACACTCTTCGGCTTTGGGACCGGGTCTCGGATGGGTTCGAGACCGTACTGGCACCGGAGTACGGGGTCAGCGTGCAAAATGAGTCGCGCGTCGTGGCACAGCGCGCTGGCAGCGGTCGCAGTTAGTCGTCTCGCGACTCGAGTGTCAGCGTGATCGCTTCGTCGTCGCCATCGATCGTGACAGTTCGCTCCGCGAGCCGGTATCCGTCCGCGTCCGCGCTGACCGTGTATGTCCCGTCGCTGCGCTCGAACGTCGCTACGCCATCGTCGCCAACCTGTTTCGTGTCGCTCGAGCCGAGGAAACTGGAGTCCGCTTCGACCTCGACGGTTGCATTCTCGACCGCGGTGCCGTTTTCGTCTTTGACCGTCACTGCCAGCGTATGCGATCCATCGCCGCTATCGGTACCGCTGTCGGCTTGCGTCTGCTGCTCGAGCGTCAGTGTGACCGTCTCGTCTGCACCGTCGATCTGGACGGTCGTTTCCGACGGCTGGTAGCCGTCGGCGTCCGCGGTAATCGTGTATTCGCCGTCCTCGAGGTCGAATTCCGTCTCGCCGTTCCCGTCGACTGATTGCGAGATGGTCGAGGCGGATCCGGTATCGACGGAGACGGTAGCGTTATCGATCACGTCACCGTTCTTCGATTCCACGACTGCCGTCAGGACGTGCGATTCGTCAGTACTGCTACTTTCGTTGCCGCCAGCTTCGGTGTCTGTACTGTCAGTCCCATCCGTCTGGGTGTCCGCGTCGTCAGTCTCGCCGGTCCGGGTAT
The DNA here is from genome assembly GCF_041821085.1 of Natrinema sp. HArc-T2. Classification (NCBI taxonomy): domain Archaea; kingdom Methanobacteriati; phylum Methanobacteriota; class Halobacteria; order Halobacteriales; family Natrialbaceae; genus Natrinema; species Natrinema sp. HArc-T2. Next base: position 218,733 of record NZ_JBGUAZ010000001.1, on the reverse strand, counting down.
CTGTATTGTCAGCATCGTCCGTCGTTTCCGTTTCGTTGGCCGTCTCGGTGTCGGTCGTACCGCCATCGTCTGCCGATCCGCTGTCGACCGTGTCGACACCGCCGTCGGTCGGCTGTCGGGCATCGTCTATTCTGTCGCTGACCGATCCGACCGCGCTGCTGACGGAGGCTCCGCTCACGGCAAGTACCATGCCTGCAAGCAGGAACGCGATGCCACAGACGGTAAGCAGGATCTGGACGCTGCGCTGAATCGATCGGGTCTCCGTTCGGTGGTGTTGGGCGTTGCGGCGCATTATCGATAAGTTTGGAATTGAGATAGTGTCGGTAAGTTACACGCTCATCGGCTCGCCGACTGTCGATGCCGGTTGGAGCCGGTCAGCGGGCGACCAGCCGGTCGTCTCCGTGCTCTGGGTATCCGCCACTACTATCGGAGCCGGGACGCTGTCGGGTCGGGATCGATCCGGAGACCCGATCGAGCAGCACTGCTTGTTATGCCGTCCGTCAGACATTGGTCTGCGAGATTTCATTAGACACTGATTCCACTGTTGGAGGGATCACTATACGGATCATAACGCCGTTTCAGTCGCGCAATCGAGCGCCGTCACGCGCTGACGGTCGCGAAATTCCGACTCCACGATCGGCTGGGTACACCTCCGAGACAAATGGTCGACTCGAGACACAGCATCGAAAACACCGCCCAACACCAGTCGGGACTGCGCCGGGACCCGTCGAAACGACCCTGGAGTTGCACCGCGACGTGGAGGCACTGGCGAGCGGAGCACCGGTGGTCAGGCGACGGTGGCGGAGAGACAGCGAACTACTCGTTGAGATGCGATCGATACCCTTTGGGCTCGAAGCCGCGGCGACAGATCACGCGCTTACGACCGACAGTGATGGCGCTGATCTGGTCGTCGGCTTCCATGCGGTCGATGACGGCCTCGAGGTGCTCCTGCGACCAGTCAGTTTCGTCTAGAATGGTGGATTGATCGACGCGACCGCCGCGTTTGACGAGCAGTCGGAGGATCTTGTCTTCGTCCGGGAGGTCGTGTTCGTCGACGCCGTATTCGATCTGTTCGGCATAGCTCAACGTTTCGTCGTCGGCTGCCGGACTCGAGTCTGTGTCTGTGTCCGGTGTCGTCCCGGACTCGTCCGCGGCTGACTCGTCGGTCGAGCTGCGCCAGAGAGACGAGAGACGGGTCCGGAGTGCGTCGAATACCATCTATTGATCACCGTCCATTGGGTCTGTCACAACTTGTACGCCCACCTACCTTGATTTTATGTTTTATGAATGGCATGGGTAGTATCCGTTGGAGATGTCGTAGCTATCGTGACGGTGCGGGTATCAAATAGTAGCCGCCTTGCGACCCGCAAGTCAGTTATCACTTTCGACGACCGACAGGTCCGCCGACATCGCGAACGGTGGCTCACTCGAGTCGAGAGCCGTCGTAGTCGTCGGCGAGCGCATCGAGGGCCTCGTGGTGGTTCGTCGAGTGAGGAGCGGTCAGCGGCGAGACGCTCACCTTCCCTTCGACGACGGCCCGGCGGTCCGTTCCCGGCGGATCGGGGAGCGCGTCGGGCGTCATGTCGTCCCAGACGCGGTCGTGGAGCGTGACGTGTGTGCCGTCGCGTTCGGCGTCCATCTCGTAGCGTTTCGAGGGCCGTGTGATCTCGAGCGGTGCGGGCTCGCCGTCGGGCAGCGGGACGTTGACATTGAGATAGGCGGCGTGCTCGAAGACGCCGGCCTCGAGCGCACGGTCGGCGAGGTAGGTCGTGATGCGGGTGGCTTCGGCGTAGTCGTCGGCTGTGATCTCGACGTCCTCGAACGGGGTGTCGTCGACGGGGACGTACAGCGAGGTCGCGATCGCGGGGACGTCGAAGAATGCGGCTTCGACGGCTGCGCTGATCGTCCCCGAGCGCCCGAGGACGTACTCGCCGAGGTTCGCGCCCTTGTTACAGCCCGCGACGACGAGGTCGGGGAACGGGCCGAGTTCCGCGAGGCCGGCGACGACGCAGTCGGCTGGCGTCCCGTGGACAGCGTAGCCGAGTTCGTGGTCGTCGACCTCAACTTCGTGGGATATCGACCGCCCGCACGCGCTCTGGTCGCCGGCGGGCGCGACGACGGTCACGTTGGCGTGTTCGGAGAGGGCGTCGTACAGCGCCCGGATGCCGGTGCTGTTGATCCCGTCGTCGTTGGTCAGCAGGATCTCGAGGTCGTCGGTCATGTCAGTTCCGTCGGGCAGCGATGCGAAAAGGTCACCGCTTCCGGCACTCGACACGGCTTCCCGGGCGTCCCGCAGCGCCGGCACACCCGCGATCTTCACCGCCCATGTGCGCGCGCAGAATCTGGAGAGGAGACAGGATCAGGCGAGCCGGTCGACGATCGTCTCCTCGTCGACGACCAGATTGTAGGCTTCCTCGTCGTCGTTCCAGAGCGCGAGAATCCGCTCGAACGAGCAAACTTCTCCGTAGTCGGCCTCGAGCAGCGCTTGGTTGAGCGAGGTCTCCTTCGTCACGACGGCATAGTGGTCGATCGCCTCGCTGCCGTCGCTGATCTTGAACAGCGGGTTCGATCGACCGCCGCGGCCCTCGTCGCTGTCGCTCAGCGATCGGCTGAGTTTCGCCGCGACGAGGTCGATCCGATTGGTGACGTGGCGGTCCATCTCAGCCATCTTCGCCCACTTGCTGGTGTCGAGGGCCATGTCGATCCGCCGACGATCGTCGAGTCGCAGCATAGAATAGGAAAACTGGACGTCCACGTTGACGAACTCGCCGGGGTCGTGGTCGGCGTCGTCGGCCGGCGTCGCCTCGTCGAGACGGCGCTGGAATCCCGGCACAGCCAGATCCGGTCGCACGTCGAACGACCAGCCACGATCTGACGGGGTTTCGCCGGGCCAGAGCCGAACAGTTGGACCGTAGACGGTCACCGTGCCACGCCGGCGGTCGGCTCCCGTCGCTTCGTCACCGCTGCTGTCGCCGCCGTCGGCAGGTGCCACTGCATCCTGGTCCCACAGCCGCTGGCCCTCGAGTTCGCGTTCGACCTCGCGCAGCCCCACGCTGGTGTTCTTATCTGCGGGTGCCATCGCGAGGAACGTCCCGTCGGGGGCGACCGTCTCGAGGAACGATCGTGTTACTGCGGCAGGCTCCTCGAGTTCGCTTAACACGTTACAGGTGAGGACGAGATCGAAGCCGTCGTCGGGTGCGGTGGGGTCGAAGCTGTCACTGGCGGCCTCGCTCGGGTCGAAGTCCTCCGCGGTCGTCCGGTGGATCGTCGTGTGGACGTTTCGCCCGGTTTCGGCGAGCAAGTCCTCGAGGACGTCCGTGGCCGCGCTGGGTTCGATCGCGTGGTAGTCGACCAGCGCATCCTCGGGGAGGTAGTCACAGAGGCCGAGTGCGGGACCGCCGACGCCAGCGCCGACATCGAGAACTCGAAGCTTCCGTCCCAGCAGTCCCCGATCTGCGAGGTCGTCGAGTGCGTACTGAATCGCCGCGTAGTAGCCCGGCAGGTGATAGATCGCGTAGCCTGCCGCCACGTCGTCGTCGTACTCGACCGAGCGGCCATCGAGGTAGTCGGCTTTGAATCGTCGGATCGTCGACCGGAGCACGTCGCCAGACGCCCCGTCGTACCAGTTAGGGCCATAGCGGTCGGCGAGCAGGTCCTCGAGCCGCCGTTCGTAATCAGCCGGGAACGCCTCGACCGGTCCCCGGCGAGGCCGCACCGGGTCGTCGTCGACGGGGACGAACGTCCCGTCGTCTCGCTCGAGCAAGCCGAGGTCGGCGGCCTCCTCGCGGAGGAGCTGTTTGACGACCGCCGGATGCGGGACGCCCTCGATGTATTCGGCGATCTCGTCGGGGTCGATCGGTCGGACGTTTCGCAGATACTTCGCGTTCGAGCGCACGGCCTCGCGGTGATCACTCATGTCGTCTCCTCCTCAGTGTCGCGTCGTTCGTCGTGTCCATCGTGCCAGTTCGCAGCCGCCTCTTGATACAGCGCCTCGAGTTCGTCAGCATCGGCAGCGGCGATATCGGCGGCGGCGTCTGCGACGGCGTCCGCACCGTCGAACGTCGCCTGAATGTCGGCGTAGACTCGCGGTGTCCCCGCTGTGACCTGCCTGGCGAGTCGTCCCAGCGCATCGTAGATCGGCGTCTCGAACCCGTCGGGGACCGACTCTGCTGCAAGCGCAAACGAGAGGACCGCGGCGTGGGTCGCCGCCTGCACAGTCTCCATGGCCTCGTCGTGCTCTGTGGCAGTGGTCTCGAGCAAGTCGTTGCCACGAGCCTCGAGCGTCGTGAGTAGCTCGTCAGTTGCCGGCCCCGATCGGTCGCGAACGACGGCGATCGAGCCGGGTGCCCGCTCGGGTGCAAACAGCGGGTGGAGGCTGGCCCGTTCGACGGTCGGCGCGTGGCGTTCCATCGCTTCGAGTGCGGGTTCCATCACGCCAGAGACGTCGACGAGCGCCTGCTTGGCCCGCGTGGCCTGGGCAGCAACCGCCTCGGCCACGTGGGTCATCGGCACCGCGAGACAGACGACGTCGTAGGTCGTCTCCCCCTCGAGCTCGGCGACAGCGCCGCCGACGGTCTCTGCCGCAGCCGCCGCAGCGTCGCCGTCGATATCGGCGAACGCGACCTCGGCGTCGACGGCGTCGCCGAACCACGTCCCCATCGACCCTGCGCCGACGATCAGTACGTCCATTGCTCGCTCCTACCTGCCGGCATCGCAAAAGCCGTTCGATCGATACGCACGGAGTCGCACCGACACCCGTCACAGGCGTGCTCGTCACCGGTTTCGTCGTGCCGACAGCACGTCAGAATATACAAGTTATTTGAAACAGGACTGGGTGTATGGATTCCGGCCACTTGCTGTCCGTCTCGCTCATTGCAGCGGCCGGTCTCATCGTCCTCACGACCTACCCGTATCTTGCGACCGGGATCGCGTACCGCGACCGCGATAACGGCCTGTCGTATATCCTGTTTCTCATGGGTGTCGCGGTCTGGAACGGGCTGTTCGCCGCACAGGCGCTCGATCCACGACCGATCGTGAAGGGGTTTTTCTTCAGCATCGCGACGCTGGGTGCCGTTCTGGCCGGACTGGGTTGGCTGCTGTTTGCCAGTACAGCGAGTAGCACGCCGCGACTCGATCACCGCCAACAGATCTATCGCGCCGTTGCCCTGCTCGCCGGGATTGACATCACGCTCGCGATTACCACCCCGACACACTCGCTGTACTGGACCGTGACGGACACCCCACCCGCCTCGATTGCCGTTACCGGTATCGTTCCAAACGTCGGCTACTGGCTGCACACGGTGTTTCTCACGGCTCTATTCGGTGTCGGCGCGACCCTGTTCGGTCGTGCATGGCAGAACGGAACCGACGTTGCATACACGCGTCTGTATACGCTTGCCGGGTTCACGACGGCTGCGGCGATCCTCGGGAGCAGTGTCCTGCTTCCCGGCACCACGTCGATCGCGCCGCTTGCTGCTGGGTGCCTGACGACGATCGGCTGGATACAGGCCCAGCAAAAACGATATCTCCGGCTCCCGCGGCCATACCGGTGGCTGAGCAACTTGCTTCGGTGACGGTTCGCCACTGCACCCTAACAGTGTCAGCCAACAGTCTCCTGTAGAGTCGGACCCAAACTGTGCCTATGACACACATCGGGATCGTCGGGGCTGGCGTCGGTGCAGCAGCCGCGACGTACGCCCTCGAGGAATCGCGCAACGACGTGACCGTGACGGTCGTCGAGAAATCCGGCGGACTCTGTGGCCGGGCCGCGACCAGACGCCGCGACGGGATCGTCTACGACTACGGCGCGAACTACGTCAAATCCGACGACGAGCGAATCGTCGAGTTGCTAACGGAAACGCTCGACACCGAGGGGCTGGTCGACGTGACCGAGCCAGTGTGGACGTTCGACCACACGGGCGAGGTGTCGCCGGGCGATGGCCGCGACGAGCACAAGTGGACCTACCGCCAGGGATTGACCCAGATCGCAAAGCGGCTTTTTGCGCGTACCGACGCGACCGTCCACCGCAAGACACGCGTCGAGACGATTATCCGAACTGAGGACGAGACGTGGGAACTCGAGGACACCTCTGGAACCCGGTGGGGTCCCTTCGACGTCCTGCTTCTGAATCCGCCAGCCCCCCAGACCGCCGACCTGCTGCGGACGGCCGATTGGGAGAGCGACGCCCGCGAGTCGCTCCTGTCGACCGTCGACGGTGTTCCTTACCGAACGGTCTGGACCGGGATCTTCCACTACCCGTTCGAACTCGAGCGACCCTACTACGCGCTCGTAAACGCAGACAAGGCCCACGCGGTGGGCTGGGTCGGCCGCGAAGAGTGCAAACCCGGCCACGTTCCTGACGGCGAGTCGCTGCTGGTTGTCCAGGCCACCCACGAGTGGTCGGTCGACCACTACGACGAGCCACCGACGGAGACGCTCGCGGAACTCGCGGCGCTGACCGCCGACCTCGTCGGCGACGAGCGCCTGCGCGACCCGGACTGGACGGACCACCAGGGCTGGCGGTACGCGCTTCCGGAGGGGGAGGTCTCCCGCGAGCCACTCGAGCGCGCCGAACGCGACGGTCTGTACTGTCTCGGCGACTGGGTCGCCGGCGAGGGACGCATCCACGCTGCGCTCCGAAACGGCCTCGCGGTCGGCGAGCGAGTCGCCGACGCCAACCTATAGCGCGGCGGTCGCTTCGTCGACCACTCTCGTATCGACGAAAACCACCACGTGATCGTCGTCCTCGACGACGGTCTCACCGCGTGGCGTGATCAGCTTCCCGTCGCGGGTGATCGCCCCGATGACGATTCCATCCGGGAGGTCGGCCATCGCCTCTTCGATCGGCGTCTCGAAGAGCACGCTATCGCGGTCGACCTCGATCTCGAGGACCTCGGCGCGGTCCGACTCGAGCATCGCGACGTTTTCGGTTCGGCGGGCGCGAGTAAAGCGGGTGATCTCCTCGGCGGTGACGAGACGCGGGTTGACGCCGACGTCGAGCCCGACCGTCTCGAAGAGGTCGACGTACTCGCCGGCATCGACGACGCCGATGGTTCGCTCGACGCCGACCCGCTTTGCGAGCAGCGAGACCAGCAGGTTCTTCTCGTCGCTGTCGAGGGTGGCGACGACGAGATCGGACTCGTCGACGTGTTCGCGGACGAGAAAGTCGATGTCGGTCGCATCGCTTTGCAAAACCATCGTTCTCGGCAGGTTCTCTGCCAGTTCACGCGCCCGCGCTGGATCTCGTTCGATGAGTCGCGTATCGATTCCTTCGGCTTCGAAGAGTCGGGCCGTCTGTGCGGCGATCTCGCCGCCGCCGACGATGACGATTTCGCGGACGTCCTCGAGCGAGGGGGGTGGCGTCACGAAATCGGCAAACGCACGGACGCTCTCCACGGAGCCGATGACGACGACGGCGTCGCCGGTCTTGATGACCGTCTCACCGGCCGGAACGATGACGTCGTCGTCACGCAAGAGTGCGGCGAACGTCAGCGACTCGTAGCGAGCGGCGTCGGATACCGTCTCGCCGGCGATGGGACTGTTCGCCATCACCTCGAACTCGGCCATCCGAACGAGGCCATCCGAGAAGGTCTCGACGTCGTGTGCGCCGGGCAGTCCGGCGATCCGGACGATCGACTGGGCGGTCTGGAGGTTCGTCCCGACCATGAAATCGACGCCGAACGCCCCCTCGGATCGCTCCCAGGTCCGCAACAGCCCCGTCTGTTTGACGCGAGCGATCGTGAACGGATCGCCGACGGCCTTCGCCGCCCCGCAGATGACGATGTTCGTCTCGTCGACGTCGGTGCTTGCGATGACCAGATCCGCGTTCTCGATGCCGGCCTCCTCGAGCGTCTCGATGGCGGTTCCGTCGCCCTGGACGGTCAGCACGTCGTGGGAGTAGGTGATCGCCTCGATCCGACTGGGGTCGGTGTCGACGACGACGACGTGGTGATCGTGGTCGAGGCTAGCGGCGATGTTCGATCCGACCTGTCCGGCACCGACGACGATTACGCGCACCGGCGGCTCACCCGCGACGATCGCGGACGCGAAACGGCGTGGCTCCGGCTCATGTGAGCGGTATCGGGCCCCGCCAGTAAGTCGGTTGGCCCTGCACTCGACCCATGAACCGACCGGTCGGGCTGGCCAGGAAGATTAGGGCATCTCGTGGACCGTCAATTCGACGTCACGCCGCTGGCCCTCGATGTCGGCGACCAGTCGCTCGACGACGGTTTCTGCCTCCGCGAGCAGTTTTGGCTCGACTTTGTCGATGACCCAGTCCAGCGAGACGAACCGCGGCAGCGCGATCGCGTTCGTATCCGCCGAGTAGGGGTTGTAGATGGCATCGAAATAGATCCGGCTCGCCGTCGGGGCGTCCGCCGGTGCCGACTCCGGCTCCGGTTCGACGCGCCACTCGCCGCGGGCGTCGATGTCGTTGACCAGCCGCCACTCGAGCGAGGTCGGCGGCGTAATATCGATCACTTTCGAGCGGGCGGTGTAGCTGAGCTTCCACCACGTCAGCGTGAGGTCATAGACCGAGCCGACGTCGCCGTCGCCGTTGATCCGGACCTCTTTCAGATGGTCCGTGTACCGCGGGTAGTCGGCGAACGAGCGCACGTGCGGGAACACCTCCTCGGGTGACCGGTGAGCGAGCGTACTGAGGAGAATCCTGTCCACACTCATATTAGGGGGCGTTCAAACGTAAGGATTGCTGTAGAACCGGTCGCTGCTCAGACTGCTGGCAGTATCTCAGTCGCTCGAGGCCGATCGAGATCGCTCTCCGTCGGCAACATCTCGGAGCGCAGCGATGCGGGCTGCAATCGGCGGATGATGCGTCGCGAGACTGTAGAGCAATCCCGCCTCGAGGCGAACGTCGTTCGCGTCGGCCAGCGTCTCGAGGGCATCGACCATCGCCTCGCGACCGGCGGTACTGGCCGCGTAGGCGTCCGCGCGGAACTCCTGCCAGCGTGCGAGTCCGCCCAGCAAGAAGACGCGATACAGCACGTAGACCCCGATGAGCGGAATGAAGTAGCCGACGAAGCCAAACGTCGCCGCCAACCAGCCGAACCCGACCTGCTGGGCGACGAGCGCCCAAACGCCAAAGACGGCAACGGTGAGCATGCCGCGCTGCCAGAGATGACGGCCCGCGACGTGGCCGAACTCGTGGGCGAGGATCGCCCGGAGTTCGGCGTCGTCGCACTCATCGAGGAGGTAGTCAGTCAGGAAAACGTATCGCAGCCCGGGAAGGGTACCGGCGACGAGCGCGGTCGCGGTCTTGGTCGACTCGCCATCGAGCAGGTAGATCCTCCGGGGGCTATAGCCCGCCGCCTCACAGAGGCGCTCGACGCGCTCGCGGCGCTGCCCCTCCAGTGAGTCGTGCGTCCGCGTAAAGACGAGCAGATACGGCGAGAGGCCGAAGCCGACGAAGACGAGGACGCCGAGCGCGGCGACGAGAACGAGACGCGACACACTAACGGTCGAGACGAGCGCGATGAAGCCGCCGATTCCGAGTCCTGCCGTGCCGATCGAAATCGTCAGTACAGCGACCACTCGACTGACGCTTCGCCACGCCGACGCCGTCGTCTCGCGCAACGAACGAACCGTGGGGTACGTGCCGAGTGCCATCGCCACGAGTGGCACGGCGACGACGCCAAACGAGACCAGCACGGTCACGGCGAACTCGAGGACGTCGATCCCGAACAGTTCGGGCCCTGCCGTGTCAATGTGTGCCGTTGCTCGGTCCATCAGTCCGAACGCATAGACTCCCAGAATCGCGAGGGCTGGAAGGCCGAACCCGGCTGCCTGCTGGACGCGATTGAGGCGGTGCAGACGGTCGTCGATCGGCGTCTCCATCGTCTCGATGCGTCGTGCGTACGCTCGAAACCCGACGAACGGCACGACCGCGAGGACGAGAACGAACACGGCGACGGCGAACATAGCCTGCACTTCGACACCACCAGCCAAAGGTATGGTGTGCATTCGCACAGTACGAGTTAAAGCCGGACGCGACAACGCACACAGGATAACGACCGAGAGTGGCGTTTCCAAGGCGATGCTCACCGGACCGGCCAGCAGCCGGTCGACATCACCACTCACGGACTCCGATACCAGACGAGGACGGTCAGGGCGTCCCGACGCCGTCGACGGAATCGACATCGTGGCCGGTTTCGGTGGCGTGTGTCTCCAAGACGCGAATCTCGAATTCAACGCGCTCACCGGCGAGTTCGTGGTTGAAATCGGCGGTCACCGTCTCGTCTGTCACGTCGACGATCCATCCCATGTCGCCGGTCTCGCTCTCGACGAGTTCGCCCACTTCTGCCACTGTCTCGCTGCGGGCCTCGAGTTCGTCGCGGGAGATCGTGACGACGGCGTCCTCGTTGACGGCCCCGTAGGCCGATTCGGGCTCGAGGACAACCGTTTTCGTCTCGCCTGCAGCCATCCCCTCGACGGCCTCGTCGAGCCCCGGGAGGACGTGTCCCTCTCCGACGCGGAACTCGAGGGGTTTGAAGTCGCGGCTGTCGTGGTAGATCCCCTCCTCGAGGGCGACGTCGACGTCGGTCGTCTCGAACACCTGTCCGGCCTCCGGACCGTCGACGAGACGGCCAGTCAGATGGACGATCGCGATGTGACCAGGTTCGATCATGACTCCTCGACGGTGCAGTCGACGGCGTGGGGCATGTAGGCGTTGTTGCCGTAGCCGCTCTGACACCAGGGGTATTGGTCGTCCTCGATCCCGCGGAGTTGGTCGTCCGGATCGGAGATCGTTGCCGGCTGCGTATAGCCCCGGCTGTCGGTCGCCCGCGAGGCGAGCGTGTGGTCGCCCGTTGACGGGTCTTCCCAGACGTAGCGGAACTGCCGCCAGCCCGAGCTACCGTCGACCGGGCCGAAGAACTCGGCTTCTCCCCACGAGTCACCGCCGTCGGTCGAGACTTCGACTGTCTCGAGGCCGTCGTCGCCGGCCCACGCGACGCCGATGACCTCGATGGTCCCCGCGGGCGACGGGGAGACGGTCTGTCCCTCGCCCGGGTAGCCGATGAGCGACTTCTCGACCTGATCGTACATGTAGGCGTTGTTGATCGCGTCGGTCTGTTCCATCTGCTCGCGCGTGTCGTAGACCGGGATGTCCTCGTAGTGTTCCGCGCCGTCGTCTTCCTCGGGGACGACCCGGTAGGAGTACTGCTGCCAGTGGGTGTAGGTCCGCTGGCCGTCTTCAGGAGCACCCTCTTCCTCCCACTCGTCGCCGATTACCATCGTCTCCATGACGTGCATCCGGTTGACCCATTTGACGTTGTTACAGCCGAACCAGCCGGGCACGAGCAGCCGGACCGGGAACCCGTGGTCTGGCGACACCGGCGACCCGTTCATGTTGTACGCCAGCAACGTGTCGTCCAGCACCTTCTCCATCGGGATCGACCGGGTGAAGACGTCTTCCCCCTCCGGATGCTCGCCACCCATCACCGTGAGGAAGTACCCTTCGCCGGTCTCGGCTCCGTAGTACTCGAGGATGTCCGACACCGGCGTCCCCGTCCAGACGGTGTTGCCGACGGCACCGAACGTCCACTGGTTGCCCCCGACCTGCGGGTCGAAGTACGACCGACCGTTGCCGGCACACTGCATCGTGTGGGTGACCGACTCGGTGCTAAAGGAGTGTTTGAGCTCCTCCATCGACAGGTCGACCTCGTCGTCGACGAGACCGGTCAGCGAGACGGTCCAGTCCGACTCCTGGATGTCAGGCGTCGGGTAGTGGTTCCGGATGTAGTGTTCCTCGCGTGGCGTGATGTAATCCGCGTACGTCGATCTGGCTGCCGCCTCGGCGTTTTCGGGCTCCGGCGAGAGGATACGCAGGCCCGGATACCGCTCCTCGAGCGATGGGCCGCCACCACCGTCCCCGCCGTCTGAGCCGTTGCTGTCGCCGCTTTCTGCACAGCCGGCGAGAACGCCGACGCCGGCCAGCGCTCCCGTTGCCATCAGGAACCGCCGCCGTTCGATGAACCGGTCGCGTACCGCTCCCCTCTCGGAACTGTGTCTCGTGTCCGATTGCTCGGGTGACATGCCCCATATTGAGTATGCTTACCAATATCAAACATCGTCTGGTCTATACCAACTCTCACTCGGAGACGATCACCGTCCCGACCATGCCTTGACCCGCGTGTGGCGTACAGACGTAGACGTACTCGCCCGGGACGGTAAACTCGTGTTCGAAGGTCTCGTCGACGGCCATGATAGCGAAGTGATCGTCGCCCTCGTAGGAGGTAAAGGGCTCAGCGCCGTCCGGGTTTTCGCATTTCGGCGATGCATCCGGGTGGCTCGTTACGTTGTGACCCTCGCTCAGTGCGGTCCATCTGACAGTCTCTCCGGTCGTGATCTCGACCTCTTCGGGTTCGAACCGGAGGCGTCCCTCCGGACCGACGTCGACATCGGTGACACCAGTGTCGCCGTTAGCATCGTCTGTGCCGTTTTGCTCGTCCCCACCAGAACAGCCTGCAAGTGCCGTCCCGACTATCACCGTCCCAGCCGTTCGAAGGAACGCGCGTCGTTCGATCATCGTACAGACCATCCAAGCGGCCGGTCTGCATATATCCTGAATTGGTGCAGACCAATCGCCTCGGCAGGCATGTCCGACTGTGCAGTGACAGTCAGCCGGACTGCTGTCCACGCCGCTCGCACCGCTCGATTTTTCAGCCTATCTCGAGGGTTACGGAGGCCCCGCCACAGGTGTTAAAATAAATAGTATATATTTATTGGGCCACGTTATCTAGTGCCATATGCGGGAGCTGCTCTTCGAACTCGAGTACGGCGATGGTGTCAGCCCACTGATGGATGTGTTCATCGATTATCCCACGTTGTCGTCGGACTCGATCGCCAGCTGTGTCCGTCGGGATCGGCTGTGGTGTATCGAGCGGTTCGTTGGCCCCTCGGCGGCGCTCGATCGGATCGACACCATCAGGCTCGAGGCCGACGCGCCAGGCGAGGAGATGACGACGACGGAGTGTGATGCGATCCGCGAGCACGACCCCCTCGAACGGTCCTCGACGACGCTCGTCCTCTACTCGGCGCTGAAACGGCTGCATACCTGTGACTCGGTGGTGGCACTCGCAGCCAGACATCTCGATCTCGGCGTCGTCTTTCAGACACAGCGACGCCGGAACTGCCACGAGTGGCGCTTGCTCATGCCGTCGGACGAGAACGTCGACGTGTTCGCCGAACAGGTCGACGCACATCTCGACGATGGGATCCGGTTTACGATCAACCGCCTCGGCAGTGCCGAACAGTTGAACTACGACTCGCTGGCGACCGTCTCGGTGCCACAGGAACAACGGGAGACGCTCCGAGCCGCGATCGAACACGGCTACTACGAGACCCCACGGGACATCACCGTCAGCGAACTCGCGGACGTTCTCGACATTCCACAATCGACGGTCTCGTATCGGCTTCGGCAAGCCGAAGCCCGACTCGCCAAGGGCTATCTCCATCGCTCCGACGACGAGTTCCGAACACACGCCGTCCAGAACACGTGACTACGGTTGTGCCGGGCAGACATCCGGCGCTCTGCGCGACTGCCGCCCGTCCGTCGGCACGGTTTCAGTGGATGTCGAGCTCGAATCCCGATCAGGCGAACACCCCCCACGAGATGCGATCCCAGAGCCGTTCGTAGCCATAGTAGGTACCGGTCTTGACCACGTTGGCGACGAGCCCGATATCGATCGCAGCCCGGGCGTCGCCGATGACGGCCCAGGCGACGACGATCGTGATCGCGACCATCAGGAGCCGATAGCCCAGCGTCTTGATCACCGCCCGCTTTCGCGCCTGAAGCGGTCGGGATGGATCGTCTGTCGAGTGGGCCATGTCACTGACAACCACGGCTACCGGCTTAAACATAATTGATACCAGTCACGTGAGGGGCCCAGAGTAACTACATATAGTTTCGGTTGTCGGGAGACCGTGACGATCGCCACTCCCGACGCCCGACACCGAGTCGCTCCCTGTTGCGCAACTCCACGATGGAAACCCTTCTATACGCGTCGCACTCAACCGATGGCCATGCGAGACGTTTGCATCGTCGGAGGGGGCACCGCCGGCCTCGCCGCGTCGATTTTCACCGCTCGCGCGGGACTAGACACCCTCGTCATCAGCGAGGGACCAAGTCCCTCGAGCAGCCGGACGCAGTCCGGCGACGACGGGGGCGAATCGATCCTCGCGCGCAACGCCAGCCTCGAGAACTACCCCGGCTTTCCGGACGGCGTCGACGCCCGTCGATACCTGCAACTGACCCGCGAACAGGCTCGCAACGCCGGTGCCGGGTTCGAGCTCGGGCGCGTGACGCGTGCTGAACCGGTCGACGAGACGGATCTCGAGGCGGGCTTCGTCCTCGAGACGGATGGCGGCGACCCGATCGAAACACGGCGCGTGATCGCGGCCTCGTGGTCGGACAGCGAGTATCTCGTGCCACTGGACGTGGGCCGGATCCAGCGCGGGAGCAAACACTTCGTCGATACCGACGACGCCGGTCGGACGACCGTCGACGGCGTCTACGCCGCGGGCCGCCTCGCGGACGAACCCCATCAGGCGATCGTGGCAGCGGGCCACGGCGCGAAAGTCGGGCTCGCCGTGATCCATGACTCGGACGCGAACTTCTATCACGACTGGGTCGTCCCCGCGGGCTACTTTACCGGCCGCGGCCGCGAGGTACCGCCGGGCTGTGAGGAGATCGACGACGCGGAACGACGCGAGCGTGACGAACAGGCGCGAACGCGCATGCTCGAGGCCTTCGCGGAACCGTTAGACGAGGTGCCGACGATGCACCCGAGCGTCGAGGACGACTGAGTCAGCCACGCGACACGACCGTATCCTTTTGCTGAATGCGTGCGTCGACTCGGTTGATGGAGGTCGCCATCCTCACCGTCGGCGATGAAGTACTCGCCGGGGATATCGCGAACACGAACGCGCAGTGGCTCGCGGCCCGGCTGACCGACAGCGGCGCGACCGTCGACCGAATCCTGACGATCCCGGACGACCGCGACCGCATCGCGGCGACGATCAGCGAGTGGACAACCACCTTGGACGCCGTGATCGTGACTGGTGGCCTCGGCGGCACCCACGACGACGTCACCGCCGACGCGCTCGCAGACGCGTTCGACCGCGAGCTGGTCGTCGACGAGGCCGTCCGGCAGGACGTCATCGAGACCGTCGCGGCGTACCGAGACCTCGACCCCGAGACGGTTACGGCCGAAGAACTCGACTTCGACGTCGACGCGTGGGCGGCGCTACCCGCGGGGAGCCGTCCGCTACGCAATCCGGAGGGGCTGTGCCCCGGCTGTGTCCTCGAGAGCGTCTACGCGTTCCCGGGCGTGCCAGCGGAGATGCAGGCGTTGTTCGAGCAGGTCGCCGCGGAGTTCGATGGCGAGACGATCTCGCGGGTCGCGTACACGCCCCAGCCGGAGGGGACGATGGCCGAGGCCATCGACGGCGTTCGAGAACACTTCGACGTGACGATCGGCAGCTATCCGGCGATGGAGCGACGAAATCGCCTGAAGGTGACCGGCACTGATCCCGCAACCGTTGACGCGGCCCTCGAGTGGCTGGCCGAACGGATCGACCTCGTGGCCGAGGAGTAGCCATCGCCACGGAGCGCGGCGACGCCTCGCTACGCTTAACACACCCCGAGAGAGACTAGCAGACGAATGCTCGAGGGAGTCAACGTCGCGCTCGGAGTGACGGGGTCGATCGCGGCCGTCAAGACGGTCGAACTGGCCCACGAGTTGCGACGCCAGGGTGCCACAGTTCGCGGGGTGATGACCGGCAGTGCCCAGGGGATCATCCACCCCTGGGCCGTCGAGTTCGCCACTGACAACGACGTGGTCACGGAGATCACGGGCAGCGTCGAACACGTCGACCTCTGTGGGTACGACGGCTGGGCCGACGTCTTGCTCATCGCGCCGGCGACGGCCAACACCGTCGGCAAGATCGCCGGTGCCGTCGACGACACACCCGTGACGACGTGTGCGACGACCGCACTCGGCGCGGACACGCCGGTCGTGATCGCCCCCGCGATGCACGAACCGATGTACGACCACCCCGGCGTGCTCGAGGCGATCGACACCGTCGCCGACTGGGGCGTCGACTTCGTCGATCCGCGCATCGAAGAAGGCAAGGCCAAGATCGCAAGCGAGGAGGCGATCGTCTGTGATGTGGCCCGCGCGGCCGGCGACCGACCGCTCGCGGGCGAGCACGTCGTCGTGACCAGCGGAGCGACAAGCGAGGCGATCGACCCTGTTCGCGTCATCACGAACCGCTCGTCGGGGAAGATGGGCCGTGCGGTCGCACAGGCCTGTTACGTCCGCGGCGCGGACGTGACTCTCGTCCACGATGGTCCCGACGTGCCCTACGCTACAGTCCAGCAGGTCGAAAGCGCCGCGGAGATGCTCGCGGCTACCCGCGAGGCCTGCGCGGATGCCGACACGCTCGTCTCTGTGGCCGCTATCAGCGATTATACTGTCGAGGCGAGCGACGAAAAGCTGCGTTCGGGGACGGATCTCACGCTCGAGCTCGAGCCGACACCGAAGCTCATCGACGAGATCCGCGCCGAGTATCCCGAGCTGCCGATCATCGGCTTCAAGACCGAAACCTCCGGTGACGAGGGGGCGATGATCGAACAGGCTAGAGGGACCTTGGAGCGGGCTGGCCTCGCCTTCGTCGTCGCCAACGACGCGAGCGTGATGGGATCGGAGACGACACGCGCCCTGCTCGTCCACGCGGACGACGCCGCTCGCTACGAGGGGACGAAAGCTGGGTTGGGCGGCGAAATCGCCGACTCGATCGCAGCGATGCTCGGAGCCGGCTCGACAGAGAGCTAATCTCGTCACAGGCTCGTCAAGACAATTATATGGGTGGGATTCATTCGTTCGAACTAATGAGTATTCGATCTGATCAAAGGGGGAGCACGAGACTCGGTCGATCCGGCAATGCGAGGTGACTGAAATGGCACAACAGCTACGGACTGACGAGGCCTCGACGACGGACGGTGACGACCACGACGCGACTGACGAACCGCTCTCGAAAGGCGACGTCTTCGAAGTCCTTCGGAACCAGCGACGTCGCTACGTCGTGCAGTATCTCAAACAGGACGATCGGCCAGTCGAACTCGGCGACCTCGCCCAGCAGGTCGCCGCCTGGGAGTACGACACGACCCTCGAGGGAGTCACACCCGAACAGCGAAAACGGGTCTATACGACGCTCCAGCAGACGCACCTCCCGAAGATGGACTCGACCGGCATTCTCCGCTTCGACTCCGATCGGGGCCTCATCGAGTCGACCGACCGAACGCGAGACATCAGCGTCTACCTCGAGATCGTCCCCGGTCGGGAGTTCGCGTGGCGGGAGCTGTATCTCTCGATGGGGGCGATTAGCTGTGCGCTGGCCGCCGCGCTCTGGCTGGAGATCTATCCGCTTACCCACCTCTCGAATCTGACCTGGCTGTCTGTCATCGCGGGCACGTTCACGGCCACGGCGGTCGCCCACATCTACTACGAGCGGAACATGCGGCTGGGCCACGGTGACCAGCCACCGGAGCTCAGCTACACCGAGTGACGACCGGCACCGCACGAACCGACCAGTCCGGAACCGCCATCGTGTGGGCAGCCAACACATCCCGCCGCTCGAGCGCTCACTCGGGCGGATCGTCAACTTTTACTCTCCGACCGCCCGACCGACGGCATGGATCAGCTCAAGCAGTCCCTCCTCGATGCGCCGATTATCGAGAAGAACGGCTATCACTACTTCGTCCATCCGATCAGCGACGGGCTCCCCAAACTCGAGCCGGGCCTGCTGCGCGAGATCGTCATCCGGATCATCCGCAAGGCCGAGCTCGAGAACGTCGATCGGATCGTCACGCCCGCGGCGATGGGCATTCACATCTCGACGGCGGTTTCGCTGATGACCGACATCCCGCTGACGGTCATCCGGAAGCGTGAGTACGGACTCGAAGACGAGGTCGCGATCTCTCAGCAGACCGGCTACTCGGAAAACGAGATGTACATCAACGACGTCCGCGAGGGCGAGCGCGTGCTCGTCATCGACGACGTGCTCTCGACGGGCGGGACGCTCGCAGCAGTGCTCACCGCACTGGACGACATCGGCGCGGAGGTCATCGACACTGTCGCTGTCATCAAGAAAGTCGGCGGGGAGAACAAGGTCGACGACGCCGGCTACGACGTCAAGACATTGATCAACGTCGATGTCGTCGATGGCGAGGTCGTCATCATCGACGAGGAAGGCGATTCGTAAGCGACCGTCGACGCCAGATCCAGCAGCCACCGCTGGGTCACACGCAGACGGGAGCGTTGACTAGCGGCTGCGATCGTATCGCTCGAACGATAAATAGCGTCTGGACCCGCCGCCGGTCGAATCGGTCCGTGTCGGCCCAACACAAGGAATATGATAGCAGGATCTGAACCTCACGCGTATGGCAGAGAATAGTGTCGGGGCAAATGAACGCAATCGGTTGCGGCGGCGTTCATTCCTGACGCGTGCAGGTGCTGTCGGGGTGGCAGGGCTGGCGGGCTGTCTCAGCTTCGATAGCGCCACGGCCGACGGCCCGGCCGAGGAACTGATCGAGGAGGGGTTTGCCACGGCGGACATCGAGCCACCGTTCGAAACGACGATCGCCATCACGCAGGACCAAGAGCGAAATCGAGTCGCACAGCTCCTCCAGAGCACGCTCAACGGAACCGACTTTTTTGATGTCGAGATCGAATCGCGCGACTTCGGCTCACACATCGAGTCGATGCTTTCTGCGGCCGACACGGAGGAAAACGCCATCTTCGTTTCGAGCTGGACCGGCGGCTGGGACCCGAGCAACTACGTCGCCATGCTCTTTCACTCGGAGAACCAGACGCCAAACGGGCTCAACGTCGGCCACTACGAAAACGAAACCGTCGACGAGTACATCGACGCCGGACTCACCGAGACCGACTCCGACGACCGTGTCGAGATTTATCGGAATCTCCAACAAGAACTGGTTGCAGACTCGCCAGCGTCGTTCGTCCGGTTTCGCGAGGCCACCCACGTCTGGGATGGCGATGTCGTCAGCGACTGGCAGACGTACCCGCTGCAGCCGGGCTCGTACTACGCGGTGTACGCCCCCTGGGCTGGCGTCTACACCGATCTCGAGGACGAAACTGAGTTCGTCGGCGATCTCGGCAGCGATGTCTCCAACTACGACCCTGTCAAGATAAACGGTACCGTCTCGAGTCAGGCGACAGCGCTCGTCTACGAGCAACTCGTCGGTGTCGACTTCGATGGCGAGGTCCAGCCGATGCTCGCGACCGACTGGGAGCAACGCGACGCGACGACGTATCGATTCTCCCTCCGCGAAGGCGTCCAGTTTCACAACGGCGAGAAACTTACCGCCACCCACGTCAAGCGCTCGTTCCAACGCTACGAGGGAACGACACGGGAGAGCGACGTCTACGACTGGTACGAGAGCAGTACGATCATCGACGACCACACGATCGAGATCAACTGCAAGCGGGAGTACGGCCCGTTCGAGACAGCACTGTTCAACGTCGCGATCGTCCCGCTGGCCGCGATCGACGGCGAACTCGATCTTCAGGAAGAACCGATCGGGACCGGCCCGTATCGGTTCGTCGAACACGAGTCCGGCAACCACTGGCGACTGCGCCGATTCGACGACCACTGGTTTACAGGCGACGAGGCGGTCCCCGCGACCGCGCCGATCGAAACCATCACGCTCGAGATCATCACAGAGCAATCGTCCCGACAGGCAGCGCTCGAGCGCGGTGACCTTCATTTCAGTTACAACCTGCCGTCGGCGAGTCTCGCCGACTTCGAACGCGACGACGCATATGGCGTCGGTCGTCGTGTCAGTGGCGGCTTCGACATGATTCTCTACCCCTGCTATCTCCCACCGTTTTCCGAGCCGTCCGTTCGCCGCGGCTGTAACATGTTGATTCCACGCGAGCGCATCCTCGAGAACGTCTATCACGAGATCGGACAGGTGGCATATACGCCAATCTCGCCGCTGCTCGAGGACTACGCGGGCGAATCGTTTCAGCAAGAAATCGCAGACGAGTACGTTCGTCCCAACTGACACTGATGTCGCTCGGTCGATACGTGAGTCGGCGGCTGGCGGTCACAGTGCCGGTCTTAGTCGGCGTTAGCGCACTTACGTTTTTGTTCGTCCACCTGCTTCCGGGTGACGCGGTCGACGCGATCGTCGGCTTCCGAGACGTCAGCCCCGCGACCGAAGCGGCGATCCGAGCCGAGTATCACCTCGATCAGCCGGTCTGGAACCAGTACCTGTTGTGGGTGCGTGATGCGGTCACCCTCGAGTTCGGCGAGTCGCCGGTCACCGGTCGCAACGTGACGGCGACGATCGGCAGCCGACTCCCGGCGACGCTGGCACTCGGCGGGGCGGCGTGGCTACTCGCGCTCGCGATCGGAATCCCGGCTGGGATCGTCACTGCCGTCAAGGCTGGCGAACCGGCTGACGAACTCGGGCGAGTCGCTGCGCTGGCCGGCATTGCGACACCGAACTTCTGGCTCGGTCTCATCCTGTTGTTCGTCTTCAGCGTTCGGCTCGGCTGGGTTCGGGTTATCCCACCGGACGCACCGCTCGCAAGTATTGCGACGGCGAAGTTCCTCGTGTTACCGACGATCACGCTGGGGACCGCCGCGACTGCGCTCGTCATGCGCTTGCTCCGATCGTCGATGCGACGGGAGCTCGATGCGCCATACGTCACGACCGCGCGTGCGAAGGGGCTCCCGGAGCGAACGGTGGTCCTGAAACACGTCCTGCGAAACGCCTTGCTACCGGTCGTCACCATCGCCGGCCTCCAGCTTGCGTTCTTGATCGACGGTGCCGTCGTCGTCGAGGGGATTTTCTCCTGGCCGGGGATGGGACGGCTGCTAGTGCGGTCGATTCTCCGACGGGACTACCCCCTCATTCAGGCGATCGTCCTGCTCATCGCCGTCGCGATCGTCCTCGCGAACTTACTCGTCGATGTCGTCTACGCGATCCTCGACCCACGCATTCGATACTGACGATGAACGACCGACACACCACCGAACGTGGCCGGATTCGAATCGTCGGCTTCGACGATGCCGATGCAAACCGATCGGACGACGACGCGAGTAGTGACTACGACACAGACCGCACGACGCCGGCGGATTCCGGTGCCAGCCCGACGACAACCGCGGCAACAGCGTCGACGAACCGATCGACGCGCCGTCAGCCGGGACGCCGCCTCGAGAACGCGTGGCGGCGGTTCCGTCGGAACCGGTCGGCGATGGCCGGATTGGCAGTGATCGTCGGCATGGCACTGCTCGCGGTCTTCGCCCGACCGATCGAGATTTCGATCACCGAGGTGACGATCACGCTCCAGCCGTTCTCGCTTGCACCCTACGATCCGTCCGCGACGTTCGTCGGGCCGGCGAACGCGCCGCCCTCGCCGGCACATCCGTTCGGAACCGACTGGGCGGGCCGCGATCAGTTCTCGCGGGTGCTCGTCGGCGGCAGGTATACGCTCAGCATCGGGCTCGTCGCCGTCGGACTGGCGCTCTGTGTCGGCGTTCCGCTCGGGGCGATCGCCGGCTATTTCGGCGGCTGGATCGATGAGGCGATCATGCGGGTCGTCGACGTGCTCTACGCCTTCCCGTTTCTTGTGCTCGCGATCGCGATCGTTCCGATCCTCGAGCCGGTGCCGATCCTCGGGAGCGGCTACTGGACGGTGGTGGTGGCACTCGCCGTCACTGGCTGGGTGGGTTACGCCCGGCTGTTGCGTGGCGAAGTCCTCTCGGTGCGCGAACGCGAGTACGTCACCGCCGCGCGGGCGCTCGGCGTCCCCGATCGGACGATCATCCGGCGACACGTCGTGCCGAACGCCGTCGCGCCCGTCGTCGTCCAGGCGACGCTCAACGTCGGCACGGTCGTGCTCACCGCGGCGGCGCTTGGCTTTCTTGGCCTCGGCCTCGAGCCCGGCAGCGCCGAATGGGGGGCGATGCTCGCACAGGGCCGCAGCTCGCTGCTGCGCGGCGACTGGCACATCACTGTCTTCCCCGGGCTTGCGATCTTCCTGTTCGTCCTGGCGATCAACCTCGTCGGCGACGGCATCACCGACGCACTCGAGCCCGACCGAAACGTCAGCGACGATCGGAGGCGGATGCGCTGATGGCGCTGCTCGAGGTCGAAGATCTGGTCGTTCAGTTCTACACCGAGGACGGTGTGGTCCGAGCAGTCGACGGCATCAGTTACGAGATCCGCGCCGGCGAGACGGTCGGGCTGGTCGGCGAAAGCGGTGCCGGCAAAAGCGCCGCGAGCCGCGCGTTGCTCCGCCTGCTCGACGGGGCTGGCGAGATCGTCGCCGGCGAGATCCGTTTTCGCGGTCGCGAGGTTCGCGAACTCTCGAGCGACGATCTCCGGGCGATCCGGGGCAACGAAATCGCGATGGTCTTTCAGGACGCCGGCGCGGCACTCAACCCCGTCTACACCGTCGGCGAACAGATCGCCGAGACGATCCGCGCCCACGAGGACGTCACCGACCGCGAGGCCCGCGATCGGACGATCGGCCACCTTGAGCGCGTTGGTATCCCAAAGCCGGCCACACGATATTCGGACTACCCCCACGAGTTCTCCGGCGGGATGCAACAGCGGGCCGTCATCGCGATGGCGCTGTCCTGTGATCCCGCGTTGCTCATCTGCGACGAGCCGACGACCGGCCTCGACGTGACGGTACAGGCCGGAATCCTCGAGTTGCTCGCGAAGCTCGCAGCGGAGTCCGAGACGGCAGTCCAGTTGGTCACTCACGACCTCGGCGTCGTCGCCGAACTCTGCGATCGGGTGCTGGTCCAGTACGCCGGCGAACTCGTCGAGCGCGCGCCGGTCGACGAACTGTACTACGACCCCAAACACCCCTACACCGTCGGGCTGTTGGCCGCGACGCCGCGACTCGGAGACGACCGCGCGCGCCTGCCAACGATTCCGGGAACGACCCCCGATCTCGTGGACCCGCCGACAGGCTGTCGGTTCCACCCCCGCTGTCCGTACGCGGAAGACTGCTGTGCCAGACAGCGGCCAGCGCTGGTCGAACCGGCGACGGGTCGTCCGACCGACGGCGACCCCGACACCCACGCCGCCGCCTGCCTCGAGTACACCGGTGATCTCGAGACTGGCTTAGACTACGAGGTGAAAATACGGGACGATGCGGACAGTAACTGTCGTGACCGGAAACAGCAGGGTGAGCCGCGATGACCGGCAGCGATGACGAGCCGCTGTTGTGCGCTGACGCCCTCTCGACACACTATACCACTGCCGACGGGGTTCTCGATCGACTGCTCGGGCGCGGCGAGACGGTTCGGGCGGTCGACGGCGTCGACCTCGAGCTTCACGCCGGCGAGACGGTCGGCCTCGTCGGCGAGAGCGGCTGTGGCAAGACCACGCTCGGTCGGACGCTCGTCGGACTGCTCGAGCCCGCCGCCGGCTCGGTCACCTACCGCGGGACCGACCTCACCGCGTGCTCTCGAGCCGAGCTTCGGGAGCTGCGAAGCGAGATCCAGTACGTCTTTCAGGACCCCCTCTCGAGTCTGAATCCGCAGTTGACCGTCGCCGAGATCGTCGGCGAAGCGCTCGACGTTCACGATGTCGTACCGCCGGCGCGTCGCGACGAACGGGTTCGGGAGTTGCTCGAGACCGTCGGACTACGGGCCGGTCACGCGACCCGATACCCCCACGAGTTCTCCGGCGGGCAGCGCCAGCGGATCGGCATCGCCCGCGCACTCGCCGCCGAGCCCGAGGTGCTCATCTGCGACGAGCCAGTGTCCGCGCTTGACGTTTCGGTTCAGGCTGGGATTCTCAACCTGCTGGCCGACTTGCAAGATCAGTTCGGACTTTCCTACCTACTGATCAGCCACGACCTTTCGGTGGTCGAGCACCTCGCCGACCGGGTGGCCGTCATGTATCTGGGCCGGCTCGTGGAAACGGGGACGACCGCCGAAGTGTTCGCCGCCCCGTCCCATCCTTACACCGAGGCGCTGCTGTCGGCGATCCCCGAACCCGATCCCCGCTGGGACGGCGGTCGGATCGTCCTCGAGGGAGCCGCTCCTTCGCCGACCGACATCCCGTCAGGCTGTCCGTTCCACACGCGCTGTCAGCGGGTACTTCCGCCCGCTCCGTTCGACCTCGCCGACGACGAGTTCCGCGCCGTACTGTCGTTGCGAACCCGCCTCGCCGAGACGGACGCCGATGCCGGACCCGCGGCGCTGCTTCCACACGCCGACGAGCGCGAGACCGACCCGGCGACGATCCGGGACGCCTACAACATCCCCCGACGGCTCTCCGATCCGGACGCCAACGACGCGCTCGCGGCTGCGCTCGAGGCCGCCGCGGATGGAAACCTCGAGACCGCACGGACTCGACTCGCATCGACGTTCGAGACGCCCTGTGAAACGACCGAACCGGTGCTAACGTCGGGACCAGCATCCCATCCGATCGCCTGCCATCGATTCGACGACCGGTTCACAGACGATACCGCCGACTCCGGAACACGATCGACTGGCGAATGACTCGAGACGCCAATCCACGCGAGCGCGCGGCCGACGAGCGCACGCGAACGATCGACTGGGCAGCACTCAGCTACGCGGTGACGCCGCGGGCGCTGCGCCATCGGGCGATCAACGTCGACGTGTCGACAGACAAACGGCGCTACGAGCCCGGTGAACCGGTCGACATCACGGTCACGTTCCACAATCGGCTCCCGATCCCGATCCGGATTCGGACGGACTCGCCGAACTACTGGTACTGGACCGTCGACGGCCATCGTGAGGACTCACAGGTACCACGGACGGTGCCCGACCGGCCCGCCGCGTTTTC
Organism: Natrinema sp. HArc-T2; assembly: GCF_041821085.1. NCBI lineage: Archaea > Methanobacteriati > Methanobacteriota > Halobacteria > Halobacteriales > Natrialbaceae > Natrinema > Natrinema sp. HArc-T2. The sequence goes on along the minus strand of NZ_JBGUAZ010000001.1, from coordinate 193,852 downwards.
GTTCGCGCGGCGTGAACGCAAACGATTCCGGCGGCAGTGGCACCAGCGAATTCAGATCAGCGACGACGAGTGGCGACCGGTCGACCCCGGTCGGTACACGATCGCAGTCGGCCTCACGCGTTCGGATGCTGCTGCTCGTGGACTCGTTGACACTGCTGTACTCGAAATCGTCAGCTAACGTGTTAGTTTCGACGGCACGGTCGGGTTCGCTCCCCGTCTCGAGCGGGGGCGTCTTCGGCTCGAGCGGGAAGTCGAGTTGAACTACGCCGACTTCGATCGCTTTGCTCCCTCGTCGTCTAGCTCGAATCTACTCGTCGTTCGTCGTTGAATTCGTCAAAAGTAGCGGGGGTGAATTTGAACCACGGTCGCAGCGAAGCTGCTTTTTGGCTCAAACGACAACCGTGCTATGGTTGGCGCTCACGAGCTTGTTCGCGCCAAAACATAGCGGGAGGTAGATTTGAACTACCGGTCTGCGGGTTATGAGCCCGCCGGAATCTCCTGGCTATCCCATCCCGCTACCTGTTCATACCCGAGTCGCCTAGTTAAGGGTTGTGATTCGGCTGCCGTATGCGGGTTTCTACCGTTAGTCCTGATGAACCTGCCACGTGTAGAGGCTCTCGCAGGTGTAGTTAACGAAGAAGCCGAACCCGATCCCGATGACGTTCGCCGTCACATACCAGATTTCGAACTGGCGAACTAGGACGGCCAGCACGGCCAGCGTCACGAGAAACCCAGCGAATCGGACCACGTTCGAGCGTAGAAATCGCTTCCCTAACGGCCAGAGGCCAGTCTGTCCATAGTCTGCGAACGTCCACCGTTCATTGATTGCAAAGATCACCGCAATGCCGAGCTCCCAGGAGAGCATCTTCGCGACGACCGGACCGAGAACCGTCGCCTCGACGAGCAACACGAGGGTCACGTTGTCGACAGTCGCCCCGACGGCACCGACACCGACGAACTGCCCGAACCGCGTCGTCGACCACAACGCGCGAACCCGCATCCGAACGGCCTCTGACAGGGAATTACTCATCGTCGTGTTCGGTCTCGAGCGTACCGGTCACTGTCGACGGCTTGGATTTCCATCTTCCGGTCGCCGCGTAAAAATAGCAACTAATATACAGATGTAGAAATGTGTCAGAGACCTACTCAATTCGCGGATGCGGGCGGTCAGGAACGAAATCGAACCGGACACGGATCAAGATGTGAGTCGCACCGGCTGCCGATCAGATCGCGAGATCGGCCTTTGCCCGGATGACTTCGACGTCCTCGGCCTCGACATGGTCGACCTCGAGGAAGTGTGGCATGTAGTTCCGTTTCTCGTAATCCTCGTACTCGTCTTCCTCGCCGACGGTACACCAGAGTTGGACCCGGTCGGGACCGTGGTACTCGCCGTTTCTGTTGATCCCGAAACAGACCACTTCCGACCCCTCGTATCGGATGATGGCCCCGTTTCGAATGCCGGGATCGCCGTGGATGATGAGCTGCTTCATGGGTGCTGCTTCACAGGAGAGCGGATTAAACGCTTCGGAGGCTGCTGTCGCCTCGCAGACGCGGGCGATGGAGATGGCGGCCCCGTCTGCAAGTCAAACGCGAGCGCGACCGGCAGCCCGTCGTCGGTCGCGGGCGGTGGCCCGGCGGCTATCAAACGGTTTTTAAACAGCGCAGCCATAGGCCACAGCAAGTGAGATAACCATGCAGATGCCACGCCGATTCAATACGTACTGTCCGCACTGCAACGAACACCACGAACACGAAGTCGAAAAGTCCCGAACGGGCCGTTCGAGCGGTATGAAATGGGACGCTCGCCGTACCCGGCGCAACAGCGCGTCGATCGGTAACTCCGGTCGCTTCTCGAAGGTGCCCGGTGGCGAGAAGCCGACCAAGAAGACCGACCTCAAGTACCGCTGCAGTGAATGTGGCAAGGCCCACCTCCGCGAGGGATGGCGCGCTGGCCGACTCGAGTTCCAGGAGTGATTTCAATGGCAGGAAATTTCTACAGCGTTCGATGCAGTGACTGCGAGAACGAACAGACCGTCTTCGGCAAGGCCTCCTCGGAGGTCGCCTGTGCCGTCTGTGGCACGACGCTCGCGCGACCGACCGGTGGCAAAGCCGAGATCGAACACGAGATCATCGACACAGTCGAGTCACGATGAAATACAGCGGCTGGCCCGACCCCGGCGAACTCGTCGTCGGCAAGATCGACGAAATCGAGGACTTCGGTGTCTTCGTCGATCTCGAGGAGTACGAGGACAAGCGCGGACTGATCCACATCTCCGAGGTCGCAAGCGGCTGGATCAAGAACGTCCGCGATCACGTCCGCGAGGGCCAGATCGTCGTCTGTAAGGTCCTAGACGTCGACGAGAGCTCCCAGCAAATCGACCTCTCGCTGAAAGACGTCAACGACCACCAGCGCTCCGACAAGATTCAGGAGTGGAAAAACGAGCAGAAGGCCGACAACTGGATGGAACTGGCCTTCGGCGACGACATCGACGACGAGGCCTACACCGCGATCGCTAACGAACTGATCGGCGCCCACGGAAGCCTCTACGACGGCTTCAAACAGGCCGCGATCCACGGCGAGGAAGCCCTCGAGAACACCGGTCTCGAGACCGACGAGATCGACTCGCTCGTCGAGACAGCCCGCGAGAACGTCTCGGTGCCCTACGTCAACGTCACCGGCTACGTCGACTTAGAGAACCCGTCGCCGAGCGGTGTCGACGGCATCCGCGAAGCTCTCGAGGCCGCCGAAGGCAACGGCGAGGTGCCCGACGAAGTCGACCTCGAAGTGAGCTACGTCGGCGCGCCCGAGTACCGCATCGAGGTGCAGGCACCCAATTACAAGACCGCCGAATCCCAGCTCGAGGACAGCGCTGACCGCGCGATCGCCGCGATCGAAGGCCACGACGGCAGCGGCGAGTACCACCGCGAGCGACGTACCGACGACGAGTAATGAAATCCGACATTCGGGTGTGTTCGGCGTGGCGCGAGGTCCACGACCGCCCGGTGTATACCCTTTCTGCGGTCTGTCCCGAGTGCGGTGCCGACGCCGAAAACAGCGCGCCGGCACCCTTTGACCCCAACGACCCCCACGGCGAGTACCGACGCGCTCTTAAACGTCGCAATCGCTGATACGGTATGGACGAACTCGAGATCGACGCAGTCGCCGAGGTCGAACTGGACGACCCCGTTCTCGTCGAGGGGTTGCCGGGGGTCGGACACGTCGGCACCCTCGCCGTCGAGCACCTGCTCGAAGAACTCGAGGGTGAGAGCACGCTCGTTCGACGGGTCTACTCCCGTGAGTTCCCGCCGCAGGTGAGCGTCGAGGACGGCGTCTCCGAGCTGACCTGTGCCGAGCTCTACGCCGTCGACGTTCCCGAGGGACGGGATCTCCTGCTTCTGACCGGCGACCACCAGGCACAGAGCAACGCCGGTCACTACACACTGACCGATGCCTTCCTCGACATCGCCGAGGAGTTCGGCGCGACGGAAGTGTACGCACTCGGCGGCGTCCCGACCGGCGAACTCATCGACGAGTACGCCGTCGTCGGGGCTGTCAGCGACGAGTCACTGCTCGAGGGACTCGAGGACGCTGGCGTCGAGTTCCGTGAGGACGAACCCGCCGGCGGCATCGTCGGCGTCTCCGGGCTCTTGCTCGGGCTCGGCGAGCGCCGCGGCTTCGATGCGGCCTGTCTGATGGGCGAGACCAGCGGCTATCTCGTCGATCCCAAAAGCGCCCGCGCGGTGCTCGAGGTGCTTGCGGACGTACTCGGCTTCGAACTCGATTACGACTCCCTTGATGAGCGCGCTGACGAGATGGAGGATGTCATCGGCAAGATCCAGGAGATGGAACAGCAACAGAGCATGGACGTGCCGACCGACGACGATCTGCGCTATATCGGCTAACGACGCGATTTGGATTTCTCTTTCGGTCAGTTGTGCCCATCGCCGTTGACAAGTAGCGCTGAGCCGTGAGTGAGACGGGCTGCGGTCCCGCTCTGTCGTCCGGATCGATTAGCGGTCAGCCTTCGAGGACTTCGTAGGATACGTCGGCATCTCGCAGCGCATCGGTGACGCGACCGACAGCGTCGGTCGTGGCGACAGCAGTCACCGTGAGCCCGTGATTCGCGGCGTCGGCTGCGACGTCGCCGACGGCGAACGTGACCGCGGGGTCGGTGCCGGCCTGCCGGCAGGCGACGACGGCCTCGACGCCGGTTGCGACGACGAGATCGGCATCGTCACAGGCCCCGGTGACAGTTTCGTCGTCAATTGCGCGGCTCCCGCCGGTCCGGATCGACGGGACCTGCAAGACGGTGACCGATCCAGGCTCGAGTTCCATGACGCCCTCGAAACTGGTGACGCCGACGTCGGTCCCGGCTGCGGCATCGCTGGTGGCGATCCCGGTTGCGGGCCCCTCGTCTCCCGGCGTAGCGTGGAGCAGACCGTCCTTGACTGTCAGCGAGACCGTCTCGTTCTCCTCGATGTCGTCGGTCGCGATGTAGGCATCCTCACTCATCGCGCCGAGGACGTCACCGGTTACGTGGTCGGCGAACCGGCGGACGTCGTCGGCCGCACGGAAGAGCCAATCGACCCCTTCGCGGGTGACCCGATAGCGCGAGCGCCCTTCCTTTTCGACGAATCCCTCCTCGACGAGTTCGCGGATGTATTCGCTGACGGCCTGGCTCGTCACGCCGACCTCCTCGGCGATCTCACCCTGACTGACCGCGGGCTGGCGCTCGGCGATCTGGACGAGAATCCGGAACCGCGTCGCGGCCCGCTTGTTGTCGAGGACATCGACCATACAGCCATATTTTGGTGCGCGGCAAAAAGGGACGCGGTCGGTCACCGGTCTGGATCGCTGCGTCGATCGACCGTGCCGAGGCGTCAAGTTGATAGCCGGAGAGTCCGTCGGATTGACGTGAGCATGCCGGCCCTACCCGCGGCGACTGCGACGAGCATCGGTTCGATCCCGCTCGGGGACGTCCTCGCCTGGACCGCCATCGGTGCGTTCGTCCTGGCGATGGTCCTCAAGTGGCTCGATGCCGTCGATCCTGCACGATACCTCGCTGCCGGTGCGTGGGTCGTCTTCGGGCTCTTCTGGCTGACGATGGTCCCGCACTACTATCTCGAGGTCAAGAGCCCGATCCAGACGCTGTTAACCCTCGCCGCGCTGCCGCTGTCCGTCTATGCCGGGTATCTGCTCGTCCAGGGACGGGAATCGTTACTCGTGCTGTCGAACGCCGTCGCGTTCATGGGCCTGCTCTATCTGCCAGCGGAGACGATCCCCGTCGTTCGCACCTGGCTGATCGAGACGACGGCCGCCCAGACGCATTTCGGGATGGAACTGTTCGGCTACAGCCCCGGCATCGTCGAGGGGAGCAACGGCTACATGAGCAAGTTCGGATTCGATCCCGACGAGACGGTAACCGGTCGGACGACCTACATCATCATGTCCTGTACCGGCATCGGCAGCATGGCTATCTTCGGCGGTCTTATTGCGGCCGTCGACGCGCCACTCAAGCGGAAGGTCACGCCCTTCGTGCTCTCGATCGGCGTTATCTGGTTCCTGAATCTCGTCCGGAACGTCTTCATCGGACTGGCCTCTCCGTGGGGCTGGTTCCAGCAGGACGCTCTTGTCTACGTCGCCACGGAGTTCATGGGCGCACCCGCCGACCGGACCTCCTATCTCGTCGCCCACAACTTCATCGCCCAGTCGCTGTCGATCGTCGCCCTGCTTGGCATTACGTACCTCGTCGTCCGTCTGCTCCCCGAAGTACTCGACCCCCTCGAGGAAGTCCTCTACATCCTGACCGGGACGGAGTACGACCTCGCGGACGCACTTGGCACGGACGTTCAGGGAGAGACCGACACGGCAGCACGCACAGCACGCTCCAAGACGGGCGATGACTGACCGCGGCGTCGAGATCGACGTTCCGTTTGCCGTCCACGACCGCGCTGTTTTCGTCCCCGCCGCCGAGACGCTCGTCCTTGCAGATGTCCATCTCGGGAAGGCTGCCGCCTCGAGCGTCGACGCCCCGATCGACGATGGTGCCGACATCCGTGAGCGACTCGAGAGACTCCTCACGGAGACCGATCCGAAGACTGTCGTCATCGCTGGCGACCTACTGCACTCGTTTGCCCGCCTGCCACGCGGCGTCGAACACGATCTCGATCGACTACTCGAAACCGTCGACGCGGCTGGGGCGGAGGTAGTCGTCACGCCGGGCAACCACGACACGATTCTCGAGACGGCCTTCGACGGCGAGACAGCACTCGAGTACGAACTGGCCGACGGCGAGACGGTGGCCTGTCACGGCCACGAGCGACCGAAGACGACAGCCGACCGGTACATCGTCGGCCACGATCATCCCGCGCTGTCGATCGAGGGTCGCAAACGACCGTGTGTCCTCTACGGCCCTGACACCTACGAGGGCGCGGACGTGCTCGTCCTCCCAGCGTTTACCCGGCTGGCCGCCGGCACGACCGTCAACCAGCTGGCCGGTCGCGACTTTCAGACGCCGCTCGTCCGACTTTCCGACGGGTTCTATCCAGCCGTTTGGGACGACTCGAGCGGCGAGGCGCTGTGGTTTCCGCCGCTCGAAAAGCTGCGAAAACTGCTGTGAACTGACTGTGAGCGCACGTCGGCTGCGCGCGGACGCGCTCACTCGACCGGTGGTTCGGCGTCGGTGATCGAGACGTCGCCGTTCTCGAGTGTCACGTCGTAGGCACTCCGGTAGCCAGCGTTGAGACAGGGCGTGCCGGCAACTGGTTCGACGCCTTCTGCCTCGTGGATGTGGCCACACGCGACGAACGAGATGTCGTGTTCGGCAAGCAGGTTCGTCAGTGCGATCGACCCCCAGTGGCGACCGCCGATGCGAGGAACGGAGTCGGCGACCCGATCGAGCGTGGTGTTAAACGGTGGGACGTGTGTGAGCGCGATCGTCCCGAGGGCTCCCGCCTCCGCCGTCGCCAGCGATGTCAGCGTCTCGTATCCATCAGTGTAAGTTGCAACCTGCTGGTCGACCCCCTCGAGTCTGTCGCGCAACGCGGCGGCTTCCGTTTCGTCGCCTGCGGCACGGTCAAGGGTTCGCGCGAGCCAGGCGTCGGGATCGTCGATTTCGGTCACGTTTTCGGGATCGTATCGCACTTCCGGGCCGTCGTCGAGCAATTCGCTCCCGAAGCCGAACACGTTGTACCTGCCGAGGTCGGTCGTCGCTCGATGCAGGTTTTGAGCGCCTGTCGCGCCGTCGATGATCTCGTCGTGTCGCTGGTAGTCGTGATTGCCGGGAACCGTCAGGAGCGGGATACCGAGGTCGTCCAGCCGCTCGAAGAAGGCCGTCGCCTCCTCGAGCCCGACCAGTTCCTCTTGCTGCAACGTCCCGTTTGCGACGCTCACGCGGGAGTGAGCGACGTCGCCGACGGTGAGGACGGCGTCGAACCGCTCCCACGACGGATGCGGACGAGCGGTGTAGCCGTCCTCGCCGAGATGGAGGTCTCCGAGTACGAGTAGCTTCATGCGAGAAATCAGACTGGAAAGTCGGTGTCCAGCGATTTAACGATTGGTAATCAGGTCCTCATACGGACTCCTGTCAGTCAGTGCCGGTGGGACCGCGACCCGCACTGCGGACCCACCGGGACATCGTGACAGCAGACCGTATCAGCGGCGGCGAGACCGCGAGAGATCGTCGATGACCGCCTTCGCCACCTGTCGACCGCTCTCCATCGCGCCCTGAATCGACGACCACCGCATGTAGTCGCCTGCCAGATAGACCGGGCCCGCTGGCTCGCGTACGTCGGGCAGCCGCTCGCGAAAGCCCGGCGGCTGAGCGAACTGGGCGAACGGCACGCGCTCGGTGTGACGGACCTCGAGTCCGTCGAACCGCTGGTCGGGGTACCACGACTCGAGCGTTCGTCGCGTCAGCTCGGATAGTTCGCCGTCGGGGTCCGCCGCTCCGCGGCTCGCGCCGCTTCGCCTCGAGTGTCTATGGCCCTCGCCGCCGAGATACGTCGCGCTGATGAGCGTCGTGCCGTCGGGGGCATACGTCGGCGCGACCGCGCTATGCGGAACGACGTGGTTCGGCCCCGCTTCGGTCGCGTTCAACAGGAGTCGGCGGTCGGTCTCGAGGTCGACATCAGCCGGCAACGTGTAATACTGGGTGACACAGCCGCGTGCGTCGGTGGGAATCGCGTCGACGCCGGTCAGCTCGCGTGCGGTCGGCGGATCGGTCGCGACGACGACCGCGTCGACTGCGATCGATTCGGCACCGGTCTCAACTGTGGCAGTCCCCCTCGAGTCGCCGTCGCTCGCTGTAACCGACTCGACCCTGACGCCGGTCTCGATGGTGCCGCCGACTTCGCGGACGCGATCGGCGAGTTGGGTTGGAATCGCGCCCATTCCCGCGGCGGGGACAGCGATCTCGCCCGCTGCGAGGGTTCGAAACGTGTACTCGAACACGCGACGAGAGGTAGACAGCGAGCGATCGAGCGTGATCCCGCCGTAGAAAGGTGCGACGAACTCATCGATGAACCGGTCGGAGAACCCGCGTTCGTCGAGATACGCTCGGATCGTCTCGTCGGGTCCCGCCTCGAGCAGTGCGTTCGGGTCGGTTCGGCGGAGGTCCCACCAAAGCCGGGCGATCCGGAGCGCGTCACCGACGGAGATGGACGGATTCGAGAGCGTCATCGGGATGGTGCCGGGTTCCCGAAGCGGGTCCGCGAGCGTCGTGCGGCCATCGGGGCCTGCGATGGTCGCACCCGGGGCAAACCGGCAGAGGTCGAGTGCCTCGAGATCGAGTTCCCGTTGCACTGCGGGATAAGCCGTAAACAGCACCTGAAAGCCGCGGTCGAATCGATAGCCGTCGCGCTCGACGGTGCGGACGCGACCGCCGACCGTGTCGTGGCGCTCGAGGAGCGTCACGTCGAGGCCGCCGCCAGCGAGGTGGCGGGCGGCAACGAGTCCAGCGAGACCACCGCCAGCGACGAGCACGTGAGGGGGTGAAGCCATACGTACTGATTGAACGACAGTCAATAAAACCGTGAACCTAACGATGCAACGTGTGCGAACCGATCCAGCGCAAATCCAGTGGCAATCGTGGACAAGTCACACGGTTTACTGTCACTGATTACCGGTGCACCCCCAGGACGGTCGCGGGTGCACTGACTGACAGCAGACCGTCTCAGTGATCGGTTAGGATTCTGAGCGCTGCCCCGACGAGAATTACGATCGCACCGAGGACCGTCGCTACGGGTGGAATCGGGACGAACAGCAATCCAACACCGACGACGAGCACGATCGTCGAAGCTCTGACCATGTGGACACGACGCCCCGACGACAGGAAGAATCACGGCAGGCATTGACAACGAGATCGGAGCGGGAGACAGGACAGAATCGCTCCGAGTAGCCAACCGCGCCGAGATTGTTATCGATTCCGCACGCATAAGCGCGCGCCGCGCGTGCTGAGAGTATGGTCGACGCGACACTCACACCGATCGATCGCGGGACGATCACCGCCGATCGCAACAACATCATCGAGGGGGCCGCTCTCGGAACGACCGACGAACCAAATCCCGAGACAGTCATGGACGACGCGCCGGTCTACAACGTCGTCATCGACCATCCCGAGGCGACGATCCTCTGGGATACCGGCACCCATCCCGACGCCGCCGATGGCCACTGGCCTGCTGACCTCTATGCAGCCTTCGAACACACCGACCTCCGCCCGCTCGAGGACGATCTGGCCGACGCCGGCTACGCAGTCGACGACATCGACATGGTGCTCCAGACGCATCTACACCTCGACCACGCCGGCGGGCTCTACGCGTTCGAGGGCACCGAGACGCCGATCGTCGTCCACGAAGAAGAGCTCAAGTACGCCTACTACAGCGCCAAAACCGATGCCGGCGACGTGGCCTATCTCGCCGGCGACTTCGACCGCGACCTGCACTGGGAGATCATCCACCGCGACCGCAGACAGGTCGTCGACGGTCTCGAACTCATCCACTTGCCCGGCCACACGCCCGGCCTCCTCGGCGTGGTGCTCGAACTCGACGACGCCGGCACGGTAATCCTCGCGGGCGATCAGGCTTACACCCGCGAGAACTACGATCAGGGGCTCCCGATGGGCGGGGGACTCCTCTGGAGCAAACGCGACTGGCGCGAGAGTCTCCGGACGCTCAAAGATCTCGAGCGCCGCCACGACGCGCGGGTCCTCTGTGGACACGCCAGGGAGGATCTCGAGGCACTACAGGACGACCTACAGGCTGACTAGGCCTCGAGTTCGGCCCGCAACAACTGATTCACGTCGCCCGGGTCCGCGCTGCCGCCGGTCTTCTGCATGACCTGGCCCACGAGGAAATTGATCGCACCGTCGTCACCCGACTCGTAGTCGTCGACGGCATCTGGATTCTCGTCGATCGCCTCGACGACGGCCTGCTGGACCTCGTCTTCGCCGGTCTTGCCTAAGCCTTCCTCGGCGACGACCTCGTCCGGCGTGCGACCGTCGTCGAGCATCGAGCGCAGCACCGTCTCACGGGCGTTTTTCGCCGTGATCTCGTCCTCGGCGACGAGTTCGACCAGGCGGGTGACTTCCTCGAGTCGGCCCTCGATTTCGGTGATCTCGATGTCACGGTAGTTGAGTTCGCCTAGCAGGTTGTCCGCGACCCACGTGGCGGCGAGGTCGGGGTCGAACTCGCCGGCGACGTTCTCGTAGAAGTCCGCGACTTGCTTGGTGGAGGTAAGCTTCGAGGCGGCCTCCTCGTTCAGGCCGTACTCCGCTTGGAACCGCTCGCGGCGGGCCGAGGGCAGTTCCGGGATCGCGATCTCGTCTTTCCAGCCCGAGACGCGCAGCGGCGGCAGGTCAGCCTCCTCGAAGTAGCGATAGTCTTTCTCCTCTTCTTTCGAGCGCATCGAGACCGTGATGCCCCGACTCTCGTCCCAGTGGCGGGTCTCCTGTTCGACCGCGCGCCCGCGCTGAATGGCGTTTTTCTGACGCGTTTCTTCGTACGCCAGAGCTTTTTCAGCGCCCTTGTGACTCGAGATGTTCTTGACCTCTGTCCGGTTGGCCGCAGCCAGCGCTTCCTCACTGATCTCGTCGATGCCGTCGCCGTCGATCTCCTCCTCAGGGATGATCGAGAGGTTAGCGTCGATCCGCAGGCTGCCGTCGCGCTCGGCGTCGAAGACGCTCAGATACTCGAGCACTTCCTCGAGTTCGGCGAGGAACGCTCGCACCTCGCTGGGGCTGCGGAAGTCGGGTGCTGTGACGATCTCCATCAGCGGCGTGCCGGCGCGGTTGTAGTCGACGAGGGTGTACTCGGCTGAATCGATACCGCCACCGCCGCCGACGTGCTGGAGGCTGCCCGGGTCCTCCTCTAAGTGGGCGCGCTCGATCGCGATCGTGCGCCGCTGGCCCTCGACGGACACCTCGAGTTCGCCGTCGGCACAGATCGGCTCGTCGTACTGGGTGATCTGGAAGTTCTTGGGCAGGTCGGGGTAGTAGTAGTTCTTCCGGTGGAAACGGGTCTCCTCGGGGATGTCGGCGTCGATCGCCTTGCCGATCTTGACGGCGGCCTCGACGGCAGCCTCGTTTAACACTGGCAGCGCCCCCGGCAGGCCGAGACAGACCGGGCAGACGTTCTCGTTGGGGTCGTCGGTCTGGTCGGTCGAACACCCACAGAAAATCTTCGTGTCGGTCTCCAGCTGAACGTGGACCTCGAGCCCGATGACGGTCACGAGGTCGCCCTGCTGGACGGTCTGGGCAGTCATTGCGCCTCGATTCGGGCTGGTGGGGGTAAAGCGTAACGACTGGCGATGCCGTCTCTTATTCCGTGTCGTCGACGAGATCGATCACGTTTTCGCGACCGACCCGAAGCTTTTCGACGACATCCTCCTCAGCCATTCCGGAGACGACCCGCGAGGTTTTCGACGCCGACCACTCGAGTTCTTCGGCAATCGCGGCCTGGCGCATCCGCCCGCCGTGTTGCTCTATGAGCGCGCGGACGTGGTCCTCGTCGGTGACGAGGTCGGGAGACGGAGGGTTGGCGGCGGTTGCCGCCGTATCCGCCGTCTCACCGGCGCTTTTCCGGTCGTTCGTGTCGTTGTTCACCCCATTGAGAGCATCGTCCGAGTCGGTCGCAGCCTGTTCGGTTGCGTCGGGTGTCGTCCCGACAGGGAGCGGGACGCTCGAGCGCACCTGACGGAGCAACTCGCGGTCGGACATGACGGAAACGGCGATTCCGAGACCCACAAGGACGACAGTAGCGCCCGCGAGCACGAGGGGTGATCCGGTCCACGAGTGGCTGCTGTTGCGATCACTGCCGACCTCGGGTTCGGCTGGTTCGAAGCGAACCGTCGGCTGTCGGTCGGCGAAGTTCTTCGGGCCGACCCAGACCGGCGTTTCGCCATCAGTTTCGTCGGGTGGGGGTGTCGTCTCCGCTGCGGTGTATCCAGTGGGCGGGACGATCTGTAGGCGATCGTCCTCGTCGAGATAGAGGCCACCTTCGAACACGTCACCGACGACGAGGGCAGTCCCGGCTCGCGTACTGAAATTCGTCCATCGGAATGAGTACGTGACGGTGCCCCAGCGTCTGGGTACCTCCTGAATCGAGCTCTCGGCCCGGAAGTTCGACGCGGACATCGAACGACCGGTCGCCGCTTCCGCACTCGAGACGACGCCGGTCATTCGCCGCTCGAACTGCTCGACGGAGGTGTTTCGATCGGCGTTGAACCGCTCTTCAAAGGCTTCGTAGTCGGCGACATCGGATTCGTTGGCGAGGCGCGTTCGAATCGTCACCGACCAGTGAGCAGTCCCGTTCTCGTCGATCGTAATGCGCGTCACTGTCGTATCCGGCTCGGGAACCGCTGCCGTCCCGATCGAAGGCATATCGCCGGCACCCGCCTCATCGGGCTGCCCGATCGCCACGGCTCCGATGGGAACGATCCCAAGCGAGAGGGCGATGAGAACAGTGACGAGGACGCGACGGAGTGACGGGTTCACGGTCGCTAGGTTTTCGAGACGGATCGTATAAGCATACTGTCTCGGTAGCTGCAATGCACTGCAACTCGCTGCAAACTACCGCAAGCAGCGGAATCGACTCGTGCAAATCGGTGAAAACCGGTCCCACGACCGATCCGTTTTATCAGAAGTCCGTTCCGAGACGTGATCGATGTTGAACCGACGATTACTGATCGTCTCACTGGCCGTCCTGCTCTGTACGAGCATGCTCGGCCCTGCGGTCGTCGCTGGCGCGACGACCCAGAGTGAATCGAATCCAGACGTACAGACTGAAAACGGTGTGACCGTCACAACCGGTGCACAGCTGTCGACCGTCGTTACCGCGACGAGCGACGACGTGCGTAGTGACTTCGAGGACACGGCGTTCGACGAACGCATGGAACAGGGCAACGATAGCGCCCGCGCAGCCGCGATCGCCGGTCGAGCGGCAGTCCTCGAGAACCGATCGATAGCGCTTCAGGCTGAGTACGAGCGCGCAACCGCTGCCTACGAGGGCGGCGATCTCGAGGAATCAGCGTACGCACAGCGGCTCGCATCGCTGAACACACGGGCACGGAACGTAGTCTCGAGCTACGAGCGCCTCGAGGAGCGCGCCGAGTCAGTCGAGACGGTTGAGCTTCGTGCTGCCGGCGTGACGCTGTCCGATCTCGCCGACGAGCGCACGGCAGTGGCCGAGCTCACGAGCGCAGGAACCAACGCACTGACCCGACAGTTCACCGGCGAAGCGAGCGGGAACGTAGAAATCGACCTCGACGGCGGCATGTCGATCGAGGTCGAAAGCGACGACGGCGAGCGAAGCCGTGAGTACGAGCGACCGCGCGACGGAAACGGATCGCTGTCGATCTCTCAAACGGACGCGCTTGCCACAGCCACCGCCGCCCTCTCTGCGACGAGCAACAACAGCAGTTGGACGGTTTCCGAAGCCGAGCGGGACGCCGAGGATGGCGTCTACGAGTTCGAATTCGTGTTGACCGGAGCCGAAACTGGTGAGGCCGAAGTCAGCGTCGACGGAGAAACGGGGACCGTCTTCGAACTCGAAGAAGCGATCGAACGTCGCGCGAACGACGAAGATATCGACGAGGAAGCTGCGGAAGACGACGAAGCGACGGACGCGAACGATACTGAATCGCTCGTGTTTCTCGTCGCGGACGGCTCGCCCGGACCGGGTGAGCAGGTGACGCTGCAACTACTCGCGAACGGACAGCCGGCAACCGACGTGGCGATCACCGTCAACGATCGAACTGTCGGTGAGACGGACGCCAACGGAACGCTCACCGTCACGCTGCCACGCGACGAAGTCGAGATTGAGGCCGACAACGGTGACGCCGAGGGCGAACTCGAGTTCGAGTTCGAGTTCGACGACGAGACGGACGATTCGGACGACGAGAGAGACACTGCATCACAGCTCAACGCCGACGCTGCCATCGACAACGGAACCGTGACCGTGTCCGTGACGTTCAACGGGAGCCCAGTCTCCGATGCAGCCGTTATTGCAAACGACGAGACGGTTGGCCACACCGGTGACGCAGGAACGGTTTCGTTTGCCACCCCTAACGGAACGGACGAACTCGAGGTCGAGGTGGTCCGCGGTGAACTCGAGACCGAACTCGAGATCGATCTCGAAACTGAGGGGGATGGCAATGCCGAAGCTGACGAGGAAGCAGCTGAAGACGACGAAGAAGGCGCTGACGACGAAGAAGATGAGGAAAGTGATGAAGAAGGCGATACCGACGAAGAAGAGGATAACGACGATGACAACGATGATGAGGAAACGGACGAAGACGAGCCTGCTGAGGACGACGACCTCGAAACAGACGACGATCGATGAGCCGAGCGCCTGACACCGACCAGCGCCGATCGCTGCGAGCTGGGGCACATGTATCGCGGCTCCTGACTATCGTACTCGTTGCGCTCCTCGTGACCGGAAGCGTCGTCGCAACTGGTGACAGCTCGACCGAAATCGACGCCCAGTCGCAGCAGACTGACTCGGCGTTCGTGGTCGCACTCGAGGACGACGGCGACGCGAACGTCTCGATCACCGTCAGTTTCGACCTGACCGACGAAGCGGACCGAACCGCGTTCAACGCGCTTCAGACGAACGAAACGAAACGAGAGCAACTCGAAGCACGTACCGAAAAGCGGTTCCGAACGGTTGCAGCCAGCACGGCTAACGAGACGGGGCGCGAGATGACGATCGAAAACCCTCGCGTCTCGTTCGAGACAGTCGATCAAAACGACCGTGGTATCGTGTCCGTTTCGGCGACCTGGACCGAACTCGCGGCGACCGACGACGACCGATTGCGCCTCTCCAAGCCGTTCGCCAGCGGGTTCATCGCGGAGCAACCCGTCGTCCTGACGCTTCCCGACGGATACACGCTCGCGGAGTCGACGCCAGCACCAGCGGACCGAACGGATACCCGAATCACCTGGGGTGCGAACACGTCGCTCGAGGGCTACGAGGCCGTCGTCGTTCCATCCGACACCGAGGCGGAGAGCGGTGACGCACAGCCAGGGTTCGGTCTCGGCGCGACGGCAGTGACAGTCGCTGCGGCTGCCTGGCTCCGTCGCCAGCGGTGAGCGCGGTTTCCGCGACCACCGCCGGTCTGGCAAGCAGACGGCTTTTTATCGGTTTGCACGCCAGTGGCATGGGTCGCGACTTCTGATCTCGATCCCGCGGTGAGATGGAGATCGGGCACTCGCGATCGGCGACAGGGACGGCGAATCGCTGCCAGATTCGGAGCCATACGTCGTCACATCGCGATCTGTAAGTCAGCTTATGATCGTCTGACGTACGTTTATGTGGCCTGACGGACCCCTAGCTGATATGTCGAACAACCGTGTCGAGCAGCTCGAATCGACGGTTGCGGAACTCGAGTCGACGGTAACGGGTCTGACGGAGGAATTGATCGAGGCGAAAGAGCGGATTCGAGTTCTCGAGGCCGAACTCGACGCCGACACACCGACGCGCGTCCCCGAGCGACGGGCACAGCCAACCGACGAAGACGAGACGCCGGAAGCCGAACCTGACGACGTCGCCGAAGCGGCAGCCGACGCCGACGGAGAGGCGGATGCGACCGGTGACGAAACGGAAGACTCAGGTAGCGACGACATTATCGTAGCATAACTGCAGACGACGCCGTGGGACGGGGGGCAGCGCCGTGACGAGCACCCACGATCGACGGCGTTCGACGGCACGGAGGCCGCGCAACGAGAATGTATATCAAGGCGATCATCCTCGACGATTTCAAGAGCTTCGGGAGAAAGACCAAGATCCCGTTTTACGAGGACTTTACGGTGGTGACGGGCCCGAACGGCTCCGGGAAGTCGAACATCATCGACGCCGTCCTCTTCGCGCTCGGACTGGCCCGGACCCGCGGGATCCGCGCCGAGAAGCTGACTGACCTCATCTACAACCCCGGCCACGAGGACGGCGACACGTCTAGTGGCCCTCGCGAGGCCACCGTCGAGGTCGTCCTCGACAACTCGGATAACACCTTAGAGCGCTCGCAGGTCGTCAACGCCGCGGGCAGCGAGGACGTCGGCGACGTCGACGAGATTCGCATCCGACGCCGAGTCAAAGAGACCGAGGACAACTACTACTCCTACTACTATCTCAACGACCGCTCTGTCAACCTCTCGGACATTCAGGACCTGCTTGCCCAGGCCGGCATCACTCCCGAAGGATACAACGTCGTCATGCAAGGCGACGTCACCGAGATCATCAACATGACGCCCCACGCTCGCCGGGAGATCATCGACGAAATCGCGGGCGTCGCCGAGTTCGACGCGAAAAAGGAAGACGCGTTTGCGGAACTCGAGACGGTCCAGGAACGGATCGACGAGGCCGAACTCCGCATCGAGGAGAAACGCGACCGCATCGAGCAGCTCGCGGACGAACGCCGGGAAGCCATGCGCTACCGCCGGCTCCGGCGCGAAAAAGAGGAGTACGAAGGCTACAAGAAAGCCAGCGAACTCGAGGAGAAACGCACGGAACTCGCGTCGGTCGAAGCCGAGTCCGACGACCTCGCGGACGAACTCCGCGACCTGCAGCGCGAACTCGACGAACGCGAAGGCAAAGTCGTCCGCTTAGAGGAAGACCTTGAGGACCTCAATGCCGAAATCGAACGCAAGGGCGAGGATGAACAGCTCCGGATCAAAAGCGAGATCGAGGAGCTCAAAGGCGACATCTCGCGGCTCGAGGACAAGATCGAGGCCAGCGAGGAAGCGATCGAGGACGCCGAATCGACGCGCCGCGACGCCTTCGTCCAGATCGATCGCAAACAGGAGACGATCGACGACCTCGAGTCCGAGATCCGCGAGCACAAACTCGAGAAAGCCTCGATCAAGAGCGAGATTCAAGAACGCGAGGCCGAACGCGACGAGCTCGAGGCCGAGATCGAGGCCGTCGACACCGAGTTCGACGAACTCAAGGCCGACCTCGCCGAGCGCAAAGACGAGCTCGAGGCGGCCAAGACCGAGAAAAATGACCTGCAGCGCGAACAGGACCGCTTGCTCGACGAGGCCCGGCGACGCTCGAACGCCATCAGCGAGAAAGAGGACACGATCGAGGCCAAACGCGAACAGCTCCCCGAGCTCGAAAGCGAGCGAAGCGACCTCGAGCGGGAACTCGAGAAAGCCGAACGGAACCGTCAAAATATCGCCGAGGTCGTCGACGATCTGAAAGCCGAGAAGCGCCGGCTTCAGTCGGACCTCGACGACTTAGACGACGAGATCCAGGCCAAACAACAGGAGTACGCCGAACTCGAGGCCAACGCCGGCCAGAGCGGCGACTCCTCCTTCGGTCGTGCGGTGACGACGATTCTCAATTCGGGGATCGACGGCGTCCACGGCGCGGTCGCCCAGCTGGGGACCGTTCCCGGCGAGTACGCGACCGCCTGCGAAACCGCTGCCGGCGGTCGGCTGGCGAACGTGGTCGTCGACGACGACGTCATCGGCCAGCAGTGTATCGAACACCTCAAGTCGCGCAACGCGGGTCGGGCGACGTTCCTACCGCTGACTGATATGAGCCAGCGCCGGCTCCCGTCGGCACCGAGCGATCCAGGTATCGTCGACTTCGCGTACAACCTGGTCGATTTCGACAGCGAATACGCAGGGGTCTTCTCCTATGTTCTCGGGGATACACTGGTCGTCGAGGACATCGAGACCGCCCGCTCGTACATGGGCGACTACCGGATGGTCACGCTCGACGGTGACTTAGTCGAAAAGAGCGGCGCGATGACCGGCGGCTCCGGCGGCGGCTCCCGGTACTCCTTTACCGGCGGCGGCGAGGGCCAACTCGAGCGCGTCGCCAAACAGATCACCGACCTGCAGGAGGAACGCGACGCGCTTCGCGAGGAGATCCGAGGCGTCGAAGGGCGACTCGACGACGCCCGCGACCGCAAGAGCGACGCAGCCGACGAAGTCCGGTCGATCGAGGCCGAACTCGAGGGACTCGACGAGAAACGCGAGCGCATCGAGACGGAAATCGAGGAACTGGAGGCCGACCTCGAGGAACTCCGCGAGGAGCGCGAATCCGTCGACGAGCGGATGAACGAGATCGCCGACGAGATCGAGGCGAAGACGGCGACGGTCGACGACCTCGAGGCCGAAATCGACGACCTCGAGACCGAACTCGCCGATTCGAAGATCCCCGAGTTGACCGACCAGATCGAAGCGCTCGAGGCCGAGATCGACGAGCGCGAGGACCGAATCCAGAACATCGACGGCGATCTCAACGAACTCTCCCTCGAGAAGGAGTACGCCGAGGACGCCATCGAGGACCTCCACGACGACATCGAGGCCGCACAGAATCGCAAAGCCGAGCACGAAGATCGGATCGAGCAGTACGAGGCAGAGATCGACGCGAAACGCGACGAACTCGACGAGAAACGCGAGGCCGTTGCGGAACTCGAGGACGAACTCACGGAGCTGAAAGCCGAGCGCAGCGACCTCAAAGAGGAGGTATCGACGGCCCGGACGAACCGCGACCAGCAACAAGACCGGGTCAACGCCGTCGAAAGCAAGCTCGAGGACGCCCGCGAACGCGCGAGCGACCTCGAGTGGGAGATCGAATCGCTCGAGTCCGAGGTTGGCGACTACGATCCCGAGACCGTCCCCGATCACGACACTGTCCTCGAGATGATCGACCTGCTGACCGCGGACATGGAGGCGATGGAGCCGGTCAACATGCTCGCGATCGACGAGTACGACGACGTCCGCGAGGATCTCGAGGAACTCGAGGACGGCAAGGCGACGTTAGTCGAGGAAGCGGACGGCATCCGCGACCGAATCGAGCAGTACGAAACCCAGAAGAAACAGACGTTCATGGGCGCCTACGACGCGATCGCCGCCCACTTCACGGAAATCTTCGAGAAGCTTTCGGAAGGGACGGGGACGTTGCACCTCGAGAACGAGGACAATCCGTTCGACGGCGGCCTGACGATGAAGGCCCAGCCGGGCGACAAGCCGATTCAGCGGCTGGATGCTATGTCTGGCGGCGAGAAGTCGCTGACGGCGCTGGCGTTCATTTTCGCGATTCAGCGGCACAACCCGGCCCCGTTCTACGCGTTAGACGAGGTCGACGCCTTCCTCGACGCCGTCAACGCCGAGCGGATCGGCGAGATGGTCGACGAACTCTCCGAGGAGGCCCAGTTCGTCGTCGTCTCCCATCGTTCTGCGATGCTCGATCGCTCCGAGCGGGCGATCGGTGTGACGATGCAACAGGACAACGTCAGCGCGGTGACTGGCATCGACCTGAGCAGCGGCGAGGTGCCGGCCGATGACTGACGACGAGATTCCGCTGAACATCACAGGCCACGAGGAGCGCGACCGCCCCGGCGAGTCGCCGCGATCCGACGCGAACAGCGCGGACGAGGCGGACGACGCGGTCCTCGAGTTCACTGATGGCGAAACTGGGGCAACGGACGAGGGAGACGAGGACGAAGAAACGGTCGAGCCGGTCGAACTGCTCGTTCAACTCGCGGAAGACGGCGAGATCGACCCGTGGGATATCGACGTCGTCCGTGTCACGGACAAGTTCCTCGAGGCGATCGACGAGGTCGACCTGCGGACGTCGGGACGAGCACTGTTCTACGCGAGCGTCCTCCTGCGGATGAAAAGCGACGAGCTGTTCGCGACCGACGAGCCCGACGAGGAGGAGCTCCCGCCGTGGGAAGCCCCTTTCGCCGACGACGGGCCGATGGACGCCGAGGGCAGCGACCAGAGCCACCCGCCGGGGTTCGACCCCGTCGAGAACCTCGAGGACGAGATGGAACGCCGTCTCGAGCGCAAGCACGCCCGCGGCAAGCCGGAGACGCTGGACGAACTCGTGCGCGAGCTCCGGACTGCAGAACGCGACAGCCGGTGGAAGGAATCCCGCAGTTACGACACGAGCGACTCCCCGTCGGGGTACGACCGGGGCGTCCAGGAGTTGAACTACCACTCGGGCGACGATTTCCGAGTCGACGACGAGCCAACCAGCGACGACGTCACCCACACGACTCACGAGGAGGACATCGAAGCGGTCATCGACGACGTCGAGGCCGAACTCGAGGCCCACTACGAGCGGGGCCGCGACGAAGTGCTGTACGCCGAGATCGACGCCGCCGGTGGCTCGCGTGTGATGACGTATCTCGCATTGCTCTTTTTGGCTCATCGGGGTCGGGTGACCCTCGAGCAGGACGACCTGTTCGGCGACCTCTGGGTGAAAGAGGCGACGGTGGAGTCGGATGCGGGCGAAGCGATCGCTGACTGATCAATTGTCGGGTCGCTGCAAATACAGCTATCGTTCGACTGCGCACCACCCCGTTTATAACCCGAGATCGACCCCGACGGAGTCGGGCACGGCGAACTCGTCGGGCGGTTGCTCGGGAACGAGCTCGTTCGGCAACACGTCCCATTCGAGTTCGTCCTCGCCGGGGACCGCGTCGGTCTCGAAACTGGGATCGCTAGCGGGCGAGAGCTCGCGGTGCTCCTGTGGTGGTGCGTCGTGTGCATAGACGGCCTCGGGGTGGTCGACAGTCCAGACGTGGAGCATACAGGGAGTCCGGCAGGGAAACTCGAGGGCATCCGTTGTCGCTTCACCGTACACCTGCTGGTAGTACCACCACGCGAACCGGCCGGGGAGTCCGGTGTGAGCGTGCCACGGC
Organism: Natrinema sp. HArc-T2; assembly: GCF_041821085.1. Lineage (NCBI taxonomy): Archaea > Methanobacteriati > Methanobacteriota > Halobacteria > Halobacteriales > Natrialbaceae > Natrinema > Natrinema sp. HArc-T2. The sequence continues at coordinate 172,698 of NZ_JBGUAZ010000001.1, read as the reverse complement.
GAACACCGTTCCTCGGCGTCGTCCTCGCCATACACTGCCGGCGGCTCGACCCGCTCCCCGCCGCGCGTCGCGATGAACATGACACCCATCGACCGCCACGACTCGTTGTCGACGAGGACCGATTCGGGTCGTTCGGGATCTAACACTCCGTCGTCGCCAATGAACGCCGGATGGAGCCAGTGTGACCAGCTGCCGTCCCCGCCCTCGAGGGCGTCGAAGTACGGCTTGAACCCCGCGTCGATCAGCGCGTCGACGTCGGGAAGCTGCGTCTCGAGGAACTCCTTGACCGCCGATCGAAGCTCGGTCGTCGCCGGATGGTCGTCCGCACAGCCCTCCGTACTCGCACCCTCACAGGACGTCATTCCGGGCTCGACGGTCGCGTCCGGACAGTTCCGGTCGAGCCACGGAACGCTTCCGTCGCTACCGCCGCCGTCGTCGGCTCGCACGCTGCCGACGGCAGAAAGTGCAACCGTCCCGACCGACACCCGTAACAGCGTCCGACGGGAGACGGGTCGATCGTCGTCACTGTCGTACATACCGGCACGTCACACACCGACGACCGGTATGAAACCCCGTTGCCGGTTGTACTGACAGTCACTGTGGGCTTTATTCGGCCAGCTTCGATGTGGGCCGGTCAGTCGAATGCAGACCCAAGGACGGCACCGGTTCCGGGGCGCTCGAGGCCGGCGAGGTCGATCCGACCGTCGGGCATCGGGACACCGTCTGCGGGATCGTCGGCCAACAGCAGCGGACCGTCGAGGTCGGCGTAGTCCAGCAGCGGCGCGAGATGACAGGCCGCCGCGATCGAGGCGTTCGACTCGGTCATACAACCACACATCACTTCGAGGCCGTGAGCGCGGGCAGTGTGGATCATCCGCTTGGCCTCGAGCAGGCCGCCGCATTTCATCAGCTTCAGGTTCGCGATGTCACAGCGATCCGCGATCTGTGGGATGTCCGCGAGCGTGACACAGGATTCGTCGGCGGCGATCGGCAGCGGTGACCGTTCGGAGACGAACTGCAACCCCTCCGGGTCCTCGGCGGGAACCGGCTGTTCGACGAACGCCAGGTCGTAGTCTGCCAACCGCTCGATCTTGGCGACGGCTTCGCGGGGCGTCCAGGCCTCGTTCGCGTCGACGAACAGCCGAACGTCGGTGGCGACCGACCGGATCGTCTCGATGATCTCGAGGTCGCGATCAGTGCCCAGTTTGACCTTCAGCGTTGAGTAGCCACGTTCGAGCGCCGTTTCCGTCTTCTCGCGCATCGTCTCCGTGTCATCGATTCCGATGGTGTAGGACGTCTCGAGGGTCCGGTCGGGGTCGAGCCCCCAGTAGCGGTAGAGCGGAACTTCGAGCCGTTTGGCGACGAGATCGTGGAGCGCGATACTCACCGCGGTCCGAGCAGCCGGATTCTTGCGGACCGTCTCGCGCATGCGGCGCTCGATCCGCTCGAGCTGGTGGGGATCACCGACGTCCTCGACGACCGACAGCAGGTCGGGTAAGACGGCAGTGACGGTCGCTGTGGTCTCGCCGTAGTGTGACGACGGTGTGCCAGCGCCGGTGCCGACTCGGCCCTCGTCGTCTTCGATTCGGACGAAGACGGCTTCGGACTCAGTCGTCGTGCCGCGAGCGATGCCGAACGGGTACTCGAGGGGCAGCGAGCGCTGTTCGAACGCGGTCTCGAGGCTCATAGGAGTTCGTCGAGGAGCTCGTCGGTTCCAAAGCGGATCACGTCAGTCGCGGGCGCATCGAGCCGATCGGCATACTCGTCGACGGCGTCGCGGGCTGCCTCGTCGTCCTCGAGGGCGGACGTGTTCAGCGCGCCGGCGACGACGTCACTGTCCGCGACCGGGGCGGCGACGTTCTCGTAGAGGTCGACGTACGTCGAAATCGACGGCAGCTCGAACGACTCGTAGCCATGGATCGCCTCTTGGCCGGCGTTGTGACAGAGCACGAGTTTGTCGGCCATCGACCCGTGGAGGATGCCGAGCGTGACCGCCGAGTACGCCGGGTGGACGATGCTGCCCTGCCCCTCGACGAACAGGTAGTCGTGCTCGTCGCCTTTCTCTGTGATCATCTCCTCGACCGCACCCGCAGTGAAGTCGCTGACGACGCGGTCGATCGGGTTCCCCCAGCCTTCGATCATGATGCCCGTCTGGCCGGTCGGGATCACGGCGGCGTCGTGGCCGGCCGCGCGAGCATCGCGAGCCAGTTCCATCGTCGTCGTCATCTTGCCGGTCGAGCAGTCGGTGCCGACGGTGAGGATGACCTCGGCGTCGACCTCGTCGGCCACACCCTCGGCGACTGTGAGGTCTTCGGGTGGGTTCCGCACGTCCCAGAGCTCGCAGTCGTTCTCGGCAGCCAGTTGGGCGAACTCCTCGTCGTCTTCGAGGAAGTAGTGCAGTCCCGAGATCACGTCACAGCCGTACTCGAGTGCCGTTCGAACGTCGTCGCGCCAGCTCTCGTCAAAGCCGCCGCCGATCGGTGCGATGCCGATCACCAAGGCATCGATGTCGTCGGGCTCTATGGCATCCATCCCGGCGACGATCGGTGCATCCTGTACGTCGGGGACGAAATCGGAGACGCGGTGGCCGTCGGCCGTCCGATCGAGGACTGAGACGACATCGTGGTCAGCATAGCGGAGGATACCGAGTGCGGTTTTCGCGTTGTCGGGGAACTTCTCGTGGGCGAGAATTGCAACACGCATACGTGGGAGATGGACGAGGGAGTACTTGAACTACGTGAACCGCCGAGGTGGCAGGGAGCAGCAAACACGCCTCGATCCCGATCGCAGCCAGTTGCATCCCATCGCGGCTGCAACGGTCGGTGCGCTTATTGCCGTGTGGGATGACAACGCAGGCCATGAATGGGGTCCTAAACGAAACGACGAACAAGATTCACAGACACGAGACCAGTCGGTCTGACTTCCAAACGACCTGTGGGGCAACCACCCACGTCGCCCACGATCATCTCCGGCTGGTCGCTATCGAGCGAGCAGTCTCCGATGCGGACGTGACCAAATGCGGTCGCTGTTTTGCCGACGGCAGCGGCTACTGAGACGGACTCCTGTCAGTCAGTGCCGGTGCAACCGCGGCTCGTCCTGCGATTGCACCGCGACATCGTGACAGCAGACCATCTCACAGGACCTGCAACTCCGTCGTCCAGAACGAGCGGACGGCATCAGCAAGCGCCGGCTCCGGGTCACCGGTCGCATCGACGGCGGTCGTCGCGGTCGGCTCGAGTCCCGATTCGTCGACGAGCGTGTCGACGATCCCACGCTGGCCCACGAGTACGAGCGGCGTCTCGGCGCGTTCACCGCCGGCTTCGTACGCTGACAGTGCGTCGCGGCAGCGCTCGAGGTGATCGTCGATCTGCCCGTCGCGGAGCCGCTCGAAGCGTGCCTGTGAGAAGCCGCCCTTCGAGTGGCTTCCTTTGACGTCGCTTTCGAAGCCGCGGTAGTCGATCCGTTCGTCGCCCTCGTAGACGCCGAAGGCGAACAGGTCGGTCCGGACTAACGCGACCGCGTGGCGACCGGTCGGCAGGAACCAGTCGCGCTCGAGTTCGAATCGATCGCGCCACGTGGCATCGACATCGGGGGAGAGCGGCGGGTCGAGCGTCACCGCGAGCAGACCGGCATCGTCGACACAGCAGAGACACGGCGCGGCCTCGTCGATGAGCGCGAGTCGCTCGCCGAGGACGTCCGCGAGGTCGTCGCGGACGGCGTCGGGTACTCCGTCGTCGACGCCGAGGGTCAGCGCCCCCTCTGGCCCCGTTCGAACCGACGCCAGTCGGTCGAGGACGTCCTTGAGCCGGGCTCCGCGGAGCTGCTCGCGGCGTCGGACATCGAGTCCCGTTTCGTCGGCTTCGAGGCGCTCGAGTTCACCCTCGAGTTGGGCGATGCGGTCCTCGAGCCGATTGTTACGCTCTTCGACCTCCTGTCGGGCGGTGGCAGCCTCAGCCCGGCGTTCGGCCTCAGCCTGGTAGCGCTTTCGCAACCGCTCGGTTTCCGCCTCGAGCTCGTCGATACGCTGCTTGAGCGACGCGCGACCGAGCAACTCGTCGAGCATGCGGGCGAAATCGGGAAGCGAGACTACTTTTAGGTTCCGGCAAGCGCGAGCAACTGACGGGCGCGTTCGCGCCGGGCCAGAAACACCTCCTGAAGCGAGGGGGGATTCCGAACGCTGGTTCCCTCGAGCATCGATTCTGGTAATGCGAGCGTGTTCGTCGGGACGTCGTCGGCGCCGTGAACCGGGAAATGGCGCGTCTCGAGTTTCATCACCAGTGGGGTATCGAGTCGCTCGAGTCCGTCACCGGTCGCGTACACCTCCTCGTTGATCCGCTCGTGTTGCTCGCTGTGCATGAGTGCGCGGTCCCCGTCGGTCGGGGTCACGTAGAGCCGTCCGAGATAGTAGCCTCGAGAGAACACCTCGAACATGCTAGCTAGTACCAAGGGGCCAAGCGGGATAACTGTTTTCGGACACGATTACAACGACGCGCTATCAGAGCAGTAGCTACCCGACACCACCCACCCGATCGCAGAGAGGGCGTGGCTGATTGCCACGAACCGTGATGAAACGGTGTGAACAGTCAGTCAGCCACCGAGACACCAGCGTCACTCCAGGTAGTCGCACGCGATCAATTACGCCCCCACAACCCGTTGTGAACGCTCAAAACGGATTTCAGCGGTCGAGCAGCGCGAGTGAACGGTTCGAACGAAGGTCTGTCTTTTTAGGATATCCTGAACGACACTACGACCGATGAGAACCACGCGGTCTGTCGCCCTCCTGGTGACCCTCGCTATCGTCGGCCTCTCACTCACGGTCGCGCCGGTCACGAGCGGTGTCGTTGCGAGCTCGTTCACCGCGACCGGCCCCAACGGGGCTCAGTCGGCCTCGACGAACGCGTCCGTCGGCACGCTCATGCAAGCCAGCGCAGCCGATGCGAGCAACGGGATCGAAACCGAGCTGTTCGAGACGGCATACGAGCGTGCCGACAACGAGAGCAAGGCAACGCTTGTCAGTGACCGCACAGCCGAACTCGAGGCAAAGGTCGCCGCCCTCGAGGCCGAACGCGCCACACTCGAAGCGAACCGCGAGCAGCTCTCGGAAGGCGCCTACCGATCGCAGCTGTCCAGACTGACAGTACAGCTCGCCGGCCTCGAGCGGTCTATCGAACGAACCGAGCGCCGTGCCGAGGCGGTCGGCGTCGCGGAGGCTCGACTCGCGACGCTCCAGCAAGACGTGACGATGGTCCGGCAAAACACCTCGAAGCAAGCCGGTCCCGGCGTCGCAACGGTTGCTCGAGGAGTGGCGGGCAACGCCCCGTCCGACGTCCCCGCGGGACCGCCGGACGAACGCAGCCCCGACACCACGCAGTCGCCGGGAAACGGCCACGATAACCGCCCGTCGGAGACCGGATCCAGTGATCAGTCGTCAGACCGCCCCGCAGCGACACCAGCCGATTCATCGATGGACAAGTCGAACAGTGGCAGTCGCTCAGCCACCGGATCCGGGGACTCGCGCGGCGCTGACGCCAGCAAGTAAGCCACGGGCTTGAGCCGCGATACTGTGTCCCGTACCATCGCACCCCCGGTCGTATTTCGAGCAGACACGCTTTTCAGCGCCAATCACTAACGCTCGCGTAATGGACTCCGCCGCGCTGTTGGATTTACTCGGGAACGAAAACCGAAGACGAATCCTTCGGTTGCTCGCCCGCAAGCCGTGTTACGTCACCGAAATATCTGATTACCTCGGCGTGAGTCCCAAGGCGGTCATCGAACACCTGCGGAAACTCGAGGAAGCGGGGCTGATCGAGAGCCACGTCGACGACCAGCGACGGAAGTACTTTCACATCGCCCGTAACGTCAGACTCGAGGTGACCGTCTCTCCCTATGGCTTCGCGAGCAAGAGCGCCTATCCGGCCAACAACAGTTTCGATATCACGGCCTGCCGACACCTCTCGCTCGACGTCGCCTGGGACGAGACGGACGATCTCGACGACTTACTCGCCGTCCTCGAAGAGCTCGAGCAACTCGAAAACGAACTCTCGCTGGCCCAGCGGTGGGTGCAAGGCCGACTGTCCGACGTGCTCGATCGCATCTCCGAGACCGTCGGAGCCGGCTCGGAAAGCCGGATCTACGCCGACCTGCTTGCGAGTATTCGGACAGAGCCCAAATCGGTCGGCGAGCTCAGTGAGGACCTCGGCGCACCACGCGAGGTCGTCGCCGACTTACTCGAGGTAATGGCCGACAACGGTGTCGTTCGCCGGACCGAACAGGGTTGGGAGCTGACGACGAACGGGTACAACAGCGAGTGACGTGCAGGTCGGGTTCCGGCCCCAATCACTCGAGATCGCGGCCCAGTCCGTCACGCAGATCGCGACCGAAGTAGTAGCCCCCGACCGCGGCGAGAACCCCCACGGTCGCGCCGATGGTGACGAGCGTCTGGCCGGAGCCGGCCACGGTGAGGATCGCATTGTTGAGGACGGCTGCAACCGCACCGACGGAGACGCCAGCGGTCGTCATCTCGAGATAGCGCCGCTTCGACGCGACCAGCCCGATGGAAAAGGCGGTGAGGAACGTGCCGATCACACGCCCGGCGATCGGCAGCACGGTTGCCCCGGCTAGTAACCCGGCACCGAGCAAGAGCACGAGCGCGATGTACTCCTTCGGCGAGAAGTAGCGCCCGGGTGAGAGTCGTGACGTCAGCGGCGAGAGCCACGAGCGAGACGAGTCGGTGTCCGAGGACCCAGCGGGTTCGGCATCCGGCTCGCGATCGAACCCAGTGAGCGAATCCAGGCCCGTGTCGTCGCTCGACGCGCTCGGTGATTCCCCCACGGACTCGGACGATCCGTTATCAACGTCGAGATCCGACTCCGAGAGCAGACGATCCGTCTCCTCGAGGAGGTCGTCAGTGGCGGTCTCCCGCCGGCTCTCGGTCACCTCGTCCGAGCGGTCGCTCATGGCTGAACGGAGGGTGGCCGACGTGATGGGCTTTTCCCCGCTCGCTCGAGAGCTGTCGCACTCGAGCGATCACACCAGCACCGGTCGAAAATCAGCAGCCGAAACAGTACTGTCCTGTTAACGGACCGAATCGAGCAACAGCTTCTGTTCGACGCGTTTGACCTCGTGTTGGACGTCGCGGACGGCGTCGATGTTCGCGGAGATGGAGCTGATTCCCTCGTTGACGAGGTACTGGACCATCTGGGGTTTGGAGCCTGCCTGCCCGCAGATGCTCGTGTCGATGTCGTGTTCGCGGCAGGTTTCGATGACGTTCCCGATCAGGCGCAACACGGAAGGGTGGAGTTCGTCGAAGCGGTCGGCGACGTTCTCGTTGTTCCGGTCGACCGCGAGCGTATACTGAGTCAGGTCGTTGGTCCCGAAGGAGGCGAAGTCGATGCCCGCCTCGGCCATCTCCTCGACTGACAGCGCGGCGGCAGGCGTCTCGATCATCGCTCCCCAGCGGCGCTTCTCGGGGTCGATGCCGGCCTCTTTCATGCACGCTTTGGCCTGATAGACGTCCTCGGCGTCGTTGACCAGCGGGAACATGATCTCGACGTTGTCGTAGCCCAGCTCGTAGAGCCGGCAAAAGGCCTCGAGTTCGTGGGCGAAGATATCGGTCCGGTCGAGCGAGCGGCGGATGCCCCGGTAACCCAGCATCGGGTTGTGTTCCTCGGGTTCGTCCGTGCCGCCCTCGAGCTGGCGGAACTCGTCGGTTGGTGCGTCGAGCGTGCGCACGCGGACGGGGCGCGGATAGAACTCGTCGGCGACGCCGCGGATGCCTTCGACGAGTTCCGTGATGTAGGCGTCCGTGCCGTTTTCCTCGATGAACTTCTCGGGGGTCTGGTTCAGCGAGAGGATCATGTGCTCGGTCCGCAGCAGGCCGACGCCGTCGGCACCCGTCGCGGCCGCGCGTTCGGCGGCTTCAGGAATGGAGACGTTGACTTTGACCTCCGTCGCGGTCATCGGCTTGACCGGCGACTGCGGCCGGACCTCCTCGACCGGCTCGGTCTCCTCGTCGGGTTCGACCGTCGAGCCCTCGAGGACGGCACCCTTGTCTCCGTCGAGCGTGACGACCTGCCCGTCTTCCAAGGTGGTCGTCGCGTTGGTCGTCCCGACGATGGCGGGGACGCCCAGTTCGCGGGAGACGATGGCGGCGTGGCTGGTCATGCCACCCTCGTCGGTGATGATCCCCGAGGCGCGTTTCATCGCGGGCACCATATCGGGCATCGTCATCTCGGTGACGATCACGTCGCCTTCGCCGACCTTCGCGAGGTCGTCAAGTTTGGTAACGATCCGCGCGGGACCGCTGACGGTGCCGGGACTCGAGCCGAGTCCGTCGACAAGCACGTCGCCGGAGCCACCCGCCTCAGCAGCGTCAGTGTCGCTAGCCTCAGCGGCCTGAACGCTACCGCTGCCGTCGGTCACGCCTTTCGAGGCGTCGGCGGTTGCCGCGGCGTCGGTGTCGGCCTCATCGATCGTCGTGATCGGTCGCGACTGCAGCATGTACACGTCGCCATCGACGATCGCCCACTCGACGTCCTGTGGCTCGCCGTAGTGATCCTCGACGCGCTCGCCGAGATCCATGAGCTCGTCGATCTCCTCGGCGTCGAGAACCCGTGCCGTTCGCTTGTCCTCGGGGACCTCGCGCTCGACGGTCTGGCCGGTCTCCTCGTCTTTTTCGTGCATCACCTTCTTCTCGGCGACGGTGACGTCCATCGACCGGTCCGAGCGATCGATGATGTAATTGTCCGGCGAGACGGCACCGGAGACGACGGCTTCGCCGAGTCCCCACGCGGCCTCGATGATCATCGTTGGATCGCCGGTCGAGGGGTGGCTCGTGAACATCACGCCCGACTTCTCGGCGTCGACCATCTGCTGGACGACGACCGCGATGTTGACGACGGAGTGGTCGAAGCCCTGTTCCTGTCGGTAGTAGATCGCCCGCTGGGTGAACAGCGACGCCCAGCACTCGCGAACGCGCTTCAGGAGCTCGTCCTCGGTGACGTTGAGGAAGGTCTCCTGCTGGCCCGCGAACGATGCATCGGGCAGGTCTTCGGCGGTCGCCGACGATCGAACGGCGACGAACGCCTCGCCGTTGCCGACCTCGCGGTAGCTCTCGACGATTTCCTCGCGAAGGTCGTCGGGGAACGGCGTCTCGAGGATGAGTTCCTGTGCGCGGTCTGCAGCGTCAGCCAGCGCGGCCGAGTCATCGACGTCGACGTCGACGGCTGCGAACAGTTCCTCGTCGATTTCGGCTTCTTCGATAAACGAACGATAAGTCCCGGCGGTTACGACGAATCCCGGTGGAACGGGTAGCCCCGCACCCGTAAGCTCGCCCAGGGAGGCACCTTTCCCGCCGACCTTCTCGAGGTCGCCGGCACCGATCTCGTCCAGCCAGAGTACAGCCATCTCTATTGAGAGTGACAGTGGACCGCATAAAGAAGGTTGCGAACAGCCGCTCGGAGTCGAAACTCGAGCGCGAACGAGGATCGACGCCAGCTGGCCGTCGAGCGAGGCCAGCGCAGCCATTTCCGCGATCTGTCGCCACAAACGAGCGAGCTATCGTGAGTGTACAATCTCGAGTACTCTCAGGGATATGAATGGTTTGATACGGGCTCACGCGGACGGGCGGCCACCGAACGAGCACAGTCAGAACAGCGAGTGTGAACCGCTGTGGTCACAGTCGGGGTGCTCGTCTGTGTCGGCAACACCGGTCCCGACCGATCGTCCGTGTGGTCCGGAATCATACGGACCCTCTGTCAGTGGGTGCCGGTGGGACCGCGACCCGCACTGCGGGCCTACCGGGACACCATGACAGCAGCCGGTCTCAGGCCTCGAGAATATCGTCCTCGTCCTCGTCGGGAACGGCCAGCGAGCCATCGAGGACGGTCACCCCGCGGCCACCGACCCGCACCGTGTCGCCGAGGCGGACACGGACCGTCCCCGGTCGATCGACGTAGTGGCCCTGCTCGAGGCGGCATTCCTCGGGCAGGTCGCCGTCGAACGCGCCGAAGCGGTCGAGGTACGCGCTGACGGCCCCGCTTGCGGTGCCGGTGACGGGGTCTTCCGGCACGCCAGCGCCCGGCGCGAACATCCGACCGTGCAGCGTCGATTCGCGCTCGAGTGCATCGAACGTAAAGAGATAGATCCCGGTCGCGTCGACCGCGTCGGTCAGCGCTTCGATCGCGGCCATGTCCGGCTCGGCGCTGCCGACGTCCGAGAGATACGTAATCGGGACGATCAGAAACGGCAGGCCGGTCGAAGCCACTGCCAGCGGGAGATCAGCGCTCGCGCCCTCGAGCGCGGCTCGGTCGACGCCCAGCGCGTCGGCGACGCGGTCGTAGCCGACATCGACCTCGCGGATCGTCGACTCGTCCTGTGTCATCCACACCGTGCCGTCGGCGTCAATCTCGATATCGAGGACGCCGACGTTCGTCTCGAGGGTCGTCGTCCCGGGCTCGAGTCCCTCATCGCGGAGGTGAGCGAAGGTTCCGATGGTCGCGTGGCCGCAGAGATCGACTTCCTGCGTGGGGGTGAAGTAGCGAATCCGGTGGTCGGCGCGCTCGCTCGAGCGGAGAAACGCCGTCTCGCTGACGGCCATTTCGGCGGCGATCGCCTGCATCTGCGCGTTCGAGAGTCCGTCGGCGTCCGGCACGACGCCCGCCGGATTGCCAGTCAGCGGTTCATCGGTAAACGCATCGACCTGCAAGACTCGAATCGTCTCCATACGACGTGGGTCGGTCGACCGGCGTATCAATCCTCGGTCGACCGACTGGACTGGCGGAGCCGCGAACCGTCAGCTACCGGTCTGTGACCCAGTCTGCGAGATCGGCGACGACCTGCTCGGCGACGTTGTTCCGAGCGGCGTAGGCGAACTCTACCGACGGCCCCTCGCCCGGCATGAACAGGTGGTTGAGACCGTCGTACGTCTCGAATGTCGTCACAGATCTGCCCTCGAGTTCGGTCCGCCACCGCTCAAGGTCGTCGCTCGTGGTGACCTGAAAGTCGCGCTCGCCTTGTGCGAAGTACATCGGCACGTCGGTTTCGGCTGCAGTCGCGAGGTGGTCGTACGCCGCGAGGCTGTCCCAGAACGCGCCGGGTTTCCCGAGCAGTTGCTCGCTCGCGTCGTACTCCCCCGCTCGAACTCGCTCGATCTCGTCGGCCCACCGGTCGGCGATCGTCGCCAGATCGTCCCACGTCTGGCTGCCGACCGACACCTTGTACTCCAGTTGCTCGAGCGTCAGGTCGTGATACGGTCGTGCCGGCGCGGCCAATCCGGCGACGCCGGCGAGGGTTCCGTCTCGGGCAGCGATCCGCGGTGTCGCGCGACCACCAAGGCCGTGCCCGACGACGACGATCCGATCGGGATCGACGCCCTCGACGGCTCGGAGCCGCTCGACGGCGACCAGCGCATCGTCGACGGTGACGTGGTCGAGGGTGTGCGATCCCGGCTGAACCTCACAGGCCGGGATGCGCTTGTCGTAGCGAAGCGTCGCGATGCCCTTCGAGGCCAGTCCCTCCCCCAGATCCATGAACGTCTTCGTGCCGCCGCGATCGTTGTTCCTGGTTCCTGCACCAGCGTCGTGCACGAGGACGACGCCGGGGACGGCGTCTCCGGTGCTCCCGTCGGGCGTCGTGATGGTCCCCGGCAGCGAACAGCCCGTAACCGAAAGCGACACGTCCTGTGTGACGATCGCGCTCCGATCGACGTACGACGGTCGCTCGTACTCGTCGGCGATCCCACAATCGACGGGCCGTGACTGGCCGTCGACGATGACACGACAGCTATGATCGCCGCGGCTGAACGCCAGCGTCAGGTCGACCGCCGTGTAGTCTCCCCTCGTCGTCGTGCTCGTGTCGACGATTTCGCCGAACGAGCCGCCGACCGCGCCGTATCCCATCCAGAGGCGCTCGAGGCGGGCGGGATCGCCACGTCTGTCACGTTCCTGTTCGACGAACCGATCGCTGGCCCGCTCGAACGCCTCGCTTGCGAGGTCGTTGACCAGTGCTGTCGCGACATCAGTCGGAGTCGAGCCGCCGGTTTCGTCGCTCGTCTGCTCGGTGAACAGGTCCGTACAGCCGGCCGCTGCCGACGCTGTCGCCGTCGATACTGCCGCGAGTACGGTCCGCCGTCGGGGAGCCATCGTTGTCGGATCGTCCACAGTATATCGGATAAAGACGAGGTCGATTCTCTGTGACTGTATTCGATTTTGATATACAACTGTGAAACCGTCCGCGAGCGGGACCAGTTCGCACGGATTTCTGTCAGTCAGTACCGGTGGGACCGCGACCCGCACTGCGGGTACACCGGCAACTCGGTACAGTAGCCCGTCTCAGTCGTCGCCGGCTTCCTCGAGCGCGTCGACAGCTTCGTGGTCGGCCATCGGCGGCAGGTCGCCGGCGGCGTGGGTGCCGACTGGCGGTCGATTGACCTCGGCTGCGGGCGAGGTCTCGAGATCGGTACCATCGTCTGTCGCGAGCGATTCCATTTCCCCGGTTTCGCGCGCATCCTGGTCGATCCGCATCGAACAGAACTCAGCGCCACACATCGAGCAGAAGCGGGCGTCCTTGTAGTTATCGCCAGGCAGCGTCTGGTCGTGGAACGACCGAGCACGATCGGGATCGAGCGCGAGTTCGAACTGCTCGCGCCAGTCGAACGCGTAGCGGGCCTCCGAGAGGGCGTCGTCCCAGTCGCGCGCGCCGGGCCGTTCGGTCCCCACGTCGGCGGCGTGGGCGGCGATCCGGTAGGCCGCCAGTCCGTCGCGGACGTCATCCTCCTCGGGAAGCCCGAGGTGTTCTTTCGGCGTGACGTAACACAACATCGCGGCACCCGCTTGTGCCGCCATCGCGGCCCCGATGGCGCTGGTGATGTGGTCGTAGCCCGGCGCGATGTCGGTCACCAGCGGGCCGAGGACGTAGAACGGCGCGCCATCACAGACCTCCTGCTGGCGCTCGACGTTTTCGGCGACCTTGTGCATCGGGACGTGGCCCGGCCCCTCGACCATCACCTGCACGCCGTGGTCCCAGCCGACGCGCGTGAGTTCGCCCAGCGTGTCGAGTTCGGCGTACTGGGCCTCGTCGCAGGCGTCGGCCAGACAACCGGGCCGGAGGCTGTCCCCGAGGCTGAACGTCACGTCGTGTTCGGCGAAGATTTCACATATTTCGGGGAACACCTGATACAGCGGGTTCTGCTCGCCGTGTGCTTCCATCCACGAGGCCATGATCGAGCCGCCCCGCGAGACGATCCCCGTCTTTCGGCCGTCCGTCAACGGCAGGTGTTCGGCTACGATCCCCGCGTGGATCGTCATGTAGTCGACGCCCTGTTCGGCCTGCTTTTCGATGATCTCGAGTAGCAACTCCGTCGTGATGTCCTCGGGACTGCCGGCCTGTTTGACCGCTTCGTACAGTGGGACCGTCCCGAGTGGCACCGGCGAGTGTTCGACGTGGGCCTCGCGGATCTCGTCTAGATCGCTGCCGGTGCCTAAGTCCATCACCGTATCCGCGCCGTAGTGGACCGCGGTGTGGAGTTTCTCGAGTTCCGTCTCGAGGTCGCTCGTCGTCTCGCTGTTGCCGATGTTGGCGTTGATCTTGGTCGCGAACTCGCGGCCGATGATCATCGGATCGAGCGCGTCGTGGTGTCGGTTAGCCGGGATCACGGCCTGTCCGTCGGCGACCTGCTCGCGAACGAACTCGGGATCGCGGTTCTCTCGCTCGGCGATGCGTTCCATTGCGGACGTTATCGTCCCGTCACGGGCGGCCTGCAGCTGTGTCTGCGCCATCGATAACTAGGTTGTATTAGCGAGTTATAAATAACTATCTACGACTGTGAACGACACGGTCACCTGGGGTTCGTGATTGAAGCCCGTTTCAGCCAACTTAAGGGGACCGCGACCGAGACACCGGGTAGGTGGCCATCAGATGTCCGATCTACCGGACGATTTCGACTGTACCATAACCAACTGGGAGTACATTTACGGCCTGTGCCGAGACGTGGCCGACGACGTGCGCGACGACGCGTTCGAACCGGACGTCGTCGTTGCGCTGGCCCGCGGTGGCTGGTTCGCGGGTCGGTGTCTCTGTGACTTCCTCGGTCTGGATGACCTGACAAGTCTGAAGATGGAACACTACGTCGGCACCGCCGAGAAGGCCGACGAACCGACCGTTCGCTATCCGATGCCGGAAGGCAGCGTCGAAGGCAAGGACGTCCTCATTATCGACGACATCGCCGACACCGGCGGCTCGATCAGCCGCGCTTACGAGTACGTCATGGATCGCGAGGCCAGCGAGGTCCGCACCGCGACGCTGCAACTGCTTGGCACCAGTGAGTTCCAGCCCGACTACGTCGGCGAACAACTCGAGGAGTGGACCTGGGTCGTCTACCCGTGGAACTTCATCGAGGATATGATCGATCTGATCTCGAGCGCCATGGAGAAGGCCGACCAGGAGACGTTCACGAGCGAGGAGATCCGCCACTTCCTCGCGGCGTTCCACGGGATCGACCGCATGGAGATGGAGATCGCCCAACCCGACCGGCTGCCAGAAGTCCTCGCCGAGATGGAACGACGCGAGGTGCTCGAGTCGACTGGGGTCGACGGGTGGACGCTCGCAGGCGAGTCGGTCTCGTAGCCGGACCTGGCTCATACGGACTCCTGTCAGTAGGATCCAGGAGGACCGTGACCGCCATTCGGTTACACCGGGACATCGGTACCGCAGACCATCTCACAGGCCGATTCTGTCGGATGCGATACTGGCGATCAACAGCCAATAGCCATAGTATCTGATAGATACTCGCCCGGTGTCGTGAGGATCGCGTGAGCGATAGTCGGTCCGCCGAGAGTGTCGGCAGGACATTATTTATAGGCTGGCTGTGACTGTTCTCGACGTATGAAACGAGTTCTTACGAGTCTCGGTATCGGTGCAGCGACAGTCGATACGGTTCTCCCGACGACGCTCACGGCCGGCGAATCCGTCGACGCACGCGTCGACATCACCGGCGGTAACGACAGCCAGGAGGTCGACGGGATCTACTTCGCACTCGAGACGCGCTACGAGACTGACGACGGCACGGGAACGGCGAAGGTCGACACGTTCCGTCTCGCGGACTCGTTTACGATCGAGCCCGACGAGGAGCGAAGCGTTACCGTCTCGGTCGACGTCCCGTACCACACGCCCGTGACGCTGGGGAAAACGGAGGTCTGGCTCGACACCGGGCTCGACATCGACTGGGCGATCGACCCCGACGACCGCGACCCTGTCGAAATCGAGCCCGATCCGCTCCGGCAGGCGCTGTTCGACGCCCTCGAGTCGCTTGGCTTTACGCTCCGATCGGCCACGTGCGAGGCCACGGAGTCGCTGTTCGCCGACCATCGATTCGTCCAGGAACTCGAGTTTGTCCCCCGATCGGGGCCGTTCGCGGGCGAACTGGACGAACTCGAGGTCGTCACGCTCCCCGAAGGCGACGGCTTCGACCTACTGCTCGAGGTCGACCGTCGTGGCGGCTTGCTGGCGGAGCAGTTCGACCTCGACGAGCAGTACGAGCGACTGTCGCTCATGCCCGGCGAGGAGGGCGACATCGAGCGGCGGCTGCGAACGGTGATCGAACGGAACTGTTGAGCTGCCGAACGCTCGATCGATGTGTAAATCGGTTCGTCCGGCAGTATTAGGAGGCTCGTCCGCCCACGTGTCCGTATGACAATCGGCGTTATCGGTGGAAGCGGCATCTACGAGGCACTGCCACTCGAGAACATCCGTCGCGAGCACGTCTCGACGCCATACGGCGAGCCAAGCGACGCGGTCACGATCGGCGAACTCGCCGGTCGGGAGGTCGCGTTTCTGCCGCGTCATGGCGAAGACCACCGGCATCCGCCGACCGACGCGTCCTATCGGGCGAACATCTACGCGCTCAAGTCGATCGGCGTCGATCGCGTGATCTCGACGAACGCGGTCGGGAGCCTCCGCGAGGACCTGCCGCCCCGGACGCTGGTCGTCCCCGACCAAATCTTCGACCGGACCAAACACCGCTCGCCGACGTTCTTCGGCGACGGGATGGTCGTCCACATGGGGTTTGCCGAACCCTACTGTCCGGCACTGGCCGCCCACCTGGCCGAATCGGCCCGCGAGGCGACTGCCGCCGAGACGAAGACCGAGGAAGGCGGTACCTACGTCTGCATCGAAGGCCCACAGTTCTCGACGAAAGCCGAAAGCGAGTTCTACCGCGATCAAGGGTGGGATATCATCGGTATGACCGCCATCCCCGAGGCTAAACTCGCCCGTGAGGCCGAGCTGAGTTACGCCACCGTCGCCGGCGTTACCGACTACGACGTCTGGAAGACGGATAACGAGGTCTCGCTCGAGGAGGTCCGCGAAAACGCCGTGGCCAACCGCGACGCGATCAACGCAGTCGTCGAACGCGCGATCCGGACGATGCCCGAGGACTTCGAAAGTCCGGCCTGGAACGCGCTCGAGGGGGCGATCAACACGCCGCCGGAGGCGATTCCCGACGAAACCAGAGAGCGTGTCGAGTTGCTGGCTGGCGAGTATCTCGACTAGGTAGCGGCTGCGGTCTGACCGAGACACACAGTGCCCAAATCGTGCGTGAGGCTATCAAACAGGTACAATCAGGCTGACACTCGGGAGAAATGACAAAGAGGATTAAGGAAATGGCTCGTGTGGATTGCTGCGTGAACGCCCAAGAACTCGTCCATGTCCACGCATTGCTGTTCGAATTGCGGATTCATTTCGAGCGGGACGGAGACGTACCTGCAGATGCGTTTGATGCTTACGAGACACAACCGGTTCGCCCAACGCACATCCACCGCCCGAAACACGAACACGAACACGCGATCGACCTGCTCCGGGATGGACTCGGCCAGTCTGCCCGAATACGTCTGCAACCGGATCACGCGCCGGTTTCGTGACGCCGGATAGCCGTCCACGGGTTCGATTGAGACGAGGTGCTGTACCGAGTTACCGGCGCACCCGACCTCTGTTATGCGAATGTGGCAGTCTCCAGTGCCAGCAGACGGTCTCAGTGGCTGTCCTACATGGGCAAGGATTACCCATTTCGGCGTCGTGTGGGATGTATGGACGAGCCACACGATTTCGACGACATTCTCGTGCCGACCGACGGCAGCAACGCTGCTCGCAACGGAGCGAAACAGGCGATCAAGTTCGCACAGCGAAACGACGCGACGCTGCACGTCCTGTATGCGATGGACATGGGCGACGCCGACTACGTCGCGGTGCCGAGCGATATCAGGCAGACGCGGAACCGCTTAGAGAAGAAGGGCCAGCAGTTCGTCAGCGAAATCGAAGCCTTCGCCGACGACGCCGACGTCTCTTGCGTCACGGCTGTCAAGGCGAACACGCCGGTCGAAGCCATCACCGAGTACGTCGACGAACACGATATCGACCTCGTCGTGATGGGGAAACGCGGGCGCTCGGATCCGGACAAACCGCTTTTGGGTTCGATCACCAACCGGGTCATCGGCTCGCTCGATGTCCCCGTATTCACTGCCTGACGAGGGCCATTCCCGGCGTCGTACCCGTCGCCTGACTGTCTCGACGGCGGCAATCGCTCTCGGGATTCAGTAGCAGAGCGTGTCGTCGACCGATGGCACCGCGTTGTGCTCGTCCCACGTCTCGATCGCAGTCAGTATTCGCTCGGCAGCGGCGGCGGGCTCACACCGGTCGGTATCGATCACGAGATCGGCGTCGGGGGCCTCGAACTCCCGATAGACGACGTTGACGCCCTGTTCCGCGATCGAATCCGCCCGGGCCCGATTGCGCTCGAGACAGGTCTCGAGGCTCGCTGTCACGTGGACGAACCGCACGTCGCCGAGGGCGCGAAACTGCGTCTGCCATTTCCGACGGTAAAACGTCCCGTCGACGAGCGTAACGCCGGCCGTAGGGGCCGAACCGGCCTGCTCGGCCAGTTGTTCGTAGGTCCGACTCGAGAAGTCATCAGAGTGGGAAAGTCGAACCGGAACGTCCCGCTCCGTGAGTCGGTCACGGACGCGGGTCGCGATGGTGGTTTTCCCGGCACCCGGTGGCCCGCAGATGACGATCACAGCCGTCGATAGTGGCCACGGCCATACGAATGAGTCGATCCGGAATCGGGAGGGTGGGTTCCGGCGTCGCTCGAACGACGTGTTCGTTCTGCGAACAGCCACGATGTCACGCTCGAGCAGGTGCGGACGCGATCACCGATCGTCCCCGACGCTCACGTCGAACGGGCCCGCTTCGGGGTCTTTCTGGGGGACCATTGGGCCGACCGACGCGGTTCGGCGCGTGATGGTTGCGGTTCGCAGGATGTAGGAGGCAAGCAGCGCGAGCGGCGAGAGGACGACGAGAAACAGCACGCTCACGACGGCCGGGAGCACGGCGGCGCTGACGCTCGGCCCAGTGAAGTCAGCATACAACAATCCGATGAGGATCGCCGACAGGATCGATGGTACGCCACAGTAGACCGTGAGCTGCGAGAAGCGCGTGAGTTCCTGCTGCAGGTACGTCGTCTTGAACTGCTCGCGGGCCACGTGAAACAGCTTGAGCGAGTCGATCAGTCCGTCGAGTCGCTCGGCAGCAGCCGGCGACAGCGAGTCGGCGTACTCGCCGCGCAGGTGAGTGCCGACGTACAGGTGCCAGGACTCGTCGTACGTAATCGCCGCCGACACGGCGGTGAACGCGTCGGAACCGGACTGCCCGATACGGTCGTCGATCCGCTCCGTCCGCTCTCGAACGCTGTTCGTGTATCGAATGACGATCTCCGAGGGCTCGTCGTCGTGATCCCCGACCGCATCGGCGAGCGCGGTGGCGTCGTGATGGATCGATTCGAGGATCAGTCCGAGGACTCGCGTCGGCACTGCCGGGCTCGCAGGGACGGCCGCGTCGTCCGCGACGGTCTGACGGAACTCGATGACGTCCTCGAGCCGGTCGCGGGCCCTGCCAGCCGCGCTGAACTCCTGAGAGAGGATGAGCTGGTTGACAGAGACGACGAGCGTCACGAGCGAGAACGTCCCCGCGATCAGACCGCTTGCCACGCTCGTCACGGCACCCGGGTTGACGAAGGTAATGACGCCGAGTTCGTACAACGCGGCGACCACCGCGAAGACGACGAGCAAGATGATGGCGGCGACGGATAACCGGTTTCCGTCGACCAGGACCCACTCTTGGAACCGCGTCACCAGCCCCTCGTGGGTACCGATGTCGGCCCCGTAAGACTCGAGCGTTTCGTCGGTCTCGGCGGATTCCATAGCGACACGTTCCACCGACCCGACAATAAGGGACTGCGTTGCACACTGCCACACGCCGGCGCTGACGAACGGGTACAGCGCTCGAGCGAGTCGTGCCGACAGGGACGACCGAGACGGTCGCCGGCGGACGAGAACAGCGGTTTCAAGGCCGACACTGAAATGGATCCGCGGTGTTGACCCGACACATGTACCGTGATGGAGTCACCTCGCAGACGACCGCTCGACGGCGATGAGCCGACGGCAGTCGACGAGTCGACGACGTGTCCTTGCGACACTGGGAACAGGTATCGCAGCCGCAGCCGCCGGCTGTCTCGGCAGCAATAGTCTCGGCGGACAGCCGACCTACGAGGAAGGAACCGTCAGTGGGATCAACGCCAGCAACGTCTCCAACCGGTCGGCAACGCAGCTGTCCGCGGCCGCCGCACTCGCCCAACAGCAACCCAGCAACTCGGTGACGCCGCTTGACTCGCTTGCGCTCCGTGACCACGAGTTCGTCGTCGAGAGTGGCTATCTCGGCTCGACCATCCAAGGGACCGTCGAAAACACGGGCGGCAACCGACTGGTAGTCGCCGAAGTGCGGACACGTCTCTACGACGACGAGGGAACCATGCTCGGCCGCTATCTCGCCAGCACCGGCGATCTCAACAGCGGGTCGACCTGGGAGTTTCAGGTGATCGTCCTCGAGTCACCGACAGCTGTCGCCAGCTACGATATCGCCGTTCTCGGCACCCCGTCGTGACAGCGGGATCGACTGTGGCGGACAGCCGATGGCGTAGTCGGACTACTCGACGATGGTTTCGTGCAGTTCCTCGTCGACACCGTCGTAGACCGCTGTTTCGGGGACGGCAAGCGTGTACGCTGGTCGCCCCTTTCCCGTCGGCGACGTCTCCGACTGGTGAATCTCGTCGACGAGGTCTTCGTCCTCGAGTCGGTACAGCGAGCGGATGATGTCGGCTTCGGAAATCGTACCGACGACCTCCGTGTCGACATCGGCGAGTTGTTCCTGGCAGCGTTTCCGGAGGTCATGTGTCTGGACTGGCGTTTCGTCCTGGCGGGCGAGTTCGGCGACGGTGAGCAAGACCGCCTGATTCATCAGTGAGATTGACTCAAACTGTGACTCGTCACTCATATGTAACTCTTATTCATGGACAATGGTAACCGTTGCCCCAAATCCCACCGAGAGAACCACGGTCCCCGGACGAAAACAGCGACAAAGACACTGGCGTATGCGACCTCATATTAGGAACGGCAGTATCAGGCTCAGGATTGCTCGTCGTCCTGTAGCTCCGCGAGTTCGGCCTCGACGTCTTCCTGATCGCCAGTTTCGAGCTCCGTGAGCTCCTCCTCGTCGACCTCGCTCGCAGCATCGGCTGCCGGCTCGGATTCGCCCTCACCGACCTCGGATTTGAGCGTCTCGAGTTCGGCGTCGACGCCGCTGTCGGTCGACAGCTGCTCGAGTTCGCGGTCGATGGTGTCCTTGTCGGACATGACGTCCTCGAATGCGCCGGATTCGTGGAGTTCGTCGAGGGCGGCAGCCCGGGCTTCCATGTCCTCGGTCTGTTCTTCGGCGCGTTCGATAGCGCGACCGACGTCCTCGAACTCCTCGCCGGTAGACGTCATCGCCTCCGAGACCGTCGTGCTGGCCTTTGCGGCCTCGTGGCGGGCTTTCATCGTCTCCTTTTTTGTGCGGAACTCCTCGATGCGGCGCTGGAGTTCGTCTTTCTGTTCGACCAGCCGGTCTTGCTGGCCCTGCAGGTCCGAGATCTGGCGCTCGAGATCCTCGATCTGGTTCATTTTCGTCTTTTTCTTCTCCAAGGCGCGGCGTGCCAGATCCTCGCGGTTTTGCTGAACCGCCGTCCGGGCCTGCTCGTTGTGTTTCTCGACGTTGTCCTCGAGCCGGCGTTTCTGCATCTCGAGGCGCTTTTTCTGCGTGGTGAGATCGGCGATGCCCCGTTTGACCTGCTGGAGTTGGTCGCGCATCTGCTCGTAAGAGTAGTCCAGCGTTTCGGTCGGGTCCTCGGCTCGGTTGAGTACCGAGTTGAGTTTCGACCGGATGACGTAGGAAGCCCGAGAGAGGATGCCCATACTCGCAACGTATCGCTCCTGACCCTTAAAAATGTCACTTCGGGAATATTCCATGTCGAACCGGCTGTCCCGGCGCGTCGGGTTGATTACCGAGCGTCGTGATGGCCCACCCATGACGAACGTAGTGCTTCCCGGCAGCCGCGACGTGCGCGGGACGCTCGAGGAACCGGAGGACAATCCGCGTGCGATCGTCGTCGCCTGCCCGCCACATCCCCAACACGGTGGCACGCGGAGTGATCAGCGCCTCGTCGCCGTTAGCGACGCCCTGCGTGACGCCGGCATCGCCTGTTTGCGCTTCGATTACGGTCCGTGGGACGACGGCTACGGCGAACGGGGAGACGTACGGAACGCCATCCGATGGGCGCGCAATGCGTACGACGGTCTGGTCGGCGTCTTCGGCTACAGCTTCGGCGCGACGCTGACACTGCTCGCGGCAGCCGAGGTCGAGCCCGATGCGGTCGCCGCCCTCGCCCCGACCGCACGGCTGGCCGCCGATCTTGACGCGCTCGAGGCCCTCGACTCGCTCGAGGCACCCCTCAACATCTTGTATGGCACGCGAGATACGACCGCCGACTGGGAGCCGATCATCGAGCGCGCGCGAGGTCGCGGCGACGAAACTACCGCCCTGTCGGCCGATCACTTCTTCCTCGGCGCGACCGACGACATCGCGAGGGCGATCCGGGCATTTTTCGAGACAACGTTGCTCGAGTCGGCGTAGCACGACCGAGACAGTCACAGACGACCGCTACGCGTCTCGATCGGTCTCGAGACGACGTGTTGGGAACAGAAAAAGATGTCAGACAAAAATTACAGTAATTGGTACGCATCAAACTGCTGTACTGAAACACGGGATGACTCCATAAAGAATATTATAATCAATGTTCGATGACCGGGTATATGGAAGTCCCACTGTTGGTGACCGATTTCCTCGACCGAGCGCGCAAGTACTACGGCGACGAAGAAGCGATCGTCGCGACGACGGGTGAGCGGTTCACGTACGAGGAGTTCGGCGACCGAGCCGACCGCCTCTCGACGGTCCTGCAGGACCGCGGAATCGAGAAAGGCGACCGCGTGGCCGTTCTCGACCCCAACACACACTACCAGCTCGAGTCCGCCTACGGGATCATGCAGCTTGGTGCCGTCCACACGCCGCTGAACTACCGGCTGACCCCCGAGGACTACGAGTACCTTCTCAACGACTCCGAGACGAAAGCGATCATCGCCGACTACGAGTACGCCGACAAGATCGAAGAAATCCGTGACGAAGTCCCGACGGAGATCTTCATCACGAACGACGCCGACGCCGTCGAGGGCGACTGGGAGGACTTCGACGACCTCATCGCAGACGTCGAGCCCGACTACGAGCGCCCCGAGATGAGCGAAGACGACATCATCACGATCAACTACACCTCAGGGACGACCGGCGATCCGAAAGGTGTCATGCGGACCCACCGCACCGAGTCGCTGCACGCCCAGCTCGTGACGATCCACCACGAGATCACCGACGACGACGTCTACCTGTGGACGCTGCCGATGTTCCACGTCAACGGCTGGGGCCACATTTACTCCATCACGGGCATGGGCGCGAAACACGTCTGTACCCGCGGCGTCGACGCCGAGGAGATCTTCCAGCAGATCAACGACGAGGACGTCTCGTTCCTCTGCTGTGCACCGACCGTGCTCAGCATGCTCGACGAGTACTACGAGGAGAACGACGTCTCCACCGAGGGCGACAATCCGATGCGCGTCACCGCCGCCGGTGCCGCGCCGCCGGAAAGCGTCATCCGAACCGTCGAAGAGACGTTCGGCTGGCACTTCCGCCAGCTCTACGGTGCGACCGAGACCGGCCCGCTGATCGGCACCTCCGCGACCCGTCGCCTGATCGACGAGGACAGCGAGGAGCGCTTCGGCCTCAAAAAGCGCCAGGGCATCGCCCCGCTGGCCACCGAGATTGAAGTCGTCGACGACGACGGCAACGAGGTCCCGTGGGACGACGAGTCGATCGGCGAGATCCTCGTCCGCGGCAACCAGGTCATGGAAGGCTACTGGGAGAAACCCGAGGAGACCGAGGAAGCGTTCAACGACAAGCGCGAGGGCTGGTTCCACACCGGTGACCTCGCCGTCGTCAACGAGAAGGGGATGCTCGCAATTCAGGACCGCGAGAAAGACATCATCATCTCCGGCGGGGAGAACATCTCGAGCATCGAGCTCGAGGACACGCTGTTCGACCACGAGGCAGTCGCCGACGTGGCCGTGATCCCCTCGCCCAGCGAGAAGTGGGGCGAAACGCCGAAGGCATTCGTCGTGCCGTCGAACGACGACCCACAGAACCCGCCAGTCACCGAGGACGAGCTGACGGAGTTCACGCGCGAGCGCCTCGCGGGCTACAAGGTCGTTCACCGCGTCGAGTTCGTCAACACCCTCCCGAAGACGGCAACGGGCAAGATCCAGAAATACGAGCTGCAGGAACAGGAGTGGGACGAAGAAGAGTCGATGGTCGGGCAGGGATAACGAAAACGAGCGCTCCCTGACGGTGTGGACGGCTCCCGACCGGGTCGCGACGATGTCGTGGCCCGCCGTAGCCGTCCCTGACGATTTGTTCTTTTCTCTCTTGAATCGGCCGCGAGCCGACGGCACGTCACGACAACGTGCCGGCTGTAACACCGACTGGCGACTCGCGTCTAAGTCCCGCCCGCCTCAATCCCGCCCGTGTCGAGTCAGACATTTCGGCAGCCCGATCAGCTCGACCGGCTCCGAATTGTCGGGCGAATAGACGACCATCTGCCCTTTCTCCATGTAGGGAACCTTCGACTCGAGGTTGCTCGGGATGTTCACACTCTTGATCGCGTCCTCGTCGCCGAGATTCAACACGATGGTCGTGTTGATCTGTTTGAAGACGGCGTCGTGGATGTCCTGGGGGTCCTGCGTGATCAAGAAGAGACCGAGTCGTTCCTTGCGGCCCTGTTTGGCGGCCTCGGTGAACTTGGTGATGACTTTCCCGGCCTGCACGCTGTCGGCGTCGGTCAGGAAGTTGTGTGCCTCGTCCATGCCCAGCACGAGCGGCGTCTCCTTGATTCGGTCGTAGGTCGGATCGTTCGAGAGCTTCTGGTCGATCAACAGCGACGAGACCGCGAGCACGACGGTTTCGGTCGCTCGCGTGTCGTTGATGTGGTAGGTCGGCACCACGGTGAGCCCGCCGGGGCGGACGAACTCGTGGACCAGATCGGTGATCGGTCGAGCGTCCTGATCGAAGACGTGGCCGAAGCCGAGCACGCGCCGGCGGACCGCGTCGAAGGTCGCTTCGTGGACGCGACCGGACTCGTCGAGTTCCTCGCGCAGCGCGGGATCGTCGAGGAACGTCGTAAACTCCTCGTACGTGCCATCCTCGCCGTACTGGTTCCGGAATCGCTGCAGGAGCACGCTGACGAGCGCGCCGTACTGGTTGTCGTTTAACCCGCTGCCTGCGACCAGCCACGGATTATCGTGGACCATCGAGAACGGAATGGTGAATTCGACCTGCTTCGCACGGTGATGGCCCGCAGCGTACGACGCCGACCCGACTTTCGGGACGAAGGCGGTCGTATCGGAGACACCGCCGTAGGCGATCCCCTCGCGCTCGAGCCGACGCGCGAAGTCGCCGTCCAACTCGGGATTGTCGTCGTGCATCTGAGCGTACTCGTCCTGTGGGTCGAACTGAACGACCGCGGGCTGGACCGCGCGACCGTCGGCCATCGGATACGTGCGCTCGTCGGCGAGATACTGTCGCAGGATGTTCTTCGCGCCGTGGGTCTTCCCCGAGCCCGTCCCGCCGGCGATCAGCGTGTGCCGGAAAACGAGCGGATCGCCCGCATCGTAGTCGTCTTTCAACCGGTAATCGATCGTCGGCGGGGTGGCTGCCGTCCGGACTTTCTCACCGCCGACCGAGAGATGGCCCAGAAAGACGCCGTCGTCGGGCATCTTCAACCCGGTCTTGATCGCCTCGGTGTCGTCGGCCTGCCGGATCACGGTCTGCGGTTTCGGCACGCGGTCGGTCATCCGGCGTTTGAGGTCGCCGTCATCATCGTAGAGCACCGCAACCGGCTCGAGCGTCGCAACGAACTTGTAGTCGGACTCGTCGATCCCGTCGGAGCGCATCGCCCGCCGGGCGTGGATCTCCGTCGCGTCGTCGGCGTGGTACTGCTGGGCGTACTCGAGTCCCGTAATCCGACAGAACAACGTCTCGCCGTCGGGATAGGGTGCGAGCAGGTAGCTCCCGATGCGGATCGACGAGCGGTTGCCGCGGGTGATGTAGGCCTGCAGGGTCGTGTCGTCGCCGTCCTCGGCGATCCGAAGTCCCTGGGAGACACAGAGCGCACCGATGCCGACATCGTCACCGCTGGGTTCGACCGGCGTCGGCTCGAACGCGTCGTTCGCGCCGTCGGTCGTCGAACTCGCAGTCGCCGGCTCGTCGGATCCTGCCGCTGCCGTCGACGAATCGGCTGCGTCGGCTGCCGACTCCGCATCGGCATCGGCACCGGCGTCGAAATCGCCGAAGTCTCCCAGGTCAGTCATATGGGTTTCATCCGGCCCATCCCTAAAACGCGTTTCCCTCCAGCCGGATGGACTGTCTCTCAACGCCGACGCTCCCGACTGACCCACAGCGCTCCCGCGATGACAGACACGGCTATCAGCGCAAGCAAAGCCGTGAAGCCGGGGACCGCCAGTCCACCGTCGTGTTCTGCCGTCCCGTCGTCGATCGAGTCGTTCGCTGTCGCTCCCCCGCTCTCGAGCGTTAACGTGTCGGGATCAGGATGTTCGAAGGTGCCGAGCGACTCGGCACCGCCGTCGGTCGCAACGGTCACGGATTCGTCGACGACAGCGATCGGCCAGTCACCGGTGAGTGCCACGTTGCTGTCGTCGAACGAGATCGGCGTCGTACCGGGCGGCGCGTCCGCAGCAACGCGGACCGTCAGCGTCGCGATCGTTCCCGTCCCGGCGGTTCCCCCAGCCGCCGGCTCGCGGCGCTGCTCGATGATCGCGGTTCCTTGGTCGTTGCCGATCGCCGTCGCCGTCTGGACCTCGGTGTCCTCGCCCTCGAGCCACGGCCCCCGTTCGATGTCGGTCACCTCGAGATAGTCGGGGTGGTACTGGGCGACCAGCGACACGTTCGTAACGCCCTCGCCGCCGTGGCCGCCCTGACTCTGGAGCGTGACGTCGATCTCGAGCGTCTCGCCGGGCGTCGCCTCGATCGTCGTCCGATCAGGCGAGAGGATCGCGACCTGATCGATCGCGACGACCGTTCCCGCGATGCCAGCCAGCGACAGTGCGAGCAAGACGGCAGTCCCAATGACGATGGCGGCCCTGCTGGCGTCGCTCGTCACACCACCGCGACCAGCGGCTGCGCGTGGCACCGTCATGCCTGTCTCGTGCGTACGATGCTCACCGAGAACACTCTTGTCGTTTCCGACACGACGCCCGACAGGAGACGACCACTGGGATAGGCGAACGCGCCATCGGCGCGAGAACGGGAGACGTTCGGACGCTGGCGGCGACTACTGGACGATCGAGATGCTGTCGTCGTATCGCGTGATCAGCTTCGAGTCGTGATCGTAGCTGATGACGCCGACATCGGCCATCGCAGGCAGGTGAGAGTGGTGCAGTGCGACCGCCGCGCGGTCAGCGTCGCAAAACGGCCCGCCGGCACGTGCACTGAGTCGAGCCGCGAGTTGCTCGAGTGAGAGCGGTTGGTCGCTCGCTTCGAGCACGGAGAGAATGCGCATCCGGACGGGATCGACGAGTTGCTGGAGCAGTTCGTCGGCGTTTTCGTCCTCACAGACCTCGAGAAAGATCGAGAGGTCCGCAGGACGGACCGGCGGTTCGTCGACGAGTGCGACGCCGGTGTCAGTCCAGTCGACGATCGCTGCGTCCTCGAGTCGTGGCAAGTGATTGTGAACGAGGCTGGTCCGCACGTCGTGTCGTGCTTGTCCGGTCAGGTGATCTGCGTCCATCCGGTCGATCAGTGCCGTCGTCAGTTCCGCCAGCGGAAGTCGTGTGTGCTGGCGTCCGAGAATCTCGATGACGCGAAGTCGGCGCGGATGGCGAAAGAGTTCGTAACACTCCGACGGGACGTTGACGAGCGGCCCGGGGGTGGTGTCGTCGCCGATATGAGCGTCCGAAGTCATTAGCACTAGTAAGCCATCCATGGATTATAAGACCCGTTCCAAAACGATTTGGCTCGTGAAGATGCGATTACTCCTGTATCCGACGAGTAACATGCTGAATCGCTCACAAACTGCAGTTGATGGGAATTACCGTTGGGAATGTGGTGGCGAGATTCGAACGCAGTCCGTCTCACCGAGCACTGAGACGGGCCGCTGTCACTGGGTCCCGTCGGGTCCGCATGGCGAATCGTGGAGTCGCCCACACTGATCGACAGGTGCCTACGAGAGTCGGTAGAACACTATTACTGACTCGCAAAGAAGATGCTACTCACTCCATCAGCTCATACACTCTTATTACGATCGCTCGAGCGGGTCGGCTCGGTGTCGTGAGCGCTGTATTTTTGCGTCCACGAGGCGTATCATTCCCTATGCTTCAGGTACGCGGTCGTGCTGGCGGGACGGAACTCACCGGCACACTGTACGAGCGAGGTGAACGAGCCCCCTCGTTCCGCGGCGCACCGGACGAAGACGCCGCGTACGTCTGGGTTTGTGACGAGTTCTACGAGGTCGATAGCGGGGGGACGACCCAGCTCGTCGACGGTCGCGAGGTTAACCTCGCCTTCGAGTCGCCGATGCCGCGGGGCTTCGACACCCGCGACCAGGCACTCGAGGGAGCCAAAGAACACGTCAGAACGCAGTTCGCCCGCATCGGGGTCGATCCAGACGATGTCGACCTCGAGGTGGAGAAAAACGACGCCGAGTGACCGGATCGGCGCGACTGACCCGGTCAGTACGGCTGGTCGTTCCAGCGGTGATCGTCGTAGGTCCGGTCCTGAACCGCGTCGAACTGCTCCTCAAGCGTCTCGCGAAGCGAGGCCTTCTCCGCGTTGCTGATCCGAGCGAGTTCATCGGCTTTTTCGACGATCGTCGGCGGGCCGTGTGCGACGGCGACGTCCTGTAACACCTGCATCGTCAGTCGCTCGCGCATGTCTTGGTCTTTCGTGAACGCGTAGGGTGCCTCGATCCGATACAGCAGATCGTCACGCGGATCGTAGACGACGAAAAACGTGACTTCGTAAGCCGACCGCTCGAGGCGACGGTCGACGCCGAGTGCATCGCCCTCCGCTGACAGCGGCTGATCGACGCCACCGCGTGAGCGGAACCAGTTCGTATAGGTCAGCGCCGACATGTCCCGCTCCCAGCGCTCGCCGTCGACGTCGTCGACGTACTCGCCGCGCTCGAGCAGCCGGGTAAACAGCGCCGAATCGTCTGCCCACGGGACGCTAACGTCGATCTCCCGGTTCGATTTCAGCGTCCGCGTGACGACGCGCGTCGCGGGGTTTTTGACGAAGCCGACGAGTGGCACGTCCCGGTCGACGAACGTCTCGACCAGCCGGACGTAGTTCTCGAGGACGGTCGTGGGCCGCGGGTCGTCGAGCAGGAAGTCGGCCAGATCGGGGTGCTGGTCGGCCCAGCGCAGCAGGCCACGTGGATACAGCGGCCCGTCGAGGACGAGGAGATCAGAAACGTCGTCGGCGTGATCACGGGCGTGGGTGCTCTCGGCGAGGTACAGCGCCAGTGCGTGGACGACGCCTTCGGCGAACCGCGGTAGCGGTGGGATCTTGACCGCGCGGCTCCGGCTGTAACCCTCGTCGAACTTGCCCCACGTCTCGTCGACGGTCATCGTCTCGTCGTTCGAGTGGACCGTCATCACGGTCGTCCGCGACCGGTGGAGGTCGAGGTCGCTCGGCGTCGCGCTCATCGCCGCCTGCGCGATGTCGATGACGAGCCCGTTTTTGAACGTCGTCGGGTTGATCGTCCCCGCGTCGAGGCCGTGTTCGGTCGGGAACTCGCGGTCGCGCAGGGCAACGGCTTCGCAGTCGACCAGCCGCCGCGCCTGCTCGTCGACCGGCTCGAGGACTCGCCGGCCATCGTCGAGCAAGGGATCGAGAAACTCCTCCCAGACGGTCTCGGCGAAGGCGCGACGGTCGCGCTCGTCGGTCCCGTGGTCGATCCGCCTCGCGAGTCGCGCGATACCGTCGAAGTGGACCGGATCGAGCGTCATGACAGGGGGCTCCCGCCCAACCCGCAAAAAGCCAGTGGTCGTGAACGACGGAGATGTTGACTCGGTGCCGTGTAAATTACTATCAGAAAACGTATGTATGGACGGCTCGAGACTGGAGATATCTGGATGTCCGAGCGAGAATCGGCGACCGTTACCTCCGACGAGCGTGCGATCAACTGGCGACAGAACGGGTCCGGGGTCACCATCTACGAAGAGGGGAACCCCGACGCCTGGATCCGGGCCGACTTCGAAGCCGGCGTCCCGCCGGAACATCGCCTCTTTATGATCTGTGACGAGTGCGGTGCCGTCTTCGCACAGCGGAGTACGCCCGGCAACGCGACCGTCTGTGGCGACTGCGGGACGACGTTCGATCACCCACAGAACGACTGAGACGGACTACTGTCAGTCAATGCTGGCGAACCCATAGCTCGCCTTGTGATGTCACAGGGCCCAGTACCAGCAGCCCGTATGACCACGCGACACTGGCTCGAGTCGGCTCGTCTGTGCGACACAGTCGGGCGCTGGAACCGGTCGCTCGAGTCGGACCACAGAGTGATCCCAGTACTGATACGTTTGTGACGAACGGTGCCTGCAGCCGGCCGCCGCTGACGACGACAACGACAGCTAGTTACGACATGCCGATTTCCCGTCTGATATGGAAGCTGCGCTGATCGTCCTCGACGGCTGGGGACTCGGTGACGGCGGCAGGGACGCGGTCGACGCGGCCGAAACGCCGGTTTTCGACCGCCTGGCAGAATCGGGCGCGTACGGACGACTCGAGGTCGCCGGTCGACGCGTCGGCCTCCCCGAGGGACAGATGGGCAACAGCGAGGTCGGCCACCTGAACATCGGTGCCGGTCGGGTCGTCTATCAGGAGTACACCCGCATTTCGGACTCCATCGCGGACGGCTCCTTCCGGGAGAACGACGCGATCAACGGGGCGTTCGACCGAGCGCGTGACAACGACGGTCGGGTCCACTTCGTCGGCCTCGTCAGCGACGGAGGCGTCCACTCCGATCAGGAACACCTCCACGCACTGATCGAGTTGGCGGCAGACCGTGACGTCGAGGCCGTCACCCACGCGATCACCGACGGTCGGGATACCTCGCCGACCGGGGGCCGAGACTACCTCGGCACGCTCGAGGACGTGATCGCCGAGCACGGCACCGGCGACGTGGCGACGGTCTCGGGCCGGTACTACGCGATGGACCGCGATCAGAACTGGGAGCGGACCAAACGAGCGTACGACGCCATCGCCAACCGCGACGCGGAGTGGACCGCCGAGTCAGCCGTCGACGCGGTCGAAGAATCGTACGACTGCGGTGAGACCGACGAGTTCGTCAAGCCGACACTCATTTCGGATCAGCCGGCGCTCGAGGACGGCGACGCAGTCGTCTGGTTCAACTTCCGCTCCGATCGAGCGCGACAGCTCACCCGGATGCTCGCGGACATCCGACCCGACGACTGGGTCGATGAGTTCGCAACCAACCCACCGGATGCCGAGGTCGTGATGATGACTCAGTACGACAAGACGTTCGACCTCCCCGTAGCTTACCCGCCGAACCAGCCCGAACAGGTGCTCGGCGAGGTGCTTGCCGACGCCGGGAAGACGCAGTTGCGGATCGCCGAATCCGAAAAATACGCTCACGTCACCTACTTCCTCAATGGTGGCCGCGAGGTCGAGTTCGACGGCGAGAGCCGAAAGATCGTCAAGAGTCCCGACGTGCCGACCTACGACCAGCAGCCCGAAATGAGCGCGCCCGAGGTGACCGACACCGCGATCGACACCATCGATTCCGACGATCCAGACGTCCTCGTGCTCAACTACGCCAACCCGGACATGGTCGGCCACACCGGCGACTACGAGGCAGCCATCGAGGCCGTCGAAGCCGTCGACGAACAGCTCGGGCGACTCGTCGACCGACTCGAGGCCGCCGACGCACATGTCCTTATCACCGCAGATCACGGCAACGCCGACGACATGGGGACCGAAGACGATCCCCACACGGCACACACGTACAACGAGGTGCCGCTGGTCTATCTCGCTCCCGACGGCTCCGACGGCGGTCGCACCGTCCGCGAGGGCGGCACGCTCGCCGATATCGCGCCGACGATGCTCGAGGCCATCGACCTCGACCAGCCACCCGAGATGACCGGCGAGTCGCTGCTCGAGTGAGCGCGTCGTGGGTCGACCGCGGTGCGACGACGGACTGACAGAAGCATTCAGCAGTTACGTTCCTCGAAACGGACAGGAGATGGCACACTCGTCACCGTCCGTGTTCGTCGTCGAATCGATAGCCACAGTGTTTGCCGACGGACGGCGCTCCGTCAGTCGTCGTTGTCCGTTCGTCCGCGACCACGTCCCGGCTGATCGGTGGGACGACCTGGGAAGCCGTCGGCGGCGTCGTCACCGGCTCCGCCGTGGCCACGCCCCGGATGGTCGGTCGGACGGTCGGGGGAGTCGTTTTCCGGCGGTTCGTACACGTAGAGGCAGTCGTTGCTGTAGGAGCGACCGAACTGATCGGCGTCCTCACAGCAGAGCACGCGACCGTCGTCCATCACGAGCACGTTGTCGACGTTGATGAGCGCGTCGTCCGCGACGGCCGCCGGATCGCTCGCGTCCGGCCCGACGATGACCGGCTCGAGCTCCGAGACGTTGAAATCCGCCTCGAGTTCCGCCCGATAGACGACGCCGCCGTCGACTCGTTCGAGCTGGACGTCGCCAACGTCCTCGTAGCCCTCCTCGGCAGAGAGGTCGTCGTTGAGTTCCGAGATGGCGAAGTAGACGTAGTCGCCCGGACCGGCCCCGTCGACGCTGTCGACGCCCTCGGCTTTGTTGAACTCGATGGTCGCGCCGATCTCCTTGGCAGCCGCGCGCGTCTCGAGGAACGGCACGCGACGGAGTGCCGGATCGACGCCGTCTGGACCGTTTGCCTCGTACTGGTCGGCCCAGCGGACGATCTCCGCGTCGGTGATGTAGTCCTGATTGCCGTTTTCGACGACCTCCCTGTCAGCTTCCTCGAGTGCGGTTTCGAGGTCCGTTTCCCAGTCGGTCTCGGCGTGGGTCTCGAGGTAGTCCGTCTGGGTGATACCGTCGTACTTGGCGATCCACGCCTCGACCTCCCGGTTCGTGGCGTGGCCCAACTCGAGCCACTCGAGCTCGAGGTTGACTGCCGCCGGCGGCAGTTCGCGAGCAGCTTCCTCGTTGGTCACTTTGGGGGCGTAGAGCGTGCCGGCGACATCCATGGGATCGTCGTAGCTGTCGATCGGCTCGTCAGCAACGAACTTGTAGATCCCTTTACTGTCGCCGTCAGAGCAGCCGTAGACGGTCTTTTTGTCGGACTGGATGTCAGGTGCTTCCCAGGCGGCCCGTCCCATCACGTAGTATTTGACCGGCTGTGGCGGGTCAGCCGTCGGCTCGCGGACGTCGACGTGGTAGCCGTAGCGGTAGGGGTTGGGATAGACGTCGTCGATCGGCTCGGTCGTGTTCCCGTCGGCGCCCTGATCGACCGGGTCGGAACCGAGGTAGTACGCGAGGAACTCGACGCCAGTCATCGCCCAGTAGCCCTGAATACCCCAGGACTCGTCGCCGTAGTAGTCATCAATGGCGCTCTGAATCGCCGAGGGGTTCGGTCGGTTCCAGAACTCGTGGGCGCCGCGGCGTCCCTTGCCCGTCCCCGCCTCGACGATGTCGCCGACGGTCGCGGCCAGCGAGACGCGCGGGTGCGCGTAGTTCTCCTCGGAGGAGAGCATCGTCTCCCACGGGCTCAGATCGCCGTAACAGTTGATGCGCGTCCCGCCGAGTTCGCGCATCGGCTCGGTGTTGGCGAGATTGATCGCGTTCTCGAGGTCGGCCTCCCACTCGCCATCGTCGGTCCGGCTGATCGGAATCCGAGAGACGTTGCCGGGGCTGTTCTCCCAGTTGGTAAAGAGGTAGCCCTCGGTGCCGTCCGCAGTCGTGGGGACGAACTGGTTACAGTCAGGGTTGTACGCGGCGTCGCCGTACTGTGTGCCGGCGAACGCGTCGGTCGTGATATTCTCGCCGTCGGGCGTCTGGACGACGCCGAGTTCTTCGGTGCCCCCGTTGATCGGCTCGTGGGCCTGTGCGAGGAACGTGTACTCGCCGTCCGCGCCACGAACCGTCTGCTGTTCGGCGTTCGTCTGGGGCGTCGACAGTTCGTCAAAATCGTCGTTGCTGCCGTCGAGCTCGAACTGGAAGCCGCTGAAGTAACCGATACCTGCCTCGTCGTACGGCGCGGGGTTGTCGCGGCTCGGGTGCTGGAGGCTGTAGAGCAGCGAGCCATCACCGAACACGAACGGTCCGGTGACTTCCGCGCCGAGCGCGGTCGAGGAGAACCGCTTTAACTCTCCGTCGACGTGCGGTGCCAGCGGCGTATCGGGATCGTCAGGGTCGGCGGCGCTCGCGACGCCGGTGACGCTTGCACCCAACGCTGCGGCGACCGAGGCTTCCATCAGGTTTCGTCGAGTTAAATCGACCATCAGTTCCGTAACGGATTATCCGATTATAGGACCTTTATATTTCTAATATTTATCTGCCCATTCCAGAACAAAGTGTATAGAATGCTATGGAGGTCTCCGTTCCGTTCACGTTGCGACCGGTCCGGCAACCGTCGACCTGTGCTTGCGCTGATTCCGATCCGACATCGTGATCCGATAAGTCGCTCGAGCTCGGTGCTCGTCCGTGTCTCGTGGCAAAAATAGATGCGTCTCACCGCTCACGAACGGGTCCAGAGCCAGTGCCGACGAGGCCGGCGTCAGCTACTCGAGACCCTGTTCGGCGGCGTTCGTGCGGATCTCTTGGGCGCGCTCGCGGACGGATGCGACGTAGCGCTCGATCTTTGGTGGCGTCTTCCCGTAAAACGACGCCACCCAGTTCACGTCCGTCCCTGGCATCGTGAGGAAGTACGCCGCGAGCGTATCCCGGCCGGCCTGAATGACCTCCGGCGGAACGCCCCGGTCGCCGGTACCCGCTTCCTGGAAACCGTTCGTGTCGAAGTAGATATCGGCGTACAGCGTCGCCGTCTCCGGATCCTCGAACGTCACCGGCGTATGCTGGGGAGCCTCGAACCGGTACTGCGGTGTCTCGGCGTCTGGCGGCACGACCTCGAGAATTCGGACGTCCAGTATGTAGTCGTTGTAGACCGATTCTGTATCGTCGCTCGATGACCGTGGCGGTGATTCGGACATAGGTGATCGATATCGCTCGGCAGCGGTTCGGACGGCGGTCCGCCGCACGTACCGTCGCGTCGTGCACCAAGTGCCGGGCGCCGTGCGTATGAGCGTTGCTAGTAGCAGTACCAATGCCCACGAAACGCTCACGAGCGGTATAGAGCGCTCCCTCGCTCCAGCCCTGTCGATAAATTGGGTCCGTCACATCGCGTGGCTCGATGGCCGCTCGAGCACCCCGCAGTGGGGCGATCGCAACGCCCATCGCCGCGAGAGTCTGCCATCTTTACACGTCTGCGCGAGAAGGACGAGACATGGAAGCGGAAGCCGCCGAGAAAGCGGAGACGCGCGAGACAACCGCTCAACGAGGCGAGCGCACACGAACGTCTCAGCACGGATCGACGGTCGGTCGTCGACCAGCGGCCCAGTCATGATCGAGATCGCGGGGCTAATCGCCCTCGCTGCCGTTGGAACGGGCGTACTCTGGTACGGCAGCGCCAGACTCGAGGAGGCAGCCAATGACCTCGCGGCCGCGTACGGCCTGCCGGCGGTCGTCCAGGGAGCCGTCATTGCCGCTGTCGGCTCAAGCATGCCCGAGCTGGTGAGCGTGTTGCTCGCGACACTGATTCACGGCGAGTTCGAACTCGGCGTGGGATCGATCGTCGGCTCGGCAGTGTTCAATCTGCTGGCGATCCCCGGCCTCGCCGTGGTGGTCGGCGGCGGCATCGATACGTCGCGCGAGCTAGTCTACAAGGAGTCACTGTTCTACATGCTCGCGGTCGCGTCGCTACTGTTGACGTTCTCGCTGGCGGTCATCTACAACCCGGTTGCCGGCAGTGGCCGGCTCATCCAAGGAAACGTCTCACGCCCGCTCGCGCTGTTTCCCGTCGCGCTGTACGGCCTCTACATCTTCACCCAGTACCTCGACGCCGCCGACGAAGGCGCAACGACGGACACGTCGGTCGACGTGCTCCCGACCTGGTTGCAGTTCGGCGTCGGGCTGGTGGCGATCGTCCTCGGCGTCGAGGGGCTCGTCCGGTCGGCTGTCGGCCTCGGCGACGCGTTCGGGACCCCCTCGTTTCTCTGGGGAATGACTGTCGTCGCCGCCGGCTCGAGCCTGCCCGATACGTTCGTCAGTCTCGCGGCCGCACGGGCGGATCGACCGACGGTGACGCTGGCGAACGTCCTCGGGAGCAACACCTTTGACCTGCTGGTCGCCGTCCCGGTCGGTGTCCTCGTCGCGGGCTCGCTGACGATCAATTTCGCCCACATCGTCCCGATGATGGCCTTTCTGGTGTTCGCGACGATCGTCTTCTTCGGGATTTCCCGAACCGAAATGCGACTCTCGACACGCGAGGCGTGGCTGCTGTTGGGACTCTATGGCGCGTTCGTCTGCTGGCTGCTCTTAGAGAGCCTTCGCGTCGTCACCGTGCTCGAGGTCTGAGACAGACTCCTGCCAGCCAGTTCCGGTGGGACCGCGACCCGCACTGCGGTCCCACCGGGACATCAGTACAGCAGACCGTATGAGTGCCATGCGGTACTCGGTAATATCTGCCCGCATCTCGGTCGTATTCCGGCGTCAAGGGAAACGCGAGGGGTTTTACGTAGAGTGGCTGCAACGGCTCTGGTATGAGTGACGAATCCGATTCGAACGGCCATCGCTTCGCAACCAACAGCATCCACGCCGGCCAGGAGTCCGACCCGACGACGGGAGCCCGGGCACCGCCGCTGTACCAGACCACGTCCTACGAGTTCGAGGATACCGACCACGCCGCCGCGCTGTTCGGCTTAGAAGAGCTCGGCAACATCTACTCGCGGATCATGAACCCGACGAACGCGATGCTCGAGGAACGCATCGCGACGCTGGAAGGCGGCGTCGGCGCACTCGCGACCGCCTCGGGGATGGCCGCGTTCGACCTCGCGACGTTCATCCTCGCGGACGTCGGCGACAACATCGTCTCCTCGTCGTCGCTGTACGGCGGGACCTACACCTACCTCACCCACACCGTCGCGAAACGCGGTGTCGAGACGAAGTTCGTCGACACGCTCGACTACGAGGCCTACGCCGAGGCCATCGACGACGACACCGCGTTCGTCCACCTCGAGACGATCGGCAACCCCGCGCTCGTCACCCCGGATATCGAGCGCATCGCCGACATCGCTCACGAGCACAACGTGCCGCTGTTCGTCGACAACACGTTCGCGACGCCGTATCTGTGCCGACCGCTCGAGCACGGCGCGGACCTCGTCTGGAACTCGACGACCAAGTGGATCCACGGCGCGGGCTCGACCGTCGGCGGCATCTTGGTCGACGGCGGCTCGTTCCCCTGGGAAGACGGCGACTTCCCCGAACTCACCGAGCCGAACCCGGCCTACCACGGCGTCAACTTCCGCGAGACGTTCGGCGACGCGGCCTTCGCGTTCGCCGCTCGGACCCGCGGCCTGCGAGATCTGGGCAACCAGCAGTCGCCGTTCGACGCCTGGGTCACGCTCCAGAAACTCGAGTCGCTGCCCCTGCGCATGGAGAAACACTGTGAGAACGCGATGGCCGTCGCGGAGTACTTAGAGGACCACCCCGACGTGGCGTGGGTCAACTACCCCGGCCTCGAGAGTCACGAGACCCACGAGAACGCCGCGAAGTATCTCGAGGGCGGCTATGGCGGCATGATCACGTTCGGACTCGAGGGTGGCTACGACGCCGCCGAAACGGTCTGTAACGAAGTCGACCTGACGAGCCTGCTGGCGAACGTCGGCGACGCGAAGACGCTGATCATCCACCCCGCGAGCACGACCCACCAGCAGCTCACCGAGGAAGAGAAGCTGGCAGGCGGCGTCACCGACGACCTCGTACGTCTCTCTGTCGGCATCGAGGACGTCGACGACGTGATCGCGGATCTGGATCAGGCGATCGAACAGGCGTAAGGAGTCACGAGCGAGTGCGGCGGTCTGACGTGGCGTCAGTGGTGCTGTCACGGTCGTCTTCGTCGGCTGCCTCGCTGTCGGCATCGGTCCCGACGATCGGCAAGCCGGAGCCGCGGTCCCTGTCCGTCCCGAGGAGGCGAGCGAATCGACGACGGTCCGCAGTTTTTCGATCGAGAGTCATGCCGTCGAGCGATGCCGGAACGCCGGGAAGTACCCTGCATTCGTTTCGGACACAACGCGGCGTTTCTCGGTGAAACGATCCGATATCGACCGCCAAACGGCCATCGTTCGGTCGCCGCCGAAGCGGCGAGTCAGCTAGTCCAAAACACCCTTTTTCGTCACGCCCCTCTGGGTGACCGATGACCGATCTTCCGGCCCCCATCGACCGCGCACTCGAGGCCCACGACGCGTTCGATCAAACTGACGACGGCTACGCCCTCACGACGACCGTCTTCGAGACGACCGTTACAGCCGAGGACGCCGACGGCAAGCGCGACGGTCGTTTCCGCGTTACCGTCTTTCTCCCGACGCTCGACGCCGCCGTCGCCGGTGAGCACGTCGCCGACGTCGTCGAAGATGGTTGGTTCGAAACGCTCGAGCGCCGCCTGGGGGACGTCTTCACTGTCGCCAACACGAGCACCCACGACGAACCGGTCGTCGAACGCGACGCCGAGGAGGTTCGGGTTCACCTCGCGTACACTGCCTGGGACGCAAGCGAGGGCGTCGAAGACGCCAAAGCACTCCTCGAGTTCGTCGAAGGCACCTACGCACAGGGGATCATCCCCGGCTACGAGTACCGCGGGCCAGCGGCGACGTTACTCGAAAACGCCCAGCAACAGGGTCAGCAGGCCGCAGACGACAACGGGGGCAGCGGCGGCATGCCTCTATAATACGCTGGCGGCTGTTTCCGGGTGAGGCTCACAGCTATGGCCGGGAGCGTGGCTCGAGCAGATGCGAGAGCCATGCGACCCGGGGAAGGGCAGGCACTCACCCTGTTACTGACCGCGAGCGAACCCGACGGGTGAGCGAGCGGGCCGACGACCGACCCGGAGGGGAGGAGTGCTTTTGATCGAAATTTTGCCGAGGGGCATCGGACTGGCGACAGCGTAGCTGCCGCCAGCCCGATAGACCGCAGGGTAAAATTTCGTTTCTAGTCCATCGCGATGTACGTCTGTGTATCCTCGATGCCCTCGACCGCCTGAATGCGGGTCGCTGCGATCTCTTTGACTTCCGCCGGTGTCTCGACCTGTGCTTTCGCGATGAGGTCGACGTCGCCGGCGACGATGTGCGCCGATTGCACGCCCTCGATCGATTCGATGCTGTCTCTGAGCCGATCCGCCTCGCCCGTGTTCGCCTTGATCATAACGAATGCCGTAACCATTAGTTCACACCTCCAGTGTCGCTGTTCGTATCACGATCCGTCGAGACCGAACTCGAGCCCGACCCCGCGTTCGCAGCCGCCTGCATCGGCGTCTCACCGACCAGCAGTTGGCGGACCTCGCTCAAGACGTCGAAGTCCGCGAGGACGACGAGCCGGTCGCCGTCCTCGAGCGAACTGTCTTCGCTCGGGATCTCGAGGGGACTGTTGTTCTTGCCGAACGCGAGGACGGTCGCGTTGGCTGGCAACTGCAGTTCGCTGAGCGTATAGCCGTTGACGGGCGCGCCGTTGGTGATCGTCAGTTCGACGACCTGCAAAGAGGGTGCAACGTCGGCGATGGCGCGAATCGTCCCGCCCAACAGGGCGTTTTTGGCACCGATCGCGCCCAGCCGCTCGGGGTGGATGATCTCGTCGACCTGATCGGCGTACTTGCGGTAGATCCCCTCACGGTAGGCCTCGTCGATCCGCATGACGGTTCGACAGCCGTGATGGTTCCCGATCATGCAGGCAGTGAAATTGACGTTGAGGTCGCTGGTCAACGCGCCGACGGCATCGGCGTCCATCACACCGGCTTCCTCGAGAACGGCCTCGCGGGAGCCGTCGCCCTCGATGACGGGAAAGTCCTGATTCTTGGCGCGTTTGATCCGTGATTCGTCGCGTTCGACCAGCGTTATCTCGTGGCCTTCATCGCGGAGGACGCGCGCCGTCCGCAGCCCGACCCGTCCGGCCCCAATAATGACGAACTGCATAGACAGGCGTACGCTCGCCCCTGTGAATAAGTTTGCCCCGGACTAGCATGGTCGGTGGTCGAACGATGACTGTGATCGGAGAAACGAACGCGCTTGGCGACGCCGACACGACGATACCGTCACAACCGCGATCGGGCCGTCATCCCATCGCGATGTAGGTCTTCGTCTCGGAGACACCGCCGAGTTGCTGCATCTTCGACGAAGCCGTCTGGAGCACGTCGTAGACCTCCGGGGCGTCGATCTCCGCGATGATGTCGTAGTTGCCCGCGACGATGTGCGCGTCGGTGACTAACTCGAGCCCACCGATCTCCGCGAGCAGGCCCTCGGATTTCCCGGCAGCGGTCTTCACCATGATGAACGCATGGACCATCGCCAGTGTGGTACGCTATGACACGACTAAAGCCTTTGCCCGAGTTTCGATCGCGCTCGACGACGAGGTGTCGAGGCGAGCTTAGCGCGACTCGCCGAGCGCCTCGGCCAACACGTCGGTCGTCGCCTCGAGGACTGTCTCAGGCGATTGGGTCGCGTCGACGCGGACGAAACGGTCGGGGTCACGCTCGAGGAGCCGTTCGTAGTTGTCCCGCACCGACGCGAGGTACTCGGCGCGCTCGAACTTGTTCGTCGTCCCCGCGCGGGCCGCGGCGGTTTCGGGGTCGAGATCGAGGTAGATCGTCAGGTCCGGCTCGATCGAGAACGGTCGGTGGACGTCGGCGACGTACTCGAGAGGGTCCGCAAGCCCGTGGCCATCGGCTCCCTCGAGGGTCGCGCCCTGATAGGCAAAGCGCGAGTCGGAGTAGCGATCGGAGATCACGAGGTCGCCGCGCTCGAGGGCAGGTTCGATCACCCGCGAGAGGTGGTCGGCGTGGTCGGCGGTGTAGAGAAAGAGTTCCGCCAGCGGATCGGCGTCGTCGTCTTCGATCGATCGGTAGACGGCGTCGCCGTACCAGGAGTTCGTCGGCTCCCGCGTGAACACGGCGTCGGGATAGCGCTCGTGTAAGGCCTCCCAGACCGTCGTCTTGCCGCTGCCATCCAACCCCTCGAGCGTGACGAGCATGGTCGCACCTCGTCGTGATGGGTACTACAATCTGTCGAGAGGGTTGGACGCATCGACAGCCGAACTTACACCGCGAGACCGTCGTCGACGCGCACGACCTCGCCGTTGACGTACGATGCGGCGTCGCTGGCCAGAAACGCGATCACATCGGCGACTTCCGCAGGTGTGGCGACGCGACCGCTTGCGGTATCCGTCTCGACAGCCGACTCGTGGCCCCGTGAATCCGCGAGCAGGTCGGTGTCGGTGTAGCCGGGTGCGACGGCGTTGACGCGGATGCCCTTGCCCCCGAGTTCGCGGGCCGCCACACGCGTGAGGCCGAGGACGCCGGCCTTGCTCGCGGCGTAGTTGGCTTGCCCGGCCCAGCCGTGCTGAGCGGCGACGCTGGCGACGTTGACGATGCGACCGCCCCCGTCGTCGCGGCCCAACATGCGTCTGGCCGCTTCCCGCGTGCAGTAGAACGTCCCTGTGAGGTTAACGTCGATGACCCGCTGCCACTGCTCGGGAGACATCCGAACCAACAGCCCGTTGGCCATCGTTCCGGCGTTGTTCACCAGCACCGTCGGGGGACCGTACCGCTCGGCGACGGTCTCGAACGTCGCCGCTACCGCGTCGAAGTCGGCGACGTCGAACCGTTCGACCGCTGTCTCGGCGGGGAACGACGCCAGCGCCGCCGCCGTCTCGTCGGCAGCCGCGTCGTCCTCGTAATAGGTCGCGACGACGGTCGCTCCCTGCTCGGCCAGTCGCGTCGCCACCGCGCGACCGATGCCGCGTGTCCCGCCGGTGATGACCGCGACCTCGCCGTCGAAGTCGATCACGCGAATACCTCCCGGGCGTCCGCGGGCGTCTCGAGCGTCCAGCACTCGGCTTCGGGCGCGATACGCTCGACGAGTCCCGCCAACACACCAGCCGGCGGGAACGCGACGAACCGCTCGATACCCTGTGTGCGGAGCGTGTCAATGACAGCTACCCAGTCGACCGGCGACGTGATCTGGGCCGTCAGGTCTCGCCGTGCGACGGTCGGCTCGGTATAGCACTCGCCGGTCACGTCAGAGACGACGGGGAGTTCGGCCTCACGCAACGTCACGTCGGCCATCGCTGTTTCGACGCAGTCGATGGCTGACGCCATCACCGGCGAATGGAACGCCGCGCCGACCTCGAGTTCGCGAAACCGGGCGGTCGTCCGCTCCGAGATCGTTTCTTGGACCGTCGCCACGCCCTCGGTCGTGCCACTGATGACAGTCTGTTTCGGTGCGTTATATAGGGCGACACCGACATCATCGCGGGCGGCACAGGCCTCGGCGACCGTGTCCGGGTCGGCCAGCAACACTGCGACCATCGTCCCCGGGCCGTCGGCGGTCGCCGCCCGTTCCATGCACTTGCCTCGCCAGTGGGTGAGTGTGGCCGTGGTCGCGGGCTCCATCGCGTCGGCGGCTGCTAGCGCTGTGAAGTGCCCGAGGCTGTGGCCGGCGACGGCTGCCGGCTCGACATCGAAGCGAGCCGTCAGCCCCTCATAGACCGCGATCCCTGTCGCCAACAACAGCGGCTGGGTGTTGCTTGGACGCTGGATCGCCTCGGCGGTCCCGTCGAAGCACAGCCCCGGGAGATCGATCTCGAGGGCATCGTCCAGCCGATCGAACATCGCTCGCGTCTCGGGCCAGTCGTCGTAGAACGCCCGTCCCATCCCGACGGTCTGGCTCCCCTGCCCGGGGAAGAGAAACGCCGTCCCGTCGAGCGTCGTGGCGGACTCGGCAGTGGTCATATCAGTGCTGTGAATCAGACCATCCGCTTAGTGGTGTCGAGTCCCCACGACAGTGACCGAGCCGACGGCATACCCTGCTGTCTGATCGTGGCTCAGGCTGACGTCGATGTCGGCCATCGCGAGCGAACTGCCACGTTCCTCGAGCGTCACAGCGAGCGCATCGGTCGCGACGGGAGCAAGCGAGAGGTGGGGGCCGTCGGCCTGGCGATCGATTTCGATGGCGGCGGTGGGCACGCCGGGGGACGCACCGGCGAGTGTCTTCAGGAACGCCTCCTTGGCCGCCCAGCGGGCGGCGTAGTGCTGTGGTGGATCGGCCTGTGCCTCACAATAGGTCTGTTCGGTCGACGTGAACACGCGGTTGCGAAACGAGTCATCGAACTCGGAGAGGAGGTCGGCGATACGGGAAATGGCGACGATGTCGACGCCGTGTGCGACGATGGGACCCGAGTCACGGGGAACGCCGTCGTCGGCCATCGTTACGGGCGCTCGAACACGAGCGCCCCGTTGGTCCCGCCGAAGCCAGCCGACGTACTCACGGCGACATCGACAGTCGTCTCGTGTGGCTCGGTGACCACCGGCAGCTCACAGGCCGGATCGGGCGTCTCGTAGTTCGCCGTCGGCGGGATCGTCCCCTCGGCGATGGTCCGGGCGACGACAGCAGCCTCGATCGCGCCGGCAGCGCCGAGTGGGTGCCCGAGGTGGCCTTTGATACTCGTCGTCGGCGGGACGCCGGTCTCGGCGAACACCGTCGCGAGCGCGTCGGCTTCACGCGCGTCACCGACCGGCGTACTCGTCGCGTGAGCGTTGACGTGATCGACGGCGGTCGGCTCCCTGTCGGCATCGGACAGCGCCTGCTCGAGACAGCGTCGAAGCCCGTCGCCCGATTCAGCCGGTCGCGTGGGGTGGTGGGCGTCGGCCGACCGACCGGATCCGGTGATCGCGGCGTACGGCGTCGCCCCGCGCTCGCGGGCGTGGTCGCGTGCCTCGAGGACGACGATGCCACAGCCCTCCGAGAGAACGAGCCCATCCCGGTCGGTGTCGAAGGGGCGACTCGCCGCCGCGGGGTCGTCGGTACGGGTACT
This sequence comes from Natrinema sp. HArc-T2, assembly GCF_041821085.1. Classification (NCBI taxonomy): domain Archaea; kingdom Methanobacteriati; phylum Methanobacteriota; class Halobacteria; order Halobacteriales; family Natrialbaceae; genus Natrinema; species Natrinema sp. HArc-T2. Next base: position 129,030 of record NZ_JBGUAZ010000001.1, on the reverse strand, counting down.
GAGCGCCCGCATCGCGTCGAAGCTGCCGACGCCGAGCGGCGAGATCGCGGCGTCGGTGCCACCAGCAACGACGATATCGGCCCGACCGCGTCGGATGTCGTCGGTCGCGACCGCGATGGCGTGGGTACCCGCCGAACACGCCGTGCCCGGCGCGCGGTTCGGCCCCTTCGCACCGATGGTCATGCTGACGTGGCCGGCTGCGAGGTTCGTTAGTGCGCTCACGAGAAACGACGGCGAGGGGCGCTCGCCCGCCGTAGCTTCGATTTCGGCCAGGCCGGCCAGTCCGGAGCCGATACTGGTCCCCACCCGTTCGGCGTTCCAGTCGGGACTGGCAGCGTCGAAGCCGGCATCGGCCAGTGCCCCGGCAGTGGCGGCGACGGCGAACTGAGCGTACCGGCCCATCGTCCGGTCGTCGACACGGTCGTCGGGCGCGACGGCTGCTGGATCGGTCTCCACCTCACAGGCGATCGAGGCCCGCAGCCCCGCCTCGTCGGGGTCGAAACGAGTGATCGGCCCCGCGCCGCTCGCACCGTCGAGCAACCCGTCCCAGGTCCGGTCGACGCTCTCGCCGAGCGGTGTTACCAGACCGAGGCCGGTCACGACCACGTCGCGGCTCATCTCAGGCGCGCTCGGCAACGTACGTCGTCAGGTCACCAACTGTCTCGAGGTCCTCGAGATCATCATCAGGAACGTGGACGCCGACCTCTGCGTCGATGGCCTCCGCTATTTCGACCAGATCGAGCGAATCGGCGTCGAGCGCCTCGCCGTCGAACGGCGTGTCATCGTCGAACGCGTCCGCGTCGACACGCAATCGGTCAGCAACGATCCCTTCGACACGGTCGGGTACACCCTCAGTAGCTGTCATATGCTGTCGTTCCGTGACCGCCGCTAAAACCGTCCCGGTTCTCGTCGGCCCTTATGATTCGAGGACGATCGTGCCAACGGTCTCGCGGGCGGCGAGCGCGTCGTGGGCCTGCGTGGCGTCCGCCAGCGCCAATGTCCGGTCGACGACGACATCGACCTGCCCGGTGGCAACACTCTCGAGCAGCGACGGCACCGCACCGAGGACGCGCTCGGGGACGTGTTCGAGGGCGTGCTCGAGGTGGTAGCCGCGGACGGATTGGTTCGCGAAAAACAGCCGCGGGGTCGCCACGGTCGGCACGGAGCCGCTCGCCATCCCAAACGAGACGATGCGACCGACCGGCGCGAGCGCGTCCACGCTGGCAGCAAAGGCGTCGCCGCCGACCCCGTCGACGACGAGGTCGACGCCACGGTCGTCCGTTCGTTCGTGGACGGCGTCTGCAACGTCGGTGTCGGTGTAGTCGATGGTGTGGTCGGCCCCGAGCTTTCGAGCCAGCTCGCGTTTCGCTGTGGTGCTCGCGGTGGCGAAGACGGTCGCTCCGGCCGCGGCGGCCAGTTGGACGGCAAGCGAGCCGACGCCGCCTGCCCCAGCATGGATCAGGACTCGGTCGTCGGCCGAGAGGTCGCCCCACTCGTGGAGGACGTTGTGGGCGGTCAGCCCCTGGACCGGCAGGGCAGTCGCGTCGGCCCACGGAATCGAGTCGGGGATTTCGAAGGTTCGGTCGACGGGTGCCGTCGCAACCGCCGCGTAGCCGCCGGTCGACGACAGCGCGGCGACGCGATCGCCGACCGCGAAGTCACTCGTCGCCGGCGCGGTCGTGACGGTACCGGCGACGGCCAGCCCCGGGACGAACGGCGGCGACGGACTGTCGGGGTAGACCCCGCGACGTTGCTCGAGGTCGGCGAAGTTGACGCCGGCGGCGGCGACGTCGATAGCGACTTCATTCGCGTTTGGCGTAGGTGCGTCCCGGTCGGTGACCGTCAGGACGTCGCTGCCGCCGTATTCAGGTACTTCGACAGCTCGCATGGTCAGTTCTCGCCCTCCGTGTCGGCGGCGGCTCCGCCGGGCAGTTGCTGTAGTCGGTTGCGACGCTGCTGGGCGACGAACGCCACGAGGTCGTCGCTGTCGGGGCCGGGCAGGCGACGCCACCCCATCCGCTCGACGACGGCGTCGACCGGCTCGGCGAGGTCCATGACTGTCTCCTCGACGAGCGAGCGGTCGACCGCGCCACGCCGAAGGAGGGCTGCGAGTCGATCCATCCCGTAGCCGACGTGGCGACCCTCGTCCCGGCGGATACCGCTGAATCCCTCGACCAGCCCCGGAAGCGACGGCCCATCCGTTTCCGGGCCGAACGTCGACTCGACGGCGTGAAAGCCAGTCTGGCCGAAGACGCCCTCGACCGTCAGGTGGTAGTGACAGTACGCTCGAGCCCGGTTTTCGGGCGTATCTGCCTCGAGCAGGCGATTCATCGCCGTTTCGGTCCGATCGAAGATTTCCTCGTAGGAGTCGGTGAACCAGCGATCGGCCGTCGGCGCGGTCGGCTCGAGGCCGCGCGCCTCCGTGGCGGGCCTGACGGCCTCGGCCCAGTAGCGCTCGAAGAAGGCGGCATGTTTGGCCTCGTCGTAGAGGTGGCTCGCGACGAATCGCTGATCGCTGTCGTCGTCGACGACTGCTGCGACCGGCACCAGATCCTCGGTGACGTGTTCCTCGCCCGCGCCGAACATGGCAAGTGTCGCGCGCAACTGCGTAAACGCGCTTCGGCTGAGGTCGGTGAGCGTCTCTCGGTCGGTCGTCAGGTCGATCGCGTACGGATCCCAGTGGCGCTCGACTGCCTGTCTGAAGTATCGCTCCGTCGTCTCCCGGGCTTCCGGCGGCATGTCAGACCTGTTTAATCAATCCGAAAATAAGGCTGCCCATCCCAACTGCCGATGGTGACGTGGCGATCGGCCCCGCCACTGGCTGCATACGTAGCCGTCCATCTATTTATCGCTCCACGGTCATATTTCACGTATGAAGATCCTCGTCGCCGGCGGAACCGGCTTTATCGGCAGGAATTTGTGTGCGGAACTGGCCGAGCGCGGCCACGAGGTAACGGCACTGTCACGATCACCCGACAGCAGCGGCCTGCCAGATGGCGTCGAGACGGCAATGGGCGACGTCAGCGCCTACGACTCGATCGCCACGACCGTTGCGGACCACGACGCCGTCGTCAACCTCGTCTCGCTGTCGCCGCTGTTCGAGCCCCCCGGCGGGACGAGCCACGAGGAAGTCCACCTCGGCGGTACCGAGAACCTCGTTCGCGCGGCCGAGGACGGCGATGTCGACCGCTTCCTGCAGCTGAGCGCACTTGGAGCAGACCCGAACGGCGACACCGCCTATATCCGTGCCAAGGGAAACGCAGAGCGGGTCGTCCGGAACTCGAGTCTCGAATGGACGATCGTCCGCCCGTCGGTCGTCTTCGGCGACGGCGGCGAGTTCGTCGACTTCACGAAAACCCTGACGACGCCGTACGTGACCGCATTGCCAGGCGGCGGGAAGACCCGGTTCCAGCCGATCTGGGTCGGGGATCTCGTCCCGATACTGGCCGAGGCGCTCGAAGACGACACCCACATCGGTGAAATCTACGAAATCGGTGGCCCACAGGTCCTCACACTCGCGGACGTGACGGAGCTGGCCTACGAGGCCGAGGGGAAAGACGTCACAATCGTCCCGATCCCGATGGGACTCGCAAAAGTCGGGCTCTCGGCGGTCGGCCCGCTGCCGTTCGTGCCTTTCGGTCCAGATCAGGCCCGCTCGCTCGCGTTCGACAACACCGTCGCCGACAACGACGTAACCGACTTTGGTCGTAAGCCCGCAGACCTGACGACGCTCGAGTCGTACCTCGGGCTCGATGGGGCGACACGACGGCCGAAACCGGCTGGCACGGCCTGAGACGGTCTGCTGTCACGAGCGACCGGCCCGACTGCAGGGCAGTCACGGGTACACCGGCACCCACTGACAGGAGTCCGTCTGACGGCGACACCGCTTACAGTAATAAACACCGATCAACCGATAGACATAATCAGTGGTGTTTCTCTCCCCGTTTCGGGGGGAGACCCGCCCATTCTCTCTATTTAGCGAGATAGTAAATCGTTCGAGAAATTCAGCTTAGCACAAGGTTTATATCCTCCATTGCACTGGTACCAATCCAACGGAGCCCCCTGACAAACAATGAAGCTGGCGATGATCGGATTCGGACAGGCCGGTGGCAAGATCGTCGATCGATTCCTCGAGTACGACGATCGGACGAACAGCGGAATCGTCCGCGCGGCGATTGCCGTCAACTCCGCGAAAGCGGACCTCATCGGTCTTGACAATATTCCACAGGAGAATCGCGTACTCATCGGCCAGGCCCGTGTAAAGGGCCACGGCGTGGGTGCTGACAACGAGCTCGGCGCGGAAGTCGCCGAGGAGGACATCGACGAGGTACAGAACGCCATCGACCAGATCCCGACCCACGAGGTCGACGCGTTTCTGATCGTCGCCGGCATGGGCGGCGGCACCGGCTCGGGTGGTGCGCCAGTCCTCGCGAAACATCTGAAGCGAATCTACACGATCCCCGTCTACGGACTCGGCGTCCTGCCGGGGACGGACGAGGGTGGGATCTACACGCTCAACGCGGCTCGATCCTTCCAGACGTTCGTCCGCGAGGTCGACAACCTGCTCGTCTTCGACAACGACTCCTGGCGACAGACCGGTGAGTCCGTCGAAGGCGGCTACGAACAGATCAACGAGGAGATCGTCCGCCGCTTTGGTATCCTCTTCGGTGCCGGCGAGGTTGGCGACGGACAGGAGGTCGCAGAAAGCGTCGTCGACTCTTCGGAGATCATCAACACACTCTCGGGCGGCGGCGTCTCGACCGTCGGCTTCGCGAGCGAAGAGGTCGAGTTGAATACCGGTGGTGGCCTCCTCTCGCGGTTTACTGGCGACGGCGGCGGTGGCGACGACGGACTGGACGCTGCCAACACCACGAACCGCATCACGAGCCTCGTCCGCAAGGCCGCGCTTGGCCGGCTCACGCTGCCGTGTGAGATCGAAGGCACCGAGCGCGCCCTGCTCGTTCTCTCCGGCCCCTCGGAGTATTTGAACCGGAAAGGCATCGAACGCGGGCGCAAGTGGCTCGAGGAGGAAACCGGCAGCATGGAAGTTCGCGGTGGCGACTTCCCCCGACAGGAACCCGAAGTGTCCGCAGCGATCTTGCTCTCGGGTGTGACGAACGTCCCGCGGATCAAGCGTCTTCAGCAGGTTGCCATCGAGGCCCAGGACAACATCGACGATATCCAACAGGAAAGCGAGGAGAACTTAGAGGAACTCGTCGAGGACGACGAGGACGAACTCGAGCCGCTGTTCTAGGCCGGCGTTGCGTTTTGCGGTCGACGGGCCGAGCGACCGCACTCGTGTCGGGGGGCACGGGAATCGAGCCGACCCATGCGATCGATCGACCGGAATCGATCCCGGACTCCGACGTGTTTTTGAGCGCGCTCGAACTACACCAGTCAGATCCGGATGCGTGTCATGGTCCCGTTCGCAGCCGAGACGCCGAAGACGCGCCTCGAGTCCGTGCTGTCCCCAGCCGAGCGGCTGCGCTTTGCCCACGCCATGCTCGCGGACGTGCTGTGTGCGATCGTCGAGACGGGCCACGAGCCGACGGTCGTCGCGACCGCGCCGCTCGATCTCGACGCGCTCGAACTCCCGGACAACGTCGCGACAGCAGTGTCGGTCATGGTCGACGACCGACCCCTGACGGACGCGGTCAACGCGCGGCTGCCAGGCGGCGACGCGGCGACCGGAGACGCCGTCGCGGTCGTCATGGCCGACCTCGCGCTGGCGACGCCCGCTTCCCTCGAGCGCCTCCTGGCTGCCGACGCCGACATCGCGATCGCGCCGGGGCGGGCCGGCGGCACGAACGCGCTCGTCGTTCGCGAGCCCGCGTTTACCGTCGACTATCACGGCACTTCCTATCTCGACCACTGCGAGATCGCTCGCGAGGTCGGGGCCAGTCTCGAGACGATCGACTCGCTTCGGCTAGGAACAGATATCGACGAACCCGACGACCTCGTCGAGGTGCTCGTCCACGGACGCGAGGGCGATCGTGCGCCCGCCTGCCTTCGGGCGTTCGGCTTCGAACTCGACCGACATGGCGGTCGGGTCGGCGTCGTTCGTTCCGAGGAGTCACTGACAGAGACGTGATAGCCGCCGGCCCGAACACCGCGAAGCCAAGCTCTTATACGCCGAGCGGCGACAGGGAGAGGTAATGTTCCCCGGGGCGAACGAGTACGGCGTCGAGCTCACGGTCGACGATCGAGCCGTCGAAGAGCTGCTTGCGATCAACCCGACCGACGTCGACGCGCCGTCGGAACTGACCTTCGCACGGAACGTTTTCGTGCCGCTGACGACGGCCTGTCGCTACACCTGCACGTACTGCACCTACTTCGACCCGCCGGGACAGGCCTCCCTGCTCTCGCTTGAGGAGGTTCGCGAGATCTGTCGGCGCGGTGCGGACGCCGGCTGTACGGAGGCGCTGTTTACCTTCGGCGACGATCCCGACGACCGTTACACCGAGATTCACGCCCAGCTCGCAGAGTGGGGCTACGACACCATTCACGAGTACTTGCGGGCGGCCTGCGAGGTCGCTCTTGAGGAAGGACTGCTCCCCCATGCCAATCCGGGCGATCAAACGCGCGAACAGATGGCAACCGTCGCGGACGTCAACGCCAGCATGGGTGTGATGCTCGAGACAACCGCCGAGGTGGACGCCCACGCTGGCCCGCGCCGGAAGGAACCGGGGCAACGCCTGCGGACTATCCAGAACGCGGGCGAACTCGACGTCGCGTTCACGACCGGGATTCTGGTGGGGATCGGCGAGACCTGGCGCGATCGCGCCGAGAGCCTGCTCGCAATCCGTGAGTTACACGACCGCTACGATCACATCCAAGAAGTGATCGTCCAGCCCGTCGTGGACAACGAGCGCTGGGCCGACGGCTCGCCCGATCTCGCGACGATGCGTCGGGTGACGGCGATGGCCCGTGCCGCACTGCCCGACGAAATCTCGGTGCAGGTCCCGCCGAACCTCGCGCCCGCGAACGACCTGATCGACTGCGGCGTCGACGATCTGGGCGGCGTCTCGCCGGTCACCGACGACCACATCAATCCCGAGTACGCGTGGCCCGCGCTGCGCGAACTCGAGGCGATTGCCGACAGTGCGGGCGTGCCACTCGGCGAGCGACTGCCGGTCTACGAGCGATTCCTGCCCGCCGGCCTGCGACCGGACGGGTTCGACGGACGAGTCGCCGACGGTGCGGACGGCGACGATCGGACGTGGCTCTCGCCGACGGTTCGGGATGCGCTCGTGGCCGACGATCCAGCAGGCAAGCGCTATCGAGCGGTGATTGAGGACGAAACAACGATGGCGCGTTCGGATTAAAAATAGTCCTCGTGGACTGCGAGCCCCTCGTCCTCGAGAATCGGTCCCTCAACTGTCGTCGATCCGTCGGCCCGATCGACGACCTCTGTGCATGGGATCTCGATTACGTTCTCGTCTCGCACGGCTGCGAGTGAGTCGACAGGAACGCTGTAGACGACCCGCTCGAGGCCCGCGTAGACGATCGCGCTCGCACACATCGGACACGGCTCGGTGCTGGTATACATCGTACACGACGCGCGCTCGTGTGGCTCGAGTTCGCGTGCGGCCCACTGGGCCAGTTTGAATTCTGGGTGGGCGGCGATGTCGTCGTCAGTCAGCGTCGTGTTCTCGGCCGTCCGGATGACAGTGTCGTCGACGACGAGCAGCGAGCCGAATGGTGTGTTTCCGTGTTCGACTGCTGAACGTGCGAGGTCGATGGCGCGTCGAACGAAGGATTCGGCAGTGGTCATAGCGCTCCTTGCGTCGCCGGCTTCGAAACGCTTCCTCTTGCTGTGGGATCGGGTGAGCTCCACCGCTTCGAACACGATCACTGTCAAGCGCGGTTCAAACGGCACCAATAAAGAACTGGTTGGGGCGCTGATTCCACCTGAGACTGCAGCTATCCGTCGTCTCGGTCGCCAGCGGCCCACACGCGTAAGAGGCTGTTTTTACGGTGTTCTCGAAGTACATTGGCTGTTACCGTACCGCTAGCGGTGAATCCGTCCCGGACCAGTGACGAGGCCGATCCAGTAGCCGAATGCTCTGGTTAGGCTGCAACGATCCTTACCATCTATTCTGCCGTCGGTCGACGGATTCGATGCAGCCAGACGTAACTGGAGGAGTGAAACAATGACACCATCCGACGCGGAGCGGACCGAGGAATCGCTCACCGAATCGGAAGCTGAATGGGTCGACGCTCGGCGGCGACCGCTGTTGAAAACGCTTGGCGCGGGGGCCATCCTTTCGCTGGGAAGCGGGCTCGCAACTGCCCAAAGTCGCAACGAGTCCGACGCAGCACCGACTGATGGGACAGAGCCGACTGCCGCGGAGATCGACCCGTATTACGGCCTGGCGACACCCGACGCCGAGACCGTTCCTGGCAACCGCCAACCGGACCACGAGGTCGAGCTCCACACGAACGAACCGGCCAACCCGGAGAACCCGGATCGCCCGCCGTTCTTCCACTTTAACCCAACTGGGATTCACGTCAGCACTGGCGATGTCGTGCAGTTCACCGCCGACTCACCCGACCACACGATTACGGCATACCACCCTGCACAGGGATTCCAACAGCGAGTTCCCGACGGGGTCCCGCCGTTCTCATCACCGGTGCTCAACGTCAATGGTGCCTGGCTCTACGAGTTCACCGAACCGGGGCTCTACGACGTGTACTGTGGTCCGCACCACGTGCTGGGAATGGCCATGCGAATCGTCGTCGGCGACCTCGAGCCCGGCGACATCCCGGCCTACGAAGATACATTCGAAGGGAGCGAAGATCCGCCGCTGCTTCCCCCGTTTAGCAAGGCGTTCCTCGAGCGAGAACTCAACGCAACGAACGAGGCAAACGAGGGCTGTGAGTGGTCGTGGTTGACTCCGCAGGAGATCCTCGACGCGCCTGCGCTCGATCCGGCGACGATTCAAGACCGGGGAGCGGTGCCGTTCGAGGACGTGCTCGCCGATATCGATCGCTTCGCTGACGACGTTTCGGAACACGGCAACGCCGACAACGCAGGACCGACTTCGAACCGATCGAGCGAGGACCCAATTGACCACGGGTGATGGCAAACTGCTGACCGCTGTCCGGCTTCCCCGAGACGACGGACTCGGCGACACTGGAGGGCAGGGTGTCGACGACATGTGGTGGGTCTCGCCTCGATGGAAGCCCCATCCGGTCACAATCGGACGAAGAGGCGTGAAGACCACGCTTTTCCAGCCGCAATACTGTCGGAGAGGACTGGGAGCGGATCACTCGGGGCAGCAGCCCGTATCAGTCGTCAGCAGGGGCCGCTCGCGCCTCGCGCTCTTCTCGCGTCAGCAACGGCGTCCCGTCCGCGTTCGGCCCGAGTTGCGGGCCAAAGGGCGGGTCGTCGGGATCGATGACACGTCTCGTCTCGTAGTCGGTCGACCGTTCAACGGGAACCCGCCCGATCGAGGAGATCATCTCGACGTAGTCCGCAAACGACCGGAACTCGCCGTAGCCGCCGCCGGCGCGTTTGGTGATCTCCTCGGAGAGGATCGTTCCCATGTAGTCGTCAGCACCACAGTTGAGCAACTTCAGTCCGTGCTCGTCGCCGTATTTGACCCACGAAGACTGGATGTGGTCGATATTGTCGAGGAAGAGCCGCGAGACGGCGATCATCAGTTCGTCCTCGTCGGTGCTCGCCCCGCCCGAAACCACGTCGTGTTCGAACAGCGGCGTGTTCTGGTGGATAAAAGAAAGCGGGACGAACTCGGTGATCGCGCCGGTCCGATCCTGCAGGTCTCGAACGCGTTGTAAGTGCATCGCGCGGTGGGCCTCGTTCTCGACGTGGCCGTACATGATCGTCGCCGTCATGTCGAAGCCGACGGACGCGGCGGCCTCCATGGCCTCGAGCCACCCCTCCGTACTGATCTTGCCGGGACAGATCACCTCTCGGACCTCCTCGACGAGGATTTCCGCGGCGGTGCCGGGAACCGTATCGAGCCCCGCCTCTTTCAGTCGTCGGTAGACCGCTTCGTAGTCCCAATCGGTGCCCCGCCGGGCGTGATACGCCTCCTCGGGGGTCATCGAGTGGACGTGAACACCGTCGACGCTCATCGCCGAAATTTGGTCCGTGTAGGTGCCGGGGCTGGTCTCGTACGCTTCGGGTGGCTTGTAGTTGATGTCCTTCGGGTTCGGATGGGCCTCGAGTATCTCCCGGTGGTCGTCGTCAAGCGCGAACGCGGGGTGTAGCCCCGACACCGAGGTAACTTCGTAGATCCCCCGGTCGACCGCGTCGGCGACGATCTCGCGTGACTCCGCTGGCGTTTTCGTAAAGCCCGCGGTTTCGATCTCGGTCTCGCGTTCGAACGTGTGGGCTGCGTCTTTGAAGTTACAGAACAGACAGCCCACGTTACAGGCCGTCGTGACGTTGTTGTTCAGGTTCGCGATGAAGGTGACCTCCTCGCCGACAACCTCGGCGCGCCGGCGGTCGGCCGCCTCGAGGACGCGTTCCTTGCGCCGCCGGTCGAGCCCCTCGCCGTCGGTCCCCGTGGTGAGCAACTCGATGGCATCGTCGACCGTGAGTCGGTCGCCATCGCGCGCCTTCGCCAGCGCGTTTTCGAATGACTGGTCGGTCTCGGGGACGTGTTCGAACGAGAGGTCGGCCTCGGTCACCGGTCGCTCCATCGGAATAGCAATGCCTGCACAGTGAGAAAAGGATGATGGATCCGGTATTCGGCCTGTTCCCAGGAACGCACGTCTCGATTTTTCGGCTGTGGCATCGGCAGTGGTCAGCACGATACTGAAACCTTCTTACGGTCCGGCCACCCCAACTGGGGTATGAACTGCGGCGACGGACACGTGCTGGGGTGTCTCGCATGACGAGCGTCAAAGAGTTCCGCATCGAGGAGGACGCGACTGCCGACGAACTCGGTCACGGCTCGTTCGTCTTTACCGACGACTACTCGGTGTTCGACTGGGGGAAGATGCCCGACCAGATCCCACAGAAGGGCGCGACCCTCTGTACGATGGGGGCGTTCAATTTCGAACTGCTCGAGTCCGAGGGCGTCCCGACCCACTACCGGGGTGTCGTCGAAAACGGCGACGTCATCCCGCTCGAGGATGCCACTCACCCGCCCTGGGAGATGGCTATCGACCTGACGCAGGTTCCTGACCTGCCCCACGAGGGCCGCGAATACGACTACGACCACTACCACGAGGCAGCCGGCGAGAACTACCTGATTCCCCTCGAGGTCGTCTTCCGCAACCGGGTGCCCGTCGGCTCGAGTCTGCGCCGTCGGACCGACCCCGCCGACCACGACCTCGACTTCGAGGAGTGGCCCGACGAGGCCGTCGACTTAGACGAGCCGATCGTCGAGTTCTCCACGAAGTACGAGGAAGGCGACCGCTATCTCGACCGCGCGGAGGCCGACGCCATCGCCGGCGTCGCCGCGATCGACGAGCTCGAGGCGGTCGCTCGCGAGGTCAACCGGATCATCACCGAGCAGGCCGAGTCGGCGGGCCTAGTCCATGAGGACGGCAAGATCGAGTGCCTCTACTATCAGGGCGAGATCCGCGTCGCCGACGTCGTCGGCACGTTCGACGAGAACCGCTTCAGCTACGAGGGAACCCAACTCTCGAAGGAAGTCCTGCGCCAGTACCACAAGCGTACCCAGCCCGACTGGGTCGAAGCCGTCGACGCCGCTAAAGCCGAGGCAAAACAGGAAGACATCGCTGACTGGAAGTCTCTCTGCGAAGAGGATCCCGAGCCGCTCACAGAGGAGGTCCTCGAGACCGCCCGCGACATGTACTGTGCAGGGGCCAACGCCTACACCGACCGAGAGTTCTTCGACGCGCCGCCGCTCTCGAGTGCGATTGGCGCGGTTCAGCGGCTGTAGCAGGACCCTACCAGGTGATCGAGTGCGACTCGGTCACTGCCGACACAGTCTGTGGTCGACTCGCGTTGGCGAACGGAATATGTGTCCACTCGTCGCCAGAGACTACCATGGAATCCGATGTCACAGTGTACGGACCACTCCGGAGTGCGACCGGCGCGAAGACTGTCACGCTCGAGTGGACTGGCGAGACGGTCGCAGACGTCATCGCAGCGCTCGTCGACGCGTATCCGCGGGCGGAACCCTATCTCTACGATGACGACCGAATCCGGCCGAGCGTCAGGGTCTCGCTCGAGGGTGAGCGTGCCGACCTCGTCACTCGGGTGCCGGAAGGCGCGTCGCTGACGGTCGTCCCCGCAGTTCAGGGTGGCGCTCGAGAATAACGACGATTCGACGACCCTAGAGGCCGTACTGGTCGCGGACCAGGTGGTCGATCCCGCGCTCCTCGAGGACGGCCATCGGCGCGAGCATGTCGAGTTGCACGACACCGGGGAGGCGACCGATCTGGACGCCGCCGGTGAACGTACACCGCGAGCGGACCTCGCCCTCGCTCATCTCGAGCAGGTCAGTGGCGCGATCGAATGCGTTCTGCGTGGCGTCGTTGACCGTCGCGCCGGAGCCGATCACCTGGATCGGTCCCATGTCTTCCTCGACGTCGACACCGTGTTCTGCACCGAGGTCGCGGCCTGCCTCGCGTTCGTCGTCGCTGTATGGTTTGCTGATGAAGGGCAGGTCCTCCTCGGGAGGGAGCAGGATCGGCCCGTCGAGTTCGAGCCCTTTGATGACCTCGACGTCCATCCGAACGGTGCCGCTGACGTCGGTCGTGTGCAGGGAGAGTTCGCCGTCGCCCTGGTTTGCGTGGAGGTCGCCGACGTAGATGCCGGCTCCGTCGACCTTGACGGGACAGATGAGCGTCGCGCCTGGCCTGACCTGTGGAATGTCCATGTGACCGTCGGTGCGGTCCTCGAGGTCGGCTTCGTCCGCGAGGCCGTAGTCGTGCTCGGCCCCGATGAGGAACTGGCCGAAGTCACCCGCGTTGTGGGAGTCGGGCAGCGTGACCGGCGGGGTCGTCCCGATGTTTCCGATAAAGGGGCGCAGCCGGCCCAGGGTGCCGGGCATCTCGCCGGGTTCGTACAGCAGGATGGGGTGCTGGCGGGAGTTCTCGGGGATGTCCATCACCTCGGCGGCGTCTTCGGCGAGGTCGTGTGCGCCGTCCTCGTCGAGGGTGATCCCGACGGTGTGGTCGTCGTCGAAGGCGACGGTGTAGCCGTACTCGAAGCCAAAGGAGGAGGCGTTCGCGCCACATTCGGCGCACTTGATCGCGTCCTCCCCAGTGCCCTCGACGATCGAGTCGGGCCACTCGGTGCCACACTCCGGACAGCGGTGGTCGACGAACGGGTCGTCGCCGAAGGCGTCCTCGCGTTCGGCCATCGACCCCGTACTCGTGGCCATGCTCGTGACAGTCATGTCCCGGATGTGGATCGCGACGGCGTCACCGACCGATGCTCCCTCGACGCGGACCGGACGGGTGACTTCGTGGCCCCCGTGGAACTCCGGTGTGATCATCGGTCCCCAGCAGCCCGGCGGCGTATACGTCTCGATCGTGCCGCCGTCGGCGACGGTTCCGGCCCACTCCTGATCCGGTCCGACGAGGCCGAGGGTGTACTGGTCGACGGACAGCTCCTGTTGAACCTCTTGTTGTGCCATACCAACCCATAGTTCGACACTGACGGCGATAAGGCTGCTGCCCACTCTCCACACTCCTCGAGTCACGAGCGAGTGTTCGATAAGATAGGGTCGTTCCGTTCAAGTGGGGGTCACCCCATCTGTCAGCCGATGATCGACTCGTTCGACGAGGAGCTACCCCAATGTCGACAGTGTAGGTGGTCGGTGGAGCCGTCGTCCGAACGGCGCGTCGTGACGACCGTCGAAGACGGGACTGTCGTATATCGCCACTTCTGTGGCGACGAGTGTCTCGAGCGCTGGGAGTCGGCGGCGTCGGACTGAGACCGGCTGCTGTTACTGCGCCATAGCAGCAAAACGAACACCAAAACGAGCAATCAGACAGACTCCTGTCAGTAGGTGCCGGCGCACCCGCGATCCGTCATGCGGGTGCGCCGGTAACCGGTGATAGCAGACCGTATCAGTGATCCTCAGCAACCGCACTGCCGATCCCGTCGATCGGTCGGTCAGGCGTGAACTCCTCGAGTTCGTCGGGGAGACCGAGCTGATACTCGGTGCCGTTTTCCCGAACCGAGGTTCGACCGCGGTGGACTGATACATCGCCGTTTAAGTGAAGCTGGACGGCCTCGAGCAAGGCGTCGGCCTCTAGTGGCTGGCCACGGCGTTTCATCTCATCGAGATCGGCGTCGTCGGGGACGTCGAACGCGCGCTGGGTAATGATCGGCCCCTGATCGAGATCGGTCGTGACGTAGTGGGCGGTGACGCCGGCGACCCGCACGCCTTCCTCGATCGCCTGCCGGTAGGCTTCCGCGCCGGGGAACGCCGGCAGCAGGGAGGGGTGGACGTTGATGATACGATCCTCGTAGCGGAAGACCACGTTAGGACTGAGAATACGCATGTACCGCGCGAGGACGATCAGGTCGACGTCGTACTCCTCGAGGAGCGCGAGGAGTTCGTCCTCGTTTTGTTGGCCGTTCTCGTTGCCGATATCGTGGAAGGGCACGTCGTAGTGTTCGGCAAGCGGCTGGAGGTCGTCGTGGTTGCCGATGACCACGCCGATGTCCGCACCGAGGTTGTCGTTAGCCCAGGCCTCGAACAGCGCCTCGAGACAGTGGCTCTCTTTCGTGACGAGGACGGCGATCTGCTGGTGCTCGCGGTCGGCGGGGAATCGGACCTGCACGTCGAGTCCGAGATCGTCACCGAGGTCGTGGAGGTCCGATCGAAGCGTGTCCTCGGTACAGACCATCTCCGAGGTGTCGACGGCCAGATACATCCGGAAGACGCCGTCGCGAACCGCCTGATCGAGGTCTTCGATATTGACCCCGCGCTCGAACAGGAGGCTCGTCACGCGGGCAATAAGCCCGGTATCGTCGTCTCCGATTACCGTGATTTCGGTTACGTCGGTCGTCAACGCTGCCACCTCCGCTCGAGCGAATCTCGGTTCATCACGACGGATCACAGTCCACGAACGGCTAAAAGTCCTGCTTTCCGTCGAGACGAGTGAGAAACGCCCGCATTCTCCCGTCAGACGATCGATTACGACCCGAACCAAGACAACGAGGTCGCCGTCCAGCGGTCAGATCGGCATCGAACGCCGCCGAGCGGGCGGCGACGATCGGCGCGATCCGTTGGCTGGCCGTCGACTGGCTCGCAAGACAGAGACCGGCCCCACACCGGTGTCCGAGCACCAGTATCCACGAACGTGCATTACGGAGCCAAGGCGAAAGCGTTTTTGAGCACGGTTACGGGGTATCAGGTAATGACCGCCTACACCGCGACGGTGACGGTTCGACTCAAACATGGCGTGCTGGACCCCGAGGCCGAGACGACGAAGCGAGCCTTAGAGCGGCTCGGCTTCGAACTCGAGGCGCTGCGCTCGGCCGACCGCTTCGAAGTCGACCTCGAGGCCGACTCCGCGGACGACGCGCGCGAGCGTGCCGACGAGATGGCCGAACGGCTGCTGGCGAACCCGACCATCCACGACTACGACGTGGAGGTCGCCGAACAGTAAATGACCGTCGCAATCACACTGATCGAAACCGTCGGTCGCAACACCGCGGGGTGTCGACTGTGACGGTTTCGATCATCCGCTTTGGCGGCTCGAACTGCGACCGCGACGCCGAACGCGCCCTCGAGCATCTCGATATCGACGCCGAAATCGTCTGGCACGAGGATGGCCTCCCTGAGGAGACGACGGGGATCGTGCTTCCCGGCGGGTTCTCCTACGGCGACTACCTCCGCGGCGGAGCGATGGCGGCTCGCTCCCCGATCATGGCCGAGGTCCGCGAGGCTGCGGCCGACGGCGTGCCCGTCCTCGGCGTCTGCAACGGTGCCCAGATCGGCTGCGAGTCCGACCTCACCGAGGGCGCGTTTACGACCAACGAGAGCGCCCGCTTCCAGTGTGAACACGTCTACCTGCGCGTCGAGCGCGACGATACGCCCTGGACGGCCGCCTACGACGAGGGAGAGGTCATCGAAGTCCCGATCGCCCACGGCGAGGGGCGCTACGAGATCGCCGACGATCGCCTGGCCGAACTCGAGGACGATGATCGCGTGCTCTTCCGATACTGCGACGAAAACGGCGAGACGGGACCGGACGCGAACCCGAACGGCTCGAAACACGACATCGCCGGCATCCTCGGCGACCGCGACTCCGTCGCGGTGTTGATGCCCCACCCCGAACGTGTGACCCTTCCCGACGTCGGCTCGACCGACGGCCAGGGTGTTCTCCGCGGCTTCGAGTCGGCCTAACGCGACAGTTGACACCTGTAGCGGCTCTTTTGTGACGGCTCGAGACGGCTATCGACGATTCGACTCGCAGCAACGCTAGCGACCCCACTCGTAGAACCACCAGCTCGCGCCGAGGAGGATGAGCCCCGCGCCGAACGCGGAGGTCGCGGGCTCAGGGAAAATGAACAGGACGAATCCGACAAGGATCAACAGCGTGGGCTCGAGTTCGTCGACGTAGTTCCACAGCGACGGGCGTTCCATGGCTACCAGTAATCGACCGGGCAGGAAGTACGTGGGCCCGTCGACTGCCGTGTGCCGGTAGCGAGTTAGCGAGTCAGCGGCTGGTTGAAGCTCCGCTCGCGCTCCATGACGGTCTCCCAGGTCAGTTCACACTCACAGGACACCTGCTCGAAGACCGACGGGTCCTGTCGCAGGTCGAAGTCCTTGATCGCTTTCTGGACGAGGTCGTCGCACTCGCCACAGTTGTGCGGGCCCCGATCGGAGCCGTGGCCGACCGGGTCCGAGACGACGATGGCGTCGACGTCGGCCGTCTCCTCCAAGACGTGGGCGACCGACCAGAGCCATGGCGGCCGGTAGCCGTCGTTGAAGTAGAGTTCGTCGACCATCGTGTAGCGCTGGACGTTACACGGGTTCATCGAGACGGTATGACAGCCGTCGACGTCGGCACAGCGTTCGATCGACGAGATCATGTCCGCGACGGCTTCGGACTCGGTGAGGAACGGCGGCTTCATCAACAGATAGGCCTTGATCCCGGCCTCGGCGTCGTCGCCCGCCACATCGTCGGCGGCCGCGGCCTCCGCACAGGCGTCCTCGAAGTCCGTGAAGTCGAAGTACTTGTTCACGCAATCGTGGCGCACCCGGTCGGTGGCCGTCTCGAGGCCGATCGCGACGTCGGTGTCGAGCCCGTGCTGGGTGAAGTCGGCGATCTTCTCGCGGTCGACGAAATCAGGGAGCGATTCGACGACCATGCGGTCGCGGTCGGCGAAGGTGTCGGCGATCGCCCGCCGGCTCTCCGCGCCGACCTCGCGCTCGTCTAAGAACGAGCCGGAGGTGTAGATCTTGATGAGCTCGGCGGACTCGTCTCCATTTTCGGCTTCGTGCTCGAGACAGACGTCGATCTGGTCCATCAGCGCTTCGTGGGAGACGCTGCCGCCGTCGACGCTTTCGGCGACGTAGCCACACATCGTACAGCCGCCAGCGCGGGCCCATCGGCAGCCGCCGGTGTTGAGAATGATTGTTAGACTGGTTTTGACGCCGTCGGGGGTGTTGTCCTCGTCAAGCCAGACGCGGGTCGGCTCGTGGGGATCGTAGCTGGCCTCCTTGCGCGAGCGGATCTCGCGCATGACCTGATTGTGGGCGTCCATGCCCTTGCCCTGCTCGTAGACGTCGGGCGTGGGTTTACTCATTAGGAGACGCAAGCGGGCCAGCGCGTAAAGCGCCTTCGTCTCCCCGCGTGCCGACGTTCTCGGCTGGAACGTCGCTCTCTTGCGGCTCGAGTCCAGCGGGTCGAAAACCGTCACGTCTTACGTCCGACGGTCCAACTGGCAGGCAATGCGCGAGTGCTTCGAAGTTCGGGATCTCGACGCCGGCGGCCGCATCGGTGAACTCTCCGTTCCCCGTGCGGACGTCACCGTCGAAACCCCGGCGCTATTGCCGGTGATCAATCCCAATCTGGACACGCTCAGTCCCCGCCGACTCGCTGACGAGTTCGGTGCCGAGATTCTCATTACGAACTCCTATATCATCAACGGCGACGACGACCTTCGGGAACGCGCCCTCGAGGAGGGCCTCCACGACATGCTGGATTTCCCCGGCGCGATCATGACTGATTCCGGCTCGTTCCAACTCTCCGAATACGGTGAGATCACCGTGACAACCGAGGAGATCCTCGAGTTCCAACACGAGATCGGCTCCGACATCGCGACACCCGTCGACATTCCAACCCCGCCGGACGTGCCCCGCGAGCAGGCCGAACGGGAACTCGAGACCACTCAGGAGCGTCTCGAAATCGCCGAAGACGTCGACACGGGCGAGATGCTCGTTAGCGCGCCAGTCCAGGGTTCGACGTATCCCGACCTCCGCGAGCGAGCGGGCCGTCACGCCGAGGGCACCGACCTCGACGTCTTCCCTGTTGGCGCGGTCGTCCCACTGATGAACGACTACCGCTACGACGACATGATCGACGCCGTCGCCGCCGCCAAACGCGGGCTCGGGGCCGACGCGCCCGTCCACCTGTTCGGTGCCGGCCACCCCATGATGTTCGCGCTCGCGGTCGCGATGGGCTGTGACCTGTTCGATTCGGCGGCTTACGCGCTCTACGCCCGCGACGACCGCTACCTGACGGTTCGGGGTACCCGCCACCTCGAGGAGATCGACTACTTCCCCTGTTCGTGTGCTGTCTGTACCGACCACTCGCCCGACGAACTCCGCGCACTCCCAGACGACGAACGCGAGTCGGAGCTGGCCGCCCACAACCTCCACGTCACGTTCGCCGAGATCCGCCGAATCAAGCAGGCGATCCGCGCCGGCAACCTCATGGAACTCGTCGAACAGCGCGCTCGCGCCCACCCGACGATGCTCGACGGCTATCGGACCCTGCTCGATCACGCCTCGCAACTCGAGCACTCGGACCCCGTCTCGAAGGGGTCGTTCTTCTACACGTCTCACGAGAGCGCACGTCGGCCAGAAGTCGTGCGCCACCACGAGCGCCTCGAGCGGCTGTCCGTTCCGGACAGCCTGTTGCTCACGGAAGGCGATGCACCGCGTGGCGACGAGTACGACGACTCCTGGCGTGTCGAACCGCCCTTCGGCCCGTTCCCGCGGGCGCTCTCGAAGAGCTACCCGCTGACCGCCGAAGTCCCCGAGCGAACTGATCGCGCCGCCCTCGCAGCCGCAGCCGACGGCGTTGCGCGACTCGCCGAGATGCATCCGGAGACCGACATCACGCTCGCCCACGACGGGTGGCCTGCGAGCGTTCTCGAGCGCGTCCCCGACGACGTGGCGCTCGTCGATCTCACCGCGACATAGTGCGACGCGTCTCGGATCGGAACACCGAATAGCGCGGCGCCGACCGGTTGGGATATGCTCGGTCCAGGTTCAGCAACGCTCGCCGTCGGCGCGTTCGTCGTTCTGTTGGTTGGCTCGTGGCTGTTCAATCGCATCCGCGGTGGCTCAGCCGAGGAACGACAGTCCCGAAAACGCCACCGGGAAGCCCAGCAACGCGAGCCGCCGGTCGACATCGGCGACGTCGAGACGGTCGCGATCCGCGAGTTCACCGATCACCACTCCGGCGAGCGGCGGGCGGTCGGCAAGGTCGAAGGGTTCGTCGTCTTCGTCGAGGACGTCCCTGACAGCTGTGCGGTGACGGACGTAATCCGGATCAAGATCCTCTCGTTCAACCGCGGGCAGACGTCCGCGACGGCGACCTATCTCGAGACGGCGTAGCGACGATCAACATCGTTGACAGTCGGTTCGAAGAATAGACCAGATCATATATTTCCCGTGAAATCGAACTGGCGACCGTGATCGATCGCTCCCTTAGCACCGTCTTTTTGGGTCTTCTCCTCGTCGTTGCGCTCGGTGCTGTCGGGCTGTTCGTCGTCGACGTGGGATCGACCTCGCCCGATCCCGCCACCTTCGACGATACGGTTACCGTCGGACTCACCCTTGAGTCCGAGTACTCACTCAGCGACGAGGTCGACCTCCCACGTGCGCAGGTATTTTACTCACAGTATCAGTACGTCGTCGGCTATTACGGCGTTGAGACGTTCATCGATCAGCAGCGCCAACCCGAACACGAACAGCGGTTTGGCTATCCGATGACAGTGTACGTCTCGGACTACAGTGACACCGGGATCGAACTCAACGACAACGGCTACCCAGTCACTGACGACGCTCCCGGATGGACCGACGCCGAGACGGCATGGTTCGTCATCGGGAGTGACGCGCAAACCCCTGCCGGTGACACCGTCATCCCCTTTGCCGACCGCGAGGATGCACAGGCGTTTGCTGACGAGCACGGTGGCGCCGTCCACGACTGGGAATCGACCCTCGAGCAATCGTTTGAGCGTGACGATGCGGAAGTCGCCCGCGACCGCGTGACCGACCGCCGGCAACAGGCTGACAAACGAGTCGAAAACACGTCCGCACACCTCGATCGACCGACCTCCGTGGTCGTCGGCGAGGACGCAGACACCGTTCAAGACGCGATCGACCAGGCCCCGGCGAACACGACGGTCGTCGTTCCCGAGGGGACATACGAGGAGAAACTCGAGATCGATCAGCCGATCACGCTCGCCGGCGAGGGGAACGCGACGATTCGCGGTGACGGGAACGGCTCGGTCATCACGGTCACCAGCGAGGCGATCGCAGTCGACGGGATCGACATCACCGGTGTCGGCAACGTGACGCGCGAGGGCGGCGACCTGCCCGTCGACATCGACGAGAGAGCGTGGGACGCGTCCTTCCTGCAGTACTACGCCGGGACCGACGCTGGGATCTCGGCGTATAACGCCACCGGCCTCCGCGTCGAAAACGTCAGCATCGACACGCCCGCCAGTGGCGTCATCGTCTACGAAAGCGAAGACGCCGTCGTCCGAAACGTGACAGTGTCGGCTCCGGACGATCCGACGGAAGGCCTCGCCGGTGTCCTGCTGTTCCAGTCTCCGAGTGTCATCGAAAACTCGACGTTCACGGGTGGACGAAACGGGATCTATCTCTATCGTTCGTCGGAGACGATCGCCCGCTCGAACACGCTCGAGGGCAACTACCTCGGCGTCCATCTGATGTATACGGGAGACAGTCTCATCGCCGATAATACTGCCAGCGGACAGGAAAGCAATGGTATCGTCATCATGACTGGGCCAGAACGAAACGCTGTCGTCGGAAACACGGTCCGTGACACAAAATATGGCCTCAGCCCGGGCGGGAACGCGAACTACGTCGCACATAACATCGTCGAAGGAAGCGATCTCGGACTCCACGTCGGCTCGACATCGTCGATCTATGAATACAACGTCATCGCGGGGAACAACGTGGGCGCGGAGGCAAGCGCCATGTTACCGACGAATCGCATCGTCAGCAACGACTTCGTCGGCAACGACGAACACGCCACCGCGATGTCCGGCCCGCTCCGTATCTGGAGCCACGGCGACGATGGCAACTACTGGCAGGGGGCCGCTGGCATCGCCAGCGGCGATCAGTCAGATCTGTCGTACTCGCCGACCGACTCTCTGGATAAACGACTCCACCGCACCGACGGGACGCCGACGCTCGCCCGAGCACCCGCACTCAAGGCCCTCGCTGGACTCGAGGGGTCGGTCCCCGGGATGCGAACCGGGAGTGTCGTCGACCGGGCACCGAGTTGCGAACCGAACAACCCCGACCTGCTTTCCCAGACCGAGTGGGAAGACGAGGCCTGGACCTGCTACGAACTGACGCGGACGACGAACAATGACTGATACGACATCACTTCTTGAAGCGACCGGTATCGACCACGACTACGGGACGGTCACCGTTCTCCGAGACATCTCCGTGACCATCGAACGTGGCCGGGTAACGGCCCTGATCGGCCCGAACGGAGCCGGCAAGTCGACGCTGATTCGCGACCTCGCCGGCCTCCACGAGCCGACAGCAGGAACAATTACCTACAACGGTCCGGACACCGCACGGGAGATCGGCTATCTCCCCCAGCATCCGGCGTTTCGACCCGGCTTTACCGCACTCGAAACGCTGCAGTTCTACGCGTCACTCGTCGGTGGCGACGAGGCCGACGCGATGGCCCAACTCGAGCGAGTCGGGCTCGAGAACGCAGCCAGCCGACCGGTCGAGGCACTCTCCGGCGGGATGACCCGGTTGCTCGGTATCGCACAGGCGACGATCGGTGACCCGCCGATCGTCATCCTAGACGAGCCTGGCAGTGGGCTCGACCCGAGTATGGGACTGCACGTCTTCGACGTCGCCGCCGACCTCGCCGACGATGGGATCGCGGTCCTGTTGAGCTCT
This sequence comes from Natrinema sp. HArc-T2, assembly GCF_041821085.1. Classification (NCBI taxonomy): domain Archaea; kingdom Methanobacteriati; phylum Methanobacteriota; class Halobacteria; order Halobacteriales; family Natrialbaceae; genus Natrinema; species Natrinema sp. HArc-T2. Next base: position 106,714 of record NZ_JBGUAZ010000001.1, on the reverse strand, counting down.
CACGACCTGGAACTCGTCGAGCAGGTCGCCGACGACGTGCTGATACTCGCCGACGGTCGCGTCGCCGAGCAGGGTCCGATCGCCGATGTTCGGGCTCGAGTGGGTGGGGACACCCTGCGACAAGTGTACGAACACGCCGTCGGCGGCCACCGCGATACCGTGCAGGTCGTGGGTGATCACGCATGAGCGGTGGTCTGAACACACCGAGTGACACGCCCGCGACTCAGCAAGGTGGGCAGACCGATCGCTCGCAACCGACTGCTCCCGACTCGAGACACATCCTCGAGACGATCATCGGACGGGAACTCCGGACGATCGTCCGAACGCGGACGTTTTTCATCCTCGGACTCGCCTTCGCCGCCGTCGTGCTCGGAATTAGCTGGATCAGCGGGAGCGTCCGCGGTGGGTACGTCCCGACGCTGGTCGATCTGCTTACCCCACTCGAACTGCTCGTCCCGGTCGTCGCGATCGCCTTTGGCTATCGCGCGATCCTCGGCGACGCAGAACGTGGCGAACTCGACGTTTTAAAGACGTATCCCGTCTCGAGTCGAGAGATCGTCTTCGGCGTCTACGTCGGCCGGGCGATCGGCCTGCTGACTGCGATCGTGGCCCCACTTGTCGTCACCGCACTGACGGTCTTCGTCGCCGAAGAAGAGGGACGGACCCTCTATGCCTCACACGCCGGCGTCGACTCGCCGATCCTGTTCGGTCGGTTCGTCGTCCTGACGATCCTCTTTGCGCTGACGGTCCTCGCCATTGCCATCGCGATCTCGGCAGTGGTCAGTGGCACACGCAGCGCGATCGCGCTGTCGGTCGTCGCGCTCGTCGTCTTGCTCGTCGGCTTTGATCTGGCGCTCGTCTACGGGTTTTCAGCAGGGTCGATCGGCGACGGCAGCCTCGTGTATGCGCTTGCGCTCAGTCCGCTGAGTGCCTACCGGGGGCTCGTCTTCGAGAGTGCGATCATCGTCGCATCAGGAACCGGCCCGGCAGCCGCTTCACCGATCGCAAGTCTGGTGAGCCTCCTCGTCTGGACGGCCACGTCGCTGGGGATCGCGACGTGGGTCCTGAACCGCTAGTCGATCGTCAGAGCCGACCGCAGCGTTCTCGATGCTATCGTAACGACTGAACACAGCCTCACACCGATCACACAGCTGCCGTGTGATCCGCTGTGCATCGACGTTCATACGGTCTCCGGGGAGGACCACAGGGTGGTTACGGGTGCACTGACACTGATACGGTCTGTTGTAACGAGTTCCTCGGTGGGCCGCAGGGAGGTCGCGGTCCCACCGGCACTGACTGATAGGAGTCGTGTGCTTGACAGGAGGCTGTATCAATGACGACAGCCGTGTCAAAAGCAGAACAGTGTCTTAGGATCAGGTAATCGAACGCGATCGATCGTGGTCAAGCAACCGCGCTCACATCCCTCCGGACATCATCGAACTGACCAGCTCCTGCGTGATTTCGTCGTGCTCGTAACTATCGCCACCGTATTCGGACTGGAACTCGTCAGCCTGATCGGCGTCACTGAACGGAACGATGGAACCACCCATCGCCCCCTTGACATCACTGCCTGCGACCATCGTGAGTTCCGTCACGTCACCGAACGCATCGGCCTCGAGATGGCGTGAAATGGTTGTTTGAGCGGCGCTATCGTCGACTTCGTACTCAACGGTCGAATAGTCCGTCAGGTAGCTGACCACGGGTTCGGACTCGTGCCCGAACGTGAACTTGTAGGTACAGAGTGAACTGCAGAACTGTGCTGGACGGTCTTCGCCAAGCCCCTCAACTGCTGTTGGATCCTCGTAATGAGACTGGCCAGCGGGTCCGAGATAGTTCCCGATGATCATGCTACAATTATCACACACCTTTCCCTCGTCGATCGAGATCGGGTCGGGAACGGACTCGGATCCGGCTCCATTGCCATTGCCATTGCCATTGTCATTACCGCCGGTCCCAGCGCAGCCAGCAAGGCTCGCGAGACCGACGGCCCCGACGCCGCTTAGCACTATTCGACGAGTTGTCGTTCTCTCGGAATCGACAGCGGAGTTCGGATCGTCCATACGAGATATTGAACAAGAGATGTCAAAGGCTGTGTGGTCCAATTGACGAACGGTAACGGAGTAATAATGGTCTCGTTCGAAAACAAGACGCTCCGTTCCGCAGTCGAAGCATCACGGACCGCTAGCACAGGATGGTAACAGCGGCTGCGACGGTATCAGCCGGTGAAAAGAACAGCTTGTTACTACTAGCGAGCCGTACTACGGTCGCCGTCGGAGCAGGAGCGCCGTCAGCAGTCCTGCAACCGATGCGAGTCCCGCTCCGAACCCGAAGCCGGGTGTGCTATCGGAGTCGTCGGTCTCGTCTGTCGTCTCGTTGTTGGCCGTCTCGTTGTCGGCTGTCTCGTCACTAGACAGCTTGTTGCGTTGGGTCTCGAGGAATTCGCTCATCGTCTCGGTATCCGTCTGCGGGAGATCAGCGTCCCACTGGCCGGCTTGGTGGACGGTCGTCGTCGCTCCGACCACGTCGAGATGTTCGAGATCCGCCTTCGTCGCCGATGCAGTGTCGATCCCGCCCATATCGTCGACGTAGACGTACAGCGATGTCGTCTCACCATTCTGCTCGGTCGTGACTCCACTGATAGACATGCTATCGGTGACCGTATCGGTGAGTTTGCTCATGTTCTCGAATTCCGCTCCGGCTTCGACGCGCACCGTGCCGTCTTTGAGCCCGGCGTCGATACTTGCGACCTCGAGGTTAGACTCGTCGAGTGCCGACACGAACTCTTCCGTTTCCGGGGACATCGTCGGCGACGGCTGACTGTTCTGGATTGACTCTGTCCAACTGTTGATCGCCTGGCCGGCCAGGTCCTCGGCCTCGACCTCGAACTCACCGCTCATCGAGAGTTCGTCACCACTGGTTTCGGCTGTCAGATCGAACGTCACGTCGTTTGGCGACTCGATGCCACGGGATTCGAGTTCGTCGAGGTAGGCATCCCAGTTTTGCGTGTCGCCCGTGACCGTCAGATCGAACGTCACGTCACTGGTCGATTGCTCGAGCGAGCCGTCCCACGTAACCGTCGTCCCGAGGTTCGCTGCCTGCTGGGCCTCGATGGACGCTCGTGCGTTCTCGAGTTGCTCCTCGGAGAACTGCCCGCTCGTATCGGCTGCTTCCATCAGATCGAACATCGCAAACGTCAGTTCGTCGTAATTCGCGATTTCGATGTCCCACTCGGCATCGGCCGATCCATCGCTCACGTCGAGCATGAACTCGATGTTCTCGAGTTCGACATCGGTGACGCTGGTTGCGATGGTCTCCGCTTCCGAGCGGGTCAGGTCGTTCGACTGATCGGTCGTCAGCTGTTCGGTCAGTTGCTCTTCGAGCCCGCTGTCGATTCCGGTGTACGTAACGGTGTATTCGATGTCGAGCTGGGACTGACCGTTCGATCCCTCTTGGAAGTCGTAGCTCGTGATCTCGATCTCACTGGTGCCGCCCAGTGCTGTCGCGACCATCCCATACTGGCCCTGAAGCGTCTGCTTGGCGCGATCTCGCGTCTCCCACTGACCGGCAGTATACTGGGAGAGAGTCTGTTCTTGGGTGACGTCGACCGTGTAGCCGTCTTTTGTCTCCGTCAGGGCGGCATTGACGTACACGTCTTGTGTCCCGCTCATGCTGTCTCCCTCGACGGACACGTCACCGCTCGTCTCGAGGCGGTCTGCAGTAGCGGAGAACTCACCGCTCGTGGTGACAGTCCCGGTGGTCATGCTTTCGCTGTCGAACGTTCCGGACAGGTCTGCGTCGAACTCGTTCGTGTCCTCGGAAACTTCACCGGAGACATCGACGGAGAGATCCGTGAGGTCATCCGGTCGCTCCATGACCATGGAGCCGCTTCCGGAGAGTCCCTGCTGGTCGAGAACCGCCGAAGCGTTCATCGACTCGAGTTCCTCGCTTGGATTTTCGACGTCGTCGACGACGAGCAGGTGAACCAGTCCTTCGCTGACGTCCATGCCCATGTCGAATTTGTTGACATCGGCAGAGTCGCTATCGTACTGGAGGACGGCACTCCCGTTCTCGCCGAGATAGACGTCATCGGCTGGGCCGAGTTGCGATTCGGCCTGTGCGACCGAGTCGTACGATTTGACTTCCGGGGAGGGCTCTGCTGCCTCGACGGTTGTCGTCGGGCCGCCGACGATGGCAGGGAGTCCGATCGTCGCGACACCGACAACTGCGACCATGAACACGGCCAGAAACGCCCTGAATCCGTCTGTCGATCGCAGGTTCGCTATCGATTTCAATACTGATGACATATAGATGGGCATCAAACTGAAAGGTGATAAAGGTTAATTTTCCCAAATGTATTGTACTGTTCCTTGGTCATTTCGCTCAGTAATAAGCAAAAGGCAGTCGTGACAAATGACGGTTCGCCAGTCCGAATCCAGTCATGGGGTATCGACAACCTCTTTCGCCCGCCCCGGTCATATCGGGTATGACCGACTATTTCGAAGTGCACGAGCGCGATGGGGCCGCGCGCGTGGGCGAACTCCGCCTCTCGTCGCCCCGTTCGACGCCTGCCCTCGTCGATGACATCCTCGAGGATGCAGGCTCGCTCTGGAGCCAGTCCCGCGAGGTCCCCGAGGGAGACGAGTCGACACTGACCGTCCTTCCCCACCGGGCGTTTCCCGGCGGGACCGCCCCGGAGGTCCAGGAATCCTTTGCCGTCGAGTATCCCGACGTCGACTACCCGAGCGTTGCCGTCGTCTCGAGCGACCACGTCGACGATCACGGGACGGACGCATACGCCCTCTCGGACATCCAGTCGGTGATGGGCCACGGCGCAGCGCTGGTCGAAGCCGTCGTCGACGCTCGTGAGGCGATCCCCGCCGACACCGCGTTGCTGTTCTCCGGCGTCGCGACGCCGCGAAACGTCGCCCTGTTGGCCTACGCCGGGGTCGACCTGTTCGATGAGACTGCAGCAGTCGTCAAAGGGACTGAAGGTCGGTATCTCACGACCGACGAGGCGTACTTCCTCGAGGATCTCGACGAACTCCCCTGTTCGTGTCCGGCCTGCCAGCAACCGCGCGAGGAGTTCACCCGCGAAGACTGTGCCGAACACAACCGACACGCCCTCGCGTCGGAACTGGCGATCGTCCGGCGGCGGATCCGCGATGGCCGACTCCGCGACTATATCGAGGGCCAGGCCCGCCACGACCAGTGGCTCACCGCCGCCATGCGCGAACTCGACTCGCAGTGGGGGTATCTCGAGGAGCGCACGCCCATTCTTCGGGACGCCCAGATCAACGCGGCGACCGAGGACACGCTTCGCCGGGTCGAAATCCAGCGCTTCGCCGATCGGGTGACGACACGGTATCGCAACCGGTTCGACAACCCGCTCGTGCTCGTCCCCTGTTCGGCCACCAAGCCCTACAGCGAGTCCCAGAGCCACCGCCAGTTCCACGACGTCATCCAGTGGCGCGGCCACCTCGTCTCGATGACCAGCCCCATCGGCGTCGTCCCGCAGGAACTCGAGACGACATACCCCGCCCAGCACTACGACACCGTCGTCACGGGCCGCTGGTCGGAAGACGAGAAGCAATTCGTGGCCGAAGTCCTCCAGCGATACCTCGAGCGCAACGAGTACCCGAAAATCATCGCCCACGTCCCCGACGAGGGCTACCGCGACATCGTCGAGCGCGTCGAGAAACGACTCGACCTCGATATTACCTACACCGTCGCCGAACACCCGACCGACGACGAATCGCTTGCGAACCTTTCCGAGGCGCTGTCGGGCGAGCTGAAATACTCCAAGCGCGAGCGCGAACACAACACCGTCCGCGCCATCGCCGACTACCTACTCGGTGACGGCGCCGGCGACGACCTCTTCGCGGATATTCAAACCACGAGCCGCTACCCCAAGATTCAGGTCCGCGACAACGAGGACACCCAGCTCGCGACGATGGTGCCCCAGTACGGGACGCTGTCGTTTACGCTCGAGGGAGCCAAGCGCTGGCTTGCAAGCGACGCGCCCGTCAAGCACGTCGAGATCGATGGCTTCGTCCCTCACGGCAGTGTGCTCGCGCCGGGGGTCGTCGACGCCGACGAGGACATCCGCGTCGGCGACGAGGTGATCGTCGAGGGTCCGAACGCCTTCGCCGTCGGTCGCGCCGAGATGTTCGGCCGCGAGATGGCAGAGAGCACGCGCGGGATCGCCTGCGAGATCCGCCACGTCGAGGAGAAGTAAGCGGCTGCGGGCGCTCGATATCAGAACCGCGTTGTCCGACCAGTATCAGCGGCCAGGACACGACTTGAGCAGGTGCTCGTGGTAGACGGCTGTCGGAATCCGCGCTCCACAGAGGTCACACTCGCGGTCATCGTGATCGTCGGTCACGGCTTGACATCTCATGGCCACTGGGATAGTCGTCGTGGTTCGGCTGCCTTCCGTCTCGAGTCCTTCGAGCCGACCTGACACTGCCGTTCATCCGGGTTTCGGACCGGTCTCCCTTTGGAACACACTGTCAAATCGCAGAATTGTGTTATATACGTACACGACGTACGGAGTACTGTGAACAACAATGAGCAGTGAAACAGCAGACACTGTGTACGCCAAGGGGACCACCCTCGAGAGCGACTGGCGCCCCCTCGCGATCGCGGGCGGGATCGTCGGATTGGTTGGCATCCTCGCGATGGCCACTCCGGTCGTCACCGGGCTTTCGGTATCGATCGCGCTCGGGGCGCTCCTCGTCGTCGGCGGGCTCGTCCACGCCGTCCACGCGTTCACGGCACGCGGCTGGCGCGGCTCGCTCTGGCAGGTTGCGCTCGCGATCGTCTCGGTACTCGCCGGGGTGGCCGTACTCGCCGCACCCGCCGTCGCGCTCGTCACTCTGACGGTGGCGCTCGTGGCGTACCTGTTCGTCGACGGCATCGTCGAACTGGGGCTGGCGCTGTGGATGGGGTCGGCCCCGGGACGGACGTCGATCGCCGTCAGCGGCGTCATCTCGCTGGTCCTCGCCGGCCTCCTCTGGGCCGGCTTCCCGGCCACGGCAGCCTGGGCGATCGGCCTGCTCGTGGGCGTGAGCCTTCTCGTGACTGGCCTCTCGATGGTCTCTGTCGCGATGGCGTCCCGACCGATCGAGGACGTGACCCCGCCCGCGACCGAACCCCGCGGTGCAGCATAATCGTCCGACACTAGTTTTCGCTTTGAAGCGGACTCGAGCGAGCCAGCGAGGCCAGCGACGGCAACACCGATCGCTACTCGCCGAGCACTGAGTCGAAGAACTTCCGTTCGGCTGTCCGGAGGTGCTGGTTGAGCGTCGCCGGTGCGATACCCAATCGATCGGCGATCTCCTCGCCGGTGCTCTCTCGGGGCCAGTCGAAGTAGCCCCCGAAGTAGGCCGTCTCGAGGGCGGCCCGCTGTTTCTCGGTAAGTTCGTCCTCGAGGACGGACGTCGCGCCGGCCTCGCCGCGCTCGCTTCGTTCGACCGTTCGCTGTGCGAGGTAGGTAATGTCGTCGCGCTGGCCTCTGATAAGCTCGATCATCTGGCGGGTGTCCCGTCCACGCGGGAGTTCGACGACGAAGCGGAACTCCCCGTCGTCGATCGTCGCCGAGGCGACGCGACCGCCGTGGGTTGCGATCGTCTCGAACAGGGAGGTAGCCGTCGGTGCGACGAGTTCGAACTCGAATTCGTCGCGTTTGGCTGAGAGGACTCGAACGTCGCTGATGCCGTCGGTTCGGTCGACGGCCTCGGTGAACGCGTCCTGGGAGACATCCTGAGCCGAGCCATACACCAGAAGCGTCTCGTCACCGCCGACCAGCTGCTCGATCGTGATCGTACACGCTTCGGAACTCGAGAGGTCGATCAGGGGTTCGGCCAGTTCCTCGACGCGGAACTCGAGTTCGATGACGGCGTCGCTGACCAGCGCGTCCCGGCGTTCGATCGCAGTGATCGCATGGGCGATGACGTCGCCGGTCCGGGCGAGGACGGCGGTTTCAGGGCCTTCGAACGCTCGCGGTGACGACGAGTAGACGCCCAAGACGCCGTAGACGAGATCCTCGTGTATAATCGGAATCGCCGCCGACGATCGATACCCGCGGGCATGTGCCGGCTCTCGCCACGGTTCGAACTGGGGATCCGTCTGGGCATCGTTCATCACCTGCACCTGACCAGTCCGAATGGCCGTGCCTGCCGGCCCTTGACCGCTCCTCTCGTCTTCGTCGACGGTGACGTCGATCTCGTCGAGGTACCCCTCTTCGACGCCGGCTGCCGCCTTCGGGGTGACGCGGTCGCTGCCCGGATTGACCTCGCCGATCCAGGCGAAGCGATAGGCGTCGGACCCGGTGAGTCGGTCACAGACCTGTTGTTCGAGCTCCGCGCGCGTCTCGGTCGTGATCACCGCGTGGGTGATGTCGTGGCCGATCCGGTTGAGTCGATTGAGCGCCGCGAGTTGCTCGCGCTGTTGGCGGCGTTTCCGCTGTTGGCGGGCCCGCTCGATCGCGTGATGGATCGTCCGGATCAGGAGTTCGCTCGTCACCTCGTCTTTGACGAGGAAGTCCTGAGCGCCGCGCTGGATCGCCTTGATGCCGACCTGCTGATCGCGCAGGCCAGTCAAAACGACGATCGGCGTCTCAGATGCCTCATGGACCGTCTCGAGCGTCGACAACCCCTCGCTGTCGGAGAGGTTGAGGTCCAGAAGAATAACGTCGGTTCGCTCGGATGAGATCGTCTCGAGGCCATCCTCGAGGCTCGTCTTGTGTGATAGCTCGGGTGTCTGATCGACCGTTTCGGCAGCGCCGACCCGCTTTACGAGCTCTTCGGTCCCGTGGAGCATCTCTTGGATGAGGCGGGCGTCGCCAGGGTTGTCCTCGATCAGGAGGACCTGAAGCGCATCGTCGGTCTCTGAGTTTGCCTCCTCGGTGGATTGGGTGTTCGTCTCACTCATTAGATATCGGCCTCCGGTGGCAGCCGGACGACTGAAAACCAGAACTTCTCGAAGGCGCGGACCGTCTCGATGAACTCGTCGGGATCGACCGGCTTCGTCAGATAGGCGTTGGCGTGGAGTTCGTAGGATCTGGCGATGTCTTCTTCGGCGCTCGAACTCGTCAAGACGATCACCGGGATCGACCGGAGCGCCGGATCGTCTTTGAGTTCCTTGAGAACGTCCTCGCCGTCTTTTCGCGGCAGATTGAGATCCAACAAAATGAGGTCCGGACGCGGTACATCGGCGTACTCGTCTTCCTGTGCGAGAAACGAAAGCGCCTCGAACCCGTCGGAGACCACGTGGAGGTCGTTTTCGATCCGCCCCTGTTTGAACGCCTCTCTGGTCAGACGGACATCGCCGGGGTTGTCTTCGACCAAGAGGATCTGTGCTGGCTCTGCCTGAAACGTGTCTGACTTACTCATCAGTTACCGTGTCTCGGTCCACAACTGCGCTGGCAATCTGGGTCGATGCTGGTCGTCTCCCATCGTGTCGGGCACTGTCAGTCGGAGACCTCCCGTCTCGCTCGTTCCGGTTCGGCGTCGGCGCTGTCCGTGCCGCCGTCTTCCGTTCGCTCGCGCACGAACTCAGCCGGGTCATGTTGCGCTGTCGTTTTGCTGTGATTACGGAGATACGTGGGGCCCCGCTCTTGAGGTTCGTCCTTGCGGCTTCACGCACCTGCCATAACAGCCAGCAGTGTCCGGTTGCCGGCAGTGAGTGGCTACTGGTCGTGCCGTACTCGCCGATTCGCGAGCGCTGAACGCCAAGATCCGTCATTGGAGACTGCTATACTACAGCCTAGAACAGTCGCAGGCGGTGTAAACCTGCCGCCGAAATAGTCTTTCTTCGAGACGGTCTCGAGTGGCTGTGAGTTCGGTTGCCCGTCCGATCGACGCCGACGAGCGACTGTGATGACGCGATCGATCCGATCCAGTCGAAAGTACCACTAATTCGATATAGCAATATATGATTTACCGTCGGTCAGGAAGCGAGATTCCGGTCGGTGTGCAGGTCGACCCTCCGAGTGTGACAGCATGAGATCGGCGACAGCCTAAGACGAGATTCGACCGCCATCACGAACGGCGTTCCACCACTCGGATGAGACAGTCACGAAGTGAACCGTGAGGCCACGGCTCTCGAACCGCCTGCCTTGGACTGCTGGATTGGACACGCCACGGGACTCACGTCCGTTGGCGTCGGAACGACTACTCGCGTAGCTCGGCGCACCCGTGCATGGCGGGTCGCGGACCCGCCGGCACCCACTGACAAGCGTCTATCTGAACGTCACCGGACACCCGATCGCACGAGTGCAGGTCGGAGCGAACATCGTGAGCGAGCACCGCGGACGGTGTGATCGGTGCGTCCTCGGTGCAGGTGTTACGATACTGTGACGAACCACACCGAGATCTCGAGATCAACACGCGCAGCAGGAACGACCACGACCGGTGACTGCCGACGAAGACAGACCACTGACACGGGGCTGATGGCGGCGACCGGACGGCGGTGGCTACGCGCGCGCACGATCGTCTATCTGTACGACAGCGCTAACAAGCGGCCATTGCCTGCCACGGTCGCTCACCCAACTCGACGGTCGGTGTACGTAGGTCGGGCTCGGACTCGAGTCACGCAGTTCGAATGCAGTCCGTGATGTGTCCGACCGCCAGTGTGAGCTGATCGAAAGAGCGGGCACGTCCTGCGCAAGACGGACGATCGACACGTCATGCGGGCTGGTATCTCTTGGCCCCAGCACACCCGCATGCGGGTTGCGATCCGCCGGCACTGACATGACGACTGGCTGGAATCCGTCTCAATCGAGTGCTGGCCGAGTCGAACGCCGGGCCATCCCCGGTTCACAGTCGATGCTGCGTCACAAGTTCTCGATTTCAGTTCCCGTATCAACCGACGTGTGTCCCGAGTGGCTGGCGTGAGTCGCCGTCACCACTATAATAAACCCCATATCGCGATAGTAAATCGCGACTGAGTCCGTTCAAGTCGGGATCGGCAGCGACTGGAACAGGTCCTAGCAAGTGATTTCCGGTCGTGACAGGCGTCCGTACTGTTCGAAACGGTTGGGCCTCGAGTACAATGACGTACTTCGCCGCGGCGGGAACCAGATCGGCGCTGATACGAATCGCATACTAATACCGTCGGTTCGCGCGGTCGTTGCTATGAGCGTGTACCCGACCGGCTCGTTCGAAAACGAGCTCCAGCGACGCATCTACGAGTACGTCGAGCGAAACGGAGCCGTCACGCCTGCCGAGTTGGCGCGATCGATCGAAGTCGACGGCGGTCACTCGGATTCGAAACCAGCTCGATCGAGGGCGTACACCGAGTCGGTGCCACCCACGCAGGACGAGCTGCAGTCGTGTCTCGAGACGCTGCAAGCTGAGGGCTATCTGACCGACATCGACGGGAAGGTTCGGATCGCGCTCTCGGCAACGACGGCTGATCTCGAGTGCGACGAGGGGGTCGTCGTCATCCGACCGGCGCGCGAGGAAGACCGGGCCGGGGTCGTCGAGACGATGCGGACGGTCGCCGAGGGCGAGACGTACGTCGGCGCCGAGACCGTCGCGATGGAACTCGATCGGGAATCGGCGCTCGTCCGTGCCAACGAGGCGCGGTCGCGGATCGTCTTCGTGGCGATCCTTCTGCCGGAGCCGGCCGAGGACGAAGCCGAGACCGAGTCGTCCGAAGAACGTACCGAGCCACCGGCGACGGACGGCGATGTCGTCGGCTGGCTCCACATCGACGCACCGGCACTCCCGGCACTGCGTCACACTGCCGAACTCACCGTCGGGGTCGAGCCACAGTATCGACGGCGGGGCATCGGCTCGTCGCTGCTCGAGTACGGCCTCGAGTGGGCCAGCGACGCCGGGTATCAGAAATGCTATCAGAACGTGCCCGCGACCAACGACGACGCACTCGCGTTCTTGGAAGAACACGGCTGGCAGCGAGACGGCGAACACGAGGGCCAGTACTGTCTCGACGGCGAACTCGTCGACGAGATCATGTTGGCGACGTGGCTCGACTCCCAGTAGGCACCCCGGGGTCGCTGAATGGAAACAGTTTCTTGTCAGGCGATCGCATAGCACGTCGTATGGACGAAATTACGCTTGGTGTTCCGGAACCGATCCTCGAGCGACTGCCCGACGACGACGAGAGCGCGGCGGCAGACATGCAAAAGGCCGTCGCAGGCTGGGAAAACCGACTCAATCGGGCACTCGAGGACGCCGACGACGAGCGCGAGGCCGCCGCTCGCGTGCTCGAGGCAATCGACCGCTTCGAGGCGCGATACGAGACCTACGACGAACTGGTGCCGGAGCTGCGAGCGTGGGGACAGTCACCGATTTACGCGATCGCGTGGCGGACGCTGTACGCCGACGTGATCGCACAACTGCACGAACACGACGACCTCGCCGATCACCTCGATCGGGAGCGAAACGCCCGATTGGTGGCAGACGGCATTCGACTCCAGGATCTGTGACGAGCGGCGACACCTGCCGAACAATTGTCTGTAGAACCTGTCATGCGTAAGTGTAGTTCTATATAGCCATATTTTCGCCTTTGTATGTCTGTATCCCCGTTTTACTCTACCCACACCATAGAAGTAAAATATATCTGATAATAATTGTTTTGTAGTCAGACTCGAGAGTGAAACGTGTGGCGACGACTGACCGACCGACACCGGATGGAACAGACGCGATCGATCTGACGACTCGCGTCCGCCGTCGGCTTCTGCCGGCACTCCACCGGCTCAAAGAGCCCCTCGGTGGCTACGCCATCTGCAGACAACATCCAGCGGAGTACGTCGGCACCGTCAAGCGCACCCTGGCTGCAGTGCGGTCGATGCTCGCGGAGTTGGCGTTCGAGTCGGAGCCGATCGCGTCGCTGAAGGTTCACGACGACGGGCGACGCTCGGCAGGGAGTTGGGTCCGCCGCGAATCACCGCTTGCGCGCTGGCAACTGCACGTCACGCTGTTTCGGACGGGCGAAGGAACCGTCGAGGTGTTCGCCCATCGCGAACACTCGTGGCTTCGCCATCCGTACAAACACTACACACAGGACGGATGGGACATTCAAGGCGGCGTCGACCGGATGCGATCGCTCCTCTCGGCACACGGCGTTCCGTTCTGGGTCGAGTAGTGACCAATTGTGTTAATTCATACCAAGCATTGAAATTCCAGGCCACCTTAGAGACGGCATGGAGTTCGCTGTGTCCCGAACAGGGACGACACTCGTGACGCTTCACGGCGGATCCGATACGACTGCCTGTGACGACGCGACGTCGACAGTTGCCGACACCCTCGAGACCCTCGCAGCGGAGGGGACGATCACCGACTGGGACGTTACCGACGCCGACGTCTACGAACATCCAACGGCACCGTTCGATCCGTACACGATCTCCCTCGAGTTTTCCGTGACGGTCACCACCGAGGCCGACGACGAGCGCGAGGCAGCCGAAAGCGGCGCGAGCGCGATCGACGACGCACTCGCAACCGCCGATATCACGTCGGTCTCGTACACGACATCGCCAGCAGCCTCGGCGACCTGAGCTGGAAGCGATCACCGCCCGGGCGAACGCGCACACACCGCGAGACGCGATCGTAGTGGGACCACCGCCCGGACTTATGTCGTCCGACCACGACCCTCCTGTATGGACATCGATCTTCGGTTTTTCGCCACGTACCGGGAAGCCGTCGGGGAGAAAGAGCAAACGCGAACGATCGGAGACGAATCGACCGTCGGCGAGGTGCTCGCCGATCTCGAGGCCGAATACGACGGGCTCGAGGGGCAGTTACTCGAGGAGGGACAGATCCGGCCACAGCTGAGCGTGCTGAAAAACGGTCGCAACGTGGTCCACATGGCTGGAGCTGAGACCGCGCTCGAAGCGGATGACGTCGTGTCGGTGTTTCCGCCGGTCGCCGGCGGCTAGCGCCGAACCGACGTTCCTGACACGGGCGGCGAGAACGGGCCGTGATCGGCACGCCCGACGGCGATTTCGAGAACGCTTTACGCGTCGCTAGACTCGAATCGAACGTGACGAAACTCGACGGTAGCGACGCTGATCGGAGCCATGGTGAGTGCGTCGAGACTCCGTCGGACAACCCGATCGACGAACCGCACGCGATGGCAACGGAGGACGATCCGGCCGACGAACTGCACGTGACGGAAACGCAAAACGAGACGATCACGTTCGACCGCGAGGGAATTCGCGCCGGTTTTCTCACCTGCCTCCCGGTCGCACTCGGTGTCGGCGGCTACGGGGTCGCGTTCGGGATGCTCGCCCGCCAGGCAGGGCTGAGCGTCGCCGAGGCGACGCTGATGAGTGCGACCGTTATCGCGGGCGCCGCCCAGATCGTCGCCGTCGAACTCTGGGCGGAACCGCTCCCGGTCGCGACGATCGTTCTCACGACGCTTGCGATCAACCTGCGCTACTCGTTGATGGGTGCCGCGCTGAGCCCGTGGCTCGAGCGACTCACACCACGGCAGAGCTACGGGAGCCTGCTGGTGATGGCCGACGAAAACTGGGCGCTGACCATGCGCGAACTCAAGTCCGGCAGCAACCGGGGGGCGTTCCTCCTGGGAACCGGGATCGCGATCTGGTGTTGCTGGGTCGGCGCAACGGTCATCGGCGCGGCCGCCGGCGGCGTGATCGGCGATCCAGCGCAGTACGGAATCGACTTCGTCCTCGCGGCGGTCTTCGTCGCGCTCGCCGTCGAACTCTGGGAGGGACGCTCGACGCTCGTCCCGTGGCTCGTCGCGCTCGCGACCGCCATCACCGCCGCGAACGTCGTTCCGGGTCAGTGGTACATCCTGCTTGGCGGCCTCGCAGCCGCAACCGTCGAGGTGATCCGGTATGACGAGTGAGGGTGCGCTTGCGCTCGATCCGCTCGTCGTCGGCGTCATCCTCGCGATGACGCTCGTGACCGCGCTGACGAAAGTCGGTGGCTTCTGGCTGCTGCGCCGAATCGAGGTCAGCGAGCGACTCGAGGCCGGGCTGTCGGTCCTGCCGGGCGCGATCGTGATCGCAATCCTCGGACCGGAACTGGCGACCGGTGGACCAGCAGAGTGGGGTGCAGCCGGCGTCGTCGTGCTGGTCATGTGGCGCACGGAGAACATTCTGCTGGCGCTGTGTGGCGGCATCGGCGCGGTGGTCCTGTTTCGAGCGGTCGGCTGACCGCGCTCCATCACAGTACCGATGGCAGCGATCGGCCCTCGCCTGACCGCTGCCCGACAGTATATCCGTCCGGCAGCCGAATCAGGTGTATGACAGTGCGTCTCGAGCGATCCTTTCGCGGCATCTCCGAGCGGCTCGTGGTTCGATACCTGACGAAGCTTGGCGGCGAGCGAGTCGCCGACGATACCGTCGCAGGCGACGACTGGACGGCGACGTTCTCCTCGGAGACGGTCGGCGTCGGCCCCTCGCTCCAGTTGACCGAGGTGACAATCGTCTTCGAGGGCGAGGAAGCCACGCTCGAGCCCCTCGTCGAACAGTTCGCACAGAAAGCGATGCGCGCAGGTGGATAAATGGCGGGTGAGCCGATCGAGGGACAGGTCCTCCTGCTGACCGCCGCCAAGGCGAGCGTTGCGCCGACCCGACTGCCAGACCTGATCGATCGCACACAGGCGATGCTTGGACCGGACCTCGAGCGATATCGCCGGGAGTACGAACGGCTCTATACAGACGACGATCTGGAAGTCTTTCTCGTCGACTGGGGACACTGGGACGACCTCGGTACGCGTCTCGACGTGACCGACCGCGAGCTGTCGGCAATCTGCCGCGCACACGAAGAGCAGCTATTGCGGATCGGACGGCGGACGGACCGCGAGGCCGAATTCGAGACGGCACTCGAAATCCGGGAGCCGGTCATTATCGGGATCAGCGCCTAGTACCGACTGACCTGCGACGGACTCCTTCATACGGACACCTATGGACTCCTTCATACGGACACCTATCAGTCAGTGCCGGCGCACCCGCGACCCGTCATGTGGGTGTGCCGGTACCCAGTGATAGCAGACCGTATCAGACGAACTCGCAGGGCCGCCACGTGAGCCGGTCTGCAGTGACAGAGAGTGACTTGAGAAGCACGAAGTGGTGGGGCCGAGCCGGCGACACGACCGGATCGTCACAAACCGATGATACGATCTCCGCAGTGGTCTCGCGGTCGATGGCAACTATAAAGATAGTGTTGCACCTTTGGCAAGCTACTGAGACGATGGCCATCGAACAGGAGAACGAGATGACCGACACGGAGATCGACGACTTCCTCGGTCGACACGAGACGGGGGTGCTGTCGCTTGCGCGCGCAGACGAGCCCTATGCGATCCCGATCTCGTACGGCTACGACGACGACGATCGGGAGTTCTATATGCGGCTGGTTTCGACGCCCGAGAGCGAAAAACGCCAGTTCCTCGAGTCCTCGCCGGAGGCACGACTCGTCGTCTACGATGAGGCGGAGGCGTCCTATCGCAGTATCATCGCGACTGGCAGCCTCGAGAGCATCGAGCCGTCGGAGCTCACACCCGAGGAAATCGCCCAGTACGGCGAGGCAAAGCGACCACTGTTCGAGCTCTGGGCTGACGGGAAAGACGACCTCTGTATCGAACTCTATCGCCTCGAACCGGCCACGCTCAACGGTCGCTGGACCAAAGTCGACCGGCAGGCCTAGACTAGCAGCGGAAGTCGCGCAGGACGGACACTCGAGGGGGACGGTGCGGTTTCAGTTCTCGGTCGGTTGCCCCGCCGCGAAGTCAGACGGCGTCACCGACGCTGCACAAACCGGACAGCCGTGTGTCAGCGTGGCTTCGCGCATCGATTCATTGACTTCGATTTCTTGCCCACACTCGGGGCACGTGAATTCGTATCTACTCATGGCGGAGCGGGTCGGGTAGCACCCTCGCTTGTGTACGGTATAGCTGCACGTCCGGTATATATAGCATTGCGGTTCGCTGCCGCGTGCCTGTAGGTCCCGACACGTTCTTAGGGGTTGAATCCAGATGAATCGCCGACCGCGACGAGACGCCTACTCGTGATCGAGAATCGCGTTCAGGAGTTTCGTCTGTGCTGCGGCGAGGTGTTCGGTCAGCGTCGTCCCGGTGATTCCGAGCTCGTCAGCGACCTCGCCGGCGTTTGCCCGCTTTGGGTGTTCGAAATACCCCATTCGATGTGCCGTCTCGAGGACTTCGGCCTGGCGGTCGGTGAGCGTGTTCCGATCGACGAAGACGAGGTTCTGCTCGGTATGTTCTTGTTGGGACTGGAGCAGCCGCTGGACGTCGAGCGTCGCATAGCGCTCCCGCAACGCGCCGATGACCGTCTGGAGGTGTGTCATATCTGGTGCGTGAAACGTCAGGTACAGCGACGCGCCATGTGCACGGACATCGACGGGCGGACAGTCGAAGCGCTCGATGCACGCACAGGGACAGCCGTGGTCGAGGTCGCGCTCGAACCGATAGACGGTACTCGAGCCATACGAGAAGATCGCCGAGAGCTTCGCGTCGACGTCGAATTCGTCGGGTTCTATCTCCGCCTCGAGCATGAATTCGACGGTCACGCGTTCGGGCGTCGACGGGTTGGTACTCTTCGAGACGGAGTGGACCCGACCGCTCGTTTCGGCTGCGGCCTGTGTGACGATACAGTCGGTCGGATCGTCGATCTTTACCTCCGCGCGAATCCCCGATGCCATGACGCACTGGTGGGACGCAGGCATCCTAAAGCCTGCGTCCGCAAGCACCTCACGTACGCCGCCGAGCGAGAATTACGACACCGTATATAAAGCACCCTGTATTTATTGGGACTCATTTGGAGGGGGACTGGTTGCTACTAGGGGATGTAACAGATGTCCGCTACGAACTCAGACACCCGGCGACGAGGCTGGCAACGTGACGATCCTGTCGATCCCCAGGCCGTGCTCGCAGCACTCGACGACGACGCCTGCCGGGCCATTCTCGAGGCGACAGCCGAAACCGCGCTGACGGCGACGGAACTTTCCGAGGAATGTGACATCCCGATGTCGACAGCCTACCGGAAAGTCGAGATGCTGACCGAAGCCGAGCTGGTCACAGAGCAAGTCCGGATCAACACCTCGGGCAAGCACGCGACCGAGTACCGGAAGAACTTCGACGACGTGCTGGTCTCCGTCGCCGACGGCGGTGTCGAAGTCGAGCTGACGAAGCCGGACGAAGCCGACTCGGCTGCCACCTACGCCGTCGCAGACGACTAGCGTCGCTACGGAGTCAGCTGTCGCGGACACGATCCGTCTCATCCCGTAGCGGACGCAGTCGACGGCTCGAAGCGGCTTTTGCTGTTTGTAATAATTCGGTCGCCGCAAGGACGACGATAGCGATCAGTCGTCGCCCGAGACCGCTGCACCGCCCTCGCTGCTGACGCCCGTTCCGGGGCCAATATCGATCCCGAGTTCGTCGAGTTTCTCGTCGGGGACGACGCCGTCGACCCAGCCGCGGTGTTCGTAGTACTCTGCTTTCATCTCGTCGAGTTCGCAGTACTCGCCTTCGCTTGCGCCCTGCCCGCGGATGCCGTCCTCGAGGAAGCGCTCGGGTAGCGAGTCGTCGCTGCCGTCGAAGCCGACGAGGTTGTTGTAGTACCGCTCGAGGTTGTACACCCGTTCGCCGGCCTCGAGGAGTTCGTCTTCGGTGACGTCACGGCCGGTCATCCCGTTGTACTGGGTGACGTACTCCTCGATGCCTTCGGCGAAGGCGTTGAACTTGCAGATGTCGAAGGAGTCGCTGATGGCGTGGAGATCCTGGAACTGAGCGGTGAGTTCGCCCTTGCCCTCGTACTCGTAGGGGTCGACCTTCTCGGGGATGCCCAGGATTTCGGCGGCGGGGGTGTAGCCCCGCAGGTGGCAGGCCCCGCGGTTCGAGGTGGCGTAGCCGATGCCCATGCCCTTCATACAGCGCGGGTCGTAGGCCGCGATCGTCTGGCCTTTGACCGCCAGCGAGTTGTCGTGGGCCTCCTTGCGGTCGGCGACCCGGCGTGGCCCTTCGGCCAGCAGGTCCGCGAGGTCGTCCTCGCGGCGGGCGATCCGGTCGATCAGGTCGATCATCGTCTCGGTGTCGCCCCACTCGAGGTCGCCTTCCTCGAGTTTGCCCTCCTCGGACATCTCCATGGCCATCGCCATCATGTTGCCCGTGTCGATGGTGTCGACGCCCATGTCGTTACAGCGCTCGATCATCAGCGCGATAGCGTCGCGGTCGGTGTGACCGGAGTTCGGGCCGAGCGCGTAGGCCGATTCGTACTCGTAGGATTCGGTCCGGACGTTCATCTCCTCGCCTTTGTGCATCGTCTGGACTTCGACTTCCTTCTTGCAGGCGACCGGACAGGAGTGACAGGTCGGCTCGTCGACGAGGATGTTCTCACGGACGTTCTCGCCGGAGACGCGTTCGGCGTCGATGTCGACGCCTTCGGCCTCGCGCATGGCCTTGGTCGAGGTGTATTTGCCGTTTTTCGTCGGGAGGCCGTCCATCTCCTCGCCGATGTTCATTAAGACGTTCGTCCCGTACATCGAGAGCCCACCCTCGTTGGGCGCGGTGACCTCCGACTCCTGGATGGCCTGCATGGCCTGCTGGTGGCCCTCTCGGAAGGTTTCCGGATCGGCCGGCTGTGGCATCTTCGTCGAGGACTTGACGACGACCGCTTTGAGGTTCTTCGACCCCATGACACAGCCCGTCCCGCCCCGTCCCGATGCGCGGTCGTCCTCGTTGATGATACAGGCGTACTTAATTTCGTTCTCACCGCCAGGACCGATCGCCATGATCGAGAGGTTCTTGCCGTAGGACCCGTCGACTTCCTCCTCGATCGTCTCGCGGGTTTCGTGGACGCCGTTCCCCCAGAGGTGAGACGCGTCCCGAAGTTCGACCTCGCCGTCCTCGACGACGGCGTAGACCGGGTCGTCGGCCTGGCCCTCGAAGAGGAGGCCGTCGAAGCCGGACCACTTGAGCCGGGCACCGGACCAGCCGCCGTGGTGGCTGTCGGTGACGGTACCGGTCAGCGGCGATTTCGTACAGACGGCGATCCGACCACTCATCGTCACTTGCGTGCCCGACAGCGGCCCGTTCATGAACGCGAGCAGGTTGTCGGGGCCGAGCGGATCGACGTCCGGTCCCTGATCGAAGACGTACTTTACCCCGAGCCCTCGCGCACCGATATACTTCTTCGCGTCCTCGTCGTCGATCGACTCGTAGGCAACCTCCCCATCCGAGAGATCGATGCGGGCGACTCTATCTTGGAATCCACCGAGTTCAGTCATGGTAAATGCTCACCATTATCTATGACGCCCAGCGTGTTAGGCGTTCTCAACCGCGCGTAACCAGTACCGGTTATCGGAGTCGCGGTATCGAGACTGGACCGATCGCCGGATGACGCTGGAACGGATTCGCTCGATACACTCGCCGACACTGCAAACTGCGACAGACACGTAACCAGCAGCGATCACATCTCGAGTCAGAGCAGTAGCTAGCTATCGGAGCCTCTGACCATCACTGCACACCCGGTCGCCCGACGGGAGGGGGTTCGGAGTAAGTTTCGCGAGCGAGTACCGCGGACGATGCGATCGGTGTGTCACTCGGTTCAAGTGGTACGATAGCCGGCGTGTCACAACAGGAGTACGATCACCGCGAGGATGACGACGATCAACACGACGATCCGTTCGAGTTCCACCGAGCTCTCGGCAACACCACGCGCACCAACCACGGCGGCGGTAATCGCGAGAGTGAAACAGACGACCGCCCAGTAGAGAACCACTCCTCCGATCTGCAGCGGCGTTGCGAACGAGAGCATGGCGACGACCCACACGATGTACGATGGAGAATATAAACGCCGGCGACCGTCCACGACGTCTCTCGGGGCTAAGCTTCGACTACCGTTCTCGAGCCGTGACGGTCTCGAGCCCTGCTATGCGTCGCCGAAGAACGCCCGACACAGTTTCGCCTCGGCGGTCCGCAGGTGCTCGTGGAACGTCGGTCGCGAGACGCCCATCGACTGGGCGAGTTCCTCGCCGGTCGTCGGTCGCGGCCACTCGAAGTAGCCGCCGAGATACGCCCGCTGTAACGCGCCGAACTGGCGGTCGGTCAGCGCCTCCTCGAGCCCGGCTGCGAACTCCTCACGCGTTTCGGCCTCGCGCTCGCGCTGCTGGAAGGAGATGATATCGGTGCCGGTATAGCGGTCCTCGACGGCCTCGACGACTGCGCGGACGTTCGCCGAGCGTGGGACCTCGAGTGTGAGTCGCGCACGACCGGCCTCGCTTTCGATCGCCTGGGTGCGAACGCCGCGCTCGGAGAGCCAGCCGACGAGGTTGTCCGCGCCAGTCAGTTCGATCAGAACCTCCTCGTCGCGTTCGACGACCACGCGACAGTCAACGTCGGAGAGGTCCGCAGCAGCCGCAGTGAGTTCGTCCGCGCTTGCACCAGTGGCGGTAAACAGCGACGCCGTCTCGTCGTCGATGCGGTGGACCGACCGGCGATACTCGAGTCGACAGTTGGCGTCGGTCGAGAGGGCGACGGGTGCGAGCGTGCGATCCGTCACGTCGAGTTCGACGGCGACGACGGCGTCGGTCGTGAGCACGCGACTGGTCTCGCGGGCATTGATCCCGCTGGCGACCGCGCGAGCCAGCGCAGAAAGGATGATCGCTTCGCGGTCGTCGACAGCGCGCGTTCGATCCGTTCGGATGGTCAACACGCCGTATTCGATCTCGTTGTACGACAGCGGGAAGGCAGCGAGCGTCGTTCCATCGCGAGTATCGACTGCGGGCTCGCCGGTCACAAGCGTCTCCGCGGCGGGATGGTCGTCGTCCGTCTCGAGCCGATCGCGTTCGGGGCCGGCCCCCGCGCTCGAGCGGACGCCGATCGTGCCGGTCGCCGGATTCCGCTCGCCGATCCAGACCCCGTCGTAGGCGTCTTCTGCAGCGATCCGGTCACAGACTTCGGCCTCGAGTTCTGCGCGGTCGGTCGACCCGGCGACGACGTCGGTCACGTCCTGAATCAACCCCTCGACGCGGTCTAAGATGTACTCGAGTTCGTCGGTTCGGCGCTCGAGTTCGAGTTCGGCCTCCTTGCGCGCGGTAATGTCGTTCTGGAAACCGACGTAGTGGGTTACGCGGTCCGAGTCGTCGCGAACTGGGGCGATCGTGACCTCGTTCCAGAACTCGGTGCCGTCCTTGCGGTAGTTTTTGAGTTCGACGGTGACCGGTCGATCCTCGTCGATGGCCGCCGCCATCTCGGCGATCGCGTCCTCGTCGGACTCCTCGCCCTGCAGGAACCGGCAGTTCCGACCGACGACCTCGTCGTACTCGTAGCCGGTGATCTCCTCGTAGGCGTCGTTGACGTAGACGAGCGGGTTGTCCTCGCGGTCGGGATCGGAGATCGTGATCCCGACGGGGGCTTCCTCGAGTGCGCGATCTTTCACCAGCCGATCGCTCGTTCCCGGCTGTGTGCCATCCGACACATCGTCAGCGCCGCCGGCAGCGGCGGATCCGCCGCGATCGAACGTGATCGTTGCACCATCGGCACCGCGGTGGATGCGGGCACCCTCGCGGCCATCATCGAGGTCGATCCATCGGGCAGTGCCGACCGTCGTCTCGTCGATCGCCGTCGCGAGCCGGTTCCAGCGCGTCCCGAGTGCGGTCGCCGCGTCGCGGTCGGCGTCACCGATTTCGAAAGCATCACGGGCAGCCGGGTTCGCGTACGTGACCGTCCCGTCGGCGACCGCCACCACCGGATCGACCACGTGCTCGAGCGCACGCGCCGCTCCAGCGGGATCACCGAGACCACCGCCGCGATCCGCGTCGACATCGTCCATGTCCCTCACTAGGTCGTGATACCTAAGAATCGTTGTGATAGGCAGACGGTACAGTGACTCACCGACGAGCCTAGAATGTTATATACTGTCACGACATATGTTGTCACATGTCTGCCCATCGTTCGCCGTTCGAGCAACTCCGGGAGAAGTTCGACGAGTCGGAACTCCGCTGTCCGTCGTGTGGCTATATCGACACCGACGGTGGCTGGCGCGTGACCACGTCGGGCGAACGGGTCCAATACCAGTTCGTCTGTCCGGCCTGCGACGCCGTCGAGACGCGCGAACTCCGACTCGAGTAACTACTACGGCCGTGATCGGTTGTCGGCGACGCGAGGCGACGCTTGTGTTTCGAGGGGCAATCAAAGGTTTTGATGCGGGATCGCGGGTAAGCATCTGGTTGGAACCCACTCGGGCACCGCGGCGGTGAGGAGTTTGTCCGGGTCCCCGGAGCAGCGACAGCGAGCAGCCATAATGGGTGTTTTCGGTGAAACAATGTCGTAACGGTCGGCTCATTTTAGCTCGGAAACGGCCGTCGGTCGACCCGTATGGATTCACGATCGCAGATACTCGGTGTTGTGTTCGTCGCGCTGCTGGTCACGCTCGCGGGGGGTCCCGCCCTCGTCGGTGGCGCGACCACGGCCACGAACGACGACGCCGGAGACATGAGCGAGACGAGCGCGACGCTGCAAAACGTCCAGGTTGGCACACTGGAACTCGACAACGTCACGATCGAGAACGCGACGATCGAGGAACTCACCGTCGAGCAACTCGATGTCCAAGGAGACACCGACCAGCTCGAACAGCAGCTGAACGAGACCGACGGGAACCAGACCGCAGACAACGAGAGCGCAGATAACGAGACTGCAGATACTGAAACCGCGGACGACGAGCCCTCCGAGGTGACGATTTCGAACGTCGCCTTCGAATCGCTGGTACTCGAGAACGTCTCGCTCGACGAACTCGACGGCGCTAACGAGAGCATGGCCGTCACCGAGGCCGACGGGGAGAACGAAACCGACGCCAACGAAACCGACAGCGGGAACGAAACCGACGCCAACGAAACCGACAGCGGGAACGAAACCGACGCCAACGAAACCGACAGCGGGAACGAAACCGACGCTAACGAGACCGACGGCGAAAGCGAGTCCGAAACGGGTCTCCAGCAGGTCGTCGACGAGGACGCCAGCACGGTCGCGGTACAGGACATGACGATCGAGTCGATGAACGTCGACCAACTGACGATCGAGGACCTGACCGTCGAAGACGGTGACAGTGACGGTGACGGTAACGGTAACGACGGGGGTATCCTCTCCGGCATCGCCGACACCGTCGGCGGCCTGTTCGGCGGCAGCGGTGACGGCGGAAACCAGACAAACGACACCGCAACCGATAGCAACGAAAGCATCCAGCAGATCGAGTCGCTCACCATCGAGCAGTTTGACGTCGACGAGATCACAGTCGAAGCGATGACCGTCGGCACCCTCGAGACCCAGCAGGGAGACACCGAGACGACCGAAAACGAGACCGCCGCGGATGGTAACGAGACGGCAACGGGCGAGACGATTTCGTCCGTCTCAGCCGGATCGATGACGGTCGAGAATAGCACCGTCGACACCCTCACCATCGGCGAAACACAGGGTCTCGAGGAAGCCCTGCAGCAGCCAGCCGACGGCGGGGCGAACGAAACCGGTAACGAGACTGGCAACGTAACCAACGAAACCGGCGACACAACCAACGAAACGAGCGACGAGACCGATAACGTGACCAACGAAACCGACGAGGGGACTGGCAACGCGACAAACGAAACGGAGTAACGGTATCAGCAGATCACCGGATCACACCGGTTGATTGGCGCGTTGCAGTACCGATCACTATTTTTACGCCGGGCCACACGCTGGCTCGACCAGCCGATAGTAGGAGACGGCGAGTACCGTCCGCCCGTCGTCGATCTCGCCGGCGACGACCGCGTCGGTGAGGTCCGCAAACGACAGCTCAGTTGGTCGAATGCTCTCGTTGTGATCGAGTTGCTGTTCGGCAGTCGGTCGACAGCCGTCGGCGACGAAAACGTGCAAGCGCGTATCCGCGATTCCGTTTGCGGGTTCGACCGACACCAGCGGCTCGAGTCGCTCGGCTTCGTAGCCGGTCTCCTCAGCGAGTTCGCGATGGGCTGCGGCCTCGAGATCGTCGTCGTCGGGTTCGACGCCGCCGACGGGGAGCCCGCGACTGATTCGCGAGACAGCCTGTCGCCATTCCTCGATACAGACGACGTCACCGTCAGGTGTAAACGGCAGGATGCAGACGCTCGGCGGCTCCGAGAGGTAATCGAACTCGGTTTCCGTGCCATCGGGAAGTTGCACGGACTCGTTAACGACATCGAAACCGGGACAGGAGTAGGCTACTCGACGTTCGCGCGTTTCCCAGGCCAGTTGATCGGTTGGCATAGCGACCGATACGGCGGTGATCGTCAAAAGCGACGCGTCATATTGATGTAGGCATTCGCTGTCGCCGTGTGGCTGCTCTCGCTGGCCGTTCTCCGCTGACAGCAGTCCTATGGAGCGCATTCGGGGACAGAGCGGGCGTGTACCCGCTCTATAACAAAACCACAGAGTGGTGAAGGTCGTCACTCAGAGGGTGATCCATGGATCAGCTAACTGGCTTCCAGCGCGACTTGCTGTACGTAATTGCAGGAAAAGATCGACCGTCCGGACAAGAGATCCTCGACGACATCAACGACTACATCGACCAGCCGGTCACACACGGTCGGCTGTATCCCAATCTCGACACGCTCGTCGAGAAAGAACTCGTCGAGAAAGGTGAACTCGACCGGCGAACGAACTACTACGCGCTGACGCCGAAAGGCAGACGTGCACTCCAGCGCCGCCAGAAGTGGGTCGATCAGTACGTCGACGTCTGAACTACCCTCCTCGCTCACGGCAGCGCTCGGTCGCTCCGTGAGGAGCGGGGTCCCGCTTCTGCGATGGCGTCAGACTCGCAGCAACGGGTGATACTACCGAACAACCGTCAGTACAGACTCGAGCGCGTCCCAACGGCTGTCACCGCTGGTGACACGGCTCGAGTGCGACCGCAGGCGACCCGGCTTGTCCGGCAGTATGTGAAACCGTGCAGCGCTCGCTCTCGCCATCACCGAGCATCGTCGAGATCGACGACCAGTTCGAGGTCTGCGGTCAGCCAGGCGTTCAGTTTCTCCGTTGTCGAACCCTCGTGGGGAACGAGCGTACAGCGATCGCTGCCGGATTCGTATCGAACGACGATGGCATCGAACAGTACCGTCTCGTCGGAGTCGACCGCGTCGGTGGCAGCCGCGTACTCGTGGGCAGTACCCTCATCGATCCGGTCAGTAGAGCCATCCATGGTAGTCCTGGCGACCGTCGTCGCCACCACGTCCTATGCTCAGACGGTACAAAACAGCTACTAGTTCCGGTATAGAGCAGTTGGGTCCGCTGTATATCGCTCCAGAACCACCTCGAGAGCCGACGCAGTCGTGTCCCCCACAGCGGTTCGCTCGTCGCCGCTGAACGCCTGTGTGGGGTTTAGTCGCCGCCGAGACTGACCTGCGCGAGATCCGCCTCGAGGTCGTCGACGTAGTGGTTGAACGCGGCGACGAAGGCGGGA
The DNA here is from genome assembly GCF_041821085.1 of Natrinema sp. HArc-T2. NCBI lineage: Archaea > Methanobacteriati > Methanobacteriota > Halobacteria > Halobacteriales > Natrialbaceae > Natrinema > Natrinema sp. HArc-T2. Next base: position 80,301 of record NZ_JBGUAZ010000001.1, on the reverse strand, counting down.
ACGTCGTCAGCGAGCCGGCGAACCTCGGTGGCCGCCGGTGGCCCGTACTGTGAGAGGAGGTAGGTGCCGTCGGAACCACCGACTCGCAGGTACGAGGCAACGTCGCCGTCCCACTTCAGTTCCCAGCGGGTGCCCGCGACCGTCGTCGCGTAGGTGCCGTACTCGCCGTCGTACCGATGGAGTTGGGCCGCCATCGCGTCACCGACCTCGCGGATCCGATCGACGATCCGGTCCCGTTCGGCGACCAGTTCCGCCGTCGACTCGACCGGTGGGAACTCCTCGGGCACATCCGCGAACAGCCCGTCGAACGAGCGGACGTACTCGTTGTACGCCGCGACGAACGCCCCGTAGTCGGTCATCGCCGTCTCTAAGGCCTCGGGTTCGGGTGGCTGCTTGCTCGAGACGACGTACGTCTCCGACCCCGAGGTGGGCTCGAATCGCAGATACTGGACGTCACCGGCCTCGTACTTGATCGTCCACCTGCCGCCGTCGGTATCGAACGTTTCCTGCCCGTAATCGCCACCCTGTAATACGGCGAGCTCCCGCGCGATCTCACCGGCGTGGGCCCGCACACGGGCAGCCAGTTCGTCCCGTTGCTCGGCGATGTCGTCCATGCGCTCGACGTCCGACTCGAGTTCGTCGGTCATTACTCGAGAGAGGGTCCGATGCTCGGTAATGGTTGCGTCTCGGGTCAGACGGTCTGCTGTCCTGCTGTTCCGGTGGGACCGTAGGGTATGGTGGTCGCGGGGGCACCGGCACTGACCGACAGGTGTCCGTCTGACAGGAGTCCGTGTCAGGATTCAAAAAACGCGTCTGCAGGGGCAGTCCGACAGTCGACTGCCGGTTACCGGCGAGCCGACGATCCACAGTGGACCAGTGTGAACTCGAATATCCACGTCGCTGCTGTCGAACCGACGACTACTCCGTGTCGTTGGTGTCGTTCATGTCGGTCTCGTTGGTTTCGTTGGTGTCGTTGGTGTCGTTGGTGTCGTTCATGTCGGTCTCGTTGGTTTCGTTGTCACCAGTATCGACAGCCCCGTCACCGTCTTCGGTCTCTTCTCCGTCTTCTCCGTTGCCATTGCCACCCGGACCGCCACAGCCAGCAACGAGAGCGGTCGACGCAGCTGCACCTGTAAGCATCAGTACTCGACGACGGGTCGACGACTGCTGATCAGTCATACGGGAATGGGGACACTTTCAGAGCGCATAAGCCGTCAGCCATCACCTGCATGGTTGCTATTTATTTCTCTCGAGCGATTCCCCGCGGTTCGGTCGGCAGAGACTGTCAACTTCCGAAATCAGTCGCCTGCAGTGGATGTAGGTGCCATACACAAGACCGAAGCGAGTGAACGACACGATGTCTATGGCCTCGATCCCCGACGACTTCCACGACCTCTTCGAGAAGCAAACGTTCGCCCACGTCGCGACACTAACCGACGAGGGGTTGCCACACGTCACGCCAGTGTGGATCGATTACGACGCGGACGACGGACTCCTGCTGGTCAATACCGAACGGCACCGACAAAAAGCGAAGAACGCAGCACACAACCCCGCCATCGGCGTCAGCATGGCCGATCCCGACGACCCCTACCGACGCCTCTCGGTGATCGGCGAGGTCGAGGAACTTACGACCGACGGCGCTCGAGAACACATCGACGACCTCGCCCAGCGATACATGGACGTCGACGAGTATCCGAACCCGATCGAATCCGAGCGGGTGCTCTTGCGAATTCGACCGAAGCAGGTCATGTAACCCCCGTCCGATCGGTTCTCTTGCCAACGGCCTACGGTGATAGAGAACCGCTTCGGTTCACTTAAACGGAAATCGCGCTGCTCGCGTCGTGAAATGCGGGAAAAGTGGGCCGGCGCAGATGTCGAACCACGGTCGGAGCGAAGCTCCTCCCTGATTCGAATCTGCGTGCCGTCATCGACTCCCGCACTTCGGATGCCTCGCGTCGCAGCCGCGCCACTCGGCGGTTTGAAGTGCGGGAGTAGTATGGGCCGGCGCAGATTCGAACTGCGGTTACGGCCACCCGAAGGCCGAAGGATACCAAGCTACCCCACCGGCCCGCACTCGAACGGAATGGGTCCGGTCCTTTAACGCTTCCGAATGCGTCCGTCAAATCACCAGCAGGGCCGTTGCTCCCCGCTAAAACTCCTCGTAGCCGTTCGTATCCAGATAGTGATGGGCGACGGTGATCGCCTGATCAGCGTGGAGCAACTGCGGGCCGAGTCGAAGCCGCTGATCAGCGTGTTCCTCGAGCACACCGGATTCCTCCGCGGTGAAATTACGATGATCCGAGAGCACGAACACCGCATCCGAAAGCCGCTCCGCGCCGACGTCGACGACCGCCTCGCCATCCTCGTGGAGTTGGACGATCGGACCGCCGTCGGCGATTTGCTCGAGCGTTCCCGCAAATCCGCGTCGGTAGAGTTCGACGCCCGGACTGGGTTCTGCAGGCAGCGCGCCGATGGCCTCGTCGCGGTGCTCGAGAGCCTTCCGAACCAACGCGGCGGTGCTTCGCTCGTCGGGGTTGAGCCGCTGGAGGTCGCTGCCGTCGAAGGTGATGGTGAGTTCGTCCTGAGCAATCAAGTGGACGCGGACGTCCTCGCGGATGCCGTGGGAGGTGACGAACGCGGCGGTGATCGACCGACAGAGTGCGTCGAGACGACCGGCTCCGCCAGCGAGATCGTCGAGCGAGAAGTCGGGCGTCGTCGGCACGTCGTGACCGATGAGTACGAACTGGCGCATATCAGAGCGTTGCCGGCCGTCGGGATAGCCCCCACGATCCGACGCTCAGGGAGCGGACACGACTGCCGACGATCAGGACTCGACGCCGAATCGGCGCTCGAGCGAGGCAGACACCGGTCCGAGCCCCGGCATCCCGTCGCGATACCAGACGAGGGCGGCGACGGCAAAGAGGCCGAACTGCACCCACTCGTAGGGCCCCATCGCGTAGTAGTGGAGGATCGCATCGAAGATGCCGGCGACGGGATCCTCGGGAGGTTGCTCGAGCACTGGCCAGAGGAGGTAGGCGGCGTATGCAAACTCTCCCGAGAGGACCGCTGGCGGGATGTCGGCCAGCAGGTGTGAGCAGTAACCGACCAGAAAGCCGACGCCGACCGCACGGCCCTCGAGCCGGTCCGCAACGATCAGAGCCACGGGCACGAGACAGGCAACGGTGAAAAGCGAGTGTGCGAGGGTGCGCCCGCCGGGCAGAACGCCGAAATTCCACGCAAGGGGTTTATCGATCAGATCCGGCGTCTGCGAGCCGACAGCGAGTGCAATCGCCGGCCAGGCACGCGGCGGGCGACCGAATCGGCGGTGCGTGACGACGGTACAGAGCAGATAGGCGACGGCGAGGTGTCCCCAGGGCCACATTTCCCGGGCATTCACCGGACGCGGCCATAGCTGCTTCGACTCACGAGCCGATCGAGGCTGCATAGGCATGGCCAACTGTTTCCCCGGTCTCCGGTATGCAATGACTATATGGCGAAATCAGAGTCGTCGCAGTCTGGCGGTACGCAGCAGTTGCTCGCAATTCTCACGGGGCGGTCCTGTCCCGACTGTCCCGACGGCACACTCGAGCGGGATACGTACAAGGACAAACGAGCGGTGGTCTGTAATCGGTGTGGCACGCCGCAGGTGCAGGTCTGGTCGGCCTCGATCGACTAGCCTCGATTCGATCGGTGACCTGACTCCACCGCTGTCGGGTCGCCACACCCGAACAGGAGAGCAGCGACGCTACCACTCGAGTGCGCCGATCCAGGCCTCGCTGCCGTCGACTGCGCACCACTCGCGGTGTGCATCGTAACACCGCGACCCCATCGGCTGGCCGCACCGACACCAGTGCTGTGCGTCGTCGGAAACGACGCTGCGGCAGAGTGGACAGTGGGTCTTCATATTCTCGACTTCCACGAACCAGCACATACTGCTTTTCGGAGCGGCGCTTATCAGTCCCGAAAGCGACGGGTGCCTTCGGAGAACGGGGCACCTCTAGACGAGAGCTACCACGCGAAAGACGGGGCCGAAGCGAGCCCTGTCTCGCGATCACTGCGATCGCGACCCCGCATAGTCGTGGCCGATGACGAGGGCGAGCGCGTGAACCGCAAGCAGGGCGACGAGCAGCGAGAGGCGACCGATCGAGTCGATCCCGGCCAGGATAACGGGGACGTAGACGACCGGCAGCAAGGTCCCAAGCCAGAAGCCGACAGCGGTAACGGAGTGACTTAGGTACATTGGACTAGTGCATTGACTCGAGGTCGACGAACGCGCCTTCGTGCGCCGAGATCCAGGCGGACAGGAGCTCCGTCTCGCTGGCTTCGAGCGGGAAGATCGCACACTCGTCGGGCGCGTCGTCGTTTTCGACCACGACGTGGTCGAGTTCGAACGTCGGTTCCGTGCTATCGGAGTGGGAGGTGTCGGCGTCGGTCATGCGACATCAGGTGGGTACTCGCACCAGCTATGATCGCTACGCCCATGTACATTGTTATCACGTCTTTACCGAGGACGTCCCGATAGTAGCGTTCGGTTCCACCGCGATCTATCACTCGAGAAAGAACGTAACGAGTCCTAATGTGTATGATCGTGCTAGAACGCGAAACGAGTTCACAGCAGCGACAGTAACGGCTGGTTTCGGCAGGGCACAACCAGAGTCGCCCAATCGGCCGCACGAGACGCACGCAGCGTCGCCAGCCGCCTATATCGGTGGCCAAGCATCGAGCGTTAGGTCCCGCGTACGCAGCCGTCCGTTCCGCAGGAACTGAACCTCGATCGTGTCTCCGGGGCTGGTCTCGAGTGCGAGATACGTCGAAAGGGCGTGTCGGTCAGGGATCGGCGTGCCGTCGAGTTCGCGGATGACATCACCGCCAACCGGGATCCGTTCGCCGCGTCGCTGGACGGTCCGCGTGGCTGGCTCGAGGACGCCATCGGCAGCCGAGCCGTCGATGACGGCAGTGACGATGACGCCGGCTGCCGCCGAAAGGTCGTTTGCGTCGGCGACGAGCCGATCGACGGTTCGGAGGCCGATTCCCAGATACGAGTGGTCGTACTCGCCGGTTTCGATGAGTGCCGGGACGACACGTTCGGTCAGCGCCGCGGAGATTGCGAAGCCGATGTTGTCGCCGCCGCCGGAGTTGATGACTCCGACGACCGTGCCGTCGAGGTCGACGAGCGGGCCGCCGCTGTTGCCGGGGTTGACGGCGGCGTCTGTCTGGATGACGTTCGGGAACGAGAACTGACGCTCGGGAACCGTAAGCGTCCGGTTGACACCGCTTATGATCCCCGCTGACATCGATCCGGCGAGCCCGTAGGGGTTCCCGATGGCAGCGACCTGCTGGCCGACCACCGGGCGCTCGTCGGCCATCGAAAGTGGCGTCACCGTCTCTGGAACGTGGTCGACCTCGAGGACGGCCAGATCGCTATGTGCGTCGCGACCGGCGAGCGTGGTGCTCGTCCAGTCACCGTTCGTGTACTGGAGATCCGCCGCCTCGCCGTTGGCGATGACGTGGTCGTTGGTGACGACGTGGCTGTCGTCGTAGAGAAAGCCCGATCCCTGCCCGCGACCCTCGGCACCAGTGTTCGGGTCCGTGACGCCGAAAACACGCACCTGCGTGACCGAGTCGATGACCGCGTCGTAGATGTCCGTAAACGCCGAGCCGTCAGCGAGGTCGTCCCGGTCGATGGTGGCCGAGGAGTCACCCTTGATCGACTGCTCGGCGCGGGGTTCGGCACAGCCGGCGATCGCGCCAACGAGTCCGGCACTCGCAGCCGCGAGAAAGGACCGACGATCCGGTCGAAAATCGCTCATGACCGAAAGCTAGAACCCGACCCATTTGAACCTCCGGGCTGTGGCTTGCAGGAGCAAGCACGCGCTCGACCCCCCGAACGAAGCCAGACGGTCGATACCCGCTGCAAGCGAGTCTCACACCGTCGCTTCGAAGGGAAAACGTGTTACCCGCGCCGCCCCACTCCCGAGACATGATCACGGACAACGCCCGCGCGTTGCTTTCGACGGGCACCATCTGCGATTCCTGTCTCGGTCGGCCCTTCGCCGACCGGAGTTTCGGACTGACCAACGCCGAGCGCGGCCGGGCACTGCGCACGACGGTCGCACTGGCCGACGACGAGGACTTCGAGCCGACCGAGCCCGTGGACTGCTGGGTCTGCGAGGGGTACTGTGGCACCTTCGACGCCATCGCCGAGACGATCGTCGACGAACTCGCAGACGTCGACTTCGCGACCTACCAGGTCGGCACGCGCGTCCCGCCACTGGTCGAGGAGAACGAACGCCTGCTCCGGGAGGACGCCGGCCTCGAGCCCGATGTCGGCGAATCCATGAAGCGCGAAGTGAACCGCGAAGTCGGCCGGCGCGTCGGCGCGCTGACCGACACCGACGTCGATTTCGACCGGCCCGACGTGCTTGCGGTCGTCGACCTCGAGGGGTTCGACCCGCTCGAGGCCCTCGACTCTGGAACCGTTACGAGCCACGCGGTCGACGTTCAGATCAATCCCGCGTTCGTCTACGGTCGCTACCGGAAACTCGAGCGCGACATTCCTCAGACCGAGTGGCCCTGTCGGGAGTGTGGCGGCAGCGGCGTCCAGTTGGGCGACGACGGCGAGGAACCCTGTGACTATTGCGGCGGCTCGGGCTACATGTACGACACGAGCGTCGAACAGGTCGTCCGCCCCCACGTCGTCGACGCGATGGACGGCGAGGAGGGGACCTTCCACGGCGCGGGCCGCGAAGACGTCGACGCCCGCATGCTCGAGGAGGGCCGGCCCTTCGTCCTCGAGGTGAAACGACCCCGCGTTCGCGACCCCGATGTCGAGACACTCGAACGCGAGATCAACGACGCCGCCGAGGGTGCAGTCGAAGTCGAGGGTCTGCGGCTCGCGACCTACGAGATGGTCGAACGCGTCAAGGAACACGACGCGAGCAAACACTACCGGGCCGACGTCGCGTTCGGGGAGTCAGTCGAGGAAGACGAGTTCGACGCCGCACTCGCAGAACTCGAGGGGACGACCGTCGACCAGTACACCCCCGAACGGGTCGATCATCGGCGAGCGGGCCTGACCCGCGAGCGGACGGTCTACGAGATCGACGGCGACCTGCAGTCGCCGACCGAAGCCGAAGTGCGTCTCCACGGCGAGGGTGGCCTCTACGTCAAAGAGCTGATCAGCAGCGACAACGGTCGAACCGAGCCAAGCCTGGCGGGCTTACTCGAGACCGACGCCGAAGTAACGGCACTCGACGTGACCGGCGTCGAAGGAGAACACGAGCCGTTCGAACTCGAGGACTACTTCCTCGACGAGCCGCGAGCGGCGCCCGACGACGAACTCGCAGAGACAGCCAACTGACGACGAGTTATACGGTCTGCTGTCACGGGTTTCCGGTGCGCCCGCAGTGCAGTCGCGGGTGCTCCGGAACGCAGTGACAGGTGTCCGTATCACAACGACTTTCCTCACCGCAGTCGACCCTCGTGGTATGCCATTCGGCGTCGACGAAGCCGGCAAAGGCCCCGCGCTGGGATCGATGTTCGCCGCAGCCGTCTCTCTCGAGGACGTCGGCGACCTCCCCGATGGGATCAGAGATTCGAAACGACTCTCCACTGAGCGCCGCGAGGAACTGGCAACGATCCTGCGGGACGACAATCGGATCGCAGTCGGCGTCGCCGAGATCACGCCGGCACGGATCGACGACCCCGAAACGGACATGAACTCGCTGGCAGTCGCGGCCCACGCAGCGGCGATCGAGGACGCCGTTGCGGATCTCGATCGCGACGGCTCCTCGAGCGACCCTATTTCGGGACTCTGTGACGCCTGCGACACCGACGCCGACAGGTTCGCCCGCCGAGTCGCTGATGCCTGCTCGCTCGAGGGAATCGCGGTCGATGCCCGCCACGGCGCCGACGACGACTCGCGGCTGGTCGGCGCAGCCAGCATCATCGCCAAAGTCGAACGTGACACCCACATCGCCGCACTGGCCGACGAGTACGGAGCGATCGGCAGCGGCTACCCCAGCGATTCGACCACTCGCGAGTTCCTCGCGTCCTACACCGACGCACACGGTGAACTCCCGCCGTTCGCGCGCGAGTCGTGGTCGACCTGCGAGAAGGCACTCGCCGCAGCAGAGCAAACCGGACTCGAACAGTTTTAACTGCGAGCGCGACACCGGTCGTCGAGCGCTCGACACTGCCGGCGTAGCGGGGAATCGCGACCGGCTTCGTCTTCGTCGTGGTGATCGTTTCGCATACGGTCTGCTGTCCCGCTGAGACCACACGACGGTCGTAGACCTGCCAGCACCCGCCGACAGACGTTCGTCTCAGACTGCCGGATACCAGTCAGGTGGCCCCCTTAGCCTTCGACCGTTTCCGCCCACTCGAGACCGAGTCCCTCGTGGACGACGAACTCGAGGGCGTTGATGAGGTAGTGAGCGACGATGACGACCAGCAGGCTCTCAGTGAGGATGAAAAGTGCAGCGAGGACGAACCCGAGGAGGCCAGTGACGACGACGCCGACCGACCCCTGCATGCCGTGGCCGAGGGCGAAGGCGATCGACGAGACGACCGCGAGCAGCCACGGCGAGAGGCCGAAACCAGCAGCTGGGACGCCGATCAGTGCCGCGCGGAAGAGAAACTCCTCGAAGACGGCGATGATCGGCAACACACCCAGCAACAACGCGAGCCAGCCACCGATCGAGTCGGGAGCGAGCAGTTCCCGGAGCGTCTCGTCGTGGTCGAAGCCGAGTCGGGTCGCGGTCGCCGCGGCGAGTTCGTTCGCGACGTAGAAGCCAATCCCGGCGGCTATCCCCAGTACCAGTCCCGTCTCGAGATACGCCACGGAAAACTCGATACCAAGCGCCGCAGCCGGGATGGCGGTGTAGACTGCCGCGCCGAGCAACAGCAACGCGAACAGCCCCTGTGAGAAGGCCACGTTCGCAAGGAGGGCACCGGTCGACAGCGACGCCGGATCGACGGCTCGATCGGCGTGGCCGGGCCGGGAATCAGCAGACACGGCTGCGTTCCGTGGCTGGCGCTCATCACGAGACTGCCACACGGAGCCAGTGGTGGATTGATCGTCAGCAGCGGACCGATCGTCGTCGATTGGCTCCGGCACACTCTTAGTCGCGTGAGGCGGTGACGAACCGTCAGGGGCTCGAGCGTTCCGGTCAGCGTCGTGGGCCGTCGCATCGAATCGCTCGGCGACGCCGTCGCTGGCGTCGTCAGTATCGTCGTCAAACGCAGATTGAGTCAGATGAGAGAGAACGAGCAGCAAGACGAGGACGACGCCCGTCAGCCCGACGAACGTCGTCCACTGGGTCATTTACTGCGGACTCGGGTTCGAGCCGCTGGCGGAGCCGACCGCACCCTGGTCGAACGCCGCGTCGGTGATCGACTTGAGGCGGTCGACCAGCGAGTCCTTCTTGGGTTCGCCCATCAGGGCGACATCGAGGACTTCGCTGATGTTCGAACAGGGGATGATGTCGACCATCTCTTCGTATTCGTCTTCGATCATCACGTCCTGCTCGTTGGCCTTCGGGATGATGACCGTGTCACAGCCGGCTTTCGCGGCGGCCTCGATCTTGTGGGTCACCCCACCGACCGGGAGCACGTCGCCGCGCACCGACAGCGAACCGGTCATCGCGATCGACTGATCGACCGGGATGTTCTCCAAGGCGCTGATGACGGCGGTCGCCACCGTGATGGAGGCGGAGTCGCCGTCGACGCCCTGCTGGCCGGCCTGGACGAACTGGATGTGGATGTCCTTCTCCGAGAGGTCGACGTCGGAGAACTTCTTGATGATCGCCGAGACGTTCTGGACCGACTCCTCGGCCATCTCCTGGAGTTTGCCGGTGGCGATCACCTGCCCGCCACCCTGGGCGGGGGCGATCTCGGCCATGACCGGGAGCATGATACCGGAGTCCTCGCCCATGACGGCGAGCCCGTTGACGCGGCCCTCAACGCCGTCTTCGGTGACCTGCAGTTCGTAGTCCTTGCGGCGCTCGATGTAGTCGTCGGCGAGCTGTTGCTCGATCGACCGGGAGCGCTGTTTGGCCTGCAGGACGTCCTCGCGGGTCGTGTGCTCGCGGTCCTCGGCGCGGGCGATGTCGCCGGCGACGCGGACCAGTCCACCGAGGCTGCGGAAGTGTAGCGTCAGGTGGTTCTTCCGGCCCGAGCGACGCTTGGCCTCGAGGATGAGTTCCTCGACGGCGTCGTCGGTGAAGTGAGGCAGACGACCGTCGCGTTCGACCTCCTGCGCGATGAAGCGGGCGTACTTGCGCCGCATCTCGGGGGTGTCTTCGATGGTGTCGTCCATGTAGACCTCGTAGCCGTACCCTTTGATCCGGTTGCGGAGCGCGGGGTGCATGTTCTCCATCGCGTCGAGGTTCCCTGCAGCGACCATGATGAAGTCACAGGGGACGGGTTCGGTCTGGACCATCGCACCCGAGGAGCGCTCGGACTGGCCCGTGATGGCGAACTCGCCTTCCTGGATGGCCGTCATCAGCTTCTGCTGGGTACGGATGTCGAGCGTGTTGATCTCGTCGACGAACAGCACGCCCTTGTTCGATTTGTGGATCGCGCCGGGTTCGACGCGGTCGTGGCTCGGGGTCTCCATGCCGCCGGACTGGAAGGGGTCGTGGCGGACGTCGCCCAGCAGCGCACCGGCGTGGGCACCGGTCGCGTCCTCGAAGGGAGCGACGCGCTGATCGCCGTTGTTGACGATCATGTTGGGGACCATCGCGTCGGTTCCCCGTGAGGTGTACCGGAAGATCAGCCAGATGATCCCTGCTGCGAGGATGCCAAGCAGCGGGCTGGCCGAACTGAGGATCGCATACCCGATGACCACCGCGATGATGATCCACATGAGGATCGAGCGCATCTGGTTGCGCTTGCGGGCTTCCTCCTTGTGGGCGTCGATGATCTGTTCGCCCTTCCCGGCGGGGACGGTCCGGACCTTCGGCTCGTTCCCGTCGTCGGGGTTGTGATAGACTAAGACATCCTGGAGGTCCTCTTTCGGCAGCAGTTGGCTCATCGCCTTCGCCAGCATCGACTTGCCGGTCCCCGGCGAGCCGATCATCATGACGTGTCGGCGCTGTTTCGCCGCCTTGATGATGATGTCTCGTGCCTCGTCCTGACCAATGACCTGATCGACGAGTCGATCGGGGACTTCGATGTCCTCCGTCGAGTCGATCTTGAGACCGCCCAAGAGGTCGTCCTCGGCGATCTCCTCGTCGACCTCGACGCCGGGATCGACCTCGACCGTGCTGCCGAGGTCTTCGACGGTCTCGATCTCGTCGTCCTCGTCGGACGCCGGCTCGAACCCGTCGGTTGGATCGTCGACGTCGGTACGACGATCGCCGTCGCCCTCGCGCGGCGACCGTTCTCCCTGACGCTCGTGGTGGTCCTGGTCGGGACCAGCCGGCGCGTCTTCGGGAGGGTCGTCAACGTTCGTATCGTTACTCATAGAACTCTGTTCAGTACCTGTGTCGAAGGGATTGGCACTGATATACTTTCTCCATACGGAGGATGGTGTCAGTTGTTGATACCGGAGGACACAGCGGTCGACGGGGCAAATCAAGCGAATCCGACGACGCCTTCCGTACAGATATAAACGGGTGTGAATATACTGTTGATAGACTGGTACACAGCCTGTCCAGTCGTGATAGAAAGCGTCTCTCATGGACGTTCGTCGATTCGGAACGCGGCGATCCACGGACAACTCGCCACGCTTAAGCGTGCTGCTCGAGCAGTATCCGGCATGACTCGGGGGTTCTACATCGGTCGCTTCCAGCCCTTCCACAACGGCCACTTGAGCATGGTCGAACAGATCGCCGACGATGTCGACGAGCTTGTCCTCGGGATCGGAAGCGCCGACGATTCCCACACCGTCCGGAATCCGTTTACGGCAGGCGAGCGGATCATGATGATCACGAAGTCGCTCGTCGAGTTCGATCTGGTCACATACGCCGTCCCCATCGAGGACTTAGAGCGCAACTCGGTGTGGGTCAGCCACGTCCAGAGCATGAGCCCGGATTTTGACGTTGCCTACTCGAACAATCCACTCGTTATCCAGCTCTTTCGGGAAGCCGGGATCGAGATCCGCCAATCGCCGATGTTCAACCGCGAAGTTCTCGAGGGATCGGAGGTTCGCGAGCGGATGATCACCGATGGCGACTGGGAGTCGCTCGTGCCCGAGGCCGTCGTCGATGTCGTCGAGGAGATGAACGGTATCGAGCGCATTCAGATGGTCAGCGAATCGGACTCGAACACCGACTGATTTAGCCCGAGCGACCGTAGCGGCGACTATGATTACGCTCGCTTCGGACTTCGGAACGCCGTATCCGGCAGCGATGAAAGGCGTCTTACTGCAGCGAACGGACGCCAGGCTGGTCGACGTGGCCCACGACTTCCCCCGACAGAACGTCCGGACGACCGCCTTCTGGCTCGGTGAAGTACTCCCCTATTTTCCGCCTGCAACGCATCTCGTCGTCGTCGACCCTGGCGTCGGCACCGACCGCAACGCGATAGTCGTCCGCGCCGGCGACCATACGCTCGTCGGCCCGGACAACGGCGTCTTGCTACCTGCAGCGCGGCGGCTCGCGGGCGACGCAGGTCGACTCGAGCACTATCTCATCGACGAGGACGGTCTCGGCCCCATCGAGCCGACGACCAACCAGTCCGAGCCAGACAGCCGCGGACAGCACCTGCCACAGGGCCGAAGCAAGACGTTCCACGGACGGGACGTCTTCGCGCCGGCTGCCGCCGCGGTCCACGACATCGGCATCGAGACTCTCGAGTCCCTCGAGTGGCTCGAGTCGACGACAGTCGATGTCGACCTCAAGCTGCCGACGGCAACACTCGAAGACGAGCGAGCGGTCGGCGAGGTGCTGGCCGTCGACGGCTTCGGAAACGTCATCACGAACGTCCCGGGATCGGCACTCGAAGACCGAGCGCGGGTCCGAGCGAACGGCGAGCCCGTTCCGGTCGGCGAGACGTTCGCCGCCGTCTCCGTCGGCGAGCGACTGGTGACCGTCGGCAGCCACGGCTACGCGGAACTCGACGTCAATCAGGGCCGTGGTGACGAGGCCTTCGGCCTCCAGCCCGGCGACCGGGTCGTCCTCGAACCCGTGCCGAGTGGCGACGGCTGACGCGATCGGACCGCTTACTGGTCGCGGTCACCACGCCATCAGTTGCCTGTCGGGGCAGCGTACTGTTGTGCTGGATCGATCACCAACTCCCCGTTGGCATGGACCGTGACGGTACACTGTGGGAAGGGGAAGGAGACCGAACCGCCACCAGCCTGTGGCTTGTCGTGCCGCCAGTGGCTGACCAGCGCGTTGAGTGCGTCGGGTTCGATGTAGTCCGAGAGCGTCTCGAGATCGGTGGGATCGACCTCGAGCACCGACGAGACCGTCAACAGCAGCGCCGTGCTCACCGGCTCGTACGCGCCGTCGTCGTACCACGTGTGGTAGGTCCCACAGCCCTCGTCGTAGTAGATCGTTCGACCGCTCGTCTCGCCGACCGATGTCAGATTGTCTCGTGGAGCGGTTTCAGGCATAATGCGCCCAACTACAAAGTGTTAACACTTAACACTGTTGGCCGATCAAGACGATCTCTCGCTAACTGGCAGCTCGGTCGACCACAAACAGCGGAATAAAACGGGTGACGTGACGGTGTTACTCGGCGGCGATGACGTCGTCGATGCGGACGATCATCGTCGCGGCTTCGGTGGCGCTCTCGACGGCTTCGCGCTTGACGTCGGCGGGGTCGACGACGCCGTACTCGAAGGGATCGGCGATCGTGACCTCGTCACCGTCGGTGATCAGGCCGGCGCGGCCCTCGGACTCGTGGGCGGCACGGAGGTCCACGAGCGCGTCGATGGGATCGCGACCGGTGTTGGCAGCGAGCGTCCGAGGGACGACGTCGAGCGCGTCGGCGAAGGCCGTCACGGCGAGCTGTTTGCGGCCCTCGATACCGGCGGCTTCCTGGCGGATCTTATCTGCGATCGCGATCTCGGTCGCGCCAGCACCGGGGACGACCTCGCCGGACTCGAGTGCGGTCGCGACGACGTCGAGGGCGTCACCGATAGCGCGCTCGAGTTCGTCGACGACGTGTTCGGTGCCGCCACGGACGAAGACGGTGACCGTCTCGGCGGCCGCACCGCCCTCGACGAACGCGAGGTCGTCGTCGCCGAAGTTCTCGGTGTGGATCCGGTCGGCCGAGCCGAAGTCGTCCTCCTCGAGGTCGTCGAGCGCGCCGACGCGGCGCGCGCCGGTCGCGGAGGCGACCTGCCGGGCGTCGCTGTCGCCCAGTCCCTCGAAGACGAGGACGTCCTCGTTGGCCAGCGCGGTGGCGACGCGGTCGTTGACGTCCTCAGTGGTGAAGACGACATCGGCCCCGCTGTCGGCGATGGTCTCGGCGTAGCCCTCGAGTTCGCCTTCCTCGGCGTCGATGGCGGCGTTGAGCTGGTCGATCGAGTCGATGGCGTACTCCGCGTCGACGTCGCCGGTCCGGACGTCGAGTTCGACATCCAGAAGGGCGATCGACGCGTTCTCGACCGTGCTCGGCATGCCGTCGTGGGCGGGTTCCTCGTCGACGATGATTCCGGGAACGAGTTCGGTCGCGTTCGAGGAGGCACCGATCTGGGTGTGAACGGTGACGTTGTCGCGTGCGACGCCCTCGTCAGTGTCGACGTGGCGGATCGCGTCGACGACCGTCTCGGCCAGCGAGGCGGCGGTGAGCCCACCGGTTCCCTTGCCGGTCATGCTCGACTCGGCGACCTGCTGGAGTACCTCGTCGTCGACGTCGGCCTCGCCGACCTCCTCGGCGATGGCCTCGAGGGCGATCTCGGCGGCCTCGTGATAGCCCTCGACGATAGTCGTCGCGTGGACGTCTTGCTCGATTAAGTCCTCGGCCTCGCCGAGCAGGTTGCCGGCGATGACGGCCGCGGTCGTCGTCCCGTCACCGACTTCCTCTTCCTGAGAGTCGGCGACTTCGACGATCATCTGGGCCGCGGGGTGTTCGATATCCATCTCGTTCAAAATGGTCGCGCCGTCGTTCGTGATGACGACGTCCCCGCCGGAGTCGACGAGCATCTTGTCCATGCCGCGGGGGCCGAGTGTGGTACGTACCGACTCGGCGACGGCCTTGCCGGCCATGATGTTCGACGATTGGGCGTCGCGGCCCTGCGTTCGCTGACTGTCCTCGCTCATAATGAACATAGGCTGTCCGCCCATGCGTCGCTGTTGTGCCATCGTTGATCCTCACTAACCATGTCGTCAGCACTTCTATATAATTCTTTCCCTCGAATCACCGTTCCGTCTTGCGATTGCGCGTGTGACCTAGCCACAGGACGGGCCGCCATCGGGCCGGTAGCACAATATAGGTCGACTCGGAACACCCCGATGGGAATGCTGGAGTTGGAACACGAGTTTCGTGTGGTGGACCTCTCGACGCGATTGCCGTCAACTGGTGGCGGGGGAGCCTCACAGAGACACACGATTACGGCGGATCGACTCGAGCGAGAGCTGCACCAGGCCGGAATCACGAAAGCAGTCGTCTTCCCGCCGTCGGCACCGGAGACGAGCTATCTCGCACCGAACAACGGCGTCGCAAGACGCAGCGTCGACCGACCGTTCGTCCCGTTCGCCCGGATCAACGGCACCCAGACGCCGGGACAGAAGACGACCGGGCGGCTCCGCAACGCCGTCAGCCGCCGCAGTGACCACCATATCTCCCCGAGTGACATCGAGAAATACGCGTACGACGACCGCTTTCATGGCTTCGTCCTCGATCCGACCACCGACGACTACCCCGACGACGATGTCCTCACGGCCATGGAGGACGTCGACCTCCCCGTAATCGTCCGTGGCGGTGTCGATGCACCGCCCGAAACGCTCGCCGAAATCCTCCTCGAGCGCTCGTTTCCCGTCATCGTTGGCCACTTCGGCGGCCACCCGCTGGAGCGCTCGCTCATGGACGAGATGATCGACCTCTTGGCGGCGTACGACGACTGCTATCTCGAGACGAGTTTCGTCCGCTACCGCGACCAACTCGAGCGCGCACTGCTCGAGCATCCGGACCGCGTCTTCTTCGGCAGTGGTGCGCCCGCCTGCCACCCCAACGTCGCAGTCATGGAGATTCTCACCCTCGACGTCTCCGAAGACCTGCTGCGCCGAGCGTTCTCGAAAAACGCCTGTCGCGTGATCGACGCGCTTGCGCGGAACGCAGAGCGTTAGAGCTATTCGACGACCAGTACCCGCAGATCGTTCAGATTCGTTCCCGTGGGTCCCGTTCGAACCAGCGCGTGTCGCGTCTCGAGAGACGGGAAGACATCGTTTTCGGCGAGTGCGTCGCGTGCGCTGTCGGGCTCTTTGACGGTCGTCCCGTCGACGATCGCACCGGCTGCGTCGGTCACGCCGTCGATTCCGTCAGTGTCGACCGCGGCGACCGTGATGTCGCTGCCCACTCCGTCGCTGTTCTCAGTCTCCCTCTCGTTTGCAAGCGCGAGCGCTGCGCTCATCGCGAACTCCTGATTCGGACCACCCGCCCCGTCGCCGCGGATCGTCACCGTCGTCTCGCCGCCCGAAAGGAGCACAGCCGGCGGTGAAACGGGGGACCCTGTGGCGCGAACCTCTTCGGCGATCCCCATCTGAACCGTCGCCACCTCGCGAGCCTCCCCGCGAATCCGCGAAGAGAGGACGAGCGGTTCGTAGCCACGAGCTGCCGCCACGTCACGGGCCGCCTCGAGTGCCGTCATCCCGTCAGCGACGATCTGCGTCGAGACGCGCTCGAACGCGGGGTCATCGATAGCCGGCGTCTCGGCGATCTCGCCGGCTGCACCGCGCTCGAGCCGGTCGATAACGGTCGCGGGTGCATCGAGGTCGTAGCGCTCGAGGACCGCGAGTGCGTCTGCATACGTCGTCTCGTCGGGAGCGAGTGGGCCACTCGCGATGACGCTTGGATCGTTCCCCACGACATCGCTCAAGAGGACCGCGACGACCGTCGCGGGGGCGACACGGCGGGCCAGCCGGCCGCCTTTCAGCGCCGAGAGATGCTTGCGGACGGCGTTGATCTCGTCGATGTCGGCCCCGCTTGCGAGCAGCGCATCGGTGGTCGCTTGTAGATCCGCAAGCGAGACGTTCTCGGCAGGAGCGGGCATGAGCGCGCTGCCGCCACCGGTGATCGCTGCCAGCACGAGCGTGTCCTCGTCAGCGGCGTCTGCTGTCTCGAGCAGGGCGCGCGCCCCTGCGACCCCGCGCTCGCTCGGCACGGGATGGTCACCCTCACGAACCTCGACGTGTGCCGTCTCGACGGGATCGTCCGTGACGACCACCCCGCCGTCGATCCGATCGCTCAATATCCCCTCGAGTGCGACGGCGACGTGGGCCGCAGCGTTGCCGCCGCCGAGGACGACGAGGTCGTCGTACGCCTCGAGGTCGTACGTCGCGTCGGCGATCCGGAGGGTCTCGTCCTCGAGCGCGACGGCATCGCGGACGACCGTCCGCGGGTGGCCCGCCTCGATGCCGGCCTCGATGCAGGCGAGTGCAACGTCGCGGGCGGCGGTCGATACGAGACGCTCCCGATCATCGATCACGCCCGATCACCCGTGGCCGTCGCCGACGACTTCGGCTCAGTGTGCGTGCGTTGCATAGGCCACCCGTCGATCGGCAGCCGCTAAAGCCATCCGGTGTCGTAAACCGGCGCTTCGACCGCACTGTGAGCGTTGTGGGCAGGTGTTGCGAACCGACGATTCGAGTGACGGTCCCACCCGCTTTGCCCGCCGATTTTCGTGTCGATGTTCGTATTATTCACAATCATTTTATAGGATGGCTAACAACAGAGGGGGCGAATGCACTCGAGACGCGATGTACTTCGAACTGGGGCGGGAGTTGCGGGGACCGGGATGCTTGCGGCACTTGCCGGCTGTAGTGATGTTCCTGTCGTCGGGAGCTTCTTCGGTTTCGACTATACTGAATGGGTCTACGACCCCGACACGCTGGATTCTGACTCGGTGACAGTCTTCCTCATGAACGTAGAGACGATCCTCGGCGCAGACAAGGTCCCGAACAAGGGAGACCTACGCGACCAGATCACCAGTAACTACAGCGACGAACTCGTGGCTGACGACGTCAAGTACTCACTCAACGTCGGAAGCACCGAGGTACTCACCGGCTCGTTCGATGGGAAAGGGATCGTCGACGGAATGGGCTTCGACGGGGACGGAAGTCACGGCGACTTCGATCTCTACACGGACGACAACGAGGAAGGTGCGGTGATCGCAACCGACGGGGAGTTCCTCATCAGAACGAGCACGCTCGAGTACGACACCGCCCGCGAGGAGATTGAGCTCCTGATCGACACCTACAACGGAGATGCGGATCGGTTCGCCGACGTAAACGACGACTTCGGTCAGGTACAGGGCGAAGTAGACACGGATACCTACGTCTTCATCACGGGGCAAACCGACTCAGCGGCCGAAGACGCCGACAACCAGACAGTCGTTACCACCGCGATCACCGCGGATATTGACGGCAACGAGACGACCGGAACGTATCACTTGCTGTACGCGAGCGAGGACGGAGTCGATCTCGATCAGGCAGAATCCGATATCGAGAGCGAACTCTCGGAGGATGCAGAACTGACTGACATCTCGCAGGACGGTCGTCTGGTAACCGCCAAATTCACCACCCCGACCGAAGACTTCTAGCTCGCGTCTCCGTTCGGTTCGCACTCCCGAACGGTCGCCGCAACTGTCGAACGACATCGACCGATGTCAGTGACTTCGCTCGACTCGAGCGCCAGCCGAACCGCATCGTCACGATGCATGCGCGTTGTCCACTGCTGTCACACGGAAAACAGATAGGTGTATCGACGGTTCTGGATGAGCGGGACGTGCGCTGGGCCTACTCGGAGCCGTTCGTGATCGTCGTGTGGGCTCCGATGAGTGCCCCGGCGAGGTCGAGATCCTCGATTCGGGTTCCCTCATCGATGATCGAGCGACGAATGTCGCCGTTGTGAACCGTCGCATCCGGGAAGATGACTGTGTGTTCGAGGTCGGTGCCCTCGAGGGTCACGCCGTCCATGACGTGGACGTTCTCGCCGATCGTGGCGTCTTCCAGCGTCGCCGAGTCGGCGACCAGCGAGTCGCCATCGAGGTGCCAGGCGACGGCGTCGAGGTAGCTCTCGGGGGTGCCGATGTCGAACCACGCACCCTCGAAGGTGTAGGCGTAGGTGGCCTCGCGGTTCTGGAGCCACTGGACGAACCAGCCGGGCTCGTCAGGGTTGTTTCCGTCCTCGAGGTAGGTCGGGAGTAAGTCGAGCGATTCCTGCGGGAACGCATAGCAGGCGATCGAGACGAGCGTGCTCTTTGGGTCGTCGGGTTTCTCCTGAAAGTCGACGACGCGGTCGCCCTCGAGTTCAACTAAGCCGTAAGATTTGGCTTTCTCTCGGGAGCCGACGTCGTAGGCGGCGAGCGTGGGTGCGTCGTGAGACTGGAAGTAATCGAGGAAGTCGGACACGTCGAAGCTGATCAGGTTGTCGCCGGCGATAATCAGCAGGTCGTCGTCGACGTTCTCGCGGTCGATCAGCTGGGCGAGCGCGCCGACGACGCCGAACTTGTCGTCTTCCTCGGTCGTCTCCTCGACCGAGAGCCGGGGCTTGTCGAACTCGCTGTCGGCGAGATGGGCCTCGAAGTCGGGGGCGAACCGCTCGTTGGTGCTGACGTAGACCTCGTCGATCCGCTCGTCGGCCTCGAGTTCCGCGAAGATGCGGTCGATGACGGTCGACTCGCCGATCGGGAGGAACATCTTGGGCCGGTGTTTGGTAATCGGCCACATTCGCGTCGCGTACCCACCTGCAAGGACGACTGCCTTCATACGCCGGTGTTCACCTGCGGGGTCCAAGTCACTTGCCCTTTCTCGAGTGTGAGCATCCAACACGCTCGAAACCTCGTAGCAGTCGGAGAGACTGGTATCGACGATGGATACGAACGACCTGCGCCGTGACTGCTGTCCGACAGTATAAAACCACACACCGCCTGAGAGGACGTATGCGCGAGGCCGACGAAACGACGCGACAGCAACTCGCCGATGCGCTGCGTGCCGAGCCGGCGACGCCGAGCGAGCTGGCCACCCAGCTCGATCTGACGCCACACGCGGTGGTCCGCCACGTCGAACACGTCTCCCGGTCGGTCGACGGAACCGACGAACAGCTGCTCGTCGCGCCGCCGACGTGTCGCGACTGCGGGTTCGACAACTACGACGACCTGCTAAATCTCCCTTCGCGGTGTCCCGAGTGTAAAAGCGAGTCCATCGACGAGCCGACGTTCACGATCGAATAGCGATACCTGATGGTCGGCGAGGAAGAACTGTCAATATACCGTGGTAGTTGTCAACTGGATCCGATACTAATATTTATGCTGCAGGCGAGAACCCGATACGAACCCTCGAGCGAGTGGCGGCGTCACAGCCTGTCGAAGCGACGTTCGGCTCGGTTCAGTCGCGACTGCTCGAGGACAACGGACCACACATGACTTCCAGATCCCACTCGGAGCGTGACTCCGTCGAGGTCGTGCAGACGGTACTCGACTGGCTCGACGACGCCGACGAGCCGGACGCGGCGGCTGAAACGCTCGACGACGTGTTCTCTCTGCTTGCCGACCAGCGTCGCCGGCTGCTGCTGTCTGTCATGCGCAACTACGGCGAGGAGGTGACGCTGCCCGATGCAGCCGAGGAAGTCGCGGCCCGCGAAACGGGCCACACCGTGCGAAACATCTCTGCCGAACGCGTCACCGAAGTCTACCTCTCCCTCTACCACGATCATCTCCCGCGGCTGGTCGACGCCGGCCTCCTCAAGTACGATCAGGAGCGGGATCTGGTCGCGCCGGTCGCGGTCTAGAACTCGACGTTCGAACTCGAGGCGCGATCGAGGTCGTCGCGCTCGAGCGGGCCAAGCCCGACGAACGTGTAGTCGTCGTCGGTCAGATAAACGTCGCCATCGTCGACAGTGGTCTCGAGGCTGGTGAGATAGGCACCTTCGCACGGCCCGAACGTACAGCGCCCTGAGTCGGCGGCGAAGTACGCGCCGTGATTTTCACAGACGACTTCACCGTCTCGCATCGGCGCGCCCGAGCCCTTGTCCAGTTTGATGTGGGTGAGATGCTGACAGTAGTTCAGCCAGCAGGTAACACCGTCTTCAGCGACCGGGTCGCCGCCGTCGGTCGCGACCGGCTCAGTTCTGACGAGAATCGCTTCCTGCAACTCGTCCGACTCATCGGTCACGCGAAAACAAACCGTCGAATCGGCAGGCACATTCGACAGCGTCGTGATCCGTCCAGCGTCCATCACCGCGTCCGTTGGAAGGCGGTGGCCCTGAACGTTATGCCATCGAGTGAACACTCGTCTGACGGAAATTTAAATCGGTCTCCGACGAACGCGACCTATGGACTCCCTTCTCATCTACGGCTCCTACGGCTACACGGGGCGGCTGATCGCACGAGAGGCGGTCGCACGAGGGGGCTCGCCCGTCGTCGCCGGTCGCGACGCCAGCGCGGTCACACGCCAGGCCGACGCCCTCGGCGTCGAAGGCCGGGTCGTCGACCTCGAGTCGAGCGCGCTCGAGTCACACCTCGAGCGTTTCGATGCCGTGATGAACTGTGCGGGGCCGTTCGTCGAGACTGCTGAGCCGCTGGTCGCGGCCTGTCTCGAGACGAAGACGGACTATCTGGACATCACCGGCGAGTTCCCGGTCTTCGAGTGTCTCCGCCAGCGCGACGACGAGGCCCGTACGGCGGGGATTACGCTCCTGCCCGGCGTCGGCTTCGATGTCGTGCCGTCGGACTGTCTGGCAGCCTTCCTCGCCGACCACCACCCCGACGGCGACACGCTTCGATTGGGGATCAAAAGCGACAGTGGCCTCTCGCGGGGCACTGCCCGGACGCTCGTCGAACACCTCGGCAGCGGTGGCGTTGTCCGCCGGAACGGTCGACTCATCCAGGTGCCGACCGGCTTCCGAACGCGCGAGATCGACTTCGGCGATGGCCCCGAACACGCCGTCACGATCCCGTGGGGCGACGTCGTCACCGCCGCCCACAGCACCGGCATCGAGTCGATCGAAGTCTACGCCGCCGCGCCGCCGTGGGCAGCCGAGCGATTGTCGACCGTCAATTCGGTGGGGTGGCTCCTCGAGCGCGGACCGGTCAAGCGCCTGTTGAATCGGGTCATCGACGCCCGGCTTGACGGGCCGAACGGAGCGCAATTGGCGACCGGCAGCGCCGTCGTCTGGGGCGAAATCGTCGACGACGACACCGGCCAGCAGGCGCGGGCCCGGCTGCGAACGCCCAACCCGTACGCGCTCACCGCCGAATCGGCGGTGGCAGCCGCCGGACGGGTTCTCGAGGGGCGGAACTCCGTCCCGGACGGATTTCAGACACCCGCGAGCGCGTTTGGCAGTGAGTTCGTCCTCGAGCTCTCAGGGACAAAACGAGAGCTGATCGAGACGCCCGACGATGACACGAACGAGCCGACGCGGGTGCCTGTCGAACCCAAATAACTCATACGGACTCCTGTCAGTCAGTGCCGGCGCACCCGCGATCCGTCCTGCGGGTGCGCCGGTACATCGTTACAGTAAGCCGTATCACTCCGTCAAATACGAATCGTGACAGCTATTCGTAACACGTTCGTTCGACGCGTTCGTCGTAGCGCCGCGAGAGCCGTTCCGTAACGGGTCCGCCACCGATCTCGCAGCCGTCAAGCGTCGCGACCGGGCGCAGTTCCCAGGTTCGATTGGTCAGAAACGCCTCGTCAGCGTCGCGAACGGCGACCAGCTCGTACAAGCCCTCGTGGACCGTCAGTCCGGCGTCGCGAGCGAGGTCGAGGACGATTTGGCGGGTGATCCCCGGCAACACTGGTCCGTCGGTCGTCGGGGTGTATATCTCGCCGTCACGGACGAACCAGAGGTTGCTCGTCGCCCCTTCCGCGATGTGGCCCTCGAGATCGCACATGAGCGCTTCGTCCACGTCAGCACCGAGTTCTGCGCGCGCGAGGATCCCGTTCAGGTAGTTGTGGGTCTTGGCTGCGGCTGGAATCGCCTCGTCGGGGACACGGCGAGTTTCGACCGTCTCGACCGTCGCCGGCTCGTCCCAGACGGGCTCGCCCGCGAGCCCACCGCGAGGCAACGGTTTCACATATACCACGACCGTCGGCTCGACGTCGGGCTGGGGCGTGAGTTTGCCCGGCTGGACGCCACGCGTGATCGAGAGGCGGACGTAGGCGTCCGCGAGGCCGTTCGCCGCCAGCGTCTCGTCGATTCGACTTCGGAGATCGGCAGCAGTGAGCCCGTGCTCGAGCGACAGTGACTCACAGGTGCGCTCGAGGCGCTCGAGATGAGCATCCCACGCGAAGACGGTCCCGCCGTAGGCCCGCAGCGTCTCGAAGGCGGCGTCGCCGTAGCGAAACCCTCGATCGTCGACACTGACGGTTGCCTCACTGGCTGGGACGAGGTTGCCGTCAACGTGGTAGTACAGTTCCTCACCCATCGTGGGCCTCCGCGTTCCTGTCAGCCGTCACGGCGAACTGACAGAAATTGGCGATCAGTCGTTTGCCAAGCGCGAGCGAAATGTCTTCGCCAGCGCCGTCGCCCGAACCGGTCGCAGCGTCCGACTGTGCTCGTGTGAGGATACTTTCCGGGTGAAACTGCACGCCGAGGTGAGGCTTCTCGCAGTGGCGAACCGCCATCAGAACGCCGCGCTCGTCGGCTGTCTGGGCCGTTTCCTCGAGCGTGGCCGGCAGCTCACCGCGCTCGACCGCGAGCGAGTGATAGCGCCCGACTTGGAACGTCGGGGGGAGGCCCGCGAAGAGCCCCTCGCCGTCGTGAGCGATCGTCGACGGCTTCCCGTGGACGACCTCGGGGGCGTGAACGACTGACGCGCCTTCGGCCGCACACAGCGCCTGATGACCGAGACAGACCCCGAGAATGGGGTAGTCGGTCTCCGCAAAGAGCGGGATCGAGATGCCGGCCTCCTGTGGGGTCCCCGGCCCCGGCGAGACGATGATACCGGTGGGCTCGAGATCCCGAACGCCCCCGAGGTCGATCTCGTCGTTGCGCCGGACGACGACCTCGTCGGCTACCTCACCCACGTATTGGACGAGATTGTACGCGAACGAATCGTAGTTGTCGACAACAAGGATACGGGAGTTAGTCACTGCGATCACCGCCGTCGGTCGGCTCGTGAGGGATGTCGGTTTCCGCCTCGAGCCCCAGGTCGGCCCGCTCGCCGAGTGCCTCGTCGACCGCGGTGATGAGCGCGCGGGCCTTGGCGAGCGTTTCGTCGTACTCGCTGGTCGGATCGGAGTCGTGGACGATGCCCGCTCCGACCCGCAGGTGGTACTCGTCGGCATGGCGAACCAGCGTCCGGATAACGATATTTAGCGTGGCCCGCCCGTCGAAGCCGAAGATGCCGACGCTGCCCGTGTAAGGGCCGCGCCGGGCCGTCTCGAGTTCGTCGATGATCGCCATCG
Source organism: Natrinema sp. HArc-T2 (assembly GCF_041821085.1). Taxonomy (NCBI): domain Archaea; kingdom Methanobacteriati; phylum Methanobacteriota; class Halobacteria; order Halobacteriales; family Natrialbaceae; genus Natrinema; species Natrinema sp. HArc-T2. Next base: position 55,780 of record NZ_JBGUAZ010000001.1, on the reverse strand, counting down.
TCCGCGGCTTGGGTGCACCGGTGATCGTCCCGCCGGGGAAGACCGCCGCGATGGCGTCGGACAGGGTCGCATCCGGGCGCAGTCGACCCGTGACGTTCGAGACGAGGTGCATCACCTCCGAATAGCGGTCGATCCGGCGGTACTCCGAAACGTCGACGGAGCCGTACGCACAGACCTTCCCGAGGTCGTTGCGCTCTAGGTCGACCAACATCGCGTGTTCGGCACGTTCTTTCTCGTCGGTCAACAGGTCGGCCTCGAGGGCGGCGTCTTCGTCCGGCGTCTCGCCGCGCGGTCGCGTCCCCGCGATGGGTTCTGTCCGGACGCGGGTTCCCTCTCGCTCGAGCAACAGTTCCGGACTCGCACTCACCAGATCGACCGCCCGGAACTCGAGCAGACAGGAGTAGGGTGCCGGATTGACCCGTCGCAGGGCGTCGTAGGCCGCGACAGGATGGACTGCAGCAGGTGCGACCAGCCGCTGTGAGATGTTGGCCTGAAAGGTATCACCGTCGTGGACGTACTCCTTGACCTGGCGAACGCGGTCGGCAAAGGCCTCACGACCACAGTCGCTCTCGAAGGTCGCGTCGGACCGCGAGACCGGCGGTTCACCGATCTCCGGGTCGCCCTCTCGAACGGCGTCGGCGAGTTCGAGCGCCCGCTCGCAGCCACGTTCGTAGGCCGCCTCGAGAACGGCGTCCTCGGGGTCGGTCGCGTCGCTGTCGACCCGTGGGCAGGTCGTGATCCGCAGCGTCACCTCGCCTTCGGTTGGTTCCTCCCAGGCTGCGAGGCGGTCGTAGACCGCGACCTCGAGTCGAGGCAACCCTCGGTCGTCAACGGCAGATTCGGGTAGGGACTCGAGTTCGCGAGCCACGTCATAAGAGAGCCAGCCGATGGCACCGCAGGGATAGGGAACGTCACAGTCCCCGCGAGCGAGGCGATCGTCCGCGAGCAGGCCCTCGAGTGCGGCCAGCGTCGGCGAGCCGTCGTCTCGGTCACAGGAGACCGTGTCGGGGCCGACCGTGAGCCGCTCGATCGGATCGACGCCGAAGTAGCCCCAGCCGGGCTGGCCGCCTGTCGTCTCGAGGAACGCGCCGCCGTCGCCGTCGCGGGCGCGCCGATAAGCGAGAAACGGATCGCTGACAGTCACGCGGGTTTCGACGGGAACGCGGAGCCCGACTGGTACCGACGATGCGGCGCGGTCCGCAGCCGCCCCGCCGCGTCCAGCCGCGGCGGCGCGAAACGAGTCGAGCGTCGTCACGACGCGCGGATCGCTCATGTCGGACGGGACGCAGCCGGTTGGTAATCCTCTTGCGATTTCAGGACTGTCGTAGACGACAGCGCAAAAAGTGAGAGTCAGTGAGGGGGATAGCGAAACTGTGACGTGGGATCGGGGTTCGACGGGCGGCTGACCGGTTCGTTATCGGACTTCGGCGCGATCGATCCAACCCTGAATGCGTTTCTCGGAGATATCGGTCGCCTCGGCGAGGTCGGCGGCGTCCGACTCGGCGAGTTCGGAGACGGTGTCGACGCCTGCACCGGCGAGACGATCGGCATAGGCCGGACCGATACCTTTGATTTCGGTGACCGGTTCGGGCTCAGGTTCGGGTTCGGATTCGGATTCGGGCTCGGGTTCCACTTGCGGTTCCGGCTCCGGTTCCTCGAGGTCGGCGTCTGGTTCCGGTTCAGCCGTCGACTCGGACTCGAGTTCGACAGCTGGTTCCGGTTCTGGTTCGGGTTCCACTTGCGGCTCCGTCTCGTCGTTCGGTTCCGACTCGGATTCGGATTGGGGTTCGGGGACGGCATCCACCGCCGGTTCGGCGTCAGCCTCGAGGTCGGCGTCAGTGTCGTCGGCAGTCGCGGCGTCAGGCGCTGTCTCGGAATCGACAGCGGATTCCGTGGCTGTGTCGGCGTCGGTCGTCTGTGCGGACGCTTCGTCTGCCGTGTCTGCGGTGGCCGACTGTGATGGGTCGTCACGCACGTCCTCCGTCCGATCTCGAGCCGCGCCGGCGGTCGTCCCGTTTCCGTCGTCGGCCGCCCCTTCTCGTTCGACCGTTACCCCGACCTCCCGAGAGCTCCTGCGCTCTGAGTCCGACCCGTCGAATCCCAGTAGAGACTTCAGCTTCTGGAGGATTGCCATTATATCGACGTAGTCGGTTCCGACACTTAAATTCGCCTGATACTGTCAGTATTCCGACCGTGGCCGCCGTCGGCCTACAGCCGCGAGCGAAGTGCGTCGTTCATCACGTCGACAGGTGCATCCCGACCGGTCCAGATTTCGAACGCCTCGACGCCCTGATAGAGCAACATCCACGCACCATCGACGGTCGTCGCGCCGGCATCGGCCGCATCGCGCAGCAGTCGCGTCTCGAGCGGGCTGTAGACCGCATCGAGGACGGCCAGATCCTCGTGAAGCGCGTCGGCGGGAACCGGCGTCGTGTCCGATTCCATCCCCACGCTCGTGGCGTTGACCAGCACGTCGGCGTCGGCGACCAGTTGCTCGAGTTCCGCGAGCCCGTGGCCGGTCGCGCGGGGCACTTCCTCGGCGAGGTCGTGTGCTTTCGACTCGGTTCGGTTGGCGACGGCGACGGTCGCACCAGCGTCGGCGAGGCCGAACGCGATTGCCCGGCCAGCACCGCCGGCACCGACGACGACCGCCCGCGCGTCCTGAATCGTGACATCGTGGTCGCGTAACGCGCGCAACGCGCCGACGGCGTCGGTGTTGTAGCCCGTTGGTGGCCCCGAGCCCGAGAAGTCGATCGTGTTGACCGCGCCGATTCGAGCTGCCAGGTCCTCGGGCGCGACGATCTCGAGGGCATCTTGTTTGAACGGGATCGTCACGTTCAGTCCGGCGATCCCGAGCGCGTCGGCCCCGGCGATCGCGTCGTCGATATCGTCTTCGTCGGGCTCGAAGGTTACGTAGCGAGCCTCGAGTCCGAGTTCGTCGTAGGCGGCCTCGTGCATCGGCGGCGACAGCGAGTGGCCGACCGGATTGCCGAGGAGACCGTATACGTCCATAGCCATCGTTCGATCTGTCAGTCGGAGTGGCAAGACTATAATGGGTCTGGCTTCGACAGCGGCGTTCACTCGGTGGGCTGGCTCGAGTCCTGTGACGGCCAGCCGAACGATCCCCCGGCCGTTCCGCGTGGCTTTTAGCCCCGTCTCGAGTAGCCGCCGCTATGCTCTCCGGAACCCCCCTCGATCTCCTCTTGCTCGTGGGCGGGATCATCGCGCTGTATGGCGGTGCCGAGTTGCTGGTCGCGGGTGCAGGCCGGCTCGCACTCGGCATCGGGCTCCGTGCGGCGACCGTCGGCGTGACGGTGGTCGCCTTCGCGACGACCGCACCCGAACTGTTCGTCTCGGCAGTCGGCGCGCTAAACGTCTCGAGCGACATCGGCCTCGGCACGATCGTCGGCTCGAACATCGCGAACATCGGGCTGGTGCTCGGTGTCACCACGCTCATCAAGCCGTTGCAGATCAGCGATCAGGTGGTCCGCCGGCACGTCCCCGTTATGGTGCTTGCAGCGCTGTTGCTGGTCGCACTCGGCGCGAACGGCCAGCTCGGTCGGCTCGAGGGTGTCGTCTTGCTGGTGGTCCTCGCGGGGTTTACCGCGCTGATCCTCCACTATGCCAACGCGGAGTCCACCTCGATGGTCGACGAACCTGACGCCGACATATCGGGCGTGTCAGTCCGAGACGGGGCGCTCGTCGTCGGTGGGCTACTGGTGCTCGTGGTCGGCTCACGGTGGCTCGTCGCCGGCGGGACGGGGTTGCTATCGGCGCTTGGTGTCTCGGATCTGGTTATCGGGCTGACGGTACTCGCACTCGGGACATCGCTCCCGGAGCTTGCGGCCTCGGTCGTGGGCGCGATCCGTGGCCACGCGTCTTTTGCCGTCGGGAACGTCGTCGGGTCGAATATCTACAACATCCTCGCGGTGCTTGGCATCGTGGCCCTCATCACTCCGATCGAGATCGCGCCCGCGACGCTTCGGTTCGAACTTCCGATCATGGTCGCGTTCACCGCCCTGCTGGTCGGGATGATGGGCTATCGACAACAGCTTACGCGACTCGACGGCGTGGTCCTCGTCGGAAGCTACGTCGGCTTTATCGCTCTTCTCGTTCCGTGATCGACGGGGTATTCGGGACCCGATCCGATCGCGACGACGATCGGCCAGCAGGCGGTCGTGCCAGCGTCCAAAGCAGCCGGTCGTCGGTCGTCGCCGACGATCCCGTCGTCGGTGCGGGCGCTGTCTCTGTTGGCGCGACCTCTGCAGTCGGCTCGTCCGCTGGCGTCGCGTCAGCCGTCGTTCGATCCGAATCGTGCGGTGCAGCAACCGCGCCGCTCTGCTCGGCGCGGTGGCGTACGAACTCGGCAACGGCTGCGAGCGGCCCCTCGGTCACCCAGTCGGCCTGCCACAGGGGTGCGTCGAGCGCAAGTGCGACCGTTCGCGCCGCCGCGTCGTACTCGACGAGGCCTGCCGCAGACAGTGTCGGCAGATGTTCGTGGGCGAGTGACGTTTCGACGGCAGTACACGCTGACTCTGTGACGGCGACCGGCCCCGTCTCGTCGTCGGCCTCTCGCGCGGCGACCGTCGCGGCGAGGTCGGAAACGGGGACGGTCCCGCGCCGCTTCGCGAGGGCAGTACAGACGGTCCGGCGACGCGAACTGCGAAGCGCCTCGAGCGTTCGGTTCAGCGTCGCTTCGTCGGCGGGAAACGACTCGCCAGTCGGATCGGCGAGAATCGATCGAACCCACTCGGCCTCGAGGGTCGGATGGTCAGTGGGGGCGACCGTCATCGCGTCACCGTCGGTATGCGTGGTCACCAGCCCGGCGTCGACCAGTCGCGGGACGTGGGCGTGGACCAGCGTGAGGCGAACGCGACCGGACTGCTCGTCGGTGACGACCGCGGCGTCCGCGTCCTGTTCGAGCCCCGCGACCGCAGTTGCCAGCGCGCCGATCGAGACTCCCTCCGACGCCGACTGGGAGTCCGTTTCGGATGGGGCCTCGTACTCGAGCAGTGTCGCGAGCAGATAGCGCCGTCGTGGCTCCGTGAGAACATCCAACGCGGTTGTCTGTTCGGTGGACGGGAGCGAAGTCATTGCCGGAGAAAGACAGCCAGCGGGGGAAAGGGGTGTACCAGCATGCTCTGGTATCGGCGAGTGGGAGTCAGATACCGGTTGGACCTGTGTGCGGACGTAACCGTAAACCGTTACATCTGCTCCGCGAAAACCGACAGTCTCGTACGGACACCTGTCAGTGGGTGCCGATGGGATCGCGACCGCCCGACGGTCCCACCGGGACAGCAGGACAGCAGCCGGTCTCAATCTGTATCGCCGAAATACGCCGAGAGCAGCTTCGCCTGTGCCACTCTCAGATGCTGGTGGAAGGTCTGGCGAGCGATCCCGAGTCGGTCAGCGATCTCACTCGCGTTGCTGTGTCGGGTCGGCCACTCGAAGTAGCCGCCGTGATACGCCGCCTCGAGCGCGATGCGCTGTTTGTCGGTCAGCAGCGACTCGACGGTACGCCGAAAGTCGCCGCGCGTCTTGACCGGGCGCTCGACGGTTCGTTTCGAGCGGAGCCTGCTGTCGGGATAGGCCGACGTGATCGTGTCGACGAACTCGTGGAGCGCCACATCGGAACTGGTCTGGACCGTTAGTCTTGCGACGCCGTCACGGACGGTTTTCGACTGGAGCCGCGCGCCGTAACCGGCGAAAGTTTCGGCGATCGTCGCGTTGCGAACGACACACTCACAGTAGCTCTCGTCGTCACTGGCGTCGATGAGTCGGAAGTCCGTAATCGCCTCGTCGTCGCGGGCGCGGTCGCAAACGCGATCGGGATCGACGCCAGACGCGGTCAGATAGTAAATAAACACTTCGCCGCTCAGCGGCAAGGCGTGGTCGACCGACAGCTTACAGCCGAGGTCGTCGGAGAGCCGAATACAGGCGTCGCCTCGGTCGGTCGACTCGAACTCGAGTTCGACGACGGTGTCCTGATAGAGCAGCCGACGGACCGCCATCGCGTTGATGGCGTGTCCGACCGTCCCACCGAACTCCTGGAGCACTTGCTGCTCGCGATCGGCAAACGCCGACGGCTCGTCCGTGCCGATCACGAGTGCCCCGAGTGGCGTGCTGCTCGCGGAAATGGGGACGACAGCAATCGAGCCGTAGTCGTGCTCGCGAGCGTGGCGTCGCCACTGCTCGATCGGGCTTTCGCGGAGGGACCGATACCGCTGTACAGTTCGCGTTTCGAGTGCCGACTCGCCGTCGGCGTCGGTCGGTGGCGCGACGAACGACGAGCACACAGCAGCGGCGGTCGCGTCGATTCCGGACCAGGCAGTCGGCTCCCACGAGTACCCCTCTCCGGTCGCGACACCTCGAGCCCGACCGATGACGCCGAATCGGTAGGCGTCGTCGGCGGCGAACGTTTCGACGATCGCAGCTTCGATCTCGTCGCGGGAGTCCGCCGTGACCATCGTGTCGTCGATCGCCCGAATCGCCGCGTTGAGCCGTTCGAGGCGCTCGAGTTCGCGCTCGCGAGTTTTGCGCGCTGAGATATCGCGACCGATGCCGGTAAAGCCGAGCACGTCGCCGTCGTCGACGATCCTGGCGCTGTTGAACTCGTAGGGGAGTCGGTCGTCGTCGGTCGTGAGAACCCGGCCCTCGGCGGTGATGCGTTCGCCGTCCTCGAGGATGCGCTCGATGGCCTTTCCGAGGAGATCGCGGTCTTCGGGCGCGATGAACGTCAGCGGATCGATGTCACCGGTCGTCGCCGGGTCGTAGCCGGTCACGCGTTCGAACTGGTCGTTCCACTGGATCAGCTCCCCCTCGGTGTCGTAGGCATAGAGGAGATCCGGCTGTGCTTTGAGCACGCTTTCGGTGAACGCCTTCTCCTCGCAGAGTTCGCGTTCGCGCTCGTGGTCGTCGGTACGATTGCGGACGACCCAGAGATACCCGTCTAAGTCGGCTGTAGACTCGACGGGAACGCCGACACTGCCGTCCGCATGGATCGTGGCGATGGACTCACAGACCCACAGCCGACTGCCGCCGTCTCCGAGCCGCCAACCGTCGGCTTCGACGGTTCCCTCGGCTCGTGTTCGCTCGAGTAACCGATCCGGGCGACCGGCGTCGCGGGCGTCGGTTGGAAAGAGAGACTGGTAGTGTTCGCCGACGATCGTCTCCGCGTCGTAGCCGGTGAGCCGGCGTGCACCCGCGTTCCACGCGGTAACGCAGCCGTCAGCATCGAACAGCGCGATGGCACAACCGCTGACGAGTGCGCTCAACTCGCTGATCTCGAGGTCGAACTCGAACGACTGCCCCCCGGACGTGACAGTTCGATCCGACGCGTCATTGCTCATTGGTCAACTAGTCCACATTCAGTGTATGGTATCCACACACATGAAAAGTTGCGGGCCGCCGTCACCTCCAGCTGGAAACCGGCGACGTTAACGCCGACAACTCACGAGCACAGATATGACCACGCTCGCGATCGTCGAAAGCCACGCCGACCGCGCCTCGGAGCACATCTGTGACCGACTCCGCGAGCGCGCCGACTGGACCCAGCGAACCGACGACAGCCGACCGGCAGCCGACGGCGGCGGCACCTACTACCGGACCGATGGGGCCGTCTTGCGGTCGTTCGACGCGTTACATATCGACCTCAAGCGGCCCGCCGACGCCTTCGACTGCGATCCTGACCTGCTCGTCTTCGCTTCGCGACACTCGGGGGATACCGGTCCGCTGCTGACCGGCCACTTCACGGGCAACTTCGGCCCGGCCGAGTTCGGCGGCGAGCCCGACGCGCTGGCCGACGCCGCGCCGAACGCCCTGGCCGAGTTGCTCGCGGCCTTCGAGGAGTACGCACCCGCCGAGTACGACGTGGGCATGGAGTGTACCCACCACGGCCCCTCCGAGGTGGGCTGTCCGTCGCTCTTTGCGGAACTGGGCAGCGACGACGAGCAGTGGGACGACCCCGCCGGTGCCGACGCCGTCGCCTGCGCCATCCTCGAGTTGCGAAACGTTGCGCCACATCGTGACAGACAGCTCGTCGGCTTCGGCGGCAACCACTACGCCCCCCGGTTCGGACGAGTCGTCCGCGAGACCGCATGGGCGGTCGGCCACGTCGCAGCCGACTGGGCGCTCGAGGCGATGGGCCATCCGACGGCTCACCGGGACGCCCTCGAGCGTGCGTTCGACGCCAGCGGGGCCGAGATCGCGCTGCTCGATGGCGACTGGCCGGTGCTCGAGGAGACGCTCGAGGATCTTGACTGCCGGATCGTCAGTGAGACGTGGCTCCGCGAGGTCGACGACCGCCCGCTCGCACTCGTCGATGCGGTCGAAGCCGAGCTAGGTGCCGTCGATGACGGGGTTCGCTTCGGCGATCAGTTCGCGGAATCGGTTACCGTCGTCGACCTGCCGACCGACCTCGTCAGCGTCGCTCAGGGGATCGATCCCGATCGCGTCCGTGAGATCGTCGAAGCGAACACTGTCGCGTTCACCACCGAAAACGGCGGAAGCCGCGTCGGGTCACAGGTGGCCGTTCCGGATCCCGACACCGCTGCAGCCAGCGACTCGGCCTCGGCGAAGCCACGTGAGACGATCACCGCGGGTCTAGCCGACGTTCTCGCGGAGAAATACGACGCCGTGTGGCTCGAAGCCGACGCCGTCGTCGCCGAGGAGACGGCCTTCGATCCACAACTGGCACGCGAAGCCGGCGTTCCCGAAGGGCCGAAGTTCGGCGCGCTCGCCGACGGCGAATCCGTGACCGTCGACGGGGAAACGGTCAGTCCCGAGAGAGTTCGAAGCGAGCGAACGCGCCGGTTTCAGATCTGACTGGACCGTTAACCGACAGTAAGACGTTATTACTCGAGCACTGCTAGCGGATTCGACGTTCACGGAGTGATAGACGTACGATCATCCTAACGTGTCAGACAGTCGGCTGACGTGTAGGGGAAAGGTAATTATGCTCCATCGTTTAGACAGGGCCAAGAATGGACTCTCTTATCGACGACGCAATCGACGAGGCCGAAGACGGGGCGGCCACGGACCCCGACGACGCGCCCCAGGACGGGCAGTCATCGGGCGGCGGCACGTCGGACGGCCGACAGACCGGGACGATGACCGACGACGAACTGGAAGATGTCTTGCAGGACCTCCAGACCGACATCACCGTCGTCGGCTGTGGCGGTGCCGGCGGCAACACCGTCAACCGCATGCACGAGGAGGGGATCCACGGCGCGAAACTCGTCGCCGCCAACACCGACGTCCAGCACTTGGTCGAGATCGAGGCCGACACTAAGATCCTGATGGGCGAGGAGAAAACCGGCGGCCGCGGGGCCGGTTCGCTCCCACAGGTCGGCGAGGAAGCCGCCCTCGAGAGCCAGCAGGACATCTACGACGCCATCGACGGCTCCGATATGGTCTTCGTCACGGCCGGCCTCGGTGGTGGAACCGGCACTGGCTCTGCGCCCGTCGTCGCCAAGGCCGCCCGCGAAGCCGGCGCGCTGACGATCTCGATCGTCACGACGCCCTTTACCGCAGAAGGTGAGGTTCGGCGAACGAACGCAGAGGCCGGCCTCGAGCGCCTGCGTGACGTCTCCGACACTGTCATCGTCGTCCCCAACGACCGCCTGCTCGATTCGGTCGGCAAACTCCCCGTCCGACAGGCGTTCAAAGTCAGCGACGAGGTGCTCATGCGCTCCGTCAAGGGGATCACTGAACTCATCACGAAACCCGGCCTCGTCAATCTGGACTTCGCCGACGTTCGCACCGTTATGGAACGTGGCGGCGTCGCCATGATCGGCCTCGGCGAAGCAGACTCCGAGGCCAAAGCCGAGGACTCGGTCAAGACCGCGCTGCGCTCGCCGCTTTTGGACGTCGACATCTCCGGTGCGAGTTCCGCACTCGTCAACGTCACCGGCGGCAACGACATGGCGATCGAGGAAGCTGAAGGCGTCGTCGAAGAGATCTACGACCGAATCGACCCCGACGCCCGCATCATCTGGGGAACCTCGATCGACGAGAGCCTCGAGGGCAGTATGCGGACGATGATCGTCGTCACGGGCGTCGAATCACCACAGATCTACGGCCGGCCCGACGGCGAGGCTGCCGTCCAGCCCGAACCCGCGGGCGGCGACGACATCGACTTCGTCGAGTAAGCCGCGGAGCCGGCGGCGTGGCTGTACCGCGCAATTCCGACTATTCCGTGTCCGTCACGGTCACCGTCGCCACCGTCTCTCGGCTCTCAGGCGCCTGTGGCCAGCCGACTTCTGCCTTGGCAGTCCATTCTTTCCCGACATCGAACCCCGCCTGAACGTTACGTGGCGTCTGTGTTGCTTGGCAGACATCGTACGCGGTTCGTTCATACGGTCTGCTGTCACGATGTCCCGGTTGGACCGCAGGGCGATCGCGGTCCCACCGGCACCCACTGACAGGAGTCCGTCTCAGTCGTCTGCGGGTGCCGTCGTCCCGTCGACGTTCGACTCGAGATCGCTCTCGATACTCGGCGGGTACTTGCCACGATCGAGTTTCAGATCCGACTGTGGGCGCGCCATGCAGGTCAGCGCGTAGCGTTCGGCCTCTTCTTCGGTCAGGCCACGGGCCGCGGGCTGGGTGACTTCTCCTTCGACGATTTCGGCAGAACAGGCCAGACACATCCCCACCCGGCAGGAGTACTCCTGGGCGATCCCCTCCTCGAGACACCGGCTGAGGATCGTCTCTTTGTCGGTACAGGTGATCGTCTCACCCGTCCCGACGAACTCGACCGTATACTCAGTCATACGGTCCGGTACGGCGGACCTCACTAAAACTCTTTATTTCATTGCAAGGGGAGCAAACCGACCGATTCCAGCGCGCGGGTTCGCCGCCGAATCGACCACGAATCGCAGCCAACCGCTTGATAAAACGTTTTCTTACCGCGGCATCCACAGTGTTGATATGAGTACGCAGGAGCAGTCGGCAGCCACGACGCCGAAGACGCAGTCGCCGGACGTGGTCGTCGTCGGAGCCGGAACCGCAGGGTGCTATGCCGCAGCGACCATCGCACGGGAAGGGTACGACGTCGTCATCCTCGAGCGAAAGTCCGAGACGGAAGCGGGCCACATCGCCTGCGGCGACGCGCTGAAGGGCGCCGACAGTTTCCCCGAGGCGATCCCGAAGTCGAAACTCGAGCCCGCCTTCACAAATACGGGCGTCGATCACGGTCGCTTCGAGATCCCACAGGAGGATACCGTCCTCGAGATCCCGATTCCCGGTGAACTGGCTGTCATCGACCGCTGGGAGTACGGTCGCCGGATCATCGACGGCGCTGGCGACGCCGGCGTCGACTTTCACTACGACACCGTCGTCAAAAGCGTCCTCCAGGACGACGACGGTCGCGTTACCGGCGTCGAAGCGATCCGGACGGGTGACCCGGTCACCTACGAGGCCGACATCGTCATCGATGCCGCGGGCTCGCTGTCCGTCCTCCAGGACCACGTCGACTTTTCGACCTCCACGTTCGATACGAACGTCAACTACACCCACTTCTGCTCTGCCTACCGCGAGATCGTCCACGTCGACGAGCCCGTCGAGTGGGACGACGCACTCGTCTTCAAGCCGACCGAACGCGCTGCGGGCTATCTCTGGTATTTCCCGCGCACCGAGACGGAGATCAACGCTGGCCTGGGCTTCCAGATGACCGAAGAGCCGATGAAACTCGTCGACGACCTCAAACACGACCTCGAGACCCGTCCCGAGTTCCGCGGTGCCGAAGTCGAGGACAAACTCGGCGCAGCCCTCCCAACCCGACGGCCCTACGACTCCGCGGTGCATCCGGGCTACATGGCCATTGGCGACGCCGCCGGCCACGTCAACCCCACCACCGGCGGCGGCATCGCCGGGGCCGCCTACGGCGGCAAGTACGCCGGCGAAGCCGCAATAGAGGCACTCGAGACCGGCGACGTCAGCGAGAAAGCCCTCTGGGAGTACAACGAGCGCGTCATGGACCACTTCGGCGCACGCTACGCCGCGTTGGACGTCTACAACATCCTCTCGACTGCCGTCGACGTCGACGACCTGATGGGGCTACTCGCCGCGATGCCCGGCGAGAAACTCGCGGAGGCGCTGTACTCGGGCAGTACGAGTCTCGGCCCGAAACTCGCCGCGGAGAGTCTGCTCAACAGCCGCGGCCACTGGGGGACGATCTGGACGCTCTTCCAGACTAAGCGTCGGGCCGACGACCTGCTCGAGCTCTACGAAGGGTATCCCCACCACCCCGCCGCCCTCGAGCACTGGCAACAACGCCGTGACGACATCATGGAACAGGTCTACGAGACGACTGGGGCGGAGCCCAAATACTGAGCACCGACCTTTTGCGCTGCGCTCACTCGCGCTGCTCGTTCGCTCGACAAAAGGTCGATCAAAAGCACTCCTCCCTCCCCTACGGGTCGGTCGTCGGCCCGCTCGCTCCCGTTGGTCGCTCGCGGTCGGAATTGGGTAGCCACCTGCCCTTCCCCGGGTCGGACGGCTCGAGCAACGCGAGAGCCGTCCTCTCGGCCATGGATCGCTCGAGGCGGTCGCGTCCGATCATCAATCGATTGGTGAGTTATTACTTCCTGTTGGAATACCCCTACGTTGTTAGGGATTTTCGTCTTTCCTACCCATCAAGTACCCGGATGTATGGCACAAAGCCACACGCGCCGACGCGCACTGACACTGATCGGAACTGCTGGCGGGATCGCCCTCGCCGGCTGTATGGGCGGGAGTGGAGACGAGATGAGCGATGGCGGATCGGAGAACGAAACGAGTGACGACGGCGGAAGCGACGAGGCCATGGCGAACGTCCGCGTTGCTCACCTCTCGCCGGATGCACCGAACGTCGATGTCTACGTCGACGGCGACACGGTCCTCGAGGACGTCCCCTACCGGGCCGTCAGCGACTACCTCGAACTCGCGCCGGGCACCTACACGGTAATGATTACGGCTGCGGGCGATCCCGACACGGTCGTGTTCGAGGACGACCTCGAGATTCCCGAGGGCGAGTTCACCATCGCGGCGCTTGGCGAACTGAGCGAGACGAATCAGCCCTTTGCACCGGCAGTTCTCGAGGACGACATCAGTGACCCGGGTGACAACGCACGTGTCCGCCTCGTGCATGCCTCGCCGGACGCACCCGCTGTCGACGTCACAGTCGGCGACGGCGAGACGGTCCTATTCGAAGACGCGGCCTTCGGCGACGTGGCGACGACCGAGGTGCCAGGCGGCGACTACACCCTCGAGATCCGACCAGCGACCGAAACCAACGACGGCGACGTGGTTGCGACCTTCGACGTGGCACCCGAGGCCGGAAACGTCTACACTGCCTTCGCGGTCGGCTACCTCGAGCCCAAATCGGCCCCTGCCGACGCGCCGTTCGACCTCGAGGTCGTGATGGACAACTGAGAGCGCAACGACCGCCGATGCTCGATCAGGGACGCCCGCTGCCGATCCGCTCGATCGCACCCGCCAGCACGTCGATCCCGTGGCCGATGCTCGCTTCGTCGACGTCGAACGTCGCCGTGTGATGGCCGCCGGGGTGATCAGTGCCGACGCCAACATAACAGGCGCTGCCGCCGCATTCCTGGACCGCCCGCATCAGGTACGTCGCGTCCTCGCTGCCGCCGAGTTCGTCGCGCTCTTTGACCCGTTCGACGCCCGCCGTCTCGCCGGCCACGTCGGCGACGATCGAAACGAGGTCGTCGTCACTTCTTGCGCTGGGTGCCTCCGCGCCGGTCTCGATCGACACCTCACAGTCATGCATCTCGGCAGCACTCCGGAGCACCTGCTCGGCTCGGTGTTTCATATACTCCATCAGTTCTGTCGTCTCGCCGCGCACCTCGGCGACGATCCGCGCCTCGTCGGGAATGACGTTGGCGGCGCTACCACCCTCGACGACGCCCGCGTTGACCCGCGTTGTGCCGTCGTTGTGCCGGGGAATCGCGTAGAGGTTCTGGACGGCTGTCGCCATCGCCTGGACGGCGTTGCGCCCCTGTTCGGGGTGGCCGCCGGCATGGGCCGATTTACCCGTGAAGTCGGCCTCGAGATGGGAGACCGCCAGAAAGCCATCGATCCCTGCGACGATCTCACCGGTCGGATGGTCGAGCCCGATGTGGGTCGCGAGCAGATAGTCGACGTCTTCGATGTGCTGGCTTTCGGCCATCGACTTGCCGCCGCCGACGACCTCCTCTGCAGGCTGGAAGAAAACCTTCAGGGTGCCCGTAAAGTCGCTCGCTGCAAGTCGCTCGAGGACGCCGATCCCGATCGTCGCGTGGGCGTCGTGCCCGCAGGCGTGCATCGCGCCCTCATGTTCAGAGCGAAAGCCCGCAGCAGCAGGAGTGTGGCTCAACTCGTCGGATTCGGGTCGCGGGAGCCCGTCGATGTCGACGCGCAGGCCGACTGTCGGCCCCTCGCCGCGTTCGATGACCGCGACCGCGCCGGTGTAACCGCCCTCGAGGGACTCGAGCGTGGCATCATCGACGTCCGTCTCTCTGGCCTGCTCGTACCAACGGGCTAGTTCCGCGTTGTCGGGGACTGCTAGCCGGTGGTCACCAGCGATCGCCTCAGGCCCGACGTAAAGCTGGTCGAGGTCGTCGCCGAGTCGCGACTCGAGTTCGTCGACGATCCGTGCGGTCGTATAGAATTCGCGCCAAGCGGGTTCGGGTTTCCGATGGAGGTCTCGCCGGAGTGAGACGAGGTCGTCAGCGGTCATATCCTGTCCTCGTTTGGAATGGTAAAAAGCCCTGTCGCCGGTCTCGTCGCGAACGGGAGAATCAGTTCAGTTTCCGCGACCCGCGCCGTGGATCTGTTCGACTTCGGCCTCGATATGGACCGAATCGGGGAAGTTCTGCGAGGCGATGTTGCGCGCGAGGTTGTCGTGGCCGTGAATCTCGAGTTCGCGGGTGAAGACGGTGTAATCCCACGAGGAAAACTGCCGGTCGTCGTCAGCGTGCAGTCGACAGCGCTGTGGGACCGAGAGTCGCTCCGGCGGATGGGAGTGGGGGCCTTTCAGTGCCGCTCCCTTTCGTTCGGCGGTGGTTTTGATGTCCTCGACGATACCATCGAGCGCGGCGCGATCGCCGCTTTGGAGCGTCAGACGGGTGACAAAGGTCATGGCTGGTGCTGTCGCATATGTCGACGGTGGGTGCGTAAAAACTTGCTGAGACACGCCGAGACCGATCACGCGCGGTGATACTGTTGAACAGCAGTAGTGATACGGGCTGCTGTCACGAGTGAGCGGTGGGTCCGCAGAGGGTCGCGGTCCCACCGGCACTGACCGACAGCAGTCCGTATCAGTTGTTACGATGGTGCTGTCCGACAGTATGAACGGCTGCGGTCGATCGGCCAGCAACGACGTGCAAATCGGGGCTGCAATCAGCAGACGCTGGACGAACAGTCCGATATTCTCTTAACGCCTCACCTGTTAGCCTACTTAATGGCAGTCGAAGCTACGAGCGCAGGCGCGATCCTCTTCCGCGATACGCGGGGCCGGCGCGAGTATCTTCTACTCAAGAGCCGCCCAGGCGATTGGGAGTTTCCCAAGGGCGGTGTCGAAGGAGATGAAGAACTACAGCAGACGGCGATCCGCGAAGTAAAGGAAGAGGCAGGTATTGAACAGTTCCGGCTCCTCGACGGCTTTCGCAAAGACTACGACTACGTCTTCGAGGCGAACGGTAAGACGATTCACAAAACCGTTCACCTCTTTGTTGCGAAGTCGTTCGAGGCCAGCGCGGAACTCTCGAACGAACACCGCGACCTCCAGTGGCGCGACTACGAACAGGCGATCAACACCGTCACGCAGGACGGTCCGCGCGAGATTCTGGAGGACGCCCACGAATTTCTAGACGAACGCGAGGACGAGGACGAAGAGTAGTCGGACGGGAACGACGCCCGATCGAGTAGCGTTTTCACACTCCGTTTCCAAGCACCGCCGTGGACCCATACACTGCCGAGTTCGGCTTCGAGCTCCGGACCTGTCGCTGGGCCGAACTGGCCTGGCCACCGGCAGCCACCGCTACCAGCGACGACACTGCGATCGTCGTCGCTCGCCAACTCGGCACGAAGCGCCGCCGCTGGGACACCATCGTGCTCGAGTGCGACCCCGACGCCCTCCGTCGCCGTGCTCGGTTCGGTCCTGACCGACTCGATAGCGATCTCCTCCACATCGTCCGAAACGCCCCCAACGAGTGGACCTACTACCGCGACGCCCTCCCACATCCCGGCTACCCGTGGCGATACGTCCGCGAGGCGATCCACCGCGCCGACGACCGCGGGATCCTCGAGACGCAAAAGTCGGGCAATCGCATCGAGATCCGACGCAAGTGGGTCTATCCCGACTGGCTCGAGCGGATCGTCGCGATCGAGAACAAACCGGACCTCGATGCCAGCGCCGCCCGCGCGCTCGGCGCGCAACTCGAGTACGACGTCGCCATGGGGCTGGCCGACGAGGTCTGGGTCGCGACCCGGGCGACGGGTGACACCGTCGAGCCCGCGCTCTTCGAGGACCTGCCTGTCGAAGCTGGAATCCTCGCGCTCGAGCCCGACGCGCTGACCGCCGACGTCGCCTGGTATCCCCGAACGCTGGCGGTCGACGAGCCGGGAACGCGGATCCTCGAGCAACCCGACGGCAACGGCCACGACGCGTCGGCGGCCCGATTCGAGTACGTCGACCCCGAGACGAAGGCCGACACACGGCTCGCGATCGCCGAACGCGCCTACGAGCGCGGCTGGCGCTCGTTTGTCGATACGATGTGTCCTGATTGTCGGCACTTCCAGTTGCGCGCTCGAGACGACCGACAGGCGCTACCCCACTGTGCTGCCATGGATCGCTGTCAGACGGTCGCCGAGTGTGCCGGGTCCTGTTCTCACTACGAACCCGAGCCGCCGACCTGGCGGACCCGCGGCTGGCCGATCGAGGGTGGCCCCGGAAAACTGGTACAGCGGCTTCTCAGCGAGCGCCGCCGGCGACGACGGCCGGGACTGTAGGACGGTCGACAATCCTCGCAGCGAGAAGGATCAGTCGGAGACGGCGACCTCGAGGTCGTCACGTTCGACGGCCAGCCGGAACGTGGGAACGGTGCGATACTCGACCTCGACGACGCCCTTCCGGCGCAGGCTCTGGAGCCCCGAGCGGACGTCCTCGGCGTCGGGGTCGATGTCGTACTCGTCTCGGAGCTTGTGGAGCACCGAGACGACGCTCTCGGATCGTTCGTCGGGGGCGGCCAGCACCGCGACGATCTGGGCCTGTAGCTCGGGGACGCGGATTTTGGAGGGGGCTCCGTCGGCGTCGGGATCGCTCTCGATACCCGGCTCGACGTCGACCAACTCCGCCGCCTCGGCAGTCGCCCGGATCAGGCTGTTATCATCACGGAAGTAGTAGTCGCCGAGTTCGTTCTCGAGATACTGGTGGACCTCGCTGCCGCTTTCCATCCCCCACCGATCCTGGAGTTCGGCGTTTTTCGTCGGCTGTAGCTCCACTACGTCCGCCAACCGGTCTTTGGCCTCCTCCGAGAGCGTCATCGTCGAACCGTATGGGGAACCGCTACTTTTGCGTTGCGTCCCGTCGCGTCCGGCAAGATGGACTGCACTCAGTCAGTTCCGATGCAACCGCGACTGCCCTGCGGTTGCACCGGAAACTCGTGACAGCAGACCGTCTCAATCGTCTCCGAAAACCGGGACCGGAGCCGTCGTCTCGAGCGTCTCCTCGACCTGCGTATAGACCAAAATTGCACCGAACACGGCGAGAACGGCACCGAAGACGAACGGGACCTGAAAGCCATACCCCACCAGCGCGCCCGATGAGAACGGCCCGGCGGCGATCCCGTAGCCAAAGGCCATCGTGAGCACTGACAACTTCGAGCCGGATTCGCCCGCGCCGGCGAGATCGCCCGCCAGCGCCAGCGACGGGGCGAAGACCATCGCGGCGGCGACGCCCTGGAACAGCCGCGCGACGAACATCAGCACCGACGAGAGAATGAACCCCTGGACGAGCGTCGTCGGGATCAACAACACCATTCCAGTGACGATAAACGGTCGACGACCGTACCGATCGCAGGCCCGCCCGATCGGCGTCTGGAGGGCGACCTGCGCGAGGATGAACGCCGCGAACTGCAGACCGAACCAGGTCGCGTCCTGCTCGAGGCGGGCGTTGACCTGCGGCTGGATGGTCGCAAAGAGCGCGATCCCCGTGGCCATAAAAAACGACGCGAGGCCGAGCGTGAAGATTGGATCGAGGAGGTTCGGACCCGTCCGATCGAGGACCGGAATCGAGAGGTCCGCACCGGCGTTCGCCACCGTCGACGCGGGATCGGAGACGAGCACCGTCACCAGCACGTAGCTGATCGTCGCCGTGATCGTGGCGATGTAGAATGCGGCGTCGAAGCCGTTGACCACCACTCCACCGGGGAGCGCGTAGGGACCGAGGTTGACGACGGCACCGGCGACCGCGGGGCCGGCTCCAAAGCCGACCAGCCGAAAGGTATTGTAGACGCCCATGTTCCCGCCGCGATCGCCGCTCGAGGCGAGTTCGTTGACGAGCGCGACCGACGCCGGAATGATGAACGCGACGCTGACGCCCTGCAGCCCGCGGATGACCAGCAGGGAGATGTACGTCTCCGCGACGACGTAGGCGATATTCGTCAATGCGAGGCCGGCGAGCCCGGCCAAAATAAAGGGCTTGCGCCGGCCGAGCCGATCCGAGAGTCGCCCGGTCACTGGCTGAAAGCTGCTGTTGAGAAAGCCAAACAGCGAAAGGATCAGCCCGATGATCATCGACTCCTCGAGACCGAACGCCGTCCCGCCGACGACGCCGCTGGTCACGTACAGCGGGATGACGATGATCAGAAACGAGTTGCCGATCCCGTCTGCCATTCGGGCACCCGCCAGCGCGAGGACCCGTCGATCCACAGCAAACGGCGCGATAACCCGCTCGACGACACTCCGCATAAATCCTAACTGTGTGCCCCCACCCGATTACAGTTTCGACGGGACAGATTGGTGTCCGTGACAGTACGGCCACGCACAGCAGAAGTACATACCATTGGACTGCGTTTCTCCACCCATGTCTGAAGTCAAACTCAGCCGCATCGAAGCTGTCTTCGCGGACCTCGAGTACCCCGTCACGACCGACCAGGCTGCCGCCGAACTCGAGGATACCACGCTCCTGCTTGCAGACGGCGAGCGAAACCTTGGCGCGCTCATCGAACGCAGCGGCAGCGACCGCTTCGAGTCGGCCGCAGACCTCAAGTCGGAACTCCACAACGTCCTTCCGCGCGAGGCTGTCGGCGAGCCGTACCAATCGGAAGGAGAAGGCTAACTGCCGCCGATAGGCATGGAGCCGCGACCGGTCAGCGAGCCTAAACGCGTGCCTTAAGTCGCTCCACGCTCGTAGCCCGGACAACGATGGAATTCTGCGACGAATGCGGTTCGATGATGAAAGCCGACGACGGCATCTGGGAGTGTGGCAGCTGTGGCTTTACGAAGCCGAAAGGCGACGCCGACCAGTACGTCGTCACCGACGACCAGGAAGCCAGCGAGATCATCGAGTCGTCCGGCGAGACCTCGCTGCCCGAAACCGACGCGCGCTGTCCCGAGTGTGGCAACGACCGCGCCCACTGGTATATGCAACAGATTCGGGCTGCTGACGAATCGGAAACCCGGTTCTTCATCTGTACCGAATGTGAGCACAAGTGGCGCGAGGACGACAACTAACGACCTTTTGCGCTGCTGTCTATCGCGCTGACGGCAGCGTAGCTGCCGCACAGCGCGATGTCCCTCGGCAAAATCTCGAGAGAGCGAAGCTCTCTCGGACCTCGCGGGAGCTTCGCTCCCGCTTAGGGTCGATCAAAAGCACTCCTCCTTCCCCGATGGGTCAGTCGTCGGCCCGCTCGCTCACCCTCCGGGTTCGCTCGCGGTAGGTAACGGGTGACGGCCTGCCCTCCCCCGGATCGCGTGGCTCTCGCATCTGCTCGAGCCACGCTCTCGGCCACCGGTCAGTGATTCCGTTTCTGGAACGGTACCACGATCGGGAGGTGGTAATCTCAGTGGGTACCAGGACTCGCGAGCGAAGAGAAAACCGCGAGAGAGCGCGTTACTCGTTGCGCGCGATCGTCAGATAGCCGGTGTGGCCGACGGGTGCGGTCGACGGCCGCGAACCCCGATCGTCGAACTGCATCTCGCGCTGGATCGTCTCGCGCGTGGTCACGTCGGAGAGCCCGACCTCGTGGGCCGTCTGGACGACCTCGCGAGTCGACTCGATGAATGGGCTGTAGACCGCGACGAAGCCGCCGTCGACGAGCAGGTCGGGTGCGTGCGCGACCATCGTCGCTGCGTCGCCCGTATCGAGCGTCATAACATCGAACGACGAGGACTCGAGGTCCTCGATCTGCTCGGTCACGTCGCCGGTTCGGACATCGACAGCATCGGAAACGCCGCCCAGGGCCATGTTCTCGCGGGCGACGTCGGCGAAGTCGGCGTCTCGCTCGTAAGTCACCACCTCAGCGCCGGCACGGGCCATCATCGCCGCGAGCACGCCCGTTCCGGTGCCGGCGTCGAGCACGCGATCGCCGCCTGCGATGCCCGTCTCGCCGATCACCAGCCCGATGTCGCGGGGGACCATCGGCGCACCGGTCCGTTCGAAGTGATGGAAGAGATCCGGGCCGCGCAGTCGGCGCACCTGAAACTCGTCGCCCAGATGTGTCTCGACGGTGTCGCCCGACTGGACGTCCTCGGGAACCTCGAGCACGCCGAGGTCAGTCCCCATCTCGTCGCCGGGTTCGACGAGGAACTCGCGATCGCCGCGGACGAGCAAGACCGGCATGCGGTCAGTACTTTCGTCGGCTCCGTCGCCGTCACCGCTCACGCGAGTCACTCGAGGGACTCGACTGCTGCGGCGAGGTCGCCGTCGGTCGCTTCGAGGGCCTCGCGGGCCTCGTCCTCGCTGACGTCAGCTCGCATGGCGACGAGTTCGACATCGTCGTCGGGGATCGACGAGCCAGCGTCGTCGTCAGCCGCAGCGCCGCCAGCCGAGCCGGCCTCGACTTTCTCGGGCGAGCCGATGACCTGGTAGGTCTCCTGCCCGCGGGCGTCCATCTTGGTGACTTCGGCGTCGTTGAACACGAGGTCGTGCTCCGCAGTGCGGATGATGACCTCTTCGGCGTCGATGTCCTCGACGTCGATACCCATCTGTTGCATCATCTGTTCCATCTTGCGCGGATTGAGTCCGCCGCCTCCTCCAAACATACTCGCCACGTCGCCGTGAGCGACCTTTTACTTTGTCGTTCGAGGATCGCTGACCCGGGCGCCGAAACGATCCACTGACTCGAAACAGGGTCGATAAGCGACGGGTTCAACCGATCTGCTGCGTGAGAATCAGCCATGGCCGACGACATCAGCGCCCTGCTCGAGGCGCTCGAGTTGAAAGACGAGTTGCGGACAGGGTGGGTCCTCCGCGAGATCGACACGCCGGAGTCGGTTGCGGCCCACACGTGGGGCGTGGCGACGCTGTGTCTGCTGTATGCAGACCGGGCCGACGACGCCGTCGAGCGGGACCGGGCGGTCGCGATGGCGCTGGTCCACGACCTCGCGGAAGCGCGCACGGGAGATATCCCGACCCGTGCGGACGACGAGCACCAGCGGGTGGCCGCCGAGGAGAAGGCAGTCCGCGAGCGGGCGGCAATTGGCGATTTGCTCGAGCCGTTCGGTGCCGACAACGATGGCGAGTTCCGGTCACTCTGGGAGGAATACGAGGGTCGCAAGACGCCCACCGCACAGTTCGTCAAGGACATGGATCTAATCGACAACTGCCTGCAGGCACTGAAGTACGAACACGAAAACCGATACGACGAAACCGACGAAAACGACGCCTTCTCGCAGTACGAGAACCTAGACGAGTTCTTCGCGACAGCCGCACCGCGACTCCACACTGAGATTGGCGAGACGCTGTTTGCGGAGATCAAGACACGATACGAACGAGAGATCGGGAGAAAGTGTCAGCTGTAGCTGGCTGCAGTCGCCGCCTGTCCGATTACGACTCCGCAGGCGCGCCTTCGCGCACGTTCACTGCCATTCCCGTCTCGAAGTCCCGGATCGCCCCGGCATCTAACTGCGCCGTGCCGACCGCGAGTAGTTCACCGCGCTCGTGGACGACGAGCACCTCGTCGCCCGGTCGGATCTCGTCGCCGGCCTCGCAGACGAACTTTGCGAAGACGTTCTTCTCGTCGCGGACGAACGGCTCGCTCTCGTCGTCGACAACGACGCGGTAGGCAGGATGGGAAAGAGCGTCATCGAGCCGGCGACCGCCCTCGATCCCGAGGGTAAACCGGCCGTCAGTGCCAAAGGAGACGATCCGTCCCGATTCAGCGTGAACCTGCTGTGGACGGCCCGAGGTAGTCCGTTTGATCGTCAGCGATTCGTCGGGCGGGAACAGCGCCGCGCCCGCACCCGCACCGAACTGGTAGTCGGCGATGGTCCGAAGCTGGGGGAGGCCCGCACTCCCGTCTGCTGGCTCGCTCATTGCCCGGGGTTTGGCCTGCCGGATCGAAAGCCCTTCGACCTGCCGGCGAGGTCGTCGCTCGAGTCGCGTCGATCGACAGGGCTGTGCAAGCCTGAGACGGTCTGCTGTCCCGAGTCCCTGGTTGGGATCGCAGGACGGATCGCGGTGCACCGGCGCCCACTGACAGGAATCCGTATGACACAGGCGGAGGGTGACTATTATGGTCATTCGATCTAGTACTATCGGCAGGACATGGACGTCACGCAAATCGGCCTCGGGGTCACTCTCCTCGTCATCGGGACCCTGACGCTGGTTGGGCCCGCCACACTCGTCACCGGACCACTCATGTATCTCGTGACCGGCTCGACGTTGTTCGTCGCGGCGTCTGCGTTGCTGTTCGGGGTGTGGCAGCGTCGGCAGGCGAACTAGTTCTGACGCCCTCGAGTCTGCCGAGTTTCGGTTCCCGCGTCTCGGCCGGGTTCACACAGCTCAGAGCAAGAACGTCTCGTGACGTTCCTCGAGATCGAGGAACGAATCGGCTGCGTCGATGAGTTCCTCGGCGGTCGAGGATTCGAAGGCCATCACTTCGACGCGGACGCCCTCGTGGCGCAGGTGCGAACAGAGCCGCGAGAAATCGCCATCGCCCGTACAGAGGACGATCGTGTCGACGTGGTTGGCCAGCGTCACCGCGTCGAGACTCATCCCGACGTCCCAGTCGGCCTTTTTGGTGCCGTCGGCGAACGTCTTGATCTCCTTGATCTTCGGTTCGAAGCCGATGTCAATCAGCGCCTCGAAGAAACTCTCCTCTTCGGGCGAATCCGCGCGGATGACGTAGGCGATCGCACGCGTCAGCTGGCGGTCCTGAACAGCCTTCTCGAGCAAAGCGGAGTAATCGATATTGCGGCTGTGGAGACTCTGTGCAGTATGGTAGAGGTTCTGGGCGTCGACGAGCACGGCGACGCGCTGCCCGGGATGAATTTCCGTCACGTATCGGCATATCGCGCGCAGACGTAAAAAGTCGCATCGGTCCCTCGTGGCCGACGACGCCGGCGACGGGCCGTGCAACGCGGCCGTATCAGCGCCGGAGTTTCTCGATGCGCTTTTCGGTCGGCGGGTGCGTCGCGAACAGCTTCTGGAGGAGCGATCGGTCAGCGTTGAAGATACACAGCGCGCTCACGCTGTCATCGAGCTGTGACTCGCGACCCTGCGACCCCTTCGAGATCTTCTCTAAGGCGCGAGCGAGCGGGTCGCCGCTGCCGATGTACTGGCGGGCATCGTCGTCGGCGACGAACTCTCGATACCGGGAGATCGCCAGCACGAAGACCATCACGAGCATCTGGGCGAGGTTCGAGATTATCATGCCGACGAAGATGCTGCCGATATTGCGATCGTCGCCCATCATGTAGACCATGTAGGCGACCCAGCCGACCATCATCCCGACCGACTGGCCGAGCACCATCGTGAGGACGTCACGATTCTTGATGTGGGCGAGTTCGTGGGCGATCACGCCCTCGAGTTCGTCGCGCTGGAGAAGCCGGATGAGTTCCGTCGAGACGACGACGTAGCCCTTGCCCTTCCGACCGGTCGCGAAGGCGTTGGGGACGCCCATCTCCATGACCATCAGTTTCGGTTTGTCGATGCCCATATCCTGGGACAGCGACTCGGTCATCCGGTGGATGTCCTGGTACTGGCCGTCCTCGGGCATCTCCTGGGCCCGTCTGGTCGCCGACCACGTCCCGATTTTGTACTGGATGGCCGGCAAGACGAGTAGCCCGAGCAAGACCAGCGGCCACATATTGAGACCGAACATCGCCAGGCCGAAAGCCCCGACGAGCATGTAGAAGGCAAACAGGATCGAACCGACGATCGCCATTCGCACTTTTAATCCGAAATCCGTCATAGGAACCAGTAGGGAGTGCGACGGGATAAATTGCATGAATAAGTATGCTTCCGTTTACCACAGAGTCGGCATCCGACTCGAGTGAAGACAGGAAAAAATAAGACAGAGTAGCCCAACGGGACGGATATGCGCCACGTCGCTCATCCGACCGTCAACCCCGTCGTGAGCGGCGTCGCCCCTCGTTCTAAACGTAAACGTAAATGTGCGTGAGTGTGCTCGCGGCGGGCGTGGCATCCCCGTCCCGGGTACGATTCGACCGCGCACGATCGACTGCTGACCATCCACCGATCGGAACCGATACACCCTACCGATTGGGGACCGAGACACGACCCAACGACATCCCATGACAACACTCGACCTTTCGGGCGTCTTCCCGGCGATGTGTACGCCCTTCGACGAGGACGAACGGATCGACTACGAAACACTGCAGCAAGACGCACAGCGGCTCGAGGAAGCAGGCGTCGACGGGCTCGTCCCCGTCGGCTCGACCGGCGAATCGGCGACGCTGACCCACGACGAACACGTCCGCGTCGTCGAGGCGGTCATCGAGGCCGTCGACGACGTGCCTGTCATCGCAGGCACCGGCTCGAACAACACGCGTGAGGCCCTCGAGCTCTCCGAGCGCGCCGCCGATGCCGGTGCGGACGGCCTCCTGCTGATTTCGCCGTACTACAACAAGCCCGAACAGCGCGGGCTGATCGAACACTACCGGACGATCGCGGACGCGGTCGACCTGCCACAGATCGTCTACAACGTCCCCTCGCGGACGGGCCGCAATATCGAGCCCGACACGGCAGTCGAGCTCGCGAGCCACGAGAACATCGCGGGCTTCAAGGCCGCCAGCGGCGACCTGGGCCAGATCGGCGAGATCGCCGAGCGTACGACCGACGAGGACTTCGCGGTCCTCTCGGGCGACGACGCGCTCACCCTGCCGACGATCTCCGTCGGCGGCACCGGGACGATCAGCGTCGCGGCGAACATCGAACCCGAGCGGACGTGTGCGATGGTCGGCGCAGCACTCGACGGCGACTACGAGCGCGCCCGCGAGCTCCACCACGAACTCGGACCGCTATTCCGCGGACTCTTCGTCGAGACCAACCCGATCCCGGTCAAGGAAGCCATGCAGATCCGCGGCTACGGCCCCGCTCGCATGCGTTCGCCGCTGACCCGATTGGCCGACGAGTACCGCGACGATCTCGAGGCCGTCCTCGCCGACTTAGAGCGCGAGCCGACCGAGATCACGGACGTAGACGCGGCGGAGGGTGATCGATGACGGTTCGGCTCGGTGTCACCGGCGCGACGGGCCGGATGGGCCGTGAAGTACTCGCCGCCGCGACGGGCCGCGAGGACTGCGAGGTCGTCTTCGCCGTCAATCGCGACCCGGACGGCGAAACAGTCGACGGCGTGGAGATCGAGCCTGCATCGGAGTTCGACTCCCTGGTTGCCGAGCGCGAGCCCACCGCCGTCATCGACTTCACCGGCCCCGAATCGGCCGTCGAGTACGCCGAGACCTGTGCCGACGCCGGCGTCGCGTTCGTCACCGGCACGACTGGCTTCGACGATGACGGCCTCGAGGCACTCGAGGCTGCAAGTGAGGACGTTCCCGTCCTCCACGCGCCGAACTTCGCGCGCGGCGTGCAGGCGCTGGTCAACGTCGTCGGCGAGGCAGTCCAGAACCTGCCGGGCTACGACGTCGAACTCGTCGAAACGCACCATAACGGCAAGCGCGACGCGCCGAGTGGCACCGCGAACCGCCTGCTCGAGGAGATCGAGGCAAACGGCGACTTCACCGAGCGTACGCACGGTCGCGAAGGCGATGCGCCGCGCGAGGCCGGCGAGATCGGCGTCCACGCGCTGCGCGCGGGCGACATCACGGGTGAACACGAAATCATCCTCGCGGGCAACCACGAGGAGGTTCGCCTGACACACCGCGCCGAGGATCGCGGCGTCTTCGCCGCTGGCGCGGTCGACGCGGCGGTCTGGATCGCAGGACGGAAGGCAGGCAGCTACGACTTTGCGGACGTGATCAGCGAATGAGCGCACTCGAGACCGAGATCGACGAGCTGTGGGAGCGCAAACAGAACGACGAAATCAGCGCCGAAACTGCCGGCGAAGACGAATACGCGACGCTGGATGCCTTCCTCGACGCGCTCGAGGCCGGCGAGATCCGCGCTGCCGAGAAATCTGGCGGCGAGTGGGAGGCAAACGAGTGGGTCAAGCAGGGCATCCTGCTCAACTTCGGCCTGCGCGCGACCGAGCCCCGCGAGTACGGCGGCGTGACGTACAACGACGTGCTGCCGCTTGCGGACTCGAGCGAGTACGGCGACCGCGGCAGCCGCAACACGCCCGACGGCACCGTCGTCCGCCGTGGCGCGAACATCGGCTCCGACTGTATCCTGATGAGCCCCGCGTTCGTCAACATCGGCGCGCGCGTCGGCGACGGCACCCTCGTCGACTCCTGTGACACCGTCGGCTCCTGTGCTCAGATCGGCGACAACGTCAAACTCGGCGCGAACACCCTCATCGGCGGCGTGCTCGAGCCGGTCGAGGACGCACCGGTCATCGTCGAGGACAACGTCTCACTCGGTGCTGGCTGTCGGGTCACCAGCGGCTTCGTCGTCGGCGAGAACAGCGTCGTGGGCGAGAACACGCTGTTGACCCCGCGCATCCCGGTTTACGACCTCGTCGAAGAAGAGGTGCTGTACGGCGAACTCCCCGCCGACCGGCGCGCCTTTACCCGCTTCGTCGAGTCCTCGGTCAGCGACCACGACCTCTTCGACGGCGGCGCGTACAAGCCAGCCGTCGTCGCAACCGACCTCGAGACGGAGACGCTCGAGGCGACCGAACGCGAAGACACGCTGCGCGAATAGGCGTTTTAATCCGCGAACGATTTTTCGCGAGTTCGGTCACGGATGATCGATTTCGGTTCTAGGATTCGAGAGAACACCACGAAAATCCCACCCATGTCGGCTGGTCGATCGAGCCACAGCGGGTGGGACTGAAAGGGGCTTTCGAAGCGTTTCAGCCGTCCGAAATGGCGACCATCATCCGAATGCAATCGCAACCGAGAACCCAAACCCTTGAATCCTCGCGGTCACTTGAACGTGGTAATGACTGACGCTGGGGCTTCACCGTCCGTCCGCCGCCTCTCCGAGTGGGACGCGGTCGAATTACAGACTCTCGTCGACGAGTACGGATCGCCGCTGTACGTCCTTGACCTCGAGCGCGTCCGCCAGAACTACCGGCGGCTCGCAGCCGCGTTTCCCGAGGCTGACATCCTCTATGCGGTAAAAGCGAACGCGCTGGGCGACGCCCTCGCGGCGCTGCACGAGGAAGGGGCCGGCCTCGAGTGTGCCTCCGCCGGCGAGGTCCAGCGGGCGCTCGCGGTCGGCGCATCCGGCTCCGAGATCCACTACACGGCGGTCAACCCTCCCGCACGGGATCTCGACTGGATCGTCGACGCCTGGCGCGAGCACCCGGAACTCACGGTCACCGTCGGTTCCGAGGACACGATCGACCGGCTGGCTGACCGGGGCTACGACGGTCGGCTCTGTCTCCGGGTCAATCCCGGTATCGGTGCCGGCCACCACGAGAAAGTACAGACGGGCGCAGCCGCGAAGTTCGGCGTCCCCGCAGAGCGCGCGGTCGACGTGCTCGCAGACGCTGCCGACCGCGGTTTCGACATCGTCGGGATTCACTCCCACGTCGGTTCCGGCGTCTCGAACGACCAGCTCGACGACCATCGGGAGTTCGTCGCGCGGATGGGCGATCTCGCGCGGGACGTGAGTCAAGTTGTCGGCGACCTCGAGTTCGTCGATGTCGGTGGCGGCTTCGGCGTCCCCTACCGCGAGGACGACGCGCCGCTGGACCTCGCATCGGTCGCGGACGCGACGCGAGACGCACTGGGCGAGGTCGACGCACGACTGGCGATCGAGCCGGGTCGCTATTTCGTCGCGGACGCGGGCGTGTTGCTGACCAACGTAAACACCGTCAAGGCTGCCCGCGACACGACCGTCGTCGGCGTCGACGCAGGGATGACGACGCTGATCCGACCGGCGATGTACGACGCCTCCCATCCGATCCGGAACCTGACGGCCTCGAGCGACGCCGGCGAGCGCGAGACGATCCCCCAGACCGTTGCCGGCCCGATCTGCGAGAGCGGCGACGTTTTCTGTGCGGACCGCGAACTCCCGGCAACCGAACGCGGCGACGTCCTCGCGATCGGCAACGCGGGGGCCTACGGCTACGAGATGGCAAACCAGTACAACTCCCGACCACGACCCGCATCGATCGTCCTCGAGGACGGCGACGCACGACTCGCTCGCCGTCGCGAGACGGTCGACGATGTGACTCGAGTTGAACGCGAGACGCGCAGCGTCTCGGAAACATCGAGCGGTTCACCGCGAGAGCGAGAGGCACACAGCGGCTCGGATGCGGATCGAAAGAACGACGACCACCCAGCGGCGAGCGACACCGACAACGAACGAGTACGATAGCACGATGACTGTTCCATTCCAGAAGTACCACGGCACCGGCAACGACTTTTTGATCATCCACGCGAACGAACACGTTCCCAATCGGGGCGCACTCGCCAAGCGCGAGTGCGACCGGACCGACGGCGTCGGTGCCGACGGGATCCTCTTTCTCGCACTCGAGGAGGGGTTCAACCCACCACGTGTCGTCATGACGCTGTTCCAGCCCGACGGCAAGACAGCGGAGATGTGCGGTAATGGCGCGCGCTGTGCCGCCGAGTGGGCGATGGAGCGAACCGGGACCGACAGCGTGATGATCGACACTCAGGCGGGCACGCTGCGGGCCGACCGCGATGGCGAGAACGTCGTCGTCGAGATGACCGACCTCACGTTCGACCCCGAGGAGGTACCGGTCGAGGCCGACGAGCCGGTTCTTGAGGAGGAAATCGAGGGCCTCGAGGTCTCGGTCGTCAACACCGGCGTCCCCCACGCGGTGAGTTTCGTCGACGACGTCGACGAGGTCGATCTCGAGGCGGTCGCGCCGCCGGTACGTCACGCCGACGTCTTTCCGGAGGGGACGAACGTCACGATCGCCAGCCCCGACGGCGATGGTGGGTTCGACCAGCGCACCTACGAACGCGGTGTGGAGGGCGAAACCGACTCCTGTGGCACCGGGGCGGTCGCCATCGCCGTCGTGGCGCGCCGACTCGGCCTCACCGACGCCGACCCGGTCGACGTCCACCCGCCGGGCGGCCACCTGCAGGTGAGTTTCAACGACCGCGGCCGGCCGACGCTCGCCGGCCCGGTCGAACACGAGTTCGACGGCGAAGTGTCCCTCGAGTCGCCGGTCGAATCGTGACGGGCGACGACGCACCTAGCGACGCGTTCGATCCGGTCGCGTTTCTCGAGACCGCCGTCCAGCACGCGTCTCACGAGGACGTCGGACCGATGCGCGAGTATCTCTGTGAGACGCTCGAGGCCAACGGCATCGAGCCCCGCGTCGACGACGCCGGGAACGTGCTGGCGAGTCGCGGACAGCCGAGAGCTGACGCCGAGACGCACGTCGTCTTGAACACCCATATCGACACGGTGTCGCCACACGTGCCGTTCGAACGTGACGCGGACGCTCCCGAAGCGGGGGGGAGCGACGTGATCCGCGGCCGCGGCTCCTGTGACGCGAAGGGACCGCTCGCGGCCCTCCTGTCCGCGTTTTTCGCCGTCGAGCCGACGGATGGCCGCGTCACGCTCGCAATCACCCCCGACGAGGAGGTGCTCTCGACGGGCGCATACGCGCTGGTCTCTGGCGACGACGCACCCACTCAGGACGCGGACGCGGTGATCGTCGGCGAGCCAACCGATCTCGACGTCTGCACGGCGGCAAAAGGCCGGTTCCAGGGAACGCTTCACCTCTCGGGAGCCAACGCCCACGCCGCCGAACCCGACACCGGTATCAACGCGGTTGCAGCACTCGAGGACGTCCTTGCGGCGATCCGCACCTTCGACGAGCGCGACGACGCCCCGCCGGTTCACCCACAACTCGGCGCGGCGACGCTGACCCCGACCGTCGTCGAGGGCGGCGAGGCCACGAATCAGGTGCCAGCCGACTGCGCGCTGACGGTCGACCGGCGAAGCGTCCCGCCCGAAACCGCCGACGAGTTCCACGAGGCGCTGACTGCCCACCTACGAGACGCGGTTCCAGACGACGTAGGTCTCGAGTTTCGCTTTACCGACCGACCGACGCCGTTTCTCGAGGCCTGGGACACCGATCCCGGCGCGGACGTTGCGAAGACGCTCGCGGACGCGTCGGAGGGCGAGATACGCCCGTTCACCGCGGCGACAGAGGCCTCGTATTTTGCAGCGGACGCCCCGACGGTCGTCTTCGGTCCCGGCGTCCTCGCCGACGACGAGGGCGCGGTCGCCCACGCCCCACGGGAGTACGTGCAGGTTGCGGCCGTGCGCGAGGCGGCGCGGGCGCTCGAGGAGACGCTCGCGGCGTTGCTCGCGTAACCGGAGCAGAAGGGCGGTCCCTTCGGTATCCGATCGTGACCAGTTACTCTCCGAGACGTACCGCTCACGTTTCACACCGAACGATTTTGTCAACGGGAACCCAATTTAGTGTGGGTGAATGCCATGCAAAAGAACGTCGGCGGGATCGATCGTACCGGACGGATCGTCATTGGCGCGATCGCTGTGCTTGCTGGCATCGCCGCGCTGATGGGCTACTGGACCGTCGGCATCGTGACCGCGGCCATCGCGCTCGTCATCGGCGCGATCCTGCTCGTGACCGGAACGACTCAGAAGTGCCCGATCAATGACGCTGCTGGCGTCGATACGACGAATTGACCGCGGGAAAATCACATGGACATCAGCGCGATCGCCAGCACGCTCAGCGCGATCGCGGCGATTTTTCGAGGTGTGACGGTCTCCTCGAAGGCGACGATACCGACCACCGAACTGACGACGATGAACAGCCCATAGATCGGTACGACGATACTCACCGGGCCGAGCGCGAGCGCCCGGTAGTAGGTCAACAGCCCGATCGTCAGCAGGACGCCCATCGCGAGGATGTAGGGGGTACGCGGATGGCGGAGATACGGCTGCACCGACAGCCCGCGAGCCCGGATCACGAGGCCGACCGTGAGAAACATCACCGAGTTCGAGAGGAACACCGCCAGCGTACTGGGCAACTCGAGCATCGCGATCGAGAGCAACGGCGCGACCAGGCTGTAGGACAGGAAGGCGAAGATCGATAGCCAGACGTACCGCCGCATCACGCCTCACCCCCTGCCGCGAGATAGATCGCAGCCGCCGCGACGACGATGCCGGTCGCGCGCGTCGCGGTCAGTTCTTCGCCGAGGAAGACGATCCCGATAATCGAACTCCCGACGATAAAGAGCCCGTAGATCGGCACGACGACGCTGACTGGCCCACGCTCGAGCGCCTGGTAGTACGCGAGGATGCCGGCGGAGAGAAACAGGCCGGCAACGTAGACGATCCCCGCCGAGGGAGTGATAACGGCCTCGAGGCTGCCGGTCCCGGTGACAATGAGGACGACCGTCGTCAGACAGAGGAAGATCGTAGTCGAGAGAAAGAGCGCGACCGCGGGTGGAACGTCGCTCGTCACGACGCTCGTCAGTGGTGCCATCAGCCCGTAGGCGATGAGGGCGACGATCACCCAGAGAAGATACTCCATACACTCCCTCGAATGAGGGTCCCCAATACTGTCACGGTCCCGGAACCGGATTCCGGAACTGAGAGGTGAATCGGGACCAGTGATCGGAACTGACAGAAAACGAGTTCGCGATTACTCGAGGTCGTCGACCAACTCGCTCGCGACGCCGGTGTAGCCTGCCGGGGTCAGTGTATGGAGTTCCTCGCGGACGTCCTCGTCGACGTCTAGTTCGTCAAACATCTCGCGGAAGTCCTCGATGGTGACGTCCTTCCCGCGGGTGACGGCCTTGACGCGCTCGTAGGCGTCGGCCTGTCCCTCGCGCCGGAGGATCGTCTGGACGGCCTCGCCGATGATCTCGGGGGTCGACTCGAGCTCGTCGCGCATCACGTGTTCGTTCGGGACGACCTTCGAGAGGCCAGCAGCGGTCTTGCCGTAGCCGATCAGACAGTGGGCGAAGGCCCCGCCGATGTTGCGCTTGACGGTCGAATCGGAGAGGTCGCGCTGGAGCCGAGAGGTGGTGACGTAGTCCGCGAGGAAGGTAAGATCCGAGTTCGCCTTCGAGAGGTTGCCCTCGCTGTTCTCGAAGTCGATCGGGTTGACCTTGTGGGGCATCGTCGACGAGCCCGTCTCGCCCTCGACGGCTTCCTGGCCCAGGTAGCGGTCGGAGACGTAGAGCCACATGTCCAGATCGAGGTCGAGCAGGACATCGTTGGCTCCGCGGAACGCGTCGAAGACAGCCGCGAGGTCGTCACAGGGGTTGACTTGCGTCGTCAGTTCCTCGAACTCGAGGCCCAGCTCCTCAACGAAGTCCCGCGCGAAGGCCTGCCAGTCGACGTCGGGATAGGCGGCGACGTGGGCCGCGTAGGTACCTGACGCGCCCCCGAGTTTGCCACTGAGTTCATCGGTTGTCTGTCGAATCCGGCCCGTGGCGCGGCCCAGCCGCGAGGCGTAGACAGCCATCTCTTTCCCGAATGTCGTCGGGGTCGCGGGCTGTCCGTGGGTGCGTGCGAGCATCGGCAGATCGTGGTACTCGCGGGCCATGTCGGCGAGGGTCTCGCGCACGTCGTAGAGTTTGGGGAGCAACACTTCGTCGACGGCGTCGCGGACGAGCAGCCGGTGGGCGAGGTTGTTCACGTCCTCGCTGGTCAGTCCGAAATGAATCCAGGCCGAGGCGTCGCTGTCGTCGGGCAGCCGGTGGCGGACGAAGTACTCGACGGCCTTGACGTCGTGGTTGGTCGCCTCGAAATCGGCGTGGCCCTCCGCCTCGAGTTTCTTGATCAGCCGGGCGTCCTCCTCGGCGAAGTGGCTGTAGAGCCCGCGGAGGTGCTCGCGGTCCTCCAGGTCGAGTTCCAGCGGCGTCGCCTCGCAGTCGGCCAGCGCGATCAAGTATTCAACTTCGACGCGGACGCGGGCGCGCATGAGCGCGGCCTCGCTCGCGTACGGCGACAGCGGTGCAGTCCGGCTACCGTATCGGCCGTCCAGCGGCGAGACGGCATACAGGGCGTCGGTCTCTGTCATAGTGGCCGTTCGTCCAGCCCGTTGCAAAAGCGTATCGAAACCCGTGGCCGTTCGATCCCACGTGCGTGCATACCTCTGCCGATCGGTGATGAAATACAGCCAGAATGATACACGGATGTGTATATGTCGGCGCTCGAGACCGCAACCACTTTGCCGCTTGCGAGCGCGGGTTCGACCATGACGCGAATCGCCGGGATGGCCGGCAACCGAGGGCGCAACCTGTTGAACATCGCCGACCGCAAGCCGGGCGGCGCCGAGTTCGCCGTAATTCTGACCAACACCGAGGACGCGCCGGTCCTCGAGGCCGCCGCCGAACGCGGGATTCCGACCGAAGTCGTCCCGCTCGAGGATGGAATGAGCCGCCGCGAGCACGAGGAGGCAGTCCTCGAGGCACTGGGCGAGTACGAGTTCGACCTCGTCTGTCTGGACGGCTACATGCGGATCCTCTCGGATACGTTCCTCTCCGAGGCACCGACGACGCTGAACGTCCACCCCGCCTTGCTGCCGTCGTTCCCCGGCATGGACGCCTGGGGCGACGCGCTCGAGGCCGGCGTGTCGGTGACCGGCTGTACGGTCCACGTCGTCACCGACGCGACCGACGAGGACGGCGACGTACTCGAGGACGAAGTCGACATGGGGCCGATCGTCACCCAAGAGCCGATCCCCGTCTACGAGGGCGACGACGAGGATACCCTGAAAGAACGCGTCCTCTACGAGGGCGAGTTCCGCGCGTATCCCCGCGCCGTGAAGTGGGTCGCCGAGGACGCACTCGAGATCGATCTCGAGGCCGGCGAGGTCACAGTCGATGCCGACGTGGCGAGCACTGACAGTGACGATCACGATGGGCTGCCCGCCCGGCGGCTGGTCTCCGACGACCGCGCGGACACGCTTCGCTACGGCGAGAACCCCCACCAGGACGCTGCCGTCTACGCCGACTACACCTGCGACGAGGCGAGCGTCGTCCACGCCGACCAGCTGAACGAGGGCGCGAAGGGCCTGTCCTACAACAACTACAACGACGCCGACGGCGCGCTCAACCTCATCAAGGAGTTCGACGAGCCCGCAGCGGCAGTCATCAAGCACACCAACCCCGCAGGCTGTGCGACCGCCGACTCGCTGGCCGAGGCCTACGAGAAGGCCCTCTCGACGGACCCGATGAGCGCCTTCGGCGGCATCGTCGCGCTGAATCGGGAGTGCGATGCTGAAACGGCCGAGCAGATCATCGACTCGTTCAAGGAAGTCGTCGTCGCCCCCGGCTACACCGACGACGCGCTCGAGACGCTCTGCGAGAAAGACAACCTCCGCGTGCTCGATGTCGGCGAGCTCGGCGAGCAGACCGAGCGCTTCACCGAAAAGGACCTCGTCGGCGGCCGACTGGTCCAGGAACGGGACCTGCAGTCGATTTCGGTCGACGATCTCGAGGTCGTCACCGAGCGCGAGCCCACCGAGGAGGAACTCGAGTCGATGGTCTTCGCGTGGCAGACGCTCAAGCACGTGAAATCGAACGGGATCCTCTTTGCGGATGGCACCGAGACGGTCGGCGTCGGGATGGGACAGGTCTCCCGCGTCGACGCGGTCCGGCTGGCAGCGATGAAAGCCGACGAGCACGCCGAAGGCAAAGACGCCGAGGGCGCGGTCATGGCCTCGGACGCGTTCTTCCCGTTCCCGGACGGCATCGAAGAGGCCGCGAAAGCGGGTATCGAGGCAGTCGTCCAGCCCGGCGGCTCGGTCAACGACGAGGACGTCATCGAGGCTGCAGACGAACACGGCATGGCGATGGCGTTTACAGGACAGCGGTCGTTCAAGCACGATTAGAACCGCGAGCGATGCGCGGTTCGGAGCGAACATCGTGAGCGAGAACCGCGGAATGCGAACGGACACAACGTCCGTGAGCGAAGCGAGCGGCTTTTTGGTCGAGATTTTTCAAGGAGTGGTGAGTGAGCAGAGCGAACGAACCCGACGAGAAAAAGGTCGATGTCGAGATGGCGTTTACGGGTCAGCGCTCGTCAAGCACGATTAATGCCGTAAACGGTCACAACGGCCCCTAAGCGAGCGGTTTTCGTCGAGAATATTTCTATTAGTGTGAGAGCGAGGTCCTGTGAGCCTGCTGTTGCAGCGGTGTCGTACTTAGCCGTGAAGTGCCGACATCAACGGACGATGACGAACGTCAACTCGCGGACAGCGAACAAACTCAGTATCGTCTCAACGCTGATCGACAGCGCGCTGGCGTTTCGGCGTGGGCGACCAAAGAGCGGCCTCCTGTTACTGGGTGCAGCCGCGCTCTCGTCTCGCATTCCCGGCCTCGGGACAGCAGTGTCCGTGTTCCTCCGGGTCGTCCGGCGGCTCCGATAACCGCTCACCCACATGGTCGACGTCACTGGCCACCTCGGGATGGCGCTGCTGTTTGCCGCGCCAGCGTGGCTCATCTGGGGCCAACGGGGTGCACTGGGATTTACCGGCTTCGCGTTAGCGACTGCGATGCTCCCGGACACCGATCTCGTCCTTCGGCACGTCCTCCCGATCACCCACCACGGCATCACCCACACCCTACTGTTCGTGTCGCTGATGAGCGTTCTCGTCGGTGCAGGTGCCGCGAAGTGGCTCACCGACTGGTTCAACGCCAACCGCCTGATTCGAAGCACCGCCATCTCGGACGAGACCGTCTTGGTCTTCGCGACCGCTGGGTTGGTCCTCGGTGGAATCAGTCACATCTTCGCGGACCTCCTCTCTGCTCCCGACATCGCCGCCCCGCTCGAGCCGTTCTGGCCGCTGTACGCGAAACCGGTGATCATCGACGTGATCTATTACAATTCGCCGGTCTGGAATTTCGGGCTGTTCGCCGTTGCGATCGGCCTCCACGTGCTGCTCGCCTGGCACGAACGCGTCCCGTTCGAGAACCGCTACCGGATCGGTAACTAACGGGGCTCGACTCCGCTCTGCTACTCCAACTGCGCGTCTGTGATCCGCAATCGCCCGCGGGTTCCGTCCCACTCAGTCTCGTACTCGAGGTCGATCCGTCGATCCATGTGTGGCCCATCCACAACCAACGTCTCAGAACCACCTTTTTTGGCCTCGGGTCACCTGCGGTGACCACTCGGCGCAAAAATCTGGACCAAAAAGACCGCTCGTTCACTGGCTCACGGCTACGCCGTTCGCCTTGCCGCGGCGCGAAGCGCCGCGCATCCGTTCACTCGCGGGAGACGATCGCTTATTCCAGCTGTGCGTCCGTAATCCGCAACCGCCCGCGGGTTCCGTCCCACTCAGTCTCGTACTCGAGGTCGATCCGCCGATCCATATGCGGCCCGTCGACAACGAATGTCTCGAACTCGCCACCCTCACCCAGAATGTGGACGCCGTATTCCTCGTTGAGCGCCTCGAGTTCGGCGAGTGCCTCCCGATCGAGCGTTCGGCCAAGCCACGACTCGTCGAGGCCATGAGCTGCGACCTGAATGATCACGATTTCGAAGCCCGCCTCGAGCATCGCGTCGGCCAACTCGTGGGGATCTTCCTGCCACAGCGGGGCAAACAGCTCACAGCCCAGTCGGTCGCACATTCCCTGAATGCGGTTCGTCTGGTACTCGCTCTCGACGGCCCCCGCTGTGACGCCGGCGATGCCACCCTGGAGCGCGTAGTCGAGTTCCTCGAGGGCCGCCTCGAGTGGCTCGAGTTCGTCGTCACCCTGTGCGCTCGAGTCAGTCACTGCGTCGGCCCCGAAATCGTCGGGTTCGACGTCGACGAGGTCGATGCCAATGCTCTCAGCCGCCAGCGCAGCCAAGTCCGTCGCGGGGACGTGATACATATACGAGTCGCCAGCGGGGTGGACCGTGACGAGTCGTTCGACGGGCAAGCCACGCTCGATGGCCTGATACAGCGCCCACGCCGAGTCCTTGCCACCCGAAAAGAGACTCACCCACGCGCCGTCTGCGTCGCTCATGTGACGTGATCGGCAGGGACGGGTAAAGGGATACCGAGTTCGGGTTGGTATACTGTCGGACAACACGGATTACACATCGATCGAATTCGAGACACGATCGAGTGTTCATTGACTGTTGTCCGACAGTATTAGCGATCGCGATCGGGGTCAGCAGTCGTATTCGCACCACCGTCCGTGAGTTCGGGATCGGCCCGGTCAGAAAGTGTGCTACCTTCCGCGTCGGTCGTCGCGTCGGCCCCACCATCGGTTCGATCGCCGTCGTGTGACTCGCTCAGCGACGACGCGATCTGCGCGCCGACGAGACTGACGACGAGTGCCGAGACGACGAACAGTGCGAGTCGTTCGCCGGCGACTATCACGAACCGCTCGTTCGAGAAGATGCCGAATTCGTACGCCGAGACGACGAACGGCTCGATTTCACCCTGTTGCTCGAGGAAGTACGCGGAGAAACCACGAATCACCAAACCGACGGCGACGACGATAAACGGCAAGTTGAGAAAGGACTGCCGGACTGGATCATCACCGATCACTTCGTCGAGCAGCCGACCGGCGCTTGCGGTCAGTGCAGCCATCGCCAGCCAGGGGATGCTATCGAAGGCAAATCGCGTCGCCGGAAGCACCACACCGGGCGTCTCACCGAGGTTCGAGACGCCAAGCACCCCCATAAATAGCCCGACGAAGGTCAGTCCAGCCGCGACGACGTAGGTGACGACCGACACCTGACCGGAGTACAGCGATTCCCGCGTCTGATGGGAGAATCGGGCCAGCAGTTCGTCGATATTGAACCCCTTGTAGAGCAAGAAGAGGCCGATGACGGTCGTGATCGCCGCAGCGCCCTCTGCGGGACCGACAGTGGTCGCAAGGAGCGGGAAGACGAGCATCGTCAGCCCGATGGGGACGAGGACGGTCTGGCGAAGTTCCTCGTCGGCGAGGAACTGTTTGAGCAAGTAGTACGTCGATTCGATGTCCCGTGCCTGTCGGACGACGACCCGATCGACGGAGTCGACCCGGACGCGGCTCTCGACGATCGGGATCAGCCGTTCGTCCTCGGCGCTATCGGTCACCACGACCGCCGAATCGGGGTCGTGGTCAGCGATGAGGTCGTCGAGTTGTGCGGCGACCGCTCGGTCTGCCGAGACCATCGACTCGTGATCGCCCGAGACGACTGCGACGACGACCTCCTCGTTTTCGTCGCGTAAGTTCTGTGCGACCCGAAGCGACTCGAGCAAGGTATTGACACCCGAATCCTCCGGATCCGCGAGGCCGACGTCGGTCACGAGCGCGCGGACTGCCTCCCAGCCGACGACCGGCGAGCGGAGCCCGGTCTTGCGGCCCACGTCGTCGGTCCGGTCGAGGCAGACGACCAGCGTTGTCACGGTAGGCGATGCATTCCGTGCAACGATAAAACCACTTACTCGTTCGAGCCGGACTGTTGTGAGGACGTCCCATGGCAGCCGCCTCGAGCGCGCCTCGGCGCGATTAGCTACGCAGCCGGAACCCGTGGCCATCGCCGAGGCCGGCGATACCAGCACCGAACGCGTACGCGACCTGCTGGGCCCCCGTGCCAACGCGAGCCATCAACGGCCGCTGGGGCTCGAACTCCTCGACGGTGACTTCGTCAGTGTCGAGTCGGTCGGCTAGTTCCGTCTCGATCTCTCGGCGGGTGCCAAGATGATCAACGAGTTTCATATCGTAGGCTTCCTCACCGAGGTAAATCCGAGCCTCGGTGTCGCGGACGAATTCGGGCTCTAGGTCGCGGCCGTCGCTGACCCGCTCGACGAAGGTGTCGTAGTAGTCGTCGATCAACCCCTGGAGATACTCGCGTTCGTCGTCGTTCATCTCCTTGAGCGCCGTGCCGGCGTCTTTGTACTCGCCGGCGGCAAAGCGTTCGTAGGAGAGGCCGACCTTCTCGGCGAGGTCGCTGGCGTTGACTCGCGAGCCGATGACGCCGATCGAGCCGACGATCGAGCCTTCGCGAGCCCAGAGTTCGTCACAGCCGCTTGCGATCCAGTAGCCGCCGCTGGCACAGACGTCGGTCGCATAAGCGATCGTCGGCCCGTCGAAGCGCTGGGCTGCGAGTCGGATATCGTCGCTCGGGACGACCTCGCCACCGGGCGTGTTCAGCTTCAACAACAGCGCCCGGACGTTGTCGTCGTCGTCCGCGCGGTCGATCTGCTCGACGATATCGTCGGCCGGCGTCGCGCCCGGCGTCGTCGGCAGCGGGCCGCCACCGCCGTCCCGGCTGATCGGTCCCTCGACGGCGACCTCAGCGACGTCGTAGTCCGGAAACAGCGAACTAGCAGCGTTGCCCGCAAGCCGAACGCCGACGAGCGCGACGGCGAGCGCGAGTAGCACGCCCAGCAGATCCGTCAGCGTCTCCGGAAAGACGACGAACAGGGCGACACCGATAATCGCGAACGCGAGACCGCCACCGACGACGACTGCGAGTCGCTCGATACCCTCACTACTGACCACGGCAGTCACCTCGAGTCATATACCGATAGCTGGGTGCGGTTCCCGTTAAGGGTTGGCGGTCAGGCAAGCGAGCGACCCCATCTGACCAGCGGGATCGGCTACGAATCCGACGGCTGGCCGCCGTCGGTCTGGGCCGATCGCGTCGATTCCTCGTCCGTGCCCGGCTTCGTCTCCGTGGGCTCGACGCTGTCGTCGGTCAACTCGGACTCGAGACTGGTCTCGGTTTGATCCGGCACGCCGCTGTTGGATCGCCCGCCGAGCCACGCTCGCACGAGGTTGACGCCATCTTGGAAGAACGGCACCGGATCGTCGGGAACCGCGTAATCGAATCGCGGGTGAGACACCAGCGACGTCGCGACCTCGCGGACAGCCGTACCGAGCGACGGTCGCTCGACGAGTGGATACTCTTCAGTTGCGACGCTGTGGAGATAACTGAGTTCTCCCCGCAGGAGATGGCCGCCAACCCCGACCTCGTAGGTCGGCTCCGACGTAAGCTGTCCGTCGGTCGCCAGCTGCCAGTAGTAGTAGGGAAAATCCGCGCCGACACGGACTGAAAACGGCAGTGACGACCAAAAGCGCGGGTTGATCTCCATCAGCTTGAACTCGCCATCGGCGGGATCGCGCAGGAACTCCACCATCGCGAGTCCGTGCCACTCGAGTTCGTCGAGCAGCGCTCGGCCGGCAGTCTCGAGTTCGGGAATGTGGACCGACTCGCGGTAGGCACTGGGGCCGCCACAGTACTTCCAGCCGCGGCGCTGGCAGTGCTGGAAGGTCGCGACCGGGTCTCCGTGCTCGTAGAGTGCGAAAAAGCCGAACTCCCGCGAGTCGGGGATCCGTTCCTGAACGAGCGGGACGTGGCCGCGCCGCTCGAGTTCGGTCTCCGGATCGGGCTGTGTGCCCGGTCGCTGGTACTCCGTCGAGCCGATCTCCGCGTCGTCGAACCGCGCGCCGAGATAGGTCGGGGATGCGACGGTGTACCGTGGTTTGACGATCGTCTCTCGATCCCAGTCGTCCCACTGGTCGAGGAGCGCGGTCTCGGGAGCACCGACCCCGGCCGCATCAGCGGCTGCAAAGAGTTCGACGCGGTCCTGGACGCGTCGAAG
This sequence comes from Natrinema sp. HArc-T2, assembly GCF_041821085.1. NCBI lineage: Archaea > Methanobacteriati > Methanobacteriota > Halobacteria > Halobacteriales > Natrialbaceae > Natrinema > Natrinema sp. HArc-T2. The sequence goes on along the minus strand of NZ_JBGUAZ010000001.1, from coordinate 14,711 downwards.
CGTCTCGAAGTCCGGCCACGGCGTCGCGATGGCGTCCGCAAATTCGTCTTTGCGCTCGGCAAGAACGTAGATATCCTCCTCGCGAACCGGGATAATCGTCTCGACGTCCGACCGCTCGGCCAGCGAGAGCAGGGCGTCGCCGTACGCAGCGAGATCCGAATCCGGATCCGGCAGTCCAACGAACTCGTCGCGATAGACTGACGTGGCCGCCGGCGTCGATCGCGACTCTGAGCCGACGATCGTGCGAACACCGCGCGGTCGAAGCGAGCGGAGACACGCGACGGTACTCGGCGCGTCGATCCCCGGCACGACCACGCCCGCGTCGTCCCTGTGTCGTTCCATAGGCGATGGCTGTGGGCCCCATTCCATTGTTATAGATCGAATACTACGCCCCATCGAAATCGCCGCCGAACGAGCCCCGACCGAACGGTGGTAGGCATCACATATCCGTCCTCACGTGGCGACGCTCCGCCGACGAGGCGCGTTCGCGGTCGTCACCCAACTCGAGCCCTGAGCCACCGCGATTCGAACTGTCAGCCATGACCCGTTCTGTCGTAATCCCCAGCTACACCACGTCTCCCGTCCGAATAGTGATAGACTACGGCCTCGTCAGTGAGCAGTCTCATACGACGGGCTCGAGGGTGGCCGTCACCGGCGCGACAGTGATCGTCACGGCAGTTGGACGCGAATCTGGCATCCGCTCTCGACGTGACAACGCAGAAAACAGCGACGCATCCGCGTGCAAACCCCGAATATCGGGAGAAAATCGCGGTAGACGGGATCGACCTAGAGCAGCCCCGTCTTCTGGAGCTTCATCAGGTCCTCGGTGTCGAGGGTCTCGCCTTCCTTGAACTTCTGATAGATCTCTTCGGCCTCTTCTTTGGCCTCCTCTTTCTTCTTGTCGCGCTCGGACTTGCGCTCTTCTTCCTCTTTCTTGTCCAGTTCGCGCAGGCGCTTCTGGACGCGGACGAAGTCCTCGTGGTGGCGGTCGGCGGCTTCCTGGGCCTCGACGAACTTCTCGTGCATCTCGTCGGCCTCGTCACGGATGTCGTCGGCCTCGCGATAGGCCTCGATCATCTGGTTGTGATGTTCCTGGGCCTTGTCCGCAAGCTCCGTCACCTTCTGGTGGTGCTGGGAGGCTTCTGATCGGACTTCCTCGGCTTCCTCGACGAGCTCCTCGAGATCCTCGTTCTGGTCGAGTTTCTGTTTGCGCTCTTCGTACTCCTCGCGCTTGGACTCGATCTTCTCGATGAGCTCTTTCTCGTCTTCGCTCGAGAGGACCTCGGTCTGCTGTTTGAACTCGAGTTGCTCGATCTCTTCTTCGAGCTCCTCGAGATCCTTGCCCTCGTCGAGCTCCATGTCCGACTTGAGCTGCTCGACTTTGTCGAACAGCTCGTTGGCTTCGGCGTTGAGCTCGTTGCGGCTTTCCTTGTGCTCTTGGACCTGCTCGTTGAGCTCGTCGCGTTTCTCGCGGTGCTCTTGGGCTTTGTCGACCTTTTCGCGAGTCTTCGCGTTCAGGTCGTCGCGCTTGGATGCGCGCTCGGACGCCATCTGATTCAGGTCGTTTCGCCGGTCTCGCAGCTGCCCGGCCATTTTGATGAGCTGTCCTTTCGATTTGTTTTCTAGGTCGTCCTCTGTCAGTTCGATGTTTTTCGATTCGTCTACCATGTTAGTTAAACCTCTGTGCCATACCCGCACCGGGTGCCCAGTCGAACGATCGAGCGAGCTGCCCGCCGACGGTTCGGCGAGGGCCTCGCTGTGTCTGTTCTACTGTTCGGAGCGACTGCTCACGATCTGCGAAACCTCGGTGAATAAGATTTCCTGTCATCGATCGTCGAGCGATACGCGCCCCGGTGGCGTTCTGGTGACAGACAGTACTGTCGCCTATAATTTAAATGTACCGGTCGCATACCCCCTGAAAACCGTTAGCAGGGGCGTCGTTCCCCCATGTTGGGCTATACCACGGCTCGTGAGCAGCTTATAAATAAAACTGGTTACGGGGAAGGCGACCGGTCCCGATCGGCTCGCCGGCTAGTCGCGTAGTGCTCGAGCGATGCAGTCTTAGAAGAGATTCTCGAGTCGGTCGTCGGCAAACATCTCGGCGTGATCTGTCGAGTCGTTCTCTTGGGCCTGCTTTGCCTCCCGAGCCCGCTCCATGAACGTCTCGATCCGGTCGGATCGCTCTGCGCCGCCGAGGAGGACCAACGCGCCGAGGCGGTCGCTCTCGAGGGGAAAGTCGCCACCGCGGACCTGCATACTGCCAGTCTCGTCTTCGAGCCAGTGGCGGGCCTTCTCGACGCCCTTGCGTGGGATCGCGTCGGGCTGGCCCGCGATGACGAGCAGTGCCGCCTCCGCGGTCGTCGCATCCGGCAAACTCGTCCCCGTCAGCAGCGCCTGTCGGGAAACACTCATCGTCGTCCTGATGTTCTCGGCGCTGTCCTCGCTTGCGACTTCGGTGGCGTAGCCGAGTGCCGCGACGCCGCCCGCGCGCAACGTGTTGATGACTTCACTCGAGTCGACGACACTCTCGCCGACGCCTTCGACGGCCTCACCGGAGGCAAACAGCAGGCCGACCCGCCGTGCGATCCGCTCGTTGATCGTCTCGAAGGCGCTTTCGACGCTCTCACCCTGTTCGTGCCAGGCGTCGTTGTCGATCAACAGCGTCGCGTCGGCTTCTCGCAGCAGCGTCTTCAGCGAGCGACCGGCGTTAGCCTGATAGAGCGCCCCCTCGTTGCGCCCCGGCAGGACGCCGAGTGCGTACACTGGGACGTCGTAGACCTGCTTGAGGTGGTGGACGAGCACGGGCGCGCCGCCACTACCGGTGCCGCCACCGAGGCCGGCGACCACGAAAATCGCTTCGGCACTCGAGGTGACACGGCCATCGAGGGACCCAAGCACTTGCTGGATGTCCGACTGCATGACGTCCGTGCCGAGTTCGTTGTCGCCACCGACCCCGTGGCCGTTGACGCGGTCGGCACCGATCAGCTGCGTGTCGACGTACTCGAGCGATTGGAGGTCCGGTTTCGCGGAGTTGACGGCGAGCGCACCCTGAACGGCCCCAAAGTCCATGTCCGCATCGAACCGGACGAGCCGTTCAGTGATCTTCCCACCGGCCTGACCGACTCCGAGCAGGGCAACTTTCATACCACACCCATGCGCGAGCGGCCTGTTTAACGTTCCGGTGAATTGATATGCTACGTCGAGCGGTCACGCCGATCGAAGAACCACCCGTACCGACCGGTGGAGGTCACAATACCTTTCTGCCGTATTCCCCTCCGTTCGGATATGTTCTACGAACAGCGGATGATGGTTCCCGACTCGCCTGCCGCGTTACGGGCCGAGTACGAGGACGACCTCGCAACGATCGTCGACCAGCGCGGCCCCGAAGCCGTCGCCACCGACACCGATCTCGACGAAGACACGCTCGAGGCGCTCGCAAACGGCGACTCGCCGAATCTAACTCTCGAGGAAGCCGCCGCGATCCAGTCGCTCGCCGAGGACGAACCGGAGTCGGAGACGATGGTCACGATGGCGCTCGAGCATCTGCTACTGGGTATGTCGACGGCGGTTCTCGACGTCGAGGCACTCGAGAGCTATATCGACCTCGACCTCGAGGCAAAGGAGATCCAACAGAAGATCGAGGGACGAGCGCCGATGTCGTTCGCGGAGTTTGTCCACCTCCAGTACGTGATCGCAGACGGTGCGCCGTAGGCGGGGCCGCCGCTAGCCGGTACGGATCGCCGGGTGGGACGTGGACAGCGACGACCCGTGAACGAGGGGTGTCGCCGCGAACGCGGAGCGCTGATACGGATTCGAGGGCACCGTCGCACCGTCGAGTGACCGCCATTCCCGGCTGCGAGCGGTGAACCTATGCCGACCCGGCCACGAGGTCGCGTATGCGAGTTGCCATTCTCGGCTGCGGACACGTGGGTATCGAACTGGGCCGACAGCTCGCGGCTCGAGACCACGAGCCGATCGGCGTGCGCCGGTCGGACGAAGGCGTCGAGCAGATCGACGACGCTGGCTTCGAGGCCGTCCAGGCCGACATCACCGACCGCGAGGCGCTGGCGACGGTTCCCGACGTCGACGCGATCGTCTTCGCCGCGAGCAGCGGCGGTCGGGGAGCCGAGGCCGCCCGGGAAGTGTACGTTGAGGGCTTGCGGACGGCGATCGAGGCCTTCGGCGAGCGCGAGCACGTCCCCGACCGGCTCGTCTATACCTCCTCGACTGGTGTCCACGGCGACCACGACGGCGACTGGGTCAACGAGGAGACGCCACTCGAGCCCACGACCGACAAAACTGAAGTACTCGCGGAAGCCGAACGGCTCGCGCTCGAGGAACCAGTCAACTATGGGTTCGAGGGGACCGTTGCCCGGTTTGCCGGGCTCTACGGCCCCGGTCGGTACCGGCTCGAGCGCTATCTCGAGGGGCCTGTGACGGCGGGGTATCTGAACATGGTTCATCGGGACGACGCTGCCGGCGCGGTCCGGTACGTGCTCGAGGAAGACCTCGCGCGCGGCGAGGTCGTGCAGGTCGTCGACGACGAGCCGACCTCAAAGTGGGACTTCGCGGACTGGCTGGCCGACGAATGCGGCGTCGAGCAGCCGCCGAAGCGGACGAAAGCCGAACGGCTCGCGGACGACGATCTCTCGGAGGCGGGCCGGCGACGGATCCTGACGAGCAAGCGCTGTTCGAACGAGAACCTGCGCGAACTGGGCTACGAGTTCGCCTTTCCGACGTTCCGCGAGGGGTATCGTGATGCGATCGACCGCTATCGGACCTCAGGAGGCGACCGATAGCGGTCGAAAGCGGGCCTTTCGGGGGAACACTCTTGGTGATTCGATTTGACATGGCGATATGAGCGTTGGGACCGCCCCGACAGCCACCACGTTCGTCGGGGAGACGCTACTGGTATCCCAGTCGGTCGGTGACTCGGTCCGCTCGCTCGAGCCCCTCGTGCTGTCGCTGCTTGTTCTCGTCGTCGTTGCGCTCGTTCTCGGTATCTGGTGGCTCGTTCGCTGGTTTCGGCGACCGCCGGGGGTCCGATTCCAGCGTCTGCTGGCCGACTACGACGACGTGACCGTCCTGATGCACCCAAACCCCGATCCCGACGCCATGTCGTGTGCGATGGGCGTCGAACGAATCGCCGAATCGGTCGACACGGCTACGACGTTGCAGTACGCAGGCGAGATTCGTCATCAGGAGAATCGGGCGTTCCGGACCGTGCTCGGGCTCGAGGTCGAGTCCATCGAGACCAGTTCCCAGCTCGCGTCGGACGCGGTAGTCCTGGTCGATCACAACACGCCGCGGGGTTTTAGCGGTGCCCAGTCCATCGAGCCGGTCGCTATCGTCGACCACCACCCAGGGAACGGGGCCGGCACGAAGTTCACCGACGTCCGAACGGCCTACGGGGCGGCGTCGACGGTCCTCGTCGAGTATCTCATCGACATCGGCGCGACGATGGATGCAGCGGACGACTCGAGTTCGCTCGAGGTATCGCCGGAGCTTGCGACCGGGCTTCTCTATGGGATCCAGTCCGATACGAACCACCTGACGAACGGCTGCTCGCGGGCGGAGTTCGACGCCGCTGCGGCCTTATTTCCGGGAATTGACGAGGATCTGCTCGACCGAATCGCCAACCCGCAGGTCAGCGACGACGTGCTACAGGTCAAGGCAACGGCGATCACCGAAAAGCGGGTCGAAGGCCCCTTCGCCGTTTGTGACGTCGGAGAGATCGGCAACGTCGACGCGATTCCACAGGCTGCGGACGAACTCATGCACCTCGAGGGAGTCACGGCGGTCGTCGTCTACGGCGAACACGACGGGACGTTACATCTCTCCGGCCGGTCGCGTGACGATCGGGTCCACATGGGAGAGACGCTGCGCCACGCCATCAGCGACATTCCGATGGCCAGCGCGGGCGGCCACGCGCGGATGGGCGGTGGCCAGCTCTCGATCGATCACATGAACGGGATCGGCCCCTCCGATGGGATCAGCCACGAAGAGTTCGAAGAACGGCTCTTTTCGGCACTGGCCGGCGAGCGCTAGCGCTTGCGACTGTTAACGGATCTCCTTCCACTCGGACGCACAGTCAGGACAGATGCGGACCGTCTTGATCTCGTCCGGGTCGTTTTCGGTTTTGAGCGGCTTCTCGCAGTCTCCACAGACGAGTCGATCGTAGGTGTCTTTCTCTAGGTCGCCGTCACGGAGTGCCTTCCTGACTGATTGCATGCTCTGACTGTAAGCAGGACGGATAGAAAAAGACCGGTGCTTTTTCCGATGTCGAGTCGACCGACGGAGACGGGATCGAGTCGTCACCGTCCGCTTGCAGCCGCGCTATCTGGCCGGAGTCGTGGCCGTTTTATCGGTCCGCGCGAACAACCCATCGATGGAGTACCGTCAGGAGCGAATCGCGACGCTCCACGAGTTCGGCGAGGGCAACAGAATGGACAGCGACCTCGCCCGCGACGTTGTCGCCGCGGTCACCGAGACGGTCGTCGTCGTCCCGATGACCGCCCGCGAGTACGAGAGCCCTGCTGCCGAACGCGTCCTCGAGGAACTCGAGCGCCTCGAGCCTGCACCAGCGACCGTCTTCGTTCCCGTCCGCGCCGAGCGAGCGCAGATCGGGTCGTTTCGTGACTGGCTCGCCACCTTCGAGCTGCCGACGCAGGTCCTCTGGTGTAACGCACCCGGCGTGGATACGTTGCTCGCTGACGCCGGCTTGGCCGGCGACTGGGGGAAAGGACGAGACGTCTGGCTTGCGCTCGGACCGGCTGCCGCGGCTGCCGACGCCGTCGTCGTCCACGACGCCGACGCCAAAAGCTACGAGGCCGACCACGTCCAGCGGCTGCTCGCGCCGTTGACGATGGATTTCGAGTTCGCGAAGGGCTACTACGCCCGCGTCGAGCGTGGCCGACTCTACGGTCGGCTGTTTCGCCTGTTTTACGAACCGCTGCTTCGAGCGCTCGCGGACGCTCACGACGCCCCGATCGTCGACTACCTCGGGGCGTTCCGGTACGCACTGGCCGGCGAGTTCGCCGCGACCGCCGATCTCGCGCGTCGGCTGCAGCCGCCGCGGACGTGGGGCCTCGAGGTCGGCACGCTCGGTGACGCCTACGAACACGCTGGCTTCAGCGGGACAGCACAGGTCGACCTCGGTCGTCACGAACACGACCACCGGGCGGTCGACGGCGAGGCCGGCCTCGAGGGAATGAGCCGCGAGGTTGCCGCCGCGCTCCTGTGCGTGCTCGAAGACCACGGCGTCGTCCCCGACTACGAGACGCTGCCCGAGCGTTATCGGGCCGCCGGGACGACGCTGATCGATCAGTACCGTGTCGACGCGGCGTTCAACGGCCTCGAGTACGATTCCGCCAGCGAGCGAGCACAGGTGACACGCTACGCTGAGTCGATCGTGCCACCCAGAGCCGACACCGACACCGACATGCGCCTCCCGCGATGGGTCGACGCGCCGTTCGAGCCCGCGGACGTGCTCGCGGCGGCGCAACCGTGGCGACACCACAACGCTGAGTCGCGCTCACAAGACTAATCCCGACACCCGCCGTTAGGCTGCGTATGGACGCGACCGCCGACGAACTGGCCGGCGTGGTCGACCTCTTCGGGGGGTTGACCCGCGCGGAGTTAGCGCGGGCGCTCGACGAGGCCGCCTACCGTGCTGACGGGCAGGCAGTCGACGACGCAGCCCTCGCAACCGCGATCGACGAGGCACTCGCGTCGTTCGCGCTCGTTCGATACGACCCCGCAAATGAAGACGACGGGGCGACGGCTGCAGACGAGGGGCTGCTAGTTCCGGGGCCGACGGCCTTTCCCGCCGTTCCGGAGCACGCAGAAGACGTTCCCCACATCCTCGATGTCGACCGACGACACCCCGATCGCGAGCAACTCGGCGAGGCGGCGAGCGAACGATTCAGCGACGCCGTCGACGAAGCCATCACAGCGAGCGACGACGACCGGCTCCGAACGCTCCTCGATATCAGCTACGATCTCGAAGCGTGGGCCCCGGTCGATCTCACGGACGAACGGACGCGACTGGAGGACGCCCTCGAGGAATGACGACGAGACTGACCCTCGAGCCGGTTGCGGCCTACGAGGCCACCGAGATCGACGATCAAGAGTACGACGCGGCGGTCCTCGCGCCGATCGTCGACCGCGACGGCGAGGACCACCTGCTGTTTACCCGGCGAGCTGACCACCTCGGCGAGCATCCCGGCCAAATGAGCTTTCCCGGTGGCGGCGCCGAACCGGAGGACGCGACGATCCTCGAGACCGCACTCCGGGAGGCAAACGAGGAGATCGGCCTCGAGCACAGCGAGGCCGAGGTCGTCGGCCAACTCGACGACATCCGGACGGTCACCGAGTACGCTGTCACGCCCTTCGTCGCCAACGTCCCAGACCGCGAGTACGTCCGCGACGACAACGAGGTCGCCGAGATCGTCGTTCTCCCGCTGTCGGGATTGCTCGATCCCGAGAATTACGAGTACGAACGTCGCTCGCACCCCTACTACGGCGACATCGTCATCCACTACTTCCACGTCGACGGCTACACCGTCTGGGGCGCGACCGGTCGGATTCTAGTGCAACTGCTCGAGCTCGCGACGGCGTTTGAAGCACCCGAAAAAGTCGACCGCTCGAGCGTCTGAGTCGCGGTGTCAGTCGGACCCCTCGTCGCGGACCGATTCGAGGCGCATCAAGGGATAGCCGTCTTCCATTTCCATCCGGGTGACGATCTCACAGCCCTCGTAGTCGACGACGATTTCGACCTCGAGAAAGCGACCGGTGAGTTCGGTGTAGTCGGCCGTCGCGTCGGCGAGTTCGGCCTCGAGCTCGTCGACAAGCACGTCGACGGTCACTGCGGTGCAATGGGGCTGGTTTTCGATCGATTCTTCCATTGCTGACTCGAGACTCGCGGCGCTGTCCGGTGAAACAGGTGTGCCGGCGAACTGGTGGTACAGTGAGCCGAACTTGATGCCGGCCTCGAAGCAGGCAGCTTCCGCGTCAGTCGGTGTTGTGTCTGTGGGCATGTACAGGCCCTCGCGTGCGGTCGGGAAGGGGATTGCGATGCGAGCGAGCCGGATCGAGCGCCGTCGCTGCGAACGGGGAGACGCGTGCCACCATCGACCGCGCTGGGGCCGAATCGCATGGTACTTATCGACGCTGACCCTCACACCGAACGAATGGCACAGTCAGTCCTGCTCACGGGGGCTGCGGGGCGGGTCGGAACGGCCATCCTCGGCGGCCTGTCGGATGACTACGAGTGGCGGTTGCTGGATCGCGATCCACCGACGGGCGACCAGCCGGGCGAGTTCGTCGTCGCGGATATCACTGACGACGAGGCCGTCCGCGAGGCAATGGAAGGTATCGACGTCGTGATCCACCTCGCAGGCGATCCGCGACCGGAAGCGCCGTGGAACAGCGTCCTGACCAACAACATCGGCGGCACCCAGACGGTCTTCGAGGCAGCCGTCGAAGCCGGCGTTGAGAAGGTCGCGTTCGCCTCGTCGAACCACGCCGTCGGCAACTACGAGACCGACGAGCGCACGCCCGAGATGTACCGGGCCCACGACGATTACCTCCTCGATGGGACCGAACTCCCGCGACCGAGCAACCTCTATGGCGTCTCGAAAGCCGCCGGCGAAACCCTCGGTCGCTACTACCACGACGAACACGACCTCTCTGTCGTCTGCGTTCGCATCGGTAATCTCACCGAGGGCCACCCACCGATCGATTACGAGCGCGGACAAGCGATGTGGCTCTCCTACCGGGACTGTGCACACCTGTTCGACCGCTGTATCCGGGCCGACTACGACTACGAGATCGTCTACGGCATTTCGGATAACGACCGCAAGTACTACTCGATCGATCGTGCCCGTGAGGTGCTCGACTACGACCCCCAGGACAACTCCGCCCACTACGACGGCGAGGATCGGGTCCTCGAGCCCGACGCCTGAACGGAGCCGACGCTCGCACCCGCCTCCGTCGTTCGATTAGAATAACCCTTCAACGTCTTTCTCGCGAGCCTGTCTCCGGTCGACGTGTTCTTTGAGCCGCTGGAAAACGATCCCCCGATGCTCGTCCTCGCGAACGAAATCGAACAGCAATGTAATGAACTGGCTGGCGTCGTCACCGGCCTCGAGATCCCGCTGCGCGTACGCTCGCGCCTGTTCGATCGGTTCCTCGTCATAGCCGAACACCTCGGCGAAGACGACCGCCGCGATCGTCGTCGGCCCGATGTCGAGGTCGGATAGCGTCGGGGCAGTTCCCTCGTGTTCGATCTGTATCGGTGACTGCCGTTCGATGAGTTCGGGATCGGTCGCGAGACCTGTGAGGGACGATCGGACCGGCTCGAGGGCTAACTCGCGGTAGTCGGCAGGCAACGGCGCGAGATACGTCTGGGCGCTCTCGGCGAGGCCAACGGCACCCGTCCAGTTTCGCTCGCGAGCGTGGACCACCGCGCCGCTGTACTGGATGAGGCCATGCAGCAGGCGTTCGTCGTCGCTACCGGCCTCGAGGTCGAGCCAGTGATCCTCCCAGGCGTCGTGGGCGGCGTGGTAGTAGCCGTCGTTGAAGATCGCAACGCCGGCCCGGAGGTGATCGCGCATAGTCGTCGTTGGGCCTCGAGACTCGAGAACGTGACGGAACCGCCGACCATCGTCGAGACCGGCATCCGCCTACACTGGGAACGAGACGCCGATCACCGAGGTGTCGACGGCAGGCGTCCGCCCGGCAGGGCAAGAGACAACCACAGATCGATGACAGAGCCAGCCGATTATTCTCCGCCACCGGCAGGGCGGGGACTCAGTATGAGGGGCTGTCTCGATATTGGTATGCTGTTATTTCCGTTCGACAGCGAACAGCCGCTCTCTCGTAAGCAGCTAATACTGTCGGATACAGAGCCCGTGAGGGAACAAACACATCCTGCGTGCAGTCGGTGTCCTCTGTGTCATCCAGCAGTGGCACGGCCACTCGAGCACCAAGACACCGAGAGCACGCCGCTCTCCGCATAAAATGGACCGTTCAGCCGTCGAATCCTGGCTCGAACCGGAACGCACCGTTGCGCTGGATCACTGTTCCGTCGATCTCGAGGCGGGAGTCCTCGCTGACGTCGGTGATCAGGTCGACGTGGACCGCCGAGTCGTTGCCGGACTCGCCGGTGGGGAGACAAGCGTCGTAGGCCCGACCGAGCGCGAGGTGGACAGTATCGTCCATCTTCTCGTCGAAGAGGATGTTGTCCGTGTAGCGGTCGATCCCACGGTTCATGCCGATCCCGAGTTCGCCCAGTCGCCGTGCGCCCTCGTCCGTCTCGAGAATGTCGCCGATGACGGCTGCGCCCTGATCGGCATCGTAGTCGACGACCTCGCCGTCAGCGAACTCGAGGCGGACGTTCCGGACGGGCTCCCCTCGAAGGGTCATCGGCACGTCGAACGTGACCGTCCCCTCGGTCCCGGCAGGTGCCGTAAAGACCTCACCGCTTGGCAGGTTATGCGAGTCGTACGCAACCGAGGCAGCACTGTTGACCGCCGTGCGATCGTCGATTCGCATGGTCAGGTCGGTCCCCTCCGAGACGAGTCGGACCACATCGCCGTCATCGAGGAGGGTCTTGAGCTGGGCCATCTCCTCGGCAAGCGACTCCCAGTCCCGAAGGATCGCATTGTAAGCGAAATCTCGGTACTCCTCGTAGGCCATGTTCGCTTGCTGTGCGAGCGACCGCGTCGGATGAACCGTCGACACCCAGCGGGTACCCAGTCGCGCCTCGCGAATCTCACGTCGAGCGTCGTTGTACGCCTGCCGCTGGTCACCGGAAACGTCGGCCGTTGCGCTCGTGTTTCGACCGCCGCCAAGCGAGAGGTAGACATCGGTGTTCTCGAGCAGCGCGAGTTCGTGGGCCGGATTCGCATCGAAGTCGCCGTCGTGAGCCTGGAGATAGGCCCGCGTAATCTCGCCTGAACGATAGGTCGCGAGCAGGTTCGCCCCACGGGAGCCGAGTTCTTCTGCGACGGCGACCGCCAGTTCGTGAGCGTCCGGGCCGACCGATAGGACGACGTTATCACCCGCCTCGATACGAGCGCTCCAGTCGACCAATACCGCGGCGTGTTCGCGTACGCGTTCGTCCATAGGTATGGCTCTCGAGGGAGCTACTAAACGCTCTCCGTTCGGAGGACCCACCGCAATCGTGGCCACCAGCGACTCAGACGGACTGCATGTCGTCAGCGACCAGCCCCTCGCGCGAGCGCACGATCGAGACGATCGCGTAGACGACCGGTGTATCGAGGAGGGCAATCAGGAACTTCAGCAGGTACTGTCCCACCATCAACGAGAGCAAGACATCGGTGGGGAGCACGGCACCGACGCCGAGAATCGCCGGTGCGATGGCGAACGCGACCGACACGAAGATGACGGTATCGATCGCCTGGCTGCTCGCCGTCGACGCGATGTTGCGAAGCCAGAGCATTTCGGCACCGGTGTACTCCCGAATCCGATGAAAGACGATCACGTCCCAGTTCTGGCTGACGATGTACGCGAGCAGACTGCCGAGGACGATGTTTGTCGACGCGCCGAGAACCGTCGCGAACTGGCTAGCGCTGCTCGAGTTGGCTGCCGGCGCAGCGATCGTCGACCAGACGAGCGCGAGCACGATAAAATTCAGACCGAACCCAACGTTGACCACGATCTGGCCCGCACGCCGACCGTACAGCTCGGTATAGCAGTCGCTCGCGAGAAACGTCAACGCGTACGCGAGTGCCGCACCAGGCAACACGAGTTGGGACCCCGTCACTGGGAGCGAGACGGGGAGTTCGAACGCCAGTACCTTCGATGCGGTCACCTGCGCAGTCACGAGCGCCGTTACGAACAGTCCGATCAAGGCCACCTGCGCGATCGTCGGCACTCTCTGGGTCCGTGCCTGGGTCATACCGGAGATATCCAGTGGATCCACCTAAGCGGTGCCATTCCGAAGCGACCTGCTCGAGTAACGGTCCGAGTTCTGCTCAAATCAATCACGACCGACTCGAGACCGTTTCTGGACGATCACCTGATTCGCTCTCGGACGAAACCGACTGAACTGGCCTCTGCTCGCTGGCTTTCATCTCCAAACGACTACTCGCATCCAGCAGTACGACGGATTCCGCGCCGCCTCGGGTGGTCGACACGTCGGTTTCTCGAGTGACGATTATATCGAAGAGTGAGAACAGTTGAATCCGCTGTTTCTTCGATACTCGCCCCGTGATCGTTGGATACAGGAAGCTATTATTTTTGTTTCTACATGTACTCCATAACAGAACTGTTATACGTGTCGGGGGACTCTTTCGAATTGCAATGGCGAAAGGAAACGTTGATTTCTTCAACGACACAGGCGGCTACGGTTTCATTTCGACGGACGACGCGGACGATGACGTTTTCTTCCACATGGAAGACGTTGGCGGTCCGGACCTCGAAGAAGGCACAGAGATCGAATTCGACATCGAACAGGCCCCCAAGGGCCCCCGCGCCACCAACGTCACCCGCCTGTAATACGGCTTCTTGCGTTCGGTAACGGGTTTTCACAGTCGACTATCGTTCTTTCGCGCACTACGAGACGGCTAGCAGCCGCTACCAAGTGCGTTCGCGATGACTGCGTAAGCACCAGTCACGGGACTCGACTCAAGTAGTCACTACTCGTGCCGTTGTACGCTTATCGTTCGCTACTGTAGATAGTCTCTACGTCCCGTCTATATCTGATACTGAACAGTCGCTACAAGTATGGAACCGGGTTTAACTCGTTGTTACTAACTGAAATGGGTGTGATGAATACGAACGCCATAGTTCGCTCCGCGAAACGTGTGCGGAACAGTTGATACGAAATCGATAACAAATAGCCGGGTTCCCGTTCGTCCACTCGAGGACACAATGGACGATCTGACAGGGTTTCAACGAGACCTACTCTACGTAATTGCAGGGGCCGATCAGCCGTCCGGTCAGGACGTAAAGGACGAGATTGAAACATACTACAGCAGTGAAATCAACCACGGTCGATTATATCCAAATCTCGACACCCTCGTCAATAAGGAACTCGTCGAGAAGGGACAGCTCGATCGGCGGACCAACTACTACGAGATCAGCGATCACGGTCGACAAGCCATCGAGGAGCGTCGGGAATGGGAACAGCAGTATCTCAACGATTGAGATCGTAGCTACCTCTGTGACGGCTCACATCCCTGCATCGGGCGTCAACATGGGTCAGGCTGCAGTTGCTGTACTGAACACGAAGTCACACTACTGGAAACCCGCCAACGCGAAAGATCGTTACGTGCTCGAGATCACGGCTATAGTAACACGACTGAAACTGTTTACGCACTGATCGCACAGCCTCGTGCGATCAAGTGTGCACTGACTTTCAGTGGCTACTATAATTGACACAGCTGCTGCGCTGACGGGTGAGTTTTGAGGCGACTGGTATCGACGATGAGCGCCGATCCAGTCTTGATGATAAAAGGAACCCCACACAGCAGTAGCTATGTGAGAATAATATGAATGAAAGCGGCGAATCGACGTTCCCAGAGGGTCGCCCACTCCAGTACTTGCCGATACGCAGGCGAGCTTATCTTCCGTGTTCGGGATGGGTACGGGAGGCACCTCGCCGCTGTGGCCGCTGTAATGCCAATCGGCGGAATCGAACCGCCGTCAAACCGTAATCGGTGAATGATGACCGTATTGGTCGA